>NZ_JBIQWA010000030.1:0-2404 GCF_046591575.1 Marivita sp. S0852
GTAACCGGTGTTTCCGCCGCACACTTACGGCATAGCGCGTGATCTGCGATTCAGAGCTTTCTTTGGTTTGAAGGGAGTTTCTCGATGGGAGCTACAAGCGAGTTTCTGGCAAGGTTGCCGCGCCGGGCGGATGGTAAGCGGAATTGGCCTTCTGAATTGAAGGCGCAGGTCGTGGCGGAGACGTTGATTGAGGGCGAGACGGTCAACGCTGTTGCGAAGCGGTATGAGCTGATCCCCAGCACGGTGTCTGATTGGCGTCGGATGGCGCGGCAGGGCAAGCTGGTTTTGCCAAATTTGGACGGCATGAACTTTGTGCCGGTTGAGATCGAGGCGGCTGGACCTGTAGCCCAGCCTTTGCCCGCCATGTCCTCGAACACGATTGATGTGATCAGAGGCGACGTCACCGTTCGTGTTGATGCGGCGACGCCAGCCGGGCGGATCGCGGAGATCGCACGGGCCATGGCCACGTGATCACGCCATCCCACAATGTCCGGATTTTTGTGGCCAGCGATCCGGTGGACTTCCGCAAAGGCCATGACGGGCTGGCGTCTCTGGTTCAAAGCCACCTGCGCCAGAAGCCCTTTGATGGGTCGGTCTATGTCTTCCGAGCCAAGCGGGCGGATCGGCTGAAGCTGATCTACTGGGACGGCAGCGGGCTGGTGATGGCCTATAAGCGGCTGGAAGATAACAGCTTCAAATGGCCTGCGATCAAGAACGGGGTGATGCGTCTGGAACCAGCCCAGTTTGAGGCGTTGTTTGCAGGTTTGGATTGGCGGCGCGTGCAGCCTTTGGAAGTAGCAGCACCTTCTGCGGCGGAGTGACTCACGGGGCCGTTTGCGCAGGCCATTATGCGCTTGTTTTGCTATGCAAACAGACATGGCCGCCCCTGATGAATTGCCCAATGATATCGACGCGTTGAAGGCGATTATCCGTGCGCAGCAGGATCAGAATGCGCGTCTCGAGGCCCTGGTCGCCTCCTTTAAGAAGGCGCTCTTCGGGAGCAAATCCGAGAAGATCGATCCGGCCCAATACGAGTTGGAATTGGAGGATATCGAGACTGCTATCGCGCAGGTGGAAGCCGAGATTGATGCTGATCAGCGCACCGCGCCCGTGCGACCGCCAAAGTCGCGCCAGACCAACCGGGGATCATTGCCCAAGCATCTGGAGCGGATGGAAGTGGTCATTGAGCCCGAGCTGTCCTGCACCTGCGGGGCCGAGCGTCACGTCATTGGCGAAGATGTCAGTGAACGGCTGGATATCGTCCCCGCCCAGTTCCGCGTGATCGTCACCCGTCGCCCCAAATATGCCTGCCGGTCATGCAAGAGCGGGATCACCCAAGCCCCGGCACCCGCCCACATCATTGCGGGTGGCATGCCGACCGAGGCCACGCTGGCCCATGTGCTCGTCTCAAAATTTGCGGATCACCTGCCGCTCTATCGACAAGCCCAGATTTACAGCCGCCAGGGGATCGATCTGGATCGCTCGACCCTGGCCGCGTGGGTCGGCAAGTCAGCGTTTGAATTGACCCCGGTCTATGAGGCGCTGATGGCCGATCTGAAGCGCTCCACCAAGCTCTTCATGGACGAAACACCTGCGCCGGTTCTGGCGCCCGGGCGCAAACGCACAAAGACCGGATACTTCTGGGCTCTGGCCCGCGATGACCGCCCATGGGATGGAGACGATCCGCCTGGTGTGGCCTTTACCTATGCGCCGGGACGCTCCGGCCAGCATGCGGACACTATTTTGAAGGGCTTCAGCGGCACCCTGCAGGTGGATGGATACGCAGGCTATAACCGCTTGCTCAAACGTCCGACGCAAGATGTGACACTGGCATATTGCTGGGCTCACGCCCGCCGCAAACTGCATGAGGTTACTCAGTCCAGCACGGCCCCGATTGCGCAGGAAGGTCTGGCCCAAATCCAGACGCTCTACCGCATCGAAAAAGACCTGCGCGGCCTGCCTGCAGACGAGCGCCATGACGCTCGACAGGATCGCTCAAAACCCCTCATCGACGCCTTCGAACTCTGGCTCGCCCAGAACCGCGCCCGTGTCTCGGCAAAATCGCCAACCGGAGAAGCCCTGAAATACATCGCCAAATACTGGGACGGGCTGATCCTGTTCCTCGACGACGGCCGCATCGAACTCGATACCAACGCCGTCGAGCGCACCATCCGTCCCATCGCCCTGAACCGAAAGAATGCGCTCTTCGCGGGTCACGATGCCGGCGCGCAAAACTGGGCCATCATCGCATCCCTGATCGAGACCTGTAAACTCAACGGGATCGAGCCCCATGGCTATCTGTCCACTGTCCTGACAGCCATCGCTGGCGGACACAAACAAAACGACATCAACAAGTTGCTTCCCTGGAACTATCCCAAGCCCGTGTGACCGGCGCACCGCTTAC
>NZ_JBIQWA010000031.1:0-2258 GCF_046591575.1 Marivita sp. S0852
GAGGGGGGCGTGGTGATCATCCAGCCTGAGGCGGTTGATCTGGAGGGCGATGAATTTACCAAGCTTACGACCGGAACCCACGAGCTGACGATCTCGTCGCAGGTTACCATTGTGCGTATTCAGTATCCACGCGACGGGACCTTTGTCTATCGCTTCCGGTCAGCAAACGAGCAGCGCTATCCCGTAGAGCGGCTTAAGGGCGGACGGATCGGGGTGGGACAGGCAAAAGACGTTCACCCTGACACGCGTGAAATCGAAGAGATACCTAAGGTTCTCACCCATCATTCCGAAATTCCTGGGGGTAATTGGACAGAGCATCAGAGTCGTGAGCGAAATGTCAATCTTCCTATGGGATTTCTGGAATTCAGATATGACTGCGCTCAGCAGAGCTTTGCACTGATCTGCGACGCCGTAGATGGGGATGAGCGGCGATGAGCGTGCTGCGGTTTTTCGTCCGCTCTTTCCATCCGCTGTCGAATTTCGGGGTCGGCGGGCTGGGCTTTCATGGAGACAATCGCGGTTTCAGTCACGATGAAGGCGTCACGTCTCGCATCTATGCCATTGTTCAAGTCAATTTAGTTAATGGCGAAATTACGAGTGAACGCCTCGGCTCAGACCCAAGTGTTAGCCTCTTCGGTCTGATCACCCAAGACTATGCCGACCCCGACACATGGCCCAAATACACCTTGTTCGGCGGCTCCATTGACCCCTACCGCCCGGACGGCGATCAGGGCGCGCAGGTAAGCTTCGCCTATACCGGACAGAATTTCGCGATGCCGGGCGGCAACACCGAATGGGGCCGGGAACATATTTGGGAAAGCACAGTGCCCGGCATCGACGTCATGGTATCGCTCGGTCTCGAAATCGACCGTGACGACGGGCGCATGTTTTTCACGTTCCGCATGGTCGGCGACGGGTTTCCCAACGCAGAAGCCTTCATCCTGCAGGGCAGCGAAGCGTTGATGCTTGCCACGCACCGACGTATTGGATCTGCGCTGTATCAGCTGCGCGGAGATCGCCGCATCGCCATGGCCTCCACCGGCGCCGAGGTCGATTTTCCCGGTGACATGCTTGGCCCGGAGATGGAGGTCCACTGGTGCTTCGACTACGCCACCGTGGTCGGCGCGCAAATCGATGTTCTCGAGGAAACCGGGAAGACCCCGCATACCCGCCCAGCTTGGAACGAGATGCATACCGAACGCGACGCCGAGGGTGGATGGGCGCGATATGCAGTTGGTGATACCATGCCAACCTACGTTCCCGGACGACGGGGCAGTTCGATGCCATAAACCATTGAGGGAGGACGAAAATGCCCCATGCCTATCGCCTCGGCGATCTCTGCACCGGCCATGACTGCCGCGAACCGACCGCTGCCACGATAAGCAGCGGCGATGTTTTCGTGAACGGCGCGGGCCTTGTGCGCGAGGGCGACACGCTCGCGCCGCATGGCTGCCATGACGACGACCCGGAGGCACGGGTGATTGCGGTCGGCTCCGGGTCGGTCTTTGTCAACGGCAAACCCGCCGCACGGTCGGGCGATCCGGTTTCATGTGGTGGCTTCGCTGCAGACGGGTCCGAGGATGTCTCGATCGGCGATTGATCCGCCCTGCGCAGGATCGTGGCAGGCCCCGAGGGCGAGGAAATCCACCCGGATGAGTATGGCCGCATCAAGCTGTGGTTCCCCTGGGACCGGCGCGCGGCAAAAGACGGCACCGACACCTGCTGGGTGCGGGTGACGCAGAACTGGGCCGGAGCCGGCTGGGGCGGGCAAGTGATCCCCCGCATCGGCATGGAGGTCATNGCTTTCTGGCGCTGCCCGCCGATGTGCCCGCCACCCCGCCAATGACCACCCCGCGCCCGCGCATCGACGGCACGCAGGTGGCGATCGTCGCGGGCCCCGAGGGCGAGGAGATCCACCCCGACGAATATGGCCGCATCAAGCTGTGGTTCCCCTGGGACCGGCGCGCGGCAAAAGACGGCACCGACACCTGCTGGGTGCGGGTGACGCAGAACTGGGCCGGAGCCGGCTGGGGCGGGCAAGTGATCCCCCGCATCGGCATGGAGGTCATGGTCACCTACCTCGACGGCGACCCCGACCGACCGGTGGTGACAGGCGTCGTGCCGAACGAGCGGCAGAAGGTGCCGTACCCACTGCCTGAGCACAAAACCAAGTCCGTCATGCGCACCCAGACGCACAAGGCCGAGGGCTTTAACGAGATCAGCTTTGAAGATGCGACCGGCGGCGAAAACATGTTCTT
>NZ_JBIQWA010000032.1:0-853 GCF_046591575.1 Marivita sp. S0852
TGAATGTCGCGGCCAATTGTATTGACCGGCATCTGGCGACGCGCGGCGATCAGACCGCGATCATTTTCGAGCCTGACAATCCTGACGAGGCCGCCAAGCATATCACCTATCGCGACCTGCATCGCAGCGTGTGCAAGATGGCCAACATCCTGGAAACGCTGGGCGTGCGCAAAGGTGACCGTGTGGTGATCTACCTGCCGATGATCCCCGAAGCAGCCTATGCCATGCTGGCCTGCGCGCGCATCGGCGCGATCCACTCGATTGTCTTTGCCGGCTTTTCCCCCGACGCGCTGTCGGCCCGCATCAACGGCTCCGACGCCAAAGTGGTCATCACCGCAGACGAGGCCCCGCGCGGCGGGCGCAAGACCGCGCTGAAATCCAACACCGACGCCGCGCTGCTGCATTGCAAGGACAGTGTCAAATGCCTGGTCGTCAAGCGCACGGGTGGCCAGACCACGTGGATCGACGGGCGCGACTATGACTACAATGAAATGGCGCTTGAAGCGTCAGATGTCAGTCAACCTGCTGAAATGAATGCCGAAGATCCCCTTTTCATTCTCTATACCTCAGGCTCTACCGGGCAGCCCAAGGGGGTTGTGCACTCAAGTGGTGGATATTTGGTTTACGCCGCCCTCACCCATGAAATTGTTTTCGATTATCATGAAGGCGACGTTTACTGGTGTACCGCCGATGTGGGCTGGGTCACGGGCCATTCCTACATTATTTACGGACCCTTAGCCAACGGCGCGACCACTCTGATGTTCGAAGGTGTGCCCACCTATCCGGATGCATCGCGGTTCTGGCAGGTCTGCGAGAAACACAAAGTTAACCAGTTCTACACTGCCCCCACCGC
>NZ_JBIQWA010000033.1:0-860 GCF_046591575.1 Marivita sp. S0852
CATTGGATCACGTCCGGGCTTGCGATGGGGCCGATTTCGGTGCGCACCCAGCTGCGCAATTCCTTGGTCAGCTCGTCAGACGGGTCGACCCCGTTCATCAGGGTGACATAGCAGTAGATGCCCTGGCCCTTGATGTCATGCGGATAGCCCACGACCGCCGCCTCGGCCACCTTGGCATGGGCGACCAGCGCGGATTCCACCTCTGCCGTGCCCATGCGGTGGCCGGACACGTTGATCACATCGTCCACACGGCCGGTGATCCAGTAATCCCCGTCGGCGTCGCGCTTGCAGCCGTCGCCCGAGAAGTAATAGCCCTTGTAGTCCGAGAAATAGGTCTTCTCGAACCGCGCGTGATCGCCCCAGACGGTGCGCATCTGCCCCGGCCAGCTTGATTTCAGCGCCAGCACGCCCTCTGTCGGGCTGGCATGGATTTCCTCGCCCGTCTGCGGGTCAAGCACCACGGGCTGCACCCCGAAAAACGGCTTCATCGCCGCACCGGGTTTGGTTGCATGCGCACCGGGCAGGGGGGTGAGCAGGTGCCCGCCTGTTTCGGTTTGCCACCAGGTGTCGACGATGGGGCAGCGGCCCCCACCGATGACATCGTTATACCAGTTCCACGCCTCGGGATTGATCGGCTCGCCCACCGTTCCGAGGATTCGCAAGGAGGATAGATCGCATTTGGTTGCGAAGTCGTTACCTTGCCCCATCAAAGCGCGGATGGCGGTGGGGGCAGTGTAGAACTGGTTAACTTTGTGTTTCTCGCAGACCTGCCAGAACCGCGATGCATCCGGATAGGTGGGCACACCTTCGAACATCAGAGTGGTCGCGCCGTTGGCTAAGGGTCCGTAAATAATGTAGGA
>NZ_JBIQWA010000034.1:0-645 GCF_046591575.1 Marivita sp. S0852
TTGATTTTCAACGCGTTGCGTGTTTCACGGCTCGGAAAACGGAGCGGTAACATGAGCGACCTTTTCTGGCTGACCGATGAGCAGATGGCCAAGCTGTCTCCTTTCTTCCCGAAGTCGCACGGCAAGCCGCGGGTCGATGACAAACGCGTGCTGAGTGGGATTATCTTCAACAATCGCAATGGGTTGCGCTGGCGAGATGCTCCGGAAGCCTACGGACCGCACAAGACGCTATACAGCAAGTGGAAGCGTTGGAGCGAGAAAGGCATTTTCGCCGCGATGATGGTCGGCCTGGCTACCGAACACGGAGAGGAAAAGACAGCGATGATCGACGCGACCTACCTGAAGGCACACCGCACCGCGACCGGCACGGCCGCGAAAAAGGGGGGCGCGGTCACCTGATCGGTCGCACTAAGGGCGGCATGAATACCAAACTGCATGCCATCTGCGACAGCCAAGGGCGACTGGCTGCTCGGCGATCGAGGTTATGACGCCGACTGGTACCGAGACGCGTTGAAAGACAAAGGGATACGCGCCTGTATCCGTGGCCGAAAGCAGCGCACGACGAAGGTGAAATATGACAAGCGCCGATACAAACGGCGCAACCGCATCGAGATCATGTTTGGCAGGCTCAAAGATTGGCGGCGC
>NZ_JBIQWA010000035.1:0-632 GCF_046591575.1 Marivita sp. S0852
GCGGATTTCAGAAATACCGGACAGCGATTACGCTAATTCCCGGACAGCCGTCTCAGTAATTCCCGGATAGTTCGGGCGCGACTGATCATCTGCCTGCGATCATGTTTCGGTTTGGATAGTTTCGGTGTTTTCGGCGGAGGTCAAGTTCACGTTTCGGTCTTTTCTTCGCATGCTGTCTCCCTTGAGTTCGATGCGGTGGGCGTTGTGGACAATCCGGTCGAGGATGGCGTCGGCAATGGTGGGCTCGCCGATCATGTCATGCCAGCCCGAGATGGGCAGTTGGGCGGTGATGATGGTGGACCGCCGCTGATAGCGTTCCTCGAAGAGCTCGAGCAGATCGGGGCGCTGCTGGTCGGTCAAGCCATGCGTGCCCCAGTCGTCGAGGACCAGCAGCTGGACGCGGGCCAGCTTGTCGACGAGGCGGGGGAAACGCCCGTCGAGGCGCGCCATGGCCATGTCCTCGAACAGCCGCGGCATGCGGACATAGGAGACGGAATGATCCAGACGTGCGGCCTGGTGGGCGAAGGCGCAGGCAAGCCAGGTCTTGCCGGTGCCGGTTTGGCCAGTAAGGATGATTTGTTCGCGGGCCTTGATCCAGTCGCCTTGCGCGAGCGCGAGGATCTGACGCCGGT
>NZ_JBIQWA010000036.1:0-710 GCF_046591575.1 Marivita sp. S0852
GTGCCGAACGAGCGGCAGAAGGTGCCGTACCCACTGCCTGAGCACAAAACCAAGTCCGTCATGCGCACCCAGACGCACAAGGCCGAGGGCTTTAACGAGATCAGCTTTGAAGATGCGACCGGCGGCGAAAACATGTTCTTCCACGCCCAGAAGGATCAAACGACGCGCGTTCTGAACGACCGCACCAAGCGCATCGACCGCCACGAAGTCTCTGCCATCGGCGAGAACCGCACCGTCGAGGTTGGCCGGAACCAGAAACACGAAATTGGCGGGTCGATGAACACCGTTGTCGGCGGCACCGGGGCGTCTGCCCTTGCCCTGATGGCGGCGGTGCAGGGTCTTGCCGGGCATACGGCAGGATTGTTGAAACAGGCAGGCGAGGTTGCGGGAAGCGACACACCGGCCTTGGGCGCATTTGCGGGAACAGTGGCCAGTTCGGCGCTTGGGTTTCTCGATATGAGCGGGCTGGCCAGCCGTGCCGGTGTCGTCGGCGGCAGCAGCAACCGGCCCGACGCAGGCCGTGCGCTTGGCGATGCCGGGTCCGGGGTGGGGTCGGCGGCGGCAGGTCTGTTTCCGATGCCCGGAGTGATGAACACCATCGTCGGCAGTTTCAAATCCGACACCATCGGCGTGGCGCGGGTGGAACAGGTTGGCACCAGCAAGATCACCAATGTGGGTGCGAGTTCGCTGGAAAGCGTCGGGAAATACAA
>NZ_JBIQWA010000037.1:0-518 GCF_046591575.1 Marivita sp. S0852
GTGCCGAACGAGCGGCAGAAGGTGCCGTACCCACTGCCTGAGCACAAAACCAAGTCCGTCATGCGCACCCAGACGCACAAGGCCGAGGGCTTTAACGAGATCAGCTTTGAAGATGCGACCGGCGGCGAAAACATGTTCTTTCACGCCCAGAAGGACCAGACCACACGGGTTCTGAACGACCGAACCAAACGCATCGACCGGCATGAAGTTTCTGCAATCGGCGAAAACCGAACAGTCGAGGTTGGCCGGAACCAGAAACACGAAATTGGCGGGTCGATGAACACCGTTGTCGGCGGCACCGGGGCGTCTGCCCTTGCCCTGATGGCGGCTGTGCAGGGTCTTGCCGGGCATACGGCAGGATTGTTGAAACAGGCAGGTGAGGTTGCGGGAAGCGACACACCGGCCTTGGGCGCATTTGCGGGAACAGTGGCCAGTTCGGCGCTTGGGTTTCTCGATATGAGCGGGCTGGCCAGCCGTGCCGGTGTCGTCGGCGGCAGCAGCAACCGGCCCGACGCAGG
>NZ_JBIQWA010000038.1:0-1497 GCF_046591575.1 Marivita sp. S0852
ACGGAAACGCGATAGTCGCGTCCGACGTTGACGATCTTTGTCTCGCTTATACGCTCGCTTGCCGATTTATCCACGTCGACGGAAAACGACGCATCAGTATCAAAGCGGATCACACCTGACGCGGACACAGAGTAGCTGCCGCGACCAGCTATATGCGGGGTCATGTCGATCGCATAGGCTGCTGGCCGCAAACCGAAGGGATCGTCCCGTTCCTTGCCATCGATGATGCTTCCCCCTGCGCCGTCTCCCACCGTCATCGCAAAGCTCGTTCCGATATTGACGCTATCCGATTTTTCGACCTCGGTAAGTCGGTACCCACCGATGGACGCGACTGAATTACAAGTGACGCGACTTGTCGCGTGATTGTCTACTTTCACGGTCAGATCGCGGCTGGCCCGGAGAAAAACTTCTTCACGCCCACGCTCATCTTCGAACGTCAGTTCGCCGACCATGCGGAACGTGAAAAACATGCGTCCGTCGTCACGGTCGATTTCGAGACCGAGCGCGACCATGACGTCGATGCCGGGCACTGTGCTTTCCCAAATATGTTCCCGGCCCCATTCGGTGTTGCCGCCCGGCATCGCGAAATTCTGTCCGGTATAGGCGAAGCTTACCTGCGCGCCCTGATCGCCGTCCGGGCGGTAGGGGTCAATGGAGCCGCCGAACAAGGTGTATCTCGGGCCATGTGTCGGGGTCGGCATAGTCTTGGGTGATCAGACCGAAGAGGCTAACACTTGGGTCTGAGTAGAGGTTTTCAGACTTAACCTCTCCTGTTTGCAAGTTTAACCGGACGATTGCAGTTATCCTTGATGTCACTCCTTCGTCATGGCTAAATCCACGACTGTCACCATGAAATCCTAGGCCTGCCACACCAAAGTTGGACAATGGATGAAAAGAACGCACAAGAACTCGCAGTACACTCATCGGCGTTCGTCTCCATCTACAGCATCACAAACCAACGCAAAACGCTGCTCATTGCAGTCATACCGTGTGGTTAGATATCCTTTAGGAAGACTAGACTGCAGCCTACGGCTTTGACTCTCAGTCCAGTTGCCGCCCGGTATTTCGAAATGATGCGTAAGCACAGTAGGAATTTCTTCCCATTCTTCTCCATCTGGATGACGGTCCCCAGCACTTCCCACACCAATTTGTTTGGTTCCTCCGGTCGTACCGGGATATTTCTGCGGGTTGGCTGATGCAAATCTGTAAACGTAAGTCCCGTCGCGTGGATACTGAATACGCACAATGGTAACCTGCGACGAGATCGTCAGCTCGTGGGTTCCGGTCGTAAGCTTGGTAAATTCATCGCCCTCCAGATCAACCGCCTCAGGCTGGATGATCACCACGCCCCCCTCCATGACGATTGGTTCCTCCATGTAGATTGTGAAATCACTTTTCACGTCGTCCTCCGTTCCGGTCCAAGACAGCGCGAAGCCGCCGATACCCACGAGCGCGATCAATGCAACGAATGCCCACCCTTTACGCATCAGTTCAGAT
>NZ_JBIQWA010000039.1:0-620 GCF_046591575.1 Marivita sp. S0852
GCGCAGGTAAGCTTCGCCTATACCGGACAGAATTTCGCGATGCCGGGCGGCAACACCGAATGGGGCCGGGAACATATTTGGGAAAGCACAGTGCCCGGCATCGACGTCATGGTCGCGCTCGGTCTCGAAATCGACCGTGAAGACGGACGCATGTTTTTCACGTTCCGCATGGTCGGCGAACTGACGTTCGAAGATGAGCGTGGGCGTGAAGAAGTGTTTCTTCGGGCCAGCCGCGATCTGACCGTGAAAGTAGACAATCACGCGACAAGTCGCGTCACTTGTAATTCAGTCACGTCCATCGGTGGGTACCGACTTACCGAGGTCGAAAAATCGGATAGCGTCAATATCGGAACGAGCTTTGCGATGACGGTGGGAGACGGCGCAGGGGGAAGCATCATCGATGGCAAGGAACGGGACGATCCCTTCGGTTTGCGGCCAGCAGCCTATGCGATCGACATGACCCCGCATGTTGGCGGCCGGGGCAGCTACTCTGTGTCCGCGTCAGGTGTGATCCGCTTTGATACTGATGCGTCGTTTTCCGTCGACGTGGATAAATCGGCAAGCGAGCGTATAAGCGAGACAAAGATCGTCAACGTCGGACGCGACTATCGCGTTTCCGT
>NZ_JBIQWA010000004.1:0-543399 GCF_046591575.1 Marivita sp. S0852
TGTAAACTCAACGGGATCGAGCCCCATGGCTATCTGTCCACTGTCCTGACAGCCATCGCTGGCGGACACAAACAAAACGACATCAACAAGTTGCTTCCCTGGAACTATCCCAAGCCCGTGTGACCGGCGCACCGCTTACCTTGAACACCATTGCGAAGGAGGATTTCTCGTAATCTTTCGGCTCGTTCTTGAAGATAGCGAGGTGGCACAAATGCAGTGTTGTGGCGTTCGAGGCCGCACGCGTCACGGAATTGACCCAACTTCCCGATCTCCCGAAAAGCAGGCTCAAACAAGCTCTTAATTTCATTGAATAATTCTTCTTCACCTCGAAGCGTAACACGCATCGTAAAGGAATCTCGGAGGATACCCTCAGCGACGTGAGCATCGTCGAAAATTATTGCGCCAGGAAAGTGCTTTCGCCGAATAGCACTGAAACCGTTGAACAGCGCGTGATACGTCGTGACGCAAAACGCCTTTTCCGATTCAAATAGGTCATTGCTAAAATTTCCCGCTGTTCTGGTTGTGCAAGCAATCCCAATCCTCTCAGCCTCTCGGACCGTTTGGTTCACGAGATCAATAGTTGAGCAAACATAGACGACATTCGGGATGCCCTCATTGACCAAAGACTGTGCCACCAAAAGCCCTGCAATGGTTTTGCCCGCGCCAGTGTTCAGAGAAATCAGAACATCGTGATTGTCACGCGCAGCATGCCATTCCGACAGTGCTTGCGCTTGACCGCGCCAAAGATCATTGGGTGTATCCTTGAGGCTTGGTAGCGCTTCGAAAATCTTGATTGGGTCCCGCGGTGCCGCGGTCTTCTTTGTGCTACCGAGTTTCGAAAAATCCATGCTCATAACTACCGCACCCCTCTAGTTTCAGTTTCCCTCGCCTCTCTGAGTGCACGGTTAAAGAAATGGCGTGTTGCCTTGTCCCGCGCTTCAGCGTCAGTCAGAACGATATTTTTCATTTCATTGTCACGCTGGAACATGCGAATAGCGCCTTGGAAGAAAGCATCACGGAACGCAGCATAGACGACATCGGGAGGATTGTTCCGAAGCATCTCGGTCATGTCTTCGTCCATGATATCGCGATTAACTTGTTCGAAGCGGATCATGTCAGCTTCCGAAAAATCTGTGCCGTGACGGTCGTTGAACGCCTGTACGATTTCAGACAGCTCTTTCTTTTCGTCTTCCGTGTATGGCTTTGCACCAAACTCACTGATGGCTTTCAGTGCCTCAGTGTCGCCTGCGCCGAGTGACGCACTGCCAGCCTCTTTCTCGACGACCTTGAAAGCCTGGAGCCGTAGCATGTCGTCGGTGATCTCGATCTCGGGCGGCACTTCACGGTTCGGCAGCAGCCGCGATAGCCAGTTGCCATAGGTGGCAAGCTTCTCAAGGCTTGTGTCTTCCAGACGCATAATCTGCGCGATGAAGCTGTAGAAGCGTCCGAAGCTCTTCAAGAGCTGGCGGAACTCTTCTTGCCGCCCCTCATCGTCATCTGCTTCGAACCGCGCGACCGCATGTTTGACGAGGCCTTCGAGCTGCACGCGATCAGCTCCGCTGAGCGGTCCCTTAAAGTAGGTCTGCGCGAAATGCTCGATCTCTTCTTTGTCGAGATAGCCGAAGCGATAGAGCCGCCCCTCAAGGTCGTACACCATGTTCGGATCGGACATAGCCTCGACGGTTGTCGCTTCAAAGAAGGGTTTGAACGCGGTCTGAATTTCTTCAATCGTATTCTGAAAATCGAGTATGAATGTCTGATCCTTGCCGGCTCGGGTGCGGTTCAAGCGTGAGAGTGTCTGCACTGCCTGAAGACCTGCGAGTTTGCGATCAACATACATGGCGCAAAGCTTGGGTTGATCGAAGCCCGTCTGATACTTTTCAGCGACGATCAGGATTTGATAGGTCTCTGGGTACGGCGTGCCGTCTGGCTTGAACCCGTCGAAGCGGCCAGGAAGCTCGGTTTCCGAGAAGTCGTTCAGATCGGCTTCAGTGTAGGTCTCTCCATCCAGTTCGAGATCGCCGGAGAAAGCAACAAGTGCTTTCAGGTCTCCGTAGCCCTGTTCCCGGATGTATTTCTTCACCCCAAAGTAATAACGCAATGCATGCTCGCGGCTTTGGGTGACGATCATGGCTTTGGCCTGATCTGCGAGCATCCCCATGACGTGGCGACGGAAGTGCTCAACGATAATCTCGACCTTCTGCCCTATGGCTGTCGCGTGAAGGTTCGCATACCGAGCCACTTTGCGTTGCCCGCGCCGCCCGCTCAGCTCGGGATCATCTTCGATGGTCTTTTCTAGCTGATAGTAAGCCTTGTAGGTCATGTAGTTCTGGAGCACGTCCAGAATGAAACCCTCTTCGATTGCCTGCCGCATCGAATAGAGATGGAACGGATGAGGCAGACCGTCGGGGCCTTGCACTCCGAACCGCTCAAGCGTCACATTGCGAGGGGTAGCCGTGAAGGCGAAAAAGCTGATGTTGGACTGCGGTCCGCGCGCCTTCTGATATTCCGCAATCAGGTCCTCGATGTCATCGCTCGATGAAGCTTCGCGCGTAAGCGCATCTGTCATTGACTGCGCCGCCTTGCCGGACTGGTTCGAATGGGCTTCGTCGATGATGACCGCAAAGTTCCGCTCGCTCTGACCTGAGAGAGCCTTGAGGTGATCGGTCGAGAACTTCTGGATCGTCGTGACGATGATCCGCGCACCTTTCGCTATGGCGTCCTTTAGCTGTCGGGATGTTCCGTCGATCTTTTTCACGACGCCTTGCGTCTGTTCGAACTGCGAAACCGTACTTTGAAGCTGGCGGTCGAGAACGATACGATCCGTAACGATGATTGCGGTGTGGAAGACCTGGGCGTCATCTGCATCGTGCAGATTGATCGCATGGTGAGCGAGCCAGCCAATGGTGTTGGACTTGCCTGAGCCTGCCGAATGCTGAACGAGATAGTTTTGCCCCGCGCCGTTCACGCGGGCATGCGTCATGATCTTCCTTACCGCATCGAGCTGCTGGAAGCGTGGGAAGATCATCACCTCATTCTTGCCGCTCACCTCCAAGGTCATGAACTGGCCGATGATGTCGATCAGGACCGAGCGGGAGAAGATAGCCGAACCCCAATCGCCGTCACCATAGAGGTAAGCAATGCGGTGTTCGCTCTCGACATCGGGATTGCCCGCGCCGCCGTCACGTCCCCGATTGAACGGAAGAAATCGCGTCTTGCCGTTTTGAAGCCGCGTGGTCATCGACACATTGTCTTCATCAATAGCGAAGTGAACGAGCGCGCCCCGCTTGAACGTCAGTAGCGGCTCATTCGCGGGCGAACGATCAGAGCGGTACTGCTTTTCTGCATGCCTGAACGTCGTGCCTGTCAGGAGATTTTTGGCTTCAATCGTCGCGACGGGCAGACCATTCAGGAAGAGGACGATATCAATCCGGTTGCCGTGCTTCTGGCTGTAGACGACCTCATCCATCACGCTGAGAATGTTCGCCTCATACTCGGCGATGCGTTTGGGCTCTAAGCCGCTCGCTGGACGGAAATAACAGAAGACGAAGGGGATGCCTGGAACGATCTTTAGCCCCTGACGGAGCACGTCCAACAGGCCGCGATCTTTGAGCGCCTTGTCGAGTTGCTTGAACAAAACATCTTCGGCTGAACCCGAATAATGCTGCTCAAGCTTTTCCCAAGCTTCCGCCTGCGTTTCTTTCAGAAACCGAATGACAAGTTCGCGATCCATCGCCAGCGGCTTGTCGAAGTGGATTTCACCTGCGTAACCACGGCTTTTTTCGGAACCGACACGACGAAGATAGCCTTGGGTTGAAACAAGGCTTTCGATCAGGTGCTCCTGAAGAACATCCTCTTTATGTAGATTTGAGGCGGCGTGTTCAGTCATACGCGCGCTTCCCGAAGAGCTATATCCTCTTCAATCTGATCAAGGCCGCGGTCGGTCTGCCCCTGCTTGCCCCAGGTTTCCACGTCGATCTGGCCCGTGACAGCGGCGGTGATCAGTGCTAAGCGAAACTCATGTAGGCGCGAGATCGAAAACTGAACGTGATCAACGACTTTGCTGAGATCACGTATCTTGGCATTGGCTTCAGTAATTAATTCCTTAAGTTCGTCCTCCGGAATTATTGGAAACATCAAATTGCGAATGTCGCCAAGACCTATGAAATCTTGAGCTCCGCCTCGTCCGATAAGTCGGAGCTGCTCGTTAAAAAGCGGGCTACGCAGGAATAGGAGTATTTGTTTGGCCAGCTGCTGATTGCCTCCAGTCTTGAAAAGGGCAACATTTTTTATAGAGAACTTACGTTCGTCCATCACAATAATTGATTTTCCGATATTACCTCCGATCATTGACATCAGAACGTCTCCTTGCTCAGTATTTGAGCGGCGATAAATTAAATCATGATCCTCGGCGCTTATATATTTTGCATTCGTGAAATCTATCGAATCACCAATGAAATCTTTTGATGTGATTAGTGGGAATGATTTTTCATCAGCATCTACATAGCTCGGAGTCTCATGGGTTCCGTCTTTGACTTTGACCACTCGCTTGATGGCGGTAATTCCCCAAGATTCAGGTATCGTAGGTAACCAAGGCAGACCTGTGGCCTTTCGCTGATGGTCGGCGACCAAACCAAAAGTGAAGTATCTTTCAAGTAAGGCTTGAGACTTTAATTGGATGATTAATTGGAGTTCTTGCTTTTTTTTGATCAGTTGGTCGACGCGATCGGTTTCTCGGTCAAGAAAATCAACAATGGCCTTTTGGGTTTCAAGGCCGGGGAGCATCACAGGGACGTTACGAAGAGCTTCGTGTTCCAAATCCCACTGGTTCACACGAACACCTTTTGAGATACGCCCATAGAGCGCGATGTAAGGATCACTTCTCAGAAGATAATGTAAGAACTGGTCACATTCCTCACTAAGCGGTTTGTACACATAGTATGCTGGGCTAACGATCCCTCGATAGCGAGAAATTGCTATAGAGCCCTGCCACGCTTTCATCTTGTTTGTGACAAGCGATCCCTCCGTAACGAGCTGATAACCCGATAGGTCATCAGATTCCTTGTTGTGGTTGTCATCCCGCGAGGATTTGGGAATGACACCGTAGTCGCGATAGACAGAGAGCAATTCTTCATCGGCAAAGCCAGTGAGTTTCTGTCTTCGAAAAAGTGACCACAACGGGCGGGTTTCCCATCCCGCAGGTGTTCTTGCAGCTATAAACGTCTGGAGTTCGCTCACGCTGCCACCTCCTTCAGGAGCCCAGCGATCTCAGCTTCGAGCGCCTTTAGCTCTGCGTCGATCTCTTCGAGCGGGCGGGGCGGCACATAGTAGTAGAAGTAGCGGTTGAAGTTGATCTCATACCCGACGCGTCCGACCTGCTTGTCGCGTGCGTCTGTGTGGCTCTGATCGACCCAGGCGTCAGGCACGAAAGGCAGAACCTCGCGCTCCATGTAGTCGTGCCAATCCTCACTCAGGGGCACAAGCTCGTGGTCACGCAGTTCAGTATCGGGTTCCGGCCTGCCGTTTTTGTCCGTGCAGATGTCGGCGTCTTCGTCACGCTCCGAAAGCGCAGCCAAGATTGCTTTCCTGATCGGTGCGCCGATCTTCAATCCAGTGGCTTTCAAGGCCTTGGACAGTGCTTTTTCGAAGGCATCCCGATTGGTGAAGAGTTGATCACCGATGGCCGAAAGCGCAGCCTCAATATTGTTTTGGTCGGCCTTCTCCAACTTTGTGTAGGGCTTATAGTCACTCAGGCGTGCGAGCCGTTCGTCCGACACTTGAAAATTCAGCTTCAATGGGCGCTCGACACGAATTTCTCGGTAGCCGAAATCGGTGGTCTCAAAAATCTTTGAAACATCATCCTGACCGCTCTCGCCATTGAGGAAGTCGGCATAGAGACGGACAATTTCTGCTCGCGCCTCGTCGGTAATTTCGCGACGTTTGGAGCCGAGGGACTTACGCATGCTGGACCAAAACCGCTCGCCAGATGCGTCGATGAGCTGGACTTTGCCTTGGCGGTGCTTGGGCTTCCGATTGGTCAGCAGCCAGACATAGGTCTGGATGCCTGTGTTGTAGAAAAGGTCAGTTGGTAGCGCGACGACAGCCTCAACCCAATCGTTTTCGAGCATCCAGCGGCGGATTTCGCTTTCGCCGGACTGTGCGCCGCCCGTGAAGAGTGGCGAGCCATTCATGACGATACCGATCCGCGAACCGTCCTCATCGTCGCGCATCTTGGAAATCATGTGCTGAAGGAAGAGAAGCTGGCCGTCCGAGATACGGGGCGTACCCGCACCGAAGCGGCCTCCCATTCCCATATTCTCAGCTTCCGCCTTGATCGGTTCTTGATACTTCTTCCAGTCCACTCCGTAAGGCGGATTGGAGAGCATGTAGTGAAACTTCTTACCCGCATGCGCATCCTGCGTGAGCGTATTCCCGAAAGCGATCTGTTCGGGGTCGTGACCTGTCACCAGCATGTCAGACTTACAAATGCCGAAGGACTCATCGTTCAGCTCTTGACCGAATAGCTCCACGCGGATTGAGGGGTTGAACTCCTTCAGTGCCTCTTCGGTAAGGGCCAGCATGCCGCCTGTTCCGCAGGCAGGGTCATAGACCTGTCGAATAATGCCGCGCCCTGTAAGCTTCGCGTCGTCGTTGGCAATGAGCAGATCGACGATCAGCCGAATGACTTCGCGCGGGGTGAAGTGCTCCCCTGCGGTTTCGTTCGACATCTCTGAGAAGCGACGGATCAGCTCTTCGAAGAGATAGCCCATCTCTAAGTTTGAAACGGTGTCAGGATGTAGATCGACTTCGCAGAAGCGCTCGAAAACGTTCCAGAGGATGCCGCCATCCTTCAAACGCTTGAGCTGATCGGTGAAACGGAACTTGTCGAGAAAGATATCACGTACATTCGGCGAAAACTTCGTGATGTAATCGATGAGGTTTTGATGGAGCTGCCCAGGGTCTTGCCCTTTCAAGCTTTCGAAGGTGAAGCGCGAAAGGTTATAGACCTTCACATTACCACCTACCGCACCAAAAAGGATCATGTCGCGTGTGGCATCATCGGCGTTTTCAGGAAGCGATTTCCCGGCTTCGAGAACAGCTTGCTTGCTGTCCTGAAGGAGGCAGTCGAGACGGCGTAGAACAACAAAGGGCAGCATGACCTTGCCATATTCGGACTGCTTGAAATCTCCACGCAGAATTTCAGCAATCGACCACACAAAGCCGCCTAGATTTTTAATGTCGGTCATGTACGCCTCTTCCTGCTCGTCATGTCGTCTCGCATGTTCGACAGATCGGCCTTACGCACGTAATCGCGCATGTATTCACGGAGCACCTGAGCGGCGGGCTTGTCTTGGGCCTTGCAGGCTTTGAGAAAAGCTTCGCGCAATTCACGGTCGATGCGGATGCGAAGTCCAACGTCTTTCATGCGCAAGAGTGTAGCCAATGGATACACATTTGTGAAGCATTTTTCACGTGCGCTTTGTTTGTTGGTTTTCGGAATAGAGGCTGGCGGAAGTCGGAGGTTCCGTGATCTATCTTCGGTAAGATGGCGGCATCCAATCGGCGGCGATTGGTCTCGATGAAATCGTCTCCATGACATGGCGCGCATCCAAACCGCGAAGGGTTGGTCTCCATGAAATGGTCATGGGGGGTATCGGGGGAGCAGGAACGCGCCCCTGATCGGGGATCAATCGAGCGGTCGATTGTGCATGGTTCGGTGCAGGTGGAGAGGCAAATCTCCAAGCCCTGCGAGTGGGGTTCAGGGGGCGCGAAAGCCCCTGATCTTCCTGAAAGGATCGATGGGTGCAGGGAGAGCGAAGTCTCCTTGCGAGTGGTGAAACGGCGATACGTTTTTGGCTTCAAAAGGCTCAATGCCTGACCGAAGCCACGGCCTGGGGGATGCAACGGGGGCGCGCAGCGAGCCCCTTGCCAAGATGTTTTGTACTACAAAACACATCTTGCAGTGTCGGAAAACACGCCATTATTTGCGGTTTTGACAGGTAACGAGAGAAAGTTCGAACCCGAAGCGACAATCTCAATAGAGCAAACGGGAGAAACTTCGAACCCTTATTTCATAAGGCTTCGTCTTGGCTCTGACCCGGCTCAGTGATCCTGACAAGCTCAATCGTGCAATCGGCATGCAGCGGGTCGTCGTGCGAATTGTTCTGCGTACGCCCGATGCCGCCGTGAAACGTCATTTCGCCGCGCAAGATCAACGGATCAGCCTCTTTTCGAAAGAGCCGATAAACGCGCGTTTCAAGCATGGTGCGCGTTGTCATGAAGTAGCGCGGGACTTCGCGATCCGAAAAGCCAAAGGCGGTGATGATGCCCGCTTCACTCGGCGCGGGTAGCGTCTCAGGAAAGCTTTCGATGGTGGGATCGAGCGAGGGGTTGATAATCGCCTCCGATACGATCAGCGCATCCGACTTTTCAAACGGCTTCATCTCGATCACCGCATAAGCGAATTTTGCGTCCAGATTCTCGATGGGCGATGGCGCGAATGAAAAGCCGTCGAAAACGGTGACTTCACCAATGGGGTCTTTGGCTTCATCCCGTACCGCAAAACTGCCCCACGCAAGATAGCGCCCTTCCAGCTCTTCAAGAGCAATCGGCCTCGGTAGCGGCCTTGCAAAGAAATGGGCAAGCGTTGCCGCCATCTCCTGCACATCTGGCGGCGGGACACTTCCTAGGAACGCCGCAACGGCTGCGATGAAATCGTCGGTCTGGCGATGACTGTTCTTCAAGAAACGATCAACGCGCTTGCGCCCGCCTTCGAACGCCATCGCATATCTGGTCGCCTCGGCAATCCGGTCTGAGAGCTGCTGCGGACTCAGCTCATAATGATCGGCGTAAGCCCGCAACGCTGCGCGCAATCGGTCTCGTTCCTCGTCTGAATAGGCAGTGATTGGCGCGGCCATTGGCGGGCTTCTTTCGTCCGTGTCCAGCTTGTGTCCAGGACAAGGCTAGCCGCTTTCCTGCATTTTTCCAGCAATCGTCTGGGCGCATGTCGCGCCTGAACTGCCGGAGAAAACCAATGGCTGGAACGAAACCGCAAAACAAAGATGGCTTACCCTTCGGGCAGGTTGTGCTTGGCGTCTCCATGATGGCCTTGGCCGCTGGTGCGCCAGAAGTGCTTGGCACGCCCGATGCGGGCGGGCAGCTTTTCCTGACGCTCCTTGGCGGTGCTGGCGGGCTCAACACGCTCTCGGGTCTGGTCGGCATGATGAATGCGGCGGCGCGTAAACAGCGCCGCGATCAGGCCGAAGTCACCAGCGGCATTTATGGCGAGGCGGATTTCGCTTCGCTCGATGACTGTGAAGCTGCGGGGCTGCTCGATCCGAACGGGCTTTATTTGGGCACGCTCGATGGCGAGCCGCTTTTCTTCTCGGGCAAGTCACACCTTTTGACGGTTGCGCCCGCACGGCAAGGCAAGGGTATCGGGACAGTGATTCCGAACCTTTTGCACTTTCAGGGCGCGGTCATTGTCACCGATCCCAAGGGCGAGCTGGCCGCAGTGACGGCGCAGCACCGCGCGGAGCGCTTCGGGCAGAAGGTTGTGGTTCTCAACCCTTGGGGGCTGAACGGCCTGCCGCAACAGCGGATCAATCCGCTGCAAGAGCTGATCTATCTGGCAAGCGATGTCACGCTTCAGCGCGGCCTCACCGACAAAGTGAAGGCCATTGCCTTGCAGCTTTTGCCTGAGCCGGAAGATCAGAAGAACAGGTTCTTCCGCGAAGGGTCGCGAACCGCCATTCGGTTTGTGCTTCTGGCTTTGGCAATGCTGCACCCTGAGCGCTGCACCTTGCCCGAAGTATGGCGCGTGTTGGCCAATCAAAGAAAGCTGCGCGAGCTTGGTACGAAGGCGCGCGAATCGATGGTTCTGGGCGGCGTACTGTCGGAGCTCGCGGACGATCTGCTCGCAACAATGGAAGATAGCCCGGACCAGTTTGCGGACTTTCGGACGGGCGCTGTGCAGGCGCTCGATGTCTATGCACCGGGCGGCTATCTGGCCGATGCCGTGAGCGGATCGGGCGTTGATCTGGCCGATCTGAAGAACGGCGATGTCAGTGTCTATCTGGCTTTTCCGCAAGAACGCATTGCTTCGCACGGCGCAGCACTCGGGCTGATCGTGAATGAAGCCATCTCGGCGGTCTCGCGGGCGGATGGCGCGGGCGAGGTTCTGTTCATGCTCGATGAGTTCGCCAACCTCGGCAAGCTCGACGGGCTCGCGGGAAACCTCACGGGACTGCCCGGTCTCGGTATTCGGCTCTGGATGGTGGTGCAGGAGCTCGCGGAGCTGACAAGGCTCTATGGCCCGAACACCGCGAAGACGATCCTCTCGCAATCCGAAGTGCAGCAATTCTTCGCGGTCAACGATCATGACCTCGCAGAAAAGCTCTCGAAACGGATGGGGCAGCGGACGGTCAAGACACGCTCGCTGAACCTCGGCAAATCCGAAGATGAGGATATCGGCGAAAGCCTTGGCGAGACGGGTCAACCGCTCATGCGCCCTGAAGAGATCATGCAGATGGATCGATCTGATCAGCTGATCTTTGCAGGCGGCGGAAAGCCGATCCGCGCGCAACGCCCGCCCTTCTGGTTCGTCGACCCTTGGCAGGGCTGGGCTGAAAGCAATCCCGTCGAGGGCGACTACCCGAAACCAAAACCACTGTTCAGCCTTCGCTACGGGCTGAACCAACGCGGCGAAAACGATGACGAGTGAGGACAAGACAATGACAAACAGAAAGATTGAAGTGGTCGGCCAGAATCGCAGGCGCAAGAAAGCAGGCGGCAGCGTTGGGGGTGCGATGGGCAAGTTTGCCCTTCGCCTCATCATGCACCCGGCTTCCATCGGGGTCGGCGTTCTCACGCTCGCGGGCTTCGCCTTCGGCACGCCGCATGTTGCTTGGGAATATGGCTGCGCGCATCCGCGCCACAGCGCGTGGAGCGAATGTCGGCAAATCTCGTGGTGCGCCTATTACGGCTTCCAGGGCAGACGGACGGATCGTCCTGACGTCGGCGAACGCTGCGACCTCATCCGGCTCATGCCGATCAAGTAACCCGATCAAAGGATACGATGCGATGAAGACCTACACCCACACGTTTGAGTTCTGCCCGTTTCAGACGCGTCAGCTTGAGCTGCTGCGACGTCTGCACAATCCGCATGATGACAGCCTGCACCTGACCACTAAGCAGGTCATGAACGCGGGTTTCGATCACAAGCTTCGCAATGCCTATGACCGCATTGCCCACAGTCACTATGACGACTTCGAAGCGCTGATCGAAAGGGTGATCCGTGAGGACGAACGCGCAAACCTACGGTCGGGCTTTTTGTCTGATCTCGACCACGACATTCCGTTCTAACCCGCAGAATTTGTAGGGTTACAGCGGATTATGGTAAAATATAAATATAGGGACATCTCGATAAGTAGAGATGATGTAACTATGACGAATATACACGATGACAAAAAGGGCGAGTTGAGCTTTGCCTTCAGTGAGCACGCGCGCCCGATTCTGACGGTCGATGTCGAGAGGTATCAATCCTATCTCGATGATACTGACATGACAGACGAGCAAAAACAGGCCTTTATCGAGGCCCTATGGTCAATCGTCGTTTGTTTTGTCGATCTCGGCTTCGGCGTGCATCCGCTCCAGGAAGTGTGTGGACAGAATGACGAAAAAGCCATTTCTGACGCGCCTTCCATCGTTTCTGATGTATATTTGGAGCATTCCGACAACGATGAACAAGATGAATTGGAGCACCAGCCCCAGTAAAGAGATGAGTCATGATGAATATTGAGAAAAAGAAAATAGATGCATCCAGGGCCGTCATCTATTGCCGCGTTTCCAGCACTAAACAAACGGTGCGTGGCGATGGCCTTGGATCACAGGAAACCCGCTGCCGGGAATTCGCGAAATACAAGAACCTTGAGGTGGTGAAGGTATTTCAGGATGACACGTCAGGCGGGATGGCGACACGCCCGGGAATGGAAGCCATGCTTTCATTCCTGCGCGCGCAGCGTGGCGAGCCTGTGGCTGTTATCATTGATGATATCAGCCGCCTCGCACGCGGCTTGATGGCGCATTTTGAGCTGCGTATTCAGATCAGCGAAGTCGGCGGCGTTCTCTTGAGCCCGTCAATTGAGTTCGGCGAGGATTCCGACTCGCAGCTGGTTGAGAATCTGCTTGCGTCCGTCTCGCAACACCAACGCCAAAAGAACGGCGAGCAAACCGTCAATCGAATGCGCGCGCGTGTGCAAAATGGCTATTGGGTCTTCGCTGTGCCTATCGGCTATCGCTACGAACGCGTGAGCGGGCATGGCAAGCTTCTGGTGCGCGACGAACCGAACGCGTCAGTGCTTCAGGAAGCACTGGAAGGCTTTGCAAACGGTCGGTTTGAAACCCAGGCCGAAGTCAGACGCTTTCTAGAGCGGCAGCCATCGTTTCCGAAAGATTCCCAGACGGGTGAAATCCGCAATCAACGGATCGCGGAGATTCTGACGCGACCTGTGTATGCGGGCTATGTGGAAGCCCCAAATTGGGGTGTCTCGCTTCGCAAAGGTCAACACGAGGGGCTTATCAGCTTTTCGACCTACGAACGTATTCAGGAGCGCTTGAAGGGCAAGGCACGTGCGCCTGCACGCAAAGACATCAACGCGGATTTCCCGTTGAGAGGCTTTGTGCTTTGCGATGATTGCGGAACGGCACTCACGGCGTGCTGGTCGAAGGGAAAGAAACAGAAATATCCCTACTATCTTTGCCCGAAGAAAGGCTGTGCGAGCTATCGCAAGTCCATCAGGCGCGAAGAGATTGAAGGGGAGTTTGAAGGCGTTCTGAAGGGCTTGCAGCCCACAGAAGGCCTGTTCACGCTCGTCAAGGCGATGTTCAAGGACGCTTGGGCAATGCGTATCGCTCAGGGCAATGAGGTGAAACACGCCTACCGTTCAAAGATCGCTGAGGTGGAGAAGAAGGTCGAACAGCTTCTTGATCGGATTGTGGAGGCAGACAGCCCGACTGTCATTGCGGCCTATGAGAAGCGCATTTCGAAGCTGGAACGTGAGAAGCTGGTTCTGTCCGAAAAACTAGCAAATACGGGCAAACCGACCAACACCCTGGAGGACTCGTTCGAACACGCCCTGCAATTTCTGGCAAGCCCTTGGAATATTTGGAAAAATGCCGATCTATTGATGAAAAGAACGGTGCTCAGACTGGCCTTTTTGGAGCCGATTTCGTACTGCCGGAAAAAAGGAGTTCGAACACCAAATTTAGCCTTACCTTTCAAGGCTTTAGCGGATTTTAACATGGGAAAATGCGAGATGGCGCACCTGAGAGGATTCGAACCTCTGGCCTCTGCCTTCGGAGGGCAGCGCTCTATCCAGCTGAGCTACAGGTGCCTGACCGTCTCTATACGCGGGGGGGATTGGGGGCGCAAATGCAAAAATTGCTTGTGGCGGGTGTTTTCGGATCGGCCTGGGCCGATCCGATCAGGTGGGGGCGCTGCCCCCACGCCCCCGAGGTATTTTTTGCCCAAAGAAACACCNGCCTTCGGAGGGCAGCGCTCTATCCAGCTGAGCTACAGGTGCCTGACCGTCTCTATACGCGGGGGGGATTGGGGGCGCAAATGCAAAAATTGCTTGTGGCGGGTGTTTTCGGATCGGCCTGGGCCGATCCGATCAGGTGGGGGCGCTGCCCCCACGCCCCCGAGGTATTTTTTGCCCAAAGAAACACCGGATAACGGCAGGATTACCCAGCGGCTTTGAGTTCGAGGCGGCGTTGGTGCAGGACCGGTTCGGTATAGCCCGACGGTTGCACACGGCCGTCAAAGACCAGGTCACAGGCGGCCTGGAAGGCGATGCCATCAAAGCCCGGTGCCATTGGCGTGTAATTCGGATCGCCTGCGTTCTGATCGTCGACGACCTTGGCCATGCGTTGCATGATCGACATCACCTCGTCCCGGGTCACGATGTTGTGGTGCAGCCAGTTGGCGATATGTTGCGCGCTGATGCGGCAGGTGGCGCGGTCTTCCATGAGGCCGATATTGTTGATGTCGGGCACTTTGGAACATCCGACGCCCTGATCAATCCAGCGCACCACATATCCCAGAATGCCCTGTGCGTTGTTTTCGACTTCTCTGGTGACTTGTGCGCTGTTCCATTTGCGATAGCTGGCCAGCGGAATGTCGAGGATGATGTCCACATGTGCGCGGCGTCCGCCTTGGAGGAGTTTGTTCTGAACCGCAAAGACATCCACTTTGTGGTAATGCAGCGCATGCAGGGTTGCGGCGGTGGGCGATGGCACCCAGGCGCAATTCGCGCCGGCCTGTGGATGGGCGATCTTTTGTTCGATCATCGCCGCCATCATGTCGGGCATGGCCCACATGCCCTTGCCGATCTGCGCCTTGCCGGACAAGCCGCATTCGAGCCCGATATCGACATTGCGATCTTCGTAGCCGCCGATCCAGGCCTTGCGCTTGATGAAATCCTTGCGGCTGAACGGGCCGGCCTCCATCGAGGTGTGGATCTCGTCGCCGGTGCGGTCCAGAAAGCCCGTGTTGATGAACGCGACGCGGTGCTTGGCGGCGCGGATGCATTCCTTGAGGTTCACCGATGTGCGGCGTTCTTCGTCCATGATGCCCAGCTTGACAGTATATTGCGGCAGGCCCAGCGCTTGTTCGACAAAGGTGAATGTTTCGTCGGCAAACGCCACTTCGGCGGGTCCGTGCAGCTTGGGTTTGACCACATAGACCGATCCGGTATGCGAATTGCGCAGGCCTGTCGTCTTGGCCAAGTCATGTTTGGCAATCAGCGCGGTGATCATCGCGTCCATCAGACCCTCGAAGATTTCCGAGCCATCGCGCAGCAGGATCGCGGGATTGGTCATCAGATGCCCGACATTGCGTACCAGCATCAGCGCACGGCCCTTGATCGTCACCTCGCCGCCATCTGGCGCTGTGTATGTGCGGTCTGGATTGAGCGCCCGGGTCACAGTCTGGCCGCCCTTTTCAAAGCTTTCGGACAGATCGCCCTTCATCAAGCCAAGCCAGTTGGAATAGGCCAATGTCTTGTCTTCGGCATCCACGCAGGCGACCGAATCTTCGCAATCCATGATGGCCGAGATGGCACTTTCCAGACGCACATCGGCCAGACCCGCCTGATCGCGGCTGCCGATCGGATGGGTTCGGTCAAAGACCAGTTCAACGTGCAGCCCGTGGTTTTTCAACAAAACCGCATCCGGGGCTTTGGGATGGCCCGTGTAACCAATAAATTTCGATGGGTCCGTGAGCGGCATGTCGTCCACCAGCAAGACCCCGTCATGCACATAGTAACGACGCGCGTCGGCATGGCTGGTTCCGTCAAGCGGAAACGCTTCGTCGAGGAACACGCGGGCCCGTGCGACAACACGCGCGCCCCGGCCCTTGTCATACCCGCCTTTCGGTGCGGGCGATCCCATGGCATCGGTGCCATACAGCCCGTCATACAAGCTGCCCCAGCGGGCATTGGCGGCGTTCAGCGCGTAGCGGGCGTTGGTGATCGGCACCACCAGTTGCGGGCCGGGGACCGTCGCGATTTCCGGATCGGTATTGGCCGTTTCAATCTCGAACCCGTCGCCTTCGGGCAAAAGATAGCCAATCTCGGTCAGGAACGCCTTGTAGGCTTCGTGATCATGGGGCTGGTTGCGGTGACGGATATGCCAGTCGTCGATTTGCGTCTGGAGGCTGTTCCGGATCTTCAAAAGCTCTGCATTTCTTGGACCAAACTCGTGCGCAAGTGTTGACAGCGCCGTCCAGAACGCATCCGCCTCGACGCCGGTGCCCGGCAATGCCTGACCCTCGACAAAGTCGTGCAACACCTGATCCACCTGCAATCCGTGGCGTTCAATCCGCGTGGCCATGCCGCGTCTCCTATCGTTTGTATACCGTGGTGCTCCATTAGGAAGAAAGCACCTGGACCGCAACCGCGTCGGGCGGGTATTTTTCGGGACTACCGCTGTGGCCGCTTTTTTCCGGTACGTCGGCACCGTTCAGAGCAATATCGTACCTCGTCCCAGACCTTTTCCCATTTTTTACGCCAGGTGAACGGCAAGCCACATGACGCGCAGGTTTTGCTGGGCAGGTCGGATTTCTTGCGGTGTCTGGCCATCAAAGATCAAGTTTCAACTGACTGTCCTCGGGTGCAGAACGACGCGGTTTGCGCTTGGGTTTGTCCGCAATCCGGTCGTTCACAAAATGCCCCGCACTGTCTTTGCGACTTGCATGTTTGTGAATGACGCGCTGCGTCTCGGTGCGGTCGGCGCTGCCGCGCAGAGAGAAAATTCTTTGGCGTGCGACCCGCGCCGCCTGGGCGACATCGACAATCGGCATGGGGTATGTTTTGCCAAGGACCTGTCCTGCCCCGTCCCACATCCAGGGCGCGTGCAGATGTTGGTCCGGCACCATCGCCAGTTCCGGAACCCAACGGCGGGTGAAAACACCAGTGGGATCTTGATCACCGCCCTGCTTGATCGGATTGTAAATACGCGGTGTGTTGATGCCTGTCGTGCCGGATTGCATCTGCATTTGTGACCAATGGATGCCCGGTTCGTAATCGGTGAACATCCGCGCCAGGTGCCGCCCCGTGCTGCGCCAATCCAGCCAGAGATGATAGCTGGCCACTGCGACAACCATGGCCCGCATCCGGAAGTTCAACCAGCCTGTGGCCTTAAGCGACCGCATGCACGCATCAAGGAATGGCATCCCGGTTTCGCCAGCCTCCCATGCGGCGAGCCGTGTGCGGTCCGGTTCGAGCGGGCGCATGCCTTCATACGCACGGTGCAGGCAGCGATACTCCAGAGCGGGCTCGTCCTCGAGTTTTTGCATGAAGTGGTCACGCCAGGCAAGGCGGGATTGAAAGGATTTCAGGCTACCGGCCCAGCCATCCCGCGGCCCGCCCTTGACCTCGCGCTGGCGCGCCGCGCAGGCTTGGCTGACCTCACGGACGGACACCGTGCCAAGGGCCAGATGCGGGCTGAGCCGGGAACACGCAATGGCCCCGTCCAGCGGCGAGGACATGTCTTTGCGGTATGTTCGGCCCCGTTCGGCCAAAAAACCACCAAGATGTGACATTGCGTGTTCGCGCCCGCCCTTTTGCCGATCGGGACAGGGGTCCTGTGCCGTCAGAACCGGGACCGGGTCGGACGCCAGCGATACCGGAGGCAGAGCTCTGGGCGGGTCAAGCTGGGGCTGAGATACAAAGCGATTGCGATGTTTCGCCCATCCATCGCGGCCATCAAGCCGCCGCACCACACCGCATTGCGGCATTTCGGTCCACTCGATTCCCTGCGCTCTGGCCCACAGCGCCACGGATTTGTCGCGCGCAAACGTCCAGGCATTTCCAGTTTCCTCATGACTGATCATCTGGGTAAAGGCGACGGTCCTGTGCAGCTGATCAAGCGTTTCAACCGCATCGCCGACGCGGATGACAAGATCGCTGCCAAGGCCGCGCAGATCGCGGCGCAAACTGCTCAGACACTCTTGCAAAAACGCATACTGCCGGCCCGACATGTCCGGCAATGCCCAGTATTCCGGCTCTAGGAGATACACGGGCAAAACCGCATCCTTCGCGGCCGCCCAGGCCAATGCCGGGTGATCCGTTATGCGCAAATCGCGTTTGAACCAAACAAGTGTCGTCATGTGGCAGCAAATAGGGGAAGGGCGGCGTTTGAACAGGTCCATTCGTTCGGCAAAGGTAAGGTAAGACCAGTGCAGGCGTCAGGGTCCCATTGACATCGCTGCGTGCCCGCAACCCGTTTTCCTTCTTTGCGAACCCGGTCTACACCTTACCTTAATCGCAGACACCAGACCGGAGCCCTTTATGAAAGATGCCGCCCCTACCACAATCTATCTGAGCGATTACACGCCTTTCGGCTTTACCGTCGACAGCGTGCATCTGACGTTCCGCCTTGCTCCGACAGCGACGCGGGTGATCAGCAAGATTTCGTTTACGCCGAACCCTGACGCCACGGACAAAACGTTTTTCCTGCACGGTGAAGAGCTTGACCTGAAATGGGCAAGGATCAACGGCACCGAAGTATCGCCGGTGGTGAGCGATGACGGGCTGCGGTGCGACGTGCCGGACAGCGCGTTCGTCTGGGAGGCCGAGGTCGAGATCAGCCCCGAAACCAATACCGCGTTGGAAGGGCTTTATATGTCCAACGGCATGTATTGCACGCAATGCGAGGCCGAAGGTTTCCGCAAGATCACATACTATCCCGACCGCCCGGACGTGATGAGTGTGTTCACGGTACGCATCGAAGGTGACGAAAAGGTTAAGCTATCCAATGGAAATCCCAAGGACCAAGGTGAAGGCTGGACGGAATGGCATGATCCGTGGCCAAAACCGGCCTATCTTTTCGCTTTGGTGGCCGGGGATCTGGTGAACCATCCCGACAGATTTACCACCATGTCCGGCAAAGAGGTCGAGCTGAACATCTGGGTCCGCCCGGGCGATGAAGGCAAATGCGCGTTCGGGATGGAAGCGCTAAAAAAATCAATGGCTTGGGACGAAGAAAAGTACGGCTGCGAATATGATCTCGACATCTTCAACATCGTTGCCGTGGATGATTTCAACATGGGTGCGATGGAAAACAAAGGGTTAAACATCTTCAATTCCTCCTGCGTTCTGGCATCGCCCGAGACAAGCACCGACGGAAATTTCGAAAGAATTGAAGCCATAATTGCGCATGAGTATTTCCACAACTGGACCGGCAATCGAATCACCTGCCGGGATTGGTTTCAGCTGTGCCTGAAAGAAGGCCTGACAGTGTTCCGGGATGCGCAGTTTACAGCGGATATGCGCTCGGAACCGGTGAAACGGATCTCGGATGTGATCGACCTGCGCGCGCGGCAGTTTCCCGAGGATCAGGGGCCGCTCAGCCACCCGGTGCGGCCGGAGAGTTTTCAGGAAATTAACAATTTCTACACCGCTACCGTCTACGAAAAGGGTGCCGAAGTGATCGGTATGTTGAAAACACTGGTAGGGGATGAGGCCTATTCTAACGCTCTGGATTTATATTTTGACCGCCATGACGGGCAGGCATGCACCATTGAGGACTGGTTACAGGTCTTTGAGGATGCAACCGGTCGCGATCTTGGCCAATTCAAACTCTGGTATTCGCAATCTGGCACGCCCCGGTTGCGCGTTTCGGACAGCTGGAAAAATGGGACCTATATCCTGACCTTTACACAGAACACGCCGCCTACGCCCGGACAGGATGTAAAAGACCCCAAGGTTATCCCGATTGCGGTTGGCTTGCTGAATCCCAATGGCGATGAGGTGACCCCCACGCAAATCCTAGAGATGACGGCAGAGACACAAAGCTTTTCATTCGACGGGCTGGCAACCAAACCGGTTCCATCTATCCTGCGCGGATTTTCCGCACCTGTTGTTCTTGACCGCGAGAGCAGCCGGGAAGAGCGGGCATTTCTATTGGCGCATGACACGGATGCGTTCAATCGTTGGGAAGCCGGTCGCAACCTGTGTCGTGAAAGTCTGGTCGCCACCATCACAGAGGGCACACCACATGATGATGCCTGGCTTGACGCCCTTGAAAAAGTGGTGCGCACCGAAACGCTTGATCCCGCTTTCCGGGCCCTCATGCTGGCCGGACCAACACAGTCAGAACTGGCGCAAGTTTTGTTCGACCGAGGTGTCACACCAGATCCAGATGCGATCTGGGATGCAACAGAAAGCCTAAGACAACATATCGCGCATCGCTGGAAAGCTTGGATCGGTGACGCGATGCGCGCCGTCGCAGTGACAGACCCGTACTCCCCTGACGCGCATCAATCCGGCAAGCGCAGCCTTGCTGCCGCGTTGTTATCACTACAAACCGTGCTTGACGGTGGCGCTGCCGCACAGGCGCAATATGACAATGCCGACAATATGACGTTGCAAATCACCGCCTTTACACAGCTTTTGCGCTCCGGCAACGGGGCTGCGGCAACACAGGCTTTCTATGACCAGTGGAAAGACGACCGCCTTGTGATGGACAAATGGTTTGGCATTCAAGTCGGTGTAGCACGACCAGAGAGTGCGGTTGATGTGGCCCGCCGACTGACCGAGCATTCGGCATTTGATTGGACCAATCCCAACAGGTTCCGCGCCGTGATGGGTGGATTTGCGATGAATCACGCCGGGTTCCACCGAAAGGATGGTGCAGGATATGCGTTCCTTACGGATTGGCTGATCAAGCTGGATGATAAAAACCCGCAGACAACGGCGCGGATGTGTTCCGTGTTCCAGACGTGGAAACGCTATGACGCCGACCGCCAATCACTGATCCAGGAACAGTTGCAGCGGCTGAAGAACAAGCCCGCGCTTAGCCGCGACACCGACGAGATGGTGACGCGAATTCTTGGGTAAACATGGGACTTTTGCCGCATATCTATGTCGCAGACGATCTGGCGCGGCGGCCATGCGCCGCGCCGTTGGACACTGGCAGACTATGTCAAAATTCGGCACCTGATGAGTCTTGACCACCAAATCAATGCACGCCGCCCCAAAGCGTTGATGATCATTGGCCTTGTGTGGATCGGGCTTTTTCTGCTTTGGGCGGCCCTTGATGCGGCCTGGTGGATCGTGGCACCGCTTGCCCTGTTTTCGCTGCCCGCGATTTTCGAAGCGTGGCGCAATGATACGGCGGGGCTCCGGCTCGATCATGACAGGCTTGAATGGTATAGCCCGCGCCATTCGGGCGGCGTGGATTTGCAAGATATTGATCATGTGCGCTTTGACACGCGACTCGATTTTGCCATCAATGCCCGGCTGCACTTGGTGACAGGCGCGGTCATTCGATTGCCGATCGAGGCGCTGCCACCTTACCCACAATTTTGTGCGGCGCTTGAGCGGGCGGGCGTGCGTCATGAGCGACATCATTTCGGGTTTTTCTGACCATCGCTGCGTAGCCCCGCCCGGGTGAAACGACCGAAAAACGGGGGACACTGGCACAGCCTGCTGCACTGGCCGATGTTCCCTCCTGCGGAAAAAAGAAAACCAGCTTGACGGCAAACGCTTGCGCAAAATGCGACCCAAGGTCCGGGCCGCTTGCGTTTTGGCCACTCAATTGTGACAGTGCCGTCTGACTGCCATGCCCCTCTGCAAGGAGAGCGCATATGAAAGACCGGATTGACCCTTTGATCGCAGACCGTGCGCCGTGGCTGTTCCGCCCATCTGCATCTGCACTGTTGGCGCGACCGATTTTGAACCACATTCTTGGCTATCACCAAACCGTCACGCTGGCCCAAGAGATCGCGGCCTTGCCAGCACAGCGCATCCTTGACCTGATGGCCGAGCGATTGGCGCGATGCGTCGCGGTATCCGGGCTTGACCATTTGCCGCGTCAGGGCCCCGCCCTGGTGGTTGCCAACCATCCGACCGGAATTGCCGATGGTGTGATTCTGCATTCAGTTCTGCGCCATGTCCGGTCAGACGCCTATTATTTTGCAAACCATGACATCTTAAAGGTTTTGCCGCAGATGGCAGAGACGATCGCGCCGGTCGAATGGCGCAAAGACCGACGCAGCCACGCAAAAACGCGCGAAACCATGGTCTATACACGCCGCGCGGTCAAAGACGGTCGATTGGGCGTGATTTTTCCCTCGGGCCGGCTTGCGAAACGGCGTGGCATGCGATTGCATGAACGGCCCTGGATGCCCAGCGCGGCAATGCTGGCGCGTAAGTTCGATCTGCCGGTGATTCCCGTTCACATTCAGGCGCGCAATTCGGTCATGTTTTACCTGTTCGACGCGATTCACCCGACGCTGCGGGACATCACCTTGTTTCATGAAACCCTGAACAAAGACCGCCAACCGTTTGACGTCACAATTGGCGAACCGATTTCTCCGACGGCGCTTCGGGATACGCCGGATGATGCGATTGCTTTGCTGCGGCGGGCGACTTTGGCGTTGGGAGAGCCGAAAAAACGCGGCGTGTCTTTATGGGCGGCCTCGCGAAGCAAACCCCGGCGGGTGTAGCGCAGAGCACCCGATGTGGACTGCAAAGATGGTCCGCCATCAGGGTCAGGGAATGCTGGCGCGCCCCATGGTGGACACCACCTGACCGGATGGGGGAACATCCGGTCGGGCAACCGGGCGCAAAGACCGGGCCAGTCCGGTGCAATATGGCTGCGCGCGCATCCACGACATCATGTCCTCGCGTTTCTTTCGGCTGTGAAACGGCCCCCAATCCGCCGCGACACCGCGCATGCCAGACGACACCACACCATCGCGCGGCACCGTGGTCGACATGATGCGCAACGCGCATTGAAGATTGGCCCCGCCGCTTTTCAACGCGGTTCGAGACGTGGCCGCACAGCCATATCCACGCGCCGTGGCCGGAAGGATCTGCAATAACCCGTACCATTTCCCACCGCCGCCCACGGCGGTTGGCCGGTATGTGCTTTCGTGTTTTGCCAAAGCGGACAATAAGCCAATCCAGAACGCCTCGCGACCGGGCGTGTCATTGGTCGGGTAGGCCGGGCACCATTGAGCAATGTCCTGAGGGACCGTTTCAGGAAGACGCCGCGCATGGCTGCGCAATGCGCTCAGAGCCGCGCGAGACCAGGTCTCGGCTTCTGACCGATGGCTCCACCGCATATCCGGAAGCGCTGTGTGATTGCGCGCCACGGGCCGTAATGACACGGAAACGGACGCCGTGGTCAGACCGTCGCCAACCGTGGCAGGCGTTGCCATCGCGGACCCGCCAAGACCCAGCGCAATCACCGCCACATATATGATCCCCAAGCGCGACATCGCGCGTGCATGCCGGATTTGCTTATATAAATCAAGCAACCGCAGCCAGGGCTTTTCGAATTAACGTGTTTTTCGCGGGTTTCCGCCAATGCCGCAATGGTTTCGGCGGAGTTCCGCAAGCGCCCCCAGATTACCGTCACCAAATCGTTTTGGTGCCCGATTTGCGACACGTTTTTCAAGCATACAAAATACAACAAATGCACTCCTCCGGTATCGTGCCGGACCAGCAAAAGGCGGGACCTATGCCTGTTTTGGAAAACCTGACGACCTTGATCCGCAAAGCGCGGGATTCGGTAGAAAACCCGATGCCGGATGGTGGGCTGATCAATATCGACGCGCTTCATGCAGCCCCCAAGCTGACGTTACCTGTCAAAGACACAAGCGCAGAAGAAGACGCGCGCAGCCAGTTGTTTGAAGAAGGTCTTTTCCTTGCGCGGCAGGATGCGTGGGGCACTCTTGGCGCGCGCATCCGTACATCAGATACGGCGCGCAAAATGACACCGGGTGGCGTGCCGGAAGCAGAATTGCTGGCCGAAGGCGCACGCGCGGATGTCATCACAGCGGCAAATCGCGCGGTCAATGCCGGGGATGATGCCAATGTCACAAGAATCCTGGAGGATATGGCACTGGTATTCGATGAAACCGCCGAAGATCACGCCGTGGCCTATGTGATTGCGATGGCGCATATTGACATTGGCTGGGCATGGCGCGGCGAAGGCTGGCGTCAGGACATTCCGGCCGCCAACCGTGCCGCTTTTTTTCGCCATTTCAAATGCGCAAACGATCTGATCGACCGGTTTGATCCATTCGAACATGATTCACCGATGCTGGCCGCCGTGCGATGTGCCCTGCTGTCCGCCGAGACCCGCCCCCGCACACGCGCCTGCGATGATTACGAGGATCTGATTGATCTGGCCCCGTCTGCCGCCAAATACATGCGCGCTTTGGGCAATCACATGTTGCCGCGCTGGTTTGGCAGTTTTGAACGGCTTGAACATGAAGCGATGCGCACAATGGAGCGCACGCAGGATGTGTGGGGAACGGGGGGATATACCTGGACCTATCTGGATGCACTGAGCGTGGACAATGATGCGTTTGATCTTTTGAATGCCGATTTGTTTTGCCAGGGCATTCGCGATATTCTGGACCGTCAGAACGACCAGCATTCGGTCAATGTGTTCGCCGCGTTCACAGGAAGCGCATTGGAACCCGACGGCGTGAACCAGGACGCGCGGGCGAAAATCTCCGGCTGTTTCGATTGGATTGTCCAGGATCATCTGCGCGAAATTCACCCTAGGGTCTGGTACGCGGCCAAAGGCGTGTGGGCCGCGCGTCTGGATGATCGGGCCCGGATCGCCAAAGGGCGTCATCGCGCATCGGCGGCGCTGGAACGTCATGCGTCAGGGTTGCCGCCAGTGACCACCCCGACGGCCGACAAACCTGCGGCTATGTAAACGCCGCCGAACCCCTTGCCCCCTGCCCCCCTCTGGCGTATTCCACGCGGCGTTCACGCCGAGAGGAATAGCCATGTTGGACCTGAGCTTTGAGACACCGAAACCCAAGGTCATCGCCGGGGCCAAACATGATTGGGAACTGGTCATCGGAATGGAGGTCCACGCACAGGTCGCGTCAAAAGCGAAACTGTTTTCGGGCGCGTCCACACAGTTTGGCGCAGAACCCAATTCAAACGTGGCTTTCGTGGACGCCGCCATGCCGGGCATGCTGCCGGTGATCAACGAATTCTGCGTCGAACAGGCGGTGCGCACCGGGCTTGGCCTAAAGGCCGAGATCAACCTGAAATCCGCGTTTGACCGCAAGAACTATTTTTACCCCGACCTGCCCCAAGGCTATCAGATCAGTCAACTGTATCACCCCATCGTCGGCGAAGGCGAAGTGATTGTGGACATGGAGCCCGGCATCGCACGCCGCGTGCGGATCGAGCGTATTCATATCGAACAGGATGCGGGCAAATCGATCCACGATATGGACCCAACCATGTCCTTTGTCGATTTGAACCGCACCGGTGTGGCCCTTATGGAAATCGTGTCGCGCCCCGATATTCGCGGCCCCGAAGAGGCGGCGGCCTATGTCGTGAAACTGCGCCAGATCCTGCGCTATCTGGGCACCTGCGACGGAAACATGCAAAACGGCAATCTGCGCGCAGATGTGAACGTGTCGGTCTGCCGTCCGGGGCAATACGAAAAGTATCAGGAAACGCAGGATTTCAGCCATCTTGGCACCCGGTGCGAGATCAAGAACATGAACTCCATGCGCTTTATCCAGATGGCGATTGACGTCGAGGCGCGACGCCAGATCGCGATCCTTGAAAATGGCGGCTCTGTCGATCAGGAAACCCGGCTGTACGATCCGGACAAAAACGAAACACGGTCGATGCGCTCCAAGGAAGAGGCGCATGATTACCGCTACTTCCCCTGCCCCGACCTGCTGCCGCTTGAGATTGAGCAGGCTTGGGTCGACGATATCAAGGCGTCTTTGCCGGAATTGCCGGATGAAAAGAAAGCACGGTTTGTTAAGGATTTCGGTCTATCAGAATATGACACGGATGTGCTGACGGCGGACACAGCCAATGCTGCGTATTTTGAAGAGGTTGTATCGGCTTGCAATGACGGGAAATTAGCGGCCAATTGGGTGATCAATGAACTGTTCGGCCGGCTCAAGAAGGAAGACCACGACATCACAGAAAGCCCGGTCTCCCCGGCACAGCTGGCTGGTATCATTGGGCTGATCAAAAAGGGCGACATTTCGGGCAAGATCGCAAAAGATCTGTTCGAGATTGTCTACACCGAAGGCGGCGATCCGGCGCAGATTGTCGAAGATCGCGGGATGAAGCAGGTCACCGACACCGGTGCCATTGAAGCCGCAGTCGATGACATCATCGCGGCCAACCCCGCACAAGTTGAAAAAGCCCAACAAAACCCCAAACTTGCGGGTTGGTTCGTGGGTCAGGTGATGAAAGCCACAGGCGGCAAGGCGAACCCGAAAGCGGTCAACGACATCGTCACTGCGAAACTTGGGCTCTGATGATCGCACGATCTGAATACAAGGTGGTTCCGGCCCCGGTGAAGGGCCTCAAGGCCAAAGGGGTCAAGGGGGCCGAGGCGCGGTTCGCCCTGGCGGTGGAACAGACGATCAACGACCTGGCCGCAGAGGGCTGGGAATATGTGCGCACGGATGTTCTGCCCTCAGAGGAACGGCAGGGCTTGACCGGGTCGGTGACGCAATGGCGCAACCTGATGGTCTTTCGCCGCGCGATGCCAAACGATGTCGACCACGCGCCAGTCATCAATGCACCAACACCCGCAGCGCGCGTGGAGCCGGTTTTGACAGCCGCCCCCGCCGTGTCGTCCGCAGTCCCCGAAGGTCCGGGCGTCGCAGAAGCCGATGCGCAAACAGACCAGACGACATCGGACCAAACCAGCCAGGATAGCGCTGAGGAGACGCAGAGGGCTTAAGCGCAGATCGCCCTCTTGACGCGCAGATTTGGCATCCAGGCAAAACGCGTTTGAAATGCGATTGTCATGAGGCTTTCATCGCCGCGGTGTTATTCGCCCAGATCCAAAGACAAGGCGTGAATTGCGGTAACCAGGTCCGGGCCAAGCGCCTGGTGAACCATCCGATGCCGGGCGATGCGGGACTGACCAGCAAAGGCATCTGACCGGATGATGACGTGATAATGACTTTCCCCGCCTTCTTGAAAGCCAGCATGACCGCGATGCGCTTCGCTGTCGTCCCGCACCGTGAGCGCGCGCGGAGACAAAGCCTCGCGCAGACGTGCTTCAATCTGTTCAGTCCGCGTCATTTTTTCCGCCTTATGTGGTTCACTCTGCTGCACTTTGGTCTAAACTGTCGCTTCCGAGTCGAAAAGGGCACGAAATGAGCAAATCAGATCCATTCGGTTTCGATATGTCGATTAAGTCCGCGAAGAAGAAAAATCCGCGTGGGCGACGTGGCATGTCCGGCGCATCCGAGACATCGACGCGCGTCTGCGATCACGAAGGCTGCACGGAAGCCGGCAAATTCCGCGCGCCGAAAGCGCCGGATGTGCTCGATGATTTCTTTTGGTTCTGCCAAGAGCATGTGCGCGAGTACAACAACAAGTGGAACTTTTTCGACGGCAAGACCGAGGCCGAGATGAACGCCCAGATGTCGGAAGACAAAGTCTGGGAGCGCAAAACCAAGGATTACCGCGACCCCGAAGCAAAGGCCTGGGCACGGCTGGGCATAGAAGACCCGCATCAGGTCCTGGGGGCAAACGCCACACGCAACCCGGGCAAGAACGGGTCCTCCACCGGACACACCAAACGGTTGCCACCAACCGAGCGCCGCGCCATCGAAATCCTTGAGGCAAAAGACACCTGGTCCAAGACCGAGCTGCGCAAGACATACAAATCGCTGATCAAAGTGCTGCACCCCGACATGAACGGCGGCGACCGCAGCCAGGAGGAACAGCTGCAATTGGTTGTCTGGGCCTGGGATCAGATCAAGGACAGTCGGAATTTCAAATAAGCGTCGCAACCAGACGATCTGGCTGTGATTGCATATTTATAAAAAAGAGAAAGCCGGGGGTGTGCATATGCCCCGGCTTCTTCTTTTCAAAAATATGCAAATACGCCGTTAGATGACCTCGTCCAGCACTTTGCTCAGGCGTGCAACGGTTCCGTCCACGTCATAAAGCTTGTCCAGACCGAACAGACCCAACCGGAACGTGCTGAACTCTGGCGGCTCATCGCATTGCAGCGGCACGCCTGCGGCGATTTGCATGCCTTTGGCGGCAAAGGCGCGGCCGGATTGGATTTCGGGGTCGCTGGTATAGCTGACAACCACGCCCGGAGCGCCAAAGCCATCAGCCGCCACCGATTTGATGCCGCGCGCCTTGAGGTCGGCCCGTACAGCGTTGCCCAGTGCCCATTGCTGCTCTTTGAGTTTTTCGAACCCGTAATCGCGGGTTTCCAGCATTGTGTCGCGAAACGCCTTGAGACCGTCCGTGGGCAATGTGGCGTGATAGGCGTGCCCCCCGTTTTCATAGGTCTGCATGATCTGGTGCCACTTCTTGAGGTCGGTGACAAAGCTGTTGGACTGGGTTTCTTCCATGCGGGCAATCGCACGGTCGGACAGCATGACAAGCCCGGCGGACGGTGTCGCAGACCAGCCTTTTTGCGGAGCCGAGATCAGGACGTCGACACCGGTTGCCTTCATATCAATCCAGGCACAGCCCGAAGCGATGCAATCAAGAACCATCAGCGCACCGACCTCATGCGCGGCCGAGGCCAAAGCTGTGACATAGGCATCGGGCAGAATAATCCCGGCACTGGTTTCCACATGTGGGGCAAAGACGATGTCGGGTTTTTCTTCGCGAATGCGGGCAGTCACCTCTTCTATGGGCGCAGGCGCAAAGGGGGCTGTGACCTCGTTGCCGGTCTGTCGGGCTTTGATGACCACCGTGTCGCCACCAAATTGACCCGCGTCGAAGATCTGGGTCCAGCGGTACGAGAACCAGCCATTGCGGACGATCAGGCTTTTGGCGTTCTGGCCGAACTGACGGGCCACCGCCTCCATTCCGTAGCTGCCGCCGCCCGGGACAAGCACTACGGCATCCGCCTTGTAGACGTCTTTCAGCATGTCCGAAATATCGGTCATTACAGTTTGAAACGTCTTGGACATGTGGTTGAGGGAACGGTCCGTAAACACGACCGAGAATTCATCAAGCCCGGTCGGATCAATTGTGTCGAGCAGTGCCATTTATGGGTCCTCCTTGAGTTACCTGATGGGTATCGCGGAGTGACGGAGTTGCAAAGTCTCGTTTCGTCTCCCGCGTCCTAAAGTCCATTTTGGGCGCTGTATGAAAGACCCTGCCCGTCACTTATCCGATCGGCCCTGGCAACCGCTCTTCGGAGAGCAGAACATTCGCGTCAATGCTGCCGACCCCCGGTAACGTCATGATGCGCCGCCGCAGGACGCGTTCAAAATCGGCGATGTCGCGGGCGATGACCCGCAGGCGGTAGTCATAGGCCCCCAGAACATGCTCAACGGTCTGGACTTCGGGAATGGCAGTGACCGCGCGTTCAAAATCTTCAAGGCTGACCCGGCCTTTGGTGGCAAGTTTGACACCAAGGAAAACGGTGACGGAAAAGCCAAGTGCCTGCGCATCAAGGTCAAGCCGTTGTCCACGAAAGATGCCGGCGTCTTTGAGCCGTTTAAGGCGGCGCCATGCAGCGGGTTGGCTGAGCCCGAGCTGACGCCCCAAAGCCCCCGCAGAAAGCAACGCATCTGCCGCAACAGCGCGGATCATCGCACGGTCGATATCGTCAAGATCAATCACAAGGGAAGCGTTTCGTCGAATTTGACGCGCGCGACATGCATCAGGGCTTCGATATCGGCAATATGCGGCAAGGTCAGGAGTTTGTCGCGATACACGTCTTGGTAATGGGGCATATCCCGCGCGATGACAGACAGTCGCGCATCGACCTGGCCAAGAAATGTTTGAACTTCGATCACTTCGGGTACGTTGCGCGCTTGGGCCAGAAATTCATCGAATGCGCGGGGTTGCGTTTTATCAAGCTGCACGCGCAGGGACACTTCGACCGTGTAGCCAAGTGCGGTCCAGTTGATGACAGAGCGTACCGCGCGGATCACGCCGTTGCTTCGCATCCGCTCTAGCCGCCGCGCACAGGTCGCGGGCGACACGTTTGCGCGGTCGGCAAGCTCGGCCACGGTCAGGCTCGGGTCTGACTGGAACTGGCGCAAAACACGTTTGTCAATGTCGTCGAGCATGGAAAAACCGGAAACCCAAAATATCACGCATGATATACACGTCATTTTCGGCAATGAACACTGCGCAATGCCTGGCGTGACCCCTGGGATACGCTGGTGTGAAATACTTTGCAAAGCTGAGGAAAAATCCCTAGGGCAATGTTAACCATACGTAAAGAAACAGTACGACCCAAGCAGCAGGTGTCCTGGCATGGCCATTCGCACCATCAGTGTTTTTGCCAAAAGCGGCGTGACCATCACCCGCGATATTGACGGCGGCGCGCCTAACACGGGTGACGTCATTGCCAATGCGCTGTGGGGCAATGCGTTTTCCTGGGAAACCCCAAGCGATTTGAGCCTGACCTTTTCCGGCCCGATGACAAATATAACATTTGAGGATTCCGACGGCATCCTGTCGGACAATCCATATTCGGGCTGGACTGTCACGGACCAGCAATTGACTCAGGCTGTCACGATCAATGGGCAAACCTATTCGCCAAGCACTGAAACGATCCGCTGGCAGAACCCGCCTCCGGTGAATGTGGAGAATGAGTACGAGGTCACGCTTTTTGACGACAATGGTGTGGCCTACAGAATGGTCGGCGTTTCGATTACCGAAGGGTATCGCACCGATGTTGTAGGTGTGATGTTCGACGGCCCTGCACCGCCGCCCGGCACAACGCTGAAATACATTCAGGGTGTGTCGACGTATAGCGGTTTTGGTCAGACCGTGACCATCCCCACCCAGCCGATCTGCTTTCTGGCAGGGGTGTTGATTGAAACACCGACGGGCCCTGTTCCAGTCGACTCTTTGCAGATCGGGGACAAAGTGATCACCTTGGACGACGGGCCGCAGCCCATCCGCTGGATCGGGAAAAGCCTTGTATGCGCCTTGGGGACAATGGCACCGGTCAAAATCCGCAAAGGGTATCTGGGCGCGCAGCGCGATCTTTACCTTTCGCCCAATCACCGGGTGCTGCTGCGCTCATCCAAGGCTGAGTTGTATTTTGGGGAAGCAGAAGTGCTGGTCCCGGCCAAAGCCCTTGTCGATGACAGATATGTGTGTCGCACAGCGATGCGCAAAGCTGCGTATTATCATCTGTTGCTGGACCGTCATCACATGGTGATTTCAGATGGTATCGCCACGGAAAGCCTGTTTGTCGGTGCCGTGACCGAAGATGTTTTGGGGCCGGTTGCGTTACAGGATCTGCAAGCACGGCTCAGGGAGATAGATGTCTCGGCCCAGAGGTTGAGCCGCATGAGCCTGACCCTGCGCGAAGCCCGGTATCTGCTGCATCAGGACGAGCCAGCCGAGATCGCCGGGGTCTCGCTGAAAGCGGCCTAGCGCATGACTTCTTCACATTTTAAGCCAACGGCGCATAGAATTCTCACACTTTGAGGAATTAAGCGAGATGTTGATCGCACAGTTGTAACCATTCCTTTTACGGTACGCGCAATGGAATGAAAGGATGATCCCATGCGTGTTTATTATGATCGTGACTGCGACATTAACCTGATCAAGGACAAGAAAGTGGCCATTCTGGGCTACGGCTCACAGGGGCACGCGCACGCGTTGAACCTCCGCGATTCGGGTGCCAAGAACGTGGTTGTGGCGCTGCGCGAAGGCTCGCCTTCGGCCAAGAAAGCAGAAGGCGAAGGGCTCAAGGTTATGGGCATTGCCGAAGCGGCGGCCTGGTGTGATCTGATCATGTTCACCATGCCCGATGAATTGCAGGCGGACACCTACAAGAAATACGTGCATGACAACCTCAAAGAAGGCTCTGCCATCGCCTTTGCCCACGGTTTGAACGTGCATTTCGGCCTGATCGAACCCAAGCCCGGCGTCGACGTGATCATGATGGCCCCCAAAGGCCCTGGTCACACCGTTCGGGGCGAATACACCAAAGGCGGCGGCGTGCCCTGCCTTGTGGCGGTGCACAACGATGCGTCGGGCAAGGCGCTTGAGATCGGTCTGAGCTACTGTTCTGCCATCGGCGGCGGGCGTTCGGGCATCATCGAGACGAATTTCCGCGAAGAGTGTGAAACCGACCTCTTTGGGGAACAGGCAGTTCTGTGCGGTGGCCTTGTCGAGCTTATCCGCATGGGCTTCGAGACGCTGGTCGAGGCGGGTTACGAGCCGGAAATGGCGTATTTCGAGTGTCTGCACGAGGTGAAGCTGATCGTGGATCTGATCTACGAGGGCGGCATCGCCAACATGAACTACTCAATCTCGAACACCGCGGAATATGGCGAATATATCAGCGGTCCGCGCATCCTGCCCTATGACGAGACCAAGAAACGGATGAAAGACGTTCTGACCGACATCCAGACCGGCAAATTCGTGCGTGATTTTATGCAGGAAAACGCTGTTGGCCAGCCGTCATTCAAAGCGACCCGTCGTATCAATGACGAGCATCAGATCGAAGCCACAGGCGAGAAACTGCGCGGCATGATGCCGTGGATTTCCGCAGGCAAGATGGTGGATAAGGAAAAGAACTGATCATCCACGATCAGACTTCTATACCCACAGGGCGGCCCTTTTGGACCGCCCTTTTTGTTTACCCTGTTCAGTCAGAACAACATATCACAAGCGCCGATTTTTTCGGCGGCGCAGGGTCTGTGTTCACATATCGTCTTTCAACTGGAACACGCACCACGCGAGAAGGGCCAGTAGAATGACAACGGGCAGAATGAAAAAGGCGTCCATGATGATCTCCTCGGGTTGTGGTCGCGCCAGATAGGCTTGCCGCGATGTGCGCGGCCTTCTACAGAGCTAACCAATTGTCGCGCGGTTGCAATGACCGGCGCTTGTTTATGTCGAATGACGACCAAGGGTGCCCGGTTTTTATGCAAACGCAACCAGAAATTACGCCCGCAAACTGGGGCATGGTGGCGACACTTGGCCTTGTTTGGGGGGCCACGTTCCTGTTCATCGAACTGGCGCTAACCGGGATCACGCCATTTTGGCTGGCGGCAGGCCGGATCGGGTTTGCCTGTGTGCTGACGCTGGCCATCTGGCTTTGGCTGGGCCGTAAATTGTTCCTGACAGACGAAACGGCGTGGGGCGCGTTGATCATATCGAGCATCCTGAATTCCGCCGTGCCGTTCATGCTGCTAAGCTGGGGGCAACAGACGGTCACGTCCGGGTTTGCGGGCGTCTCCATGGCGGCAGTGGCTTTGATCGTGTTGCCGCTGGCGCATTTTTCCGTCCCCGGAGAGCGTATGACATTGCGCCGAGTGGTTGGATTTGGCGTCGGATTTGTTGGCGTGACCGTTCTTTTGGGGGGGCAGGTGTTTGCCTCATCCGGTGATCCGCTAGAGCCGTTCGGCCGGCTTGCCTGTGTGTCGGCAGCAGCCTGCTATGCGGTATCGTCGGTCATTGTCCGCAAATTGCCGCCCATTGATCCGTTTGGCCTGTCTGCGTTGACGCTGGTCTTTGGGTCATTGGTCGTGTTTCCTGCGGCCATCATCGTCGAAGGCGCGCCGGTCATGCCATCGACAGACATTCTGCTGATCATCGCGGTGCTGGGTCTGATCCCCACAGCAGGGGCAAACCTGCTTCGGGTTTTCGTGATCCGCAGTGCCGGACCGGTGTTCTTGTCCCTGGTGAATTACCAGGTGCCGATGTGGTCAGTGATCCTGGGAATTGTGATTCTGGGCGAACCGTTCAAACCGATCCTTTTGCTGGCCATGGCGCTGATCCTAAGCGGATTGTTCGTCAGCCAATGGGGCGCGTTGAAGCGGTTGTTCGGACGCAAGGCTAGTCCCAGCAGCTGACAAGCACGGTCATTGCGGTGCCTTTGGCGGTCAAATCCACCGGGTCCAGGCGCGGCTGCGGATTTGACGCTTGGACGGTGACACCCGCGCGTTCAAGAACCGCGCGCACAGCGTCGCCCTTGGCCGCAAAACTGACATCGTCCGGCAGTTGCCGCCCGCCCACGTTGCGCGGCAACAGCATACCCAGCACAGCACCGCCGTCATCCAGAACCGGCCCGCCCGCATCCCCGTCAAGCGTGTTGATCGCCAGACGGCTCAGCGTGTCTTCGCCATCCAGACCACGCAGGTCTGCAAGGCGGCCAAAGGTCATGGTGGCCGAGGGCAAAACACCGCCAAAGGAATAGCCGGACACGGCAATTTCAGATTGCAAACGCGGGGTGGTGTCACGGAATTGGGCAATCGTTGTCGGGGCCAAAGGTGTGCTTGCCTGCAACACGGCGATGCCTGCGGCAGCATCCGTGGTGACGACTTCGGCCTCGTAAGTATCGTTCAGCGTGATGCGGTCGCAACTTGCGACGGCACTGTCGATGGTCACAACCCTGCCCTGCCGGTCCACAAAGAACCCCGAGGCCGTCAGTTTCGGTTGCCGGATTTGCAGCCCCGAAACAAGGTCAACACTTTGAGTGTCGTCAGCAATGGTTGCCGGATCAAGAACACCCGTGATCGGTTCAAAGCTGTTTTGCATCCGCGCGAGAATACGCGTCCGGCGCTCTTCATCATTGGCGGGCCAGACCAGCGTAAACCCCTTGATCTGCCCATCCGACAGCCGCGCTTCGCTGTGAGAGATCACGCGATCGTTCTGGCCGATCAGGGTAAACCCGTCACCCGTCCGTTCGCGCGGTCCGTCCAACGGCACAATTTCAAGCGTTTGCATGATCTCGTAAAGACCAGCAAGGCGATCCCGGTCTCCCGGTTGGCTGATCAGCAGCACCTGCGCGTCGTCCACCGCACCTGTGGAGCGGAATTTTGCAAACGGGCTGTCATATTGGTCAAATACCACGGCCCCCATCGGCAGGTCGATGGAAATGCCCGCCCGTGTATCGCGGACGGTTTGCATGTCCATGCCCTCAAGCACCGCGTTATATTGGCGAAACAGCTCTGCGCGCTGCGCGGTGGTCAGAATACCGGTTTCTTCCTGTCCATTGTCGCGTTGCCACGCCCGCATCGAGGCGCGTGTGCCGCGCCCGAAGGCACCGTCAATGGCCGCGTTGTAATAGCCCGCCCATTGCAACGCGACCTGCAGGTCTTTGCGCTCGTCTCGGTTCAGCAGGGCTTCGGAAGCACGGGCCTCTTGGGGTGTTTCATCTACAAAAACCGGCGGCTGCTCTGTTTGCGGTTGCGGCGCAGGCGCGGGCGGTGTCGCGGCTTGCTCTGGCGCTGCGGGCCCTGCCCCAATGGGCCAGATCCTCTGTCCATAACGCGTCGGTTCTTCCAGATAACTGTCCCGCGGGATCAGCCGCTCTGCCCGAAGGCGGCGCAGGACGGTGTTGGCTTCGTCCCGGTCATACGGGCCTAAGGCAATGCCGAACCAACCGCGCCCTAGGTCAAACCCGTTCACATCGGGCAAAACCGACGCATACCCGCGCAACCGCTCTTGTGCGACCGAAAGGCTGGGCTGCGCTTCGATCTGAACATAAACTGTTTCTTGTGCTGACGCGGGCTGACCCAAAAAAACCAACACAGCCAGCAGTGAAAACAAAACATTGCGCATCATTGTGGGTGCCACCTGCCTCGAAAATCCGTTTCACAGCCATCTAGCAAGATTGTCGCGGCACGGGAACGCGAAAATAGGGCCTCGCGTGCAATTGACCCCCGTCCACCATGCGCATAGTCAGGCGCCAACAGAAAACCGGGGTGCCTTGGCCATGGAACAGACCGTCACAAAGCCGCGTAGTTTTCAGGAGATCATCCTGCGACTGCAGTCCTACTGGGCGGGCAAAGGCTGCGCTGTGCTGCAACCCTATGATATGGAAGTCGGTGCCGGGACATTCCATCCAGCGACCACGCTGCGCTCTTTGGGATCGACGCCGTGGTCGGCCGCCTATGTGCAGCCATCGCGCCGCCCCACCGATGGGCGCTATGGCGACAGTCCGAACCGGTGGCAGCATTATTACCAGTACCAGGTGATCATCAAACCGTCGCCGCCCGATCTGCAGGAGCTGTATCTGGGATCGCTGCGCGCCATCGGGATCGACATGGATCTGCATGACATCCGCTTTGTCGAGGACGATTGGGAAAGCCCGACGCTGGGCGCATGGGGACTGGGCTGGGAGGTCTGGTGCGACGGCATGGAAGTGTCACAATTTACGTATTTTCAACAGGTTGGCGGCCATGACTGCCATCCTGTGTCGGGCGAGTTGACCTATGGGTTGGAACGGTTGGCGATGTACGTGCTGGGCTTTGACGATGGCAACGCGATGCCGTTCAATGACCCGGATGCCCCGATCCCACTGACCTACGGAGACGTGTTCCAAGAGGCCGAGGCGCAATATGCGCGGTGGAATTTCGATGTGGCGGATACAGATGTGCTGTTGCAGCACTTTATAGATGCCGAAGCCGAATGCGCGCGCATCCTTGAACAGACTGCGGATGACCCGAAAACGGGCCGCCGCATCGTGATGGCCTTGCCGGCCTATGATCAGTGCATCAAAGCATCGCACATTTTCAACCTGCTAGACGCGCGGGGGGTGATCTCGGTCACCGAACGGCAGGCCTATATCGGCCGGGTGCGAAACTTGGCCAAGATGTGCGCTGACGCATTTGTGATGACCAAGGCCGGTGGATTTGCGGCCTGATGGCACGCGCGGATCGAAATACGCCGTTGCGACGGGCCAAATATGGCCTGATGCAGCATCTGCCGGGGGCGCTTGGGTTGAAATACCGGCGCAAGCTGCGCAAGCTGTATGCCCCTGCGGCAGAAGCGGCCTTTCGCGACGCGCTGGCCCAGACTGCAGGCACGGTGTGTATCGATCTTGGGGCCAATATCGGTCAGCACACACGCACAATGGCAGCCACGGCAAAGCGGGTTTACGCGTTTGAACCTGACCCCTGGACAGCCCGGCAGCTGCGCGAGGCGTTGGCGGATCTTGACAATGTCGACGTGATCGAGGCGGCAGCAGGCACCGAGACCGGGACGTTTCCCCTCTACCGAACCGCCAGCTTTGACAGCGACCCGGTCGAGCAATCGCAATCGTCGTCGCTGATGTCCGAGAAACGAAATGTCGACACCACCGCCGCCATTGATGTGACCGTTCTGGATTTTCCGGTGTTTCTGGAACAGCTGGATACCAAGATCGGCGTGATCAAAATGGATATTGAAGGGGCCGAGGTTGCGTTGCTAGAAACACTCTTTGATCATCCGGTCGCATCGCGGATCGGATATATCTTTGTGGAAACGCATGAAAGCCGCATTCCCGAGCTGTTACCTCGCACAGATGCCCTGCGCGGCCGCGCCGCAGGCATGACACACCCCGTCGTCAATATGGATTGGAAATAACGATGACCGGCAAGATCGCAGGCCTCACCATTTTGGTAAGCGCGCTTATTGCGGGCGTCGCGATGTATTACCTTCAGGTCTACGCGTTTTACGACGAGGTCACGCCGACCGGTGTCGATGACGTTCAGATCACCACGCTTCAGGGTGTTCAGGAAGTCATTCTTTACGAAGATTTTCAAGCGATTGACGCGGATAGTTCACCCATAAGATACAGAGCATGTTTCACCACGCAAACGCCATTGTCCACATTGCTGGCGACCTATGAGGCCTATCCCGGTGCCGCGCCGCGCACTGCTCCGGGCTGGTTTGACTGCTTTGACGCCGAAGCGCTTGGCGAAGAGATTCGCAGCGGGCGCGCGCATGTGTTTACCGGGCAGCGCAATCTGGAATTCGGGATCGACCGGGTGGTTGCCATCACCGATGACGGGCGTGGCTATATCTGGCACGAAGTGAATGATTGCGGCGACAAGGCCTATGACGGCAGCCCGCTGGGCGAAGATTGTCCTCAACCCGATAACGGAGGCAGCTGATGCCCGACCTTTTGATCGAGCTTTTCTCGGAAGAAATCCCGGCGCGGATGCAGGCCAAGGCGGCGGCCGATCTCAAATCCCGCATGACCAATGGGCTGGTAGATGCGGGCCTGACCTATGCGGGTGCTGCGGCTTTTGCCACGCCGCGCCGTCTGGTGTTGCGGGTCGATGGTCTGACCGATCGGTCGCCTGACGTCAAAGAAGAACGCAAAGGCCCGCGTGTGGATGCACCGGACAAAGCCATAGAGGGATTTTTGCGCGGGGCCGGTGTGTCGCGGGACGATCTTGTCGAACGTGACGACAAGAAAGGCCGGGTGTTCTTTGCGATCATCGAAAAGCCGGGACGCGACGCCGCTGACATCGTGGCCGAGGTTCTGGACGACACAGTGCGCAACTTTCCCTGGCCGAAATCCATGCGCTGGGGGGCTGGATCGTTGCGGTGGGTGCGGCCCCTGCATCGCATTCTGTGTCTGCTGACGCGTGAAGACGGCTCGGAGGTTGTTCCGCTTGAGATTGACGGCATTGTGTCGGGCCGGAGCACCGAGGGGCATCGTTTTATGGCCCCTGGCGCATTTGATGTGTCCGGGTTTGACGATTACGAAGCCAAGCTGAAACGGGCCTATGTGGTTCTGGATGCAACCGAACGGGCCGATGCGATCTGGCAGGAGGCCACCAATCAGGCCTTCGCCAACGGGCTTGACGTGGTTGAAGATAAAGGCCTGCTGGCCGAAGTGGCCGGGCTTGTCGAGTGGCCGGTGGTTTTGCTGGGCAAAATCGAAAAGGACTTCCTTGATCTGCCGCCAGAGGTTTTGCAAAGCTCGATGAAAGAGCACCAGAAGTTCTTTTCCGTGCGAAATCCGAAAACCGGCAAGATCGAATGCTTTGTCACTGTCGCCAACCGGGAAACCGCCGACCATGGCGCAACAATTCTTGCCGGAAATCAAAAGGTGCTGTCCGCACGGCTGGCAGATGCAAAGTTTTTTTGGGAAAACGATCTGCGTGTTGCTACACAGGAAAAGATGCAGCCCTGGCTGAGATCGCTTGACGCGGTGACGTTTCACAACAAGCTGGGCAGCGTGAAGGACAAGGTCAACCGTGTTGCCGCACTGGCGCGCGAACTGGCCCCTGTCGTTGACGCGGACGCCGCGCTTGCCGGTCAGGCCGCAGAGGTTGCCAAGGCCGATCTGGCCTCGGAAATGATCTATGAGTTTCCAGAGCTTCAGGGGCTGATGGGGCGCTATTATAGCACGTTGGCGGGGTTTCCAGACACTGTGGCCGCCGCCTGCGAAGAGCATTATTCACCGCTTGGGCCCTCCGATGATGTGCCAACCGCCCCGGTCTCTGTGGCGGTCGCTCTGGCGGAAAAGATTGATACATTGACCGGCTTTTGGGCGATTGACGAACAGCCCACCGGATCAAAAGATCCGTTTGCATTGCGCCGTGCCGCGCTGGGGGTCATTCGTCTGATCCTCGAAAACGACCTGCGGCTTTCGCTGGACCGTTTCATTGACGCTCAGCTTGTGCGCCACAAGGGGGTGATCCTTGACGACGTGACCGATGACGAGGTCACAACATTGATCGAGGCCATCGCCAAACACGGTGTCTTTGGTGCCGCCTACCGGACGCTCAAATCGACAAGCGACGGCACGATCTCCAAAGGGATTGAGGCGATAAACAACGCCCTGCCGGACACATCCGACGATCTGCTGGCTTTCTTTCACGACCGTCTCAAGGTCTACCTGCGCGATCAGGGCATTCGGCATGATGTCATCGATGCCTGCATCGCGATGGATGGCAATGATGATCTGGCCTTACTGGTGGCGCGGGCCAAGGCCCTGCAAGAGGTGTTGAGCACCGAAGATGGTGAAAACCTTGTCCAGGGGTTCAAGCGCGCCAATAACATTCTGACCCAGGCCGAAGAAAAAGACGGGGTCGAGTATTCCTTTGGCGGCGATCCGAAATTTGCCGAAGATCCAACCGAAATCGCCCTGTTCAAGGCCCTAGATGCGGCGCAAGCCAGGATCAATCCGGCGATGGAAGCTCAGGATTTTGGCACTGCCATGTCGGCCATGGCGGATCTGCGCGCACCGGTGGATGCGTTCTTTGAGGCGGTGCAGGTCAACGCCGACAGCGATGTTTTGCGGCGCAATCGTTTGAACCTGTTAAGCAGCATTCGCAGCACCTGTCTAAAGGTGGCCGATCTGACACGCATCGAAGGCTAGGCGTTGGGCTGCAAACACCTCTTGCCAGAGCGCGCGGCACTCGTATGCTGCGCGCAGATTCAAGAGGTGCCGCAGTGCAGAAACCCGGGCCAGACAATCCAGACGTAACCCTGATTACGCCCACCTCGCCCATGGCGACACCAACCCATGGCGGGCGGGCCAAATGCCTACAGCGCCTTGTGCGCCTGAACCTTCCGGTGCCGCGCACGATTGCCCTGTCGTTTGACACGGTGCATCAGCTTGCCGGAGGTTACCTGCCCGATGTCTCTGATATTCTAAGCAATTTTGAGGATCGCGCGCTGCTTTGCGTGCGGCCGTCTTCTGAAGTGCCGGATTGGGGCGGTCCGGGTGCGGTATTGAACATCGGGATGAACACCGAAAACCATACCGCGCTCTGCGCGCGCATCGGGTCACCTGCCGCAACCGACATCTATCTGCGCTTCATCCAGAACTACGCAGTTAACGTCGCCCGGCTTGATGCCGGGATATTTGATGAAATTGATGGCACGGGCGCGGACGCGTTGAAAGCGGCCTTGTCTGTCTATGAAGACGAGGCAGAAGAGCCGTTCCCGCAGGACCCGGCGATTCAACTGGCGCAGATCCTGCGCTCGATGGCGCGTGCCTGGGAGGGCACAAGCGCCCGCTTGCTGCGCCAGGCCAAAGGGGCTCCGGTGGATGCCGGGCTGGGGCTTGTGGTGCAGCAAATGGCGCTTGGTCTGGGCAGCGGCGAATGTGGATCGGGCGTGTTGCAGCTTGTCAATTCGGAAACGGGCCTGCCGCAGATCACCGGACGGTATCTAAGCCAAAGCCAGGGCCGCGAAGCGCTGGACGGGGGGACGGCCTCTATTTTCCTTGAGAAAGATCCGCGCGGACCATCCCTTGAAGACCTGGCCCCAGAGGCGTTTGCCGCCTTGAAAGAGCACGCGGCACTGGTGCGGACGCGGTTGCGGGAAGAGATGCAGATCGAATTCACCATCGAAGACGGTGCGTTGCATATTCTTGATGGGGTGCGCGTTGAACGCAGCGCGCGTGCGGCGCTTAGGATCGTTGTGCGGCTGGCAGAAGATGGCATCATTTCAAAACAGGACGCGGTGATGCGGATCGAACCGCGCGCCTTGTCGGAATTGCTGCACCGGCAGGTCGCGGCCAACAGTCCCCGGGATGTTCTGGGACATGGCATCGGCGCAAGCCCGGGGGCTGCCACTGGAAAGGTCGTGTTCACATCCGAGGCTGCACAGGCCATGTCCGCGCGCGGAGAGCCATGCGTGCTTGTGCGGCGCGAAACCAGCCCGGAAGACATTCGCGGCATGCACGCCGCCGCAGCCGTGCTGACCGAACGGGGCGGCATGACCAGCCACGCCGCCGTGATCGGGCGCGGGCTTGGCCTGCCCTGCGTTGTCGGGGCCGCCAATATGCGGTTTCAGATCAATCGCCGCGCCCTGACCGCAACCGATGGACGGGTCGTCAAAGAAGGCGACGAGATCACCGTCGACGGCTCTAGCGGTCAGGTTTTGGCAGGATCGGTCGAGATGATCGAGGCCACGCTGGACGAGACCTTTCGCACCTTCATGAGTTGGGCCGATGCCGAACGCGATATCGGTGTGCGGGCCAATGCAGACACCCCGGCCGATGCCAAAACCGCGCTGCATTTCCGCGCGCAGGGCATCGGTTTGGTCAGAACAGAGCACATGTTCTTTGAAACAGAGCGTATGACGCCCATGCGCGAGATGATTTTTGCCCGCGATCCGAAAGACAGACAAGCCGCGCTGGACCTGATTCTGCCCATGCAACGCGCTGATTTTCTGGAATTGTTCACGATCATGCAGGGTCAGCCGGTGTGTATACGTCTGTTCGATCCGCCATTACATGAATTCCTGCCCGCCACCCGGGCCGGCCAGCGCGAATTGGCCGAAGCGCTTGGATTGCCGATCAGTGATGTGACCCGCCGGGTCGAAAGCCTGAGCGAGTATAACCCGATGCTGGGGATGCGCGGCGTGCGGCTGGGGATCACTGTGCCGGAAATCTATGACATGCAGGCCCGCGCAATATTCGAGGCCACCGTGGACGCTGCCGCTGAAGGTGTGACGATTGTGCCGGAAATCATGGTCCCGCTTGTCTCTGCCAAACGCGAGGTCGAGCTGGTACGCGCCCGTGTCGAAGCCGTGGCCGCAGCGGTGCGCGCGGAAACAGGCGAAGCGTTCGGCTATAAGCTGGGGGTGATGGTCGAGACACCCCGCGCCTGTCTGCGATCGGGTGATATCGCCGAGCACTCTCATTTCCTGAGTTTCGGAACAAACGACCTGACCCAGATGACCTATGGCCTGTCGCGTGACGATGCGGGGCGGTTCATGTCGGAATATGTGCGCCAGGGTGTGTTCGCCGAAGATCCGTTTCATATGCTCGACACCGAAGGCGTCGGAGAATTGTTGCGACTTGCGGTTGTTCGGGGTCGCGCTGCACGACCGAACGTGGTTTTATCCATTTGCGGGGAACATGCCGCCGATGCTGATTCGATTGCTTTCTGTCGCGAGGCCGGATTTGACTATGTCAGCTGCTCTCCATTCCGCGTTCCAGTCGCAAGACTGGCCGCTGCACAATTAGCGTTGACCGACAAGATGCAGTATCAGTCGGCATAATTAGGCCTAGATTTCGCCGTAATTGCGAAACGGGCAACGGCTTTGCACATGATGCATGGCCGCTAAGCTTGTGGAAAAACTAAATATTCGATAACAGGCCTGTCGATTGTGCGGTGCTGCCATAAACCCTGCATTAAGCCGCCACCCCTAATGTTGCGAGATAAACACTCGGCATGACGAGACTGTTTGCGATGATCCTTGCCGCGGCAACGTTGGCAACGCCAAGCTTGGCCGATCGGACGAAGGAAGCGGCACAAACGCTTCTGCAGCAGGAACAAACCGGATTGGCCGCTGCTGGCCAGTCGCACCTGACCTCTTTGGTCACACCCGCGTCCCGGTCTTCTGCGATCTACACCACTTCCTGGCTGAACGCGCAGAAAAAAGCATCCGGTGGCGCGCAATGGGAATGTCTGGCCGAGGCGCTTTATTTCGAAGCGCGCGGCGAAACCATCAAAGGCCAGTTCGCCGTTGCAGAGGTGATCATGAACCGCGTCAAAAGCGGTCGGTTCCCCGACAGCGTCTGCGCCGTGATCAATCAGGGCACGGGCCGCAAATACCAGTGCCAGTTCACCTATACCTGTGATGGCATCCCCGAACGTGTGCACGAACCTCGGGCCTGGGAACGGGTTGGCAAGGTTGCCAAAGCCATTCTTGACGGGGTCGCGCCCCGCAATTTGACCGATGGTGCCACGCATTATCACACAACTGCGGTCAATCCACGCTGGTCGCGGACCTATACCAAAACGGCGTCGATTGGGGTGCACCTGTTTTACCGCCACACCTGGCGCGTCAGCAGCAACAACAGCTGAACCTGCCCCATCCGTCCGAAGTGTTGAAATGTCGCCTGTGACCGCACAAAAGTCACTGAGCGGCATTTTCGTTTGTGGCGCACTCTGATAGCGCAGCAGCAATGATCATACTGCGGGGTGTCCCATGAGTTCTGAAGTTAGACTGGCGTTCGCGCACCCATCCGAGCGCGCCATTGCAACCGCCGGGGATGGCCCTGTCGATCGCATCTCTTTGCGCGATCACATCGTCGAGGTTGAAATCGGTGCCTTTCAGGCAGAACGCGGCACAACCCAGCGTATTTGCTTTAATATCGTTGTCGAAGTCCAAGCGATTATTGGACAAATTGATGACGATGTCGATCGAATCTTGTCCTATGACCGCGTGACCGAAGCCATTGCAGCCGAACTGGCTGCCGAGCGCCTGAACCTGTTGGAAACGCTGGCCGAGCGGATCGCAGAACGCATCCTGCTCGAACCGCAAGCCCTGCGCGCGTTTGTGCGTATCGAAAAACTGGATCGTGGCCCTGGTGCGCTTGGGGTCGAGATAGTACGGTCCCGCGACGATCTGCGCGACTTGCCACAGGACGCCGCCACCGAAAGCCCTCATCCGCGCGTGGTCTACCTGTCCAATGCGGCGATTGTTTCTGAACATATCGGCGCGTGGATTGATCAGTTGTCCGCGCAACCCGCGCCCTTGATCTTATGTGTGGGCCTGCCTGACGGGCCGCGCCCCGAAGTTGCGCACCGGCTGGCACAGCGCCGCATTGACCTGCTGTCGATTGAACAGAACGGATGGGTTCTTTCGTCAAAGGATGACCGCTGCAAAGTAGTATCGACACGGACCGAGCTTGATTGGGCGATGAAGAACGACCAGGTTTGCGTCTGGGCCCCGTCCAAGATCGTGCTGGACGCGGTCGATGGTCCAGAGGCGGACCTGACCGACGGTGTTGACCTGACGGCATGGTTTGCCGCCGAAATGGGCGCGCGTGAACTGGTGATTGTTGGGGCGGACCTTCCCGATGGGGCCAATGTTACAATTCGCGCCGCAGGGATTGGCAAAAGCGTGCTTTAGATGCTTGTCAAACCTGCCCGTGCGCTTCATTCACAGGCCATGAAAACCTACTATCGCCCCATGCCCCGTCTGGGGCCGCATGTTCCAAAAGACGCAGTGCCGCTTGCCGGTGGGTGGCTTCGCTTTTCGGACGTGGCAGCGCTCCGCCGTGGACAGGCACCTGAAGTGATCTCTGTCCGCGATCTGCCGACCGAAATCCTTGACCATCTGACGGCCCCCCGTGCCCCGATTGCCGGGTGTGACATGGGGCGGCCCCATCTGATGGGCATTCTGAACGTCACCCCGGACAGCTTTTCCGACGGTGGGCGCTTTCTTTCTCCTGATGCGGCCATTGAACAAGCCCGCGCGATGACAGAGGCCGGAGCCACATTTGTCGATGTCGGCGGCGAAAGCACTCGCCCCGGTGCCCAAACCGTGCCCGTCGACGAAGAAATCCGCCGGGTCGAAACACCGATCCGAAGCATCACAACTGAGCTGCGCGTTCCGGTGTCGATCGACACGCGCAAGGCGGCTGTCGCAGAAAAGGCGTTGGATGCCGGAGCGGTTCTGGTCAATGACGTGTCCGGATTCACGTATGATGCGGCCCTTGCGGCTGTGTCGGCAGATCGCAAGGTGCCAGTCTGCGTCATGCATGCACAGGGCGATCCGCAAACGATGCAGGCGGCACCCCGCTATGACGATGTGCGCTTTGATGTGTACGATTTTCTTGAAACGCGGATTGCGGCCTTGACCAAGGCAGGCATCGCGCGAGATCAGATCGTCGTCGACCCCGGCATCGGGTTTGGCAAAACCAAAGAGCACAACCTGGCTCTGTTGCGCGATATTGCCGTGTTTCATGCGCTTGGCTGTCCCATTCTGTTGGGAGCGTCGCGCAAGAAATTCATCGGAACGCTGACAGGCGCAGATGTTGCGGATACACGTATGCCAGGATCGGTGGCTGTCGCCCTGCACGGGGCGGCGCAGGGCGTGCAGATTTTGCGCGTGCATGACGTGTTGGAAACCCGTCAGGCGCTTACCCTGTGGGACGCGGTAGAATTTGGAGACCCCTGATGGCGCGTAAGTTATTCGGAACCGACGGCGTTCGCGGCACGGCGAATATCTATCCCATGACCGCCGAAATGGCGCTTCGGATCGGGGCCGCCGTTGGACGGCATTTTCGCCGGGATTCCAAAGGGGTGCATCGCGTTGTTATCGGAAAGGATACACGTCTTTCGGGATATATGTTTGAAAATGCGCTAACCGCCGGGCTGACCGAAACCGGTATGAATGTTCTGCTGCTTGGCCCGGTGCCCACCCCCGCGGTCGGGCTGTTGACACCCTCCATGCGCGCCGATCTTGGGATCATGATTTCAGCCAGCCACAACCCGGCACAGGACAATGGCATCAAGTTTTTCGGTCCCGATGGCTTCAAACTGTCCGATGCGGATGAGGCCGAACTGGAGGCGTTGATAGAAACCGGGGTCAGCCCCGCCAGCGCTGAAAATATCGGGCGGGCCAAACGCATTGATGACGGCCGGTTCCGTTATCAAGAGCGGGTGAAATCCACATTTCCAAGCGGTATGCGGTTGGACGGGCTTAAAGTGGTGGTCGATTGCGCCAATGGGGCCGCCTACAAGGCCGCGCCAGAGGTCTTGTGGGAGCTGGGGGCAGATGTTGTCCCGCTTGGCACCACGCCGGACGGGACCAATATCAATCAGGGGTGCGGGTCCACCCATCCGCAACTGGCTGCCGCCGCTGTGGTGGCGCATGGCGCGGATGTGGGCATTTGTCTTGATGGCGATGCTGACCGCGTGATCCTGATTGATGAAGCCGGTCAGGTGGCCGATGGCGATCAGATCATGGCGCTGATGGCGGCCCGCTGGGCCGAAGAGCAGCGATTGCGGGATGGCGTGCTGGTGGCGACGGTGATGTCCAACCTTGGGCTGGAGCGGTTTTTGGATGCCCGCGGATTGCGTCTGGAGCGGACTGGCGTGGGGGACCGCTATGTCGTCGAAGCGATGCGACGCGGGGGGTGGAACCTGGGCGGAGAGCAATCGGGCCATATCGTGATGACCGATTTTGCAACGACCGGAGACGGGTTGATGGCCGGTCTGCAGTTTCTGGGCGAGATGTGCCGCACAGGACAACCGGCCAGCGTGTTGGCCCGCAATTTTGATCCGGTGCCGCAATTGTTGAAAAATGTCCGCTACGATCCAAGTGCCACACCGCTTGAAACAGCAACTGTCAAATCAGCGATCGCTCATGCAGAGTCGCGTTTGACTGGCACTGGTCGCTTGCTGATCCGCAAATCCGGAACCGAACCCGTGATCCGCGTCATGGCCGAATGCGAGGATGAAACCCTGCTGGCCGAGGTTGTGGACGCGATTGTGGCAGAGGTGGCAGCGGCAGCCTGACCGGCGGTGACCGCCCAACGACAGGGCGTCACGGCCCAGCAAGTGTGCTGCCAAGGCTGTCGGCGATATCCGCAAATTTGGCCGGGTCCGCGATCGGCACGTCATATCCCATCGCTACGACGGCCCCAAAGGGGTACACAACCGCAAAAGCGCCGGTTTTCGGGCCAAAGGGAAAGGCCAGCGCACCGGCGTGCGACAGCCGCAGACCATTGCGTTCGGTGGCATAATTCATGCCCAACCCGTAATAGCGTCCATCTGCCCTTTGAATATGCGGCCGCGTCAAAAGATCCGCCCCACCCCTGCCCTGCGATCCGAACCAGTGGTACAACAGCGTGGCGTGATCCTGCATCGTCATGCGCCAGCCCCCCCAAGCCCCAAACGCCCCGAAACGCGGAGACAGCGCGCCTGACACACCCGCCGGATCAAGCACACGGGCGCGACAGGCGTCTTCGTAGGTCTGGCCACTTGCCAGTTCGATGATCCGGCCAAGAAGAGCATAATTTTCGTTGCTGTAGGAAAACGTGCCACGGGTTCCCTTCTGCTGGCGACGCTCCAGCACAAGGTCTGTCACATGCGCGTGCCGAGGGGTGTCTTCGTTCAACCAGAACCCCATGCGCAGCTGGGTTGTATCCTGTCCGATGCCGGCACTGTGGGTCACAAGCTCGGCCAGGTTGGCATCAAAGGCGTCCTGCTGCACGGCCTCGGCCAAAGGCATGTCCCAGCGCAAAAGGCCGTCATCCACCAGCGACGCCACACAAAGCGCCGTGATCGCCTTGGAATTCGACGCAAGATCGACAGGCCGATCCGCGTGATCACTATATGCGGTTAGCCCATCCAGAAGGACCGTGATGGACGTGTCACTAGCCCCTTCGGCACGCGCCCAGTTTTCAAAAAGCGCAACCGGATCAGACGCCGCAACCGGCGTTGCCGCACAAAGGCCAAACGCAAGGCGTGCGAGAAAGCGTTTCATGCCAGCAAGGTAACAATCCCTGCTGGATCGATTCAAGGGACAGCCGCGATCAGGCCTGCGCTTTTTCGTAAATGGCGGCGACCCGCTGAAGCGCCGCTTCGGGCGGCAGCTCTTCGCTTTCACCGGTGCGGCGCGAGGTAAGTTCGACCACACCGTTCTTAAGCCCGCGCGGACCGACCGTAATGCGCCAGGGCAGACCGATCAGGTCCATCGTGGCAAACTTGCCCCCGGCCCGTTCGTTGCGGTCATCATAGAGCGGCTCAAGTCCAAGTGCCGTCAGGCTGTTGTAAAGCGCCTCACATGCAGCATCGGCCTCTGCATCGCCCTGTTTGAGGTTCACAATCCCACAATGGAACGGGGTCACACCTTCGGGCCAAATGATGCCGTTGTCATCATGACTGGCCTCGATGATCGCGCCCAACAAGCGGCTCACCCCGATGCCATGGCTGCCCATGTGCACCGGAACGCGGTTGCCGTCGGCATCCGCCACGGTGGCACCCATCGCATCCGAATATTTGGTGCCGAAATAGAAGATCTGGCCAACCTCGATGCCCCGTGCGGTGCGGCGGCGGCTCTCGGGAACCTTGGCGAATTCCGCTTCGTCGTGGGTTTCGTCGGTGCGGGCATAGCGCGAAGTGAATTCTTCGAGCACGGCGCGGCATTGGGCGTGATCAGTGTAGTCGATCTCGCGGTCGCCGAATTTCAGATCGGTGATCTCGCTGTCATAAAACACTTCGGATTCACCGGTTTCGGCAAGCACAAGGAATTCATGCGTATTATCGCCGCCTATGGGGCCGCTGTCGGCGCGCATCGGAATCGCTTGAAGCCCCATGCGTTCATAAGTGCGCAGGTAGCTGACCAGATGCCGGTTATAGGCGTGCAGCGCGTCCTCTTTTGTCAGGTCGAAATTATATCCGTCCTTCATGTAAAATTCGCGCCCGCGCATCACGCCGAAGCGCGGGCGGATTTCGTCGCGGAATTTCCACTGGATTTGATACATCGTCAGCGGCAAATCCTTGTAGCTGCTGACATGGGCGCGGAAAATATCGGTGATCAGTTCCTCGGCCGTGGGCGTAAACAGCATGTCGCGCCCGCCGCGATCCTTGATGCGCAACATCTCTTCGCCATAGGCGTCATAGCGCCCGCTCTCGCGCCACAGATCGGCGGACTGGATGGTCGGCATCAGCATCGCCAGATGGCCGGCGCGCGCCTGTTCCTCGTGCACGATATCCTCGATCTTGCGCAGCACCTTATAGCCCAGAGGCAGCCAGGAATAGATGCCTGCGCTGGCCTGTTTGATCATCCCGGCGCGCAGCATCAGACGGTGGCTGACGATCTGGGCCTCGGCAGGGGTTTCTTTCAGAACAGGCAGGAAGTAGCGGGACAGGCGCATTTCGGCTCTCTCATGTGGTGTTTGGGCTGTCCTAGCGGGTTGGTCAGGGTCCGGCAAGAGCAGCGGCATTTAATCCGCTCCTGCCCCGTTTGTCGCAGCGCTTACCCGGCTGACCGCTGTGACCCTAAGTGATGCGGCAATGGGCAGGACGGCGCCGCCGCGCCGGTTTACTGGCTTTACCTGATCCATCAGCAGCCGTAAAATTCTCGTGACGTATTGATTTTGGGGCGGATTTTTAAGTGTTTGAGTACCAAAAGCACGCGGCCATTCCCGATGATCTTGGCGAAATCCTGGGAATCGGCCTTGAGGCGATGCCGTTTGCGGCGCTTTTATTTCGCCCGGATGATGATCTGACCCTGCTGTGGCGCAACACAGAACATGCAAAGATGTCGGGGTCACTCGGGTTGGATATCACCGGACGGGCCATGTTCGACGCGTTTCCGCCCAGCGCTGACTCGGATGCGTCGGAGGCAACGAACTATATTCGGGAGGCTGTTCGGAACATCCTGAACAGCGGAGATCCACAGGAAACCGGCCCTGCCCGATTTGATTTGCTCAATGACGAGGGCCAGTATGTCGAGCATTACTGGCAGATGCATTTTTCTCCGATCCGAAAGGCAGGAGACATTGTCGCGATCCTGCAAACCGCGCAGAATGTGACGGATGCCACGTTGCAGGAACGGCTGGCGCAATCACATCGCCGTGCCGCGACGTTTTCAGCATCGGTCGCCTATTTCAGCTTTGATCCGCAGACGGATCTGTTTGAACGGCACGAAGCCATTGATGCCATGTTCGGATTTGAACCGGGCGAGGCCGGGCCATATGCAACGCCTTTTTTCGCCAAGGTGCATCCAGACGATCTTGAGGCTGTCAATGCAGAGGTGACGCGTGTGATGGGCGCGCCTGAGGGCGAAATCGCCTCGTTTGATTACCGTGTTCCGATGCCGGACGGCACCCAGCGGTTTCTGCGCATCCGTGGGGAAATGGCAACCGATCCGGTAGACAGGCGGTCCAAGCTTGTGGGAACATTTGTTGATCTCACGGATATCGAAAATGCCCGCCTTGATCTTGAGCACGCTGTCCGCGCCCGCACGTCGCTGATGGAAGAGGCCAATCACCGGATCAAAAACAGTCTCCAGATCGCCATGTCGTTATTGCGGCTGCAAGCGCGGACCTTGATGTCGGATGACAGCCCGGCCGCAGAACGCGCCAAGGCGGCCCTGAGCGCGGTAGAAGCGCGGGTGCGCGCGGTGTCGGATGTGCATGCCGCCATTCAGATCGACGGACACGAGGCAAAAACCGACCTGATCGCCTTGTTCAGCCGACTGGTCAGCTTCACGCGCAAAAGCTCTGAACATTCCGAGGCCACATTGCGCTTTGATGCACCGGACATCCCGGTTTTCGTCAAAAGCGACACGGCGGTCGCGCTGGGGCTGGTGATCAATGAATTGCTGACAAATGCGATCAAACACGGGCAACCGTCGAAAGAGGCCCCGGTGACGATGACCTTGTTTCAAGCGGCGAATGACCAGATTGAAATCGTCGTTGAAAACCGGCACGGGCTTGGCAGCACTGCGTTCGAGATCGACTCCTCCGGTATCGGCGAGCGATTGGTTCAACAATTCGCCGACCAGATCGGCGCAACCGTAGAGCGCACGCAGGACGCAACAAGATATACCGCCCGCATCATTCTGCCCCCCGAGGTCTAGGGCGCGCAGGCAATTCTGCATCACGCAATTTTCCTTGAAACCCCTACCGCAAAAGACGATGTAAGAGCATCACAACAGGGCGAAAATGATGTCACTCCACGCACGGGATCAACTGAAATACTGGGGCATTGCGGCCGTCATTTTTGCCGTCACGCTATGGTTTCTTGGCGATGTACTGTTGCCGTTTGTTCTGGGTGGGGCGGTGGCCTATTTTCTTGACCCGATTGCTGACCGGCTGGAAAAGCTGGGCCTGTCGCGCATTGCGGCCACCGCATTGATCACCGTGGTGGGCGTTTTCGCCTTTGTCATCCTGCTGCTTCTGGTGATTCCCACACTGATCGAACAAGCGGTGGATCTGTTCGAGGTCGCCCCCACCCTGTTCACCAATCTGCGCGACGCGCTGAGTGCGCGGTTCCCCGGCATCATGGATGTGGACAGCCCGCTGCGGCAATCGCTGGTGTCGGTGGGCGAAACAATTCAGGCGCGCGGCGGAGAGCTTTTGAACACGGTCCTCAGCTCGGCTGCCGGGATCATCAATGTTGTGATGCTGTTTGTGATCGTGCCCGTGGTTGCGGTGTATCTGTTACTTGACTGGGACCGCATGGTCGCCCGCATCGACGACCTGCTGCCGCGCGATCATGCGCCCACGATCCGGAAACTTGCATCCGACATTGATAATACACTGGCCAGCTTTATCCGCGGGATGGGCACCGTTTGCATCATTTTGGGCACCTATTACGCGGTTGCCCTGATGATGATCGGGCTGCAGTTCGGCCTTGTTGTCGGGTTCATTGCGGGTCTGGTGACTTTCATTCCCTATCTGGGGGCGCTGATCGGCGGGGCCTTGGCGATTGGGCTGGCGCTGTTCCAGTTCTGGGGGGACTGGCTGTCAATCGGGCTGGTTGCCGGAGTGTTCGTTCTGGGCCAGGTGATCGAGGGCAATGTGCTGACGCCCAAACTGGTAGGTTCGTCGGTCGGTCTGCATCCTGTCTGGCTCATTCTGGCGTTGTCGATCTTTGGCACCTTGTTCGGGTTTGTGGGTATGCTGGTGGCTGTTCCTGTTGCGGCGGCCCTTGGTGTGATTGCGCGCTTTGCGACGGATCAATATACCTCAAGCCGCCTGTATCGCGGGTTCAGTGATCAGGACACCAAGTAACATGCCGCACCAGATGAAGTTTGACATTCCCGCGCGTCCCGCGCTGGGCCGCGGTGACTTTTATATTACTGAAAGCAACGCAGTGGCGCTTGGCCTGGTGGACACCTGGCCCCATTGGCCGTCGGGCAAAATTGTTCTGGTGGGCCCGCACGGATCGGGCAAAACGCATCTTAGCCATGTCTGGTGCACCGAAAGCGGTGGCCAGCGGATTGCATCGCGCGATCTGGCCCATGCCGATATCGCCGCCCTCTGCGAGGGACCGATCTGTGTCGAGGATGTGGAGCGCGTCGCAGGCGATGCGGCGGCCGAACAGGCCTTGTTTCATCTGCACAATCTGGTTTTGGCCAACGGCCATACCCTTTTGCTGACCGCTGCGACCCCGCCCAGCGGGTGGAAACTGGATCTTGCGGATCTGGCCAGCCGCATGACGGGCACCACGGTCGCCAAAATGAGCCCGCCAGACGATCTTTTGCTTTCGGCGGTGCTGGCCAAGCTGTTCTCTGATCGCCAGATTGTCCCGATGGCGGATGTGATCCCGTATCTGGTGCGCTGGATGCCCCGATCTTTCGAAGCGGCAGGCCAGGTGGTGGCGCATCTGGACAGGGCGGCATTGGGCACACCCAAAGGTGTGACACGCAACCTGGCCCGGAGTGCTTTGGCTGACCTTGAATTCCGGGAGGAAACCGCGCCAGAATAGGCTCTGATCCTGCCGCGCCATCCAACTGGCACGATCCATCGAGAAGGGATGCCCATGAACAGCGCCGACTTTCTGAACGCCACCCGACCCGACCCGACCCCCCTGCCGGATCTTGACCTGACCGGACCGGGGCGGTTTGTGAACCGTGAACTGTCTTGGCTTGGCTTTAACTGGCGGGTGCTGGAGGAAGCTGAAAATCCCCGGGTTCCCCTACTGGAGCGCCTGCGCTTTCTGTCGATTTCGGCCACAAATCTGGATGAATTTTACACCGTCCGCGTGGCTGGTCTGCGCGAACTGGCCCAGGCGGGCAACACAACCCCTGCGGCCGACGGACTGAGCCCGGCCGAGCAATTGGTCCTGATCAACGAAGACGCCCGCAAATTGATGGCGTCCCAACAACGCGTTCTGGCGACATTGCTGGAACAGATGCAGGCAGAACATATTTCGGTGCTGGGCCGGGATGACCTGTCAAAGACAGATCTGGCCGATCTCGAAGAGGCTTTTCTAAGCCGGGTTTTCCCGGTCTTGTCGCCTCTGGCCATTGATCCGGCACACCCCTTCCCGTTCATCGCCAACAACGGGTATTGTCTTGCGCTTCAACTAGAGCGACAGAAAGACAAATCGCCCCTGCAGGCCTTGTTGCCGATCCCGGCACAGGTGGAACGCTTTGTTGCGCTGTCCTCTGATCCCGGTGAACACCGCTTTATCATGCTCGAAGACGTGCTGCTGCTGCATTTTGACCGGCTGTTTCCGGGCTACAAGCTGCGCGATCATTTCGGATTTCGGGTGCTGCGCGACAGCGATATCGAAGTCGAGGAAGAGGCCGAGGATCTTGTCCGCGAATTTGAGGTCGCCCTGAAACGCCGGCGGCGCGGCGAAGTGGTGCGTCTGACCATTTCCAAAGGTGCGCCAAAAGGCCTGCGCGAAACCGTGATGCGCGAATTGCGCGTGCGCGATGACGACGTGATCGAACTGACCGGTATGATCGGCGCGGCTGACCTCAAAGAGCTTGTTCTGGATGAACGGCCCGATCTTCTGTGGCCGAATTTCGCGCCCAGAGTGCCCGAACGTGTGCAGGATTTCGACGGCGATATGTTCGCGGCGATCCGGCAGAAAGACATGCTGCTGCACCACCCTTACGAGACGTTTGATATGGTGGTGCGCTTTCTGGCGCAGGCAGCACGTGATCCGAATGTCGTGGCGATCAAACAGACCCTGTATCGCACGTCGAACCAGTCGCCCATTGTCGCCGCGCTTTGCGAAGCAGCCGAGGATGGCAAATCCGTAACCGCACTGGTCGAATTGAAAGCCCGCTTTGACGAGGCCGCCAATATCCGCCAGTCGCGCCGTCTGGAACGGGCGGGGGCGCATGTGGTCTATGGGTTTTTGGAATGGAAAACCCACGCCAAAATCTCGATCGTGGTGCGCCGCGAAGGTGACAAGCTGGTGACATATACCCATTTCGGGACAGGAAATTACCATCCGATCACGGCCACCATCTACACGGATCTGAGCTTTTTCACCTGCGACGCCAAACTGGGCCACGATGCGACCAAGGTCTTTAACTACCTGTCCGGCTATGCGGAACCAGAAGGGCTTGAGAACCTTGCAATCTCGCCGCACAGCCTGAAACCAAAGATGCTTGAAATGATCGAGGCCGAGATCAGCCATGCCCAAGCGGGCAAACCCGCGCAAATCTGGCTCAAGATGAATTCGCTGATCGAACCGGACATGATTGATGCGCTTTATGCCGCATCGCAGGCCGGGGTAAAGATTGACTGTGTTGTACGCGGCATTTGCGGGTTGCGACCGGGGGTCGAGGGGCTGAGCGAAAACATCCGGGTGAAATCCATCGTGGGCCGGTTTCTTGAACATTCGCGGATCATCTGCTTTGGCAACGGACACGGCTTGCCGCATAAAAAAGCACGGGTGTTTATGTCTTCTGCGGATTGGATGGGACGCAACCTCAACCGGCGGGTCGAAACATTGGTCGAGATCGAAAACCCCACCGTGAAAGCACAGATCGTCAGTCAGATCATGGCGGCCAATCTGGCGGATGTGGCCCAAAGCTGGATCATGACACCCGGCGGCACATTTGACCGAACCACCTGGAATGAAGGGGAATTCGCGTTTAATTGCCACCGGTTCTTTATGGAAAACCCGTCCCTGTCCGGGCGCGGGTCGGCCGGAGCGTCAGATGTGCCAAAACTGACCCATACGGATGAATAGACGCGCAAACAGATCCATCTGCAGTGTCCTTCTGATCACCGCATAGGGCTTAAAAGCGACGCTTCACCACACGCGGACTGGTTGAGTGTTATTGACCTGACGCCGTCGCTTTGCAACGGTGCCCGCAACCCGACCCGGAGGCCGTATGGACGGAAACACCGCATCCGAACACGACATGGCAAGCCCCTTTGGTCGCCCCCTGTTTGACGATCCCAAGGCGCGTGCGCTGTCGCGCGTTGGCGTTGTCGATATCGGATCGAACTCGGTGCGTTTGGTCGTGTTTGACGGCGCGGCCCGCTCGCCTGCCTATTTCTACAACGAAAAGCTCATGTGCGGTCTGGGTGCGGGCATGTCCGAAACCGGGCGTCTGAACCCGCAGGGCCGCGCCCGCGCGCTCAACGCACTGAAACGGTTTCAGGCGCTGGCTGACGGGATGAAATTGCCCCCCCTGACCGTGGTGGCCACCGCTGCGGTGCGCGAGGCCGAAGACGGACCCGACTTTCGCGAGGATGTTCTGCGCGAAACGGGCTTGCGGATCTGGGTGATCGGCGGCGAGGAAGAGGCCCGGCTTTCTGCGCAAGGCGTGTTGCTGGGCTGGCCCGGCAGTTATGGTCTGGTCTGCGATATTGGCGGATCGTCCATGGAATTGGCAGAAATATCCGACGGTCGCGTCGGCCGACGCATCAGCTCGAACCTTGGGCCTTTGAAACTGCGCGACCTTCCCGGCGGGCAAAAGGGACGCGATGCGCATATCAAAGACGTCATGCAGCGCCTTGCACAGCATATGGGCCCGCAACCAGACAGATTGTTCCTTGTCGGCGGATCGTGGCGAGCGATTGCCCGTGTAGACATGCACCGACGGGGCTATCCGCTACAGGTTCTGCACGAATACCGGATGGACAAAAAATCTGTCAGTGAGACGGTCAAGTTCATCAAATCGTCAAGCATCGAAGAGCTGCGACAGGCCTGCGGGATATCGAATGCGCGGATGAGCCTTGTTCCCTATGCTGTGGATGTTCTGAAGCGGCTGACCCAGACCTTCAAGCCCAAGGATATCGCCATTTCCAGCTACGGCATCCGCGAAGGGCTGTTATACGAACAAATGCCGCAAAACCTGCGCGACCGCGACCCCCTGATCGAAGCCTGCCGCTTTGCCGAAGCCAAGGATGCCCGTCTGCCCGGATTTGGCAAAAAGCTCTACCGCTTTGTGCAGCCGTTGTTTTCCCGGTCCGACGAAGCGCGGATGCGGCTGATCAAGGCGGCCTGCCTTTTGCATGATGTTAGCTGGCGCGCGCATCCCGATTACCGGGCTGAAACCTGCTTTGACAACGCCACCCGCGCAAACCTTGGCGGGCTGAAACATTCCGAACGCGTTTTTCTTGGTCTGGCGCTGTTGCACCGTTACAAGAACAAACGCGAGGGCACCCGTTTCGAAGACCTTGAAGGTCTGTTGTCCGAGAAAGCCACACAAGACGCCGAGGTGCTGGGAAAGGCCCTCCGGTTTGGTGCGATGCTGTGGATGTCAGATGCCAGCGCCGATGGCACCGCGCTAGAGTGGAAGCCCCGCAAAAAGCTACTGCGCCTGAAACTGACCAAAGCGTCGGTGCCGCTTTATGGCGAAGTGGCCGAAGCCCGGCTTGCGTCTTTGGCGGCATCATTGGAGGCGCAAACCGAAATCGTGGTTCAGCGGTCCTGACCGGCGTTAGAAATCGGGACCACTTTGTTCAACCACGCGCCGAATACGGCGTATCGCAAGCCACACAAGCAAAACCACCGGGAGCGTCACCAAGCCGGTCAACGCGCCCTTGGATATCCCAATCGCATCGGCGACCGGATACAGCAGATACCCGGCCAGTGAGACCGCGTAATAACTGATCGCCACCACGGAAAGCCCTTCGACGGTTTTCTGCAGGCGCAATTGCATATCCGCGCGCTGGTTCATGCTTTCCAGCAATTGCTGGTTCTGTGCCGACCGCGCGACCTCGACCCGCGTGCGCAGCAAATCCCCGGCCCGCACCGCCCGCGCGGCCATGGCCGACAAACGGTTTTCTGCCGATTTGACGGTGCGCATCGCCGGATCATAGCGGCGGGTCATGAATTCGGCAAAGGTCTGACGCCCTTCAAACCGTTCTTCGCGCAGCACGGACACACGCTGGGCCACAATCGCCTCATAAGCGCCGGTCGCCCCGAACCGAAAGGACATATGCGCGGACAGGCTTTCCAGTTCTGCCGATACCGACAAAAGCGCTTTTAGCCGGTCCTCTTCCTGCCCGTCACCATTTGTCATCGCCGCCATCAGACGGGTCAGTTCATTGTCAATCTCGCCCATGCGCGGACCAAGTGCGCGCACGCGGGTGAAGCCCAGCATGGACATCGTCTTGTAGGTCTCGATCTCGCACAGGCGTTGCACGATACGCCCGGCACGACGCCGCCCAATGCCGGGCGTGACAAACACGCTGAATCGCAGGTGGCCTGCGGGATCAATACGAAAATCACCGGCAACAATGGCCTCGTTGTCGATAACACGGCTGACGGCCAGGCTCTCGGGAACAAACCATTCCGACAGGCGCGTGCAAATCTGCGAATCATCGGGCCGTTCTTCCAGCCGGATCAACGCGGATGTGATGCGGACGCCGGGAGCGTCGGTCAACCAATCGTCGGGGAAGACGTCCATGTCGGCCGGATCAAACGGGCGGTCAGACAAACCGTTCATGAACACGGTATAGGTCACGAATTCGGTGTGTTGTTCCCATTTCAGCATATGCTGCCCGATCTGGCCGGAAAAATGCGTGGCCCCCGGTTGCGGATGTGGCGTGCCGTAGCGGTCGAGCAATGCGATCAGATGGTTCAGATCATCCGCCTTGTCGCGCGCTGCGGCACCGTCGGCTTTCTTGATAGCCAGATAAACCGCCCGGCACGGAGCGCCCAGCGACGGAAACGGCCGTGCGTGAAGCTCGTTTGACAACGGATAGCGAAGGGGATGATCTTGGATCGGAGACATGCGTGCACCTGTTACAGTATGATCGTCAGCTAGGTGGATGGCTGCGTCAAGTAAAGAAAAAACTTGTTTATATTCAGTATTTTACCAGTATCCTACAGTATGCATTCAGCAAATGCCGACAGATGCATCGCTTTGCCCCTGTTTGCAGCACATTTGACACCGGGCCCTACATCGCTTGCGCATTGATTGACACGTCAGGAGCGACAAACGCCCATCTGCACCTACCAACCAAAAAGCCCCACGCAATATGCGCGGGGCTTTGTATCGGTCATCTGTTGATGACCCGTTAGGAGATTTTGCTCAACAGCGTGCCCAGGCTGGCTTTCGCGTCGCCATAGAACATGCGGGTGTTGTCCTTGAAGAACAGCGGGTTTTCGATGCCCGAATACCCCGTCCCCTGCCCGCGCTTGGACACAAAGACCTGCTTGGCTTTCCAGCACTCCAGCACTGGCATTCCGGCGATGGGCGAGTTCGGATCGTCCTGTGCCGCAGGGTTCACGATGTCGTTCGAGCCGATGACGATGGCGACATCCGTATCCGGGAAGTCGTCATTGATCTCGTCCATCTCCAAAACGATGTCGTAAGGCACCTTGGCTTCGGCCAGAAGCACGTTCATGTGCCCCGGCAGACGGCCCGCGACCGGGTGGATCGCAAAGCGAACGGTCTTGCCCTTGGCCCGCAAACGGTTGGTCAGTTCCGCCACGTTTTGCTGCGCCTGTGCCACCGCCATGCCATAGCCCGGGATGATCACAATGCTGTCCGCGTCTTCCAACGCAGCAGCCACACCGTCCGCGTCAATGGCGATTTGTTCGCCTTCAACGGCCATCTGTTCGCCCGCTGCACCGCCAAAGCCGCCCAGAATGACGCTGATGAAGGATCGGTTCATCGCCTTACACATGATATAAGACAGGATCGCACCGGACGAGCCGACCAGCGCACCCACAACGATCAAAAGATCGTTGCCAAGGCTGAAGCCAATCGCAGCCGCCGCCCACCCAGAGTAGGAGTTGAGCATCGACACCACGACGGGCATGTCCGCGCCGCCAATACCCATGATCAGGTGATAGCCGATGAACAGCGCCAGAAGCGTCAGAAGCACCAGCGTCCAGCTGCCAGAGCCGCCCATATACATGACCGCCAGCAGAACCGACGCAGCCGCAGCGGCGGCGTTCAGAAGGTGCCCCCCGGGAAGCTGCTTGGCCGAGGTGTCCACCTTGCCGGCCAGCTTGCCATAGGCAATGACCGACCCGGTAAAGGTGACCGCGCCGATCCAGATGCCCAGCACCAGTTCGACCCGCAGGATGCCGATCTCGACGCCGGATTTCTTGGCGATCAGCTGACCAAAGGCGGACAACCCGTCATAGGCTTCTTTCGGCAGGCCAATGGCCGTGATCCCATCATCGCCCACAGCCCCCAAAACAAGGCCCTGCGCGTCGTAGATGTTGCCGATATAGTTGATCATGATATCGGCGTTAAAACCAACGAACACCGCTGCCAGGCCGACAAGGCTGTGCATGATGGCCACCAGTTCCGGCATCTGGGTCATTTCGACCTTGGTGGCGAGTTGATAGCCAACCACGGCACCACCGGCGATCAGAACAAGCGAGGCCAGCCACAGGCCCGAGCCGGGGCCGAACATGGTTGCGACCACGGCCACAGCCATGCCCACAATGCCGTACCAGACCGCGCGTTTCGCGCTTTCCTGCCCGGACAGGCCACCAAGCGACAGGATGAACAGAATACCTGCGACCACATAGGCCGCGATCGTGAATGCGTTTTCCATTGCTCGTGCTCCTTAGGACTTTTGGAACATGGCGAGCATGCGCCGTGTCACGAGGAAGCCGCCGAAGATGTTGACGGAGGCCATGAAAATACCAAGCGCGGCAAGAAGCGTGATCAGCATACTCGACGATCCGATCTGAATGAGCGCACCAAGGATGATGATCGACGAAATCGCGTTGGTCACCGCCATCAGCGGCGTGTGCAGCGAATGCGCCACGTTCCAGATCACCTGGAAACCGATAAAGACGGACAGAACAAACACGATAAAATGCTGCATGAAACTTGCGGGCATGCCAGGGATCAGCCCCACACCCAAAACCAACGCGGCCCCCACGGCCAGCAAAGTCACCTGTTGCTTGGTCTGCGCCTTGAACGCGGCCACTTCCTGCGCGCGTTTTTCCTCGGCGGTCAGCTCGGGCACCTTTTCCTTGGGTTTGGCCGCAATCGCCTGCACCTTGGGTGGGGGTGGCGGGAAGGTGATTTCATTTTTGAAGGTCACCGTCGCGCCGCGGATCACATCATCTTCCATGTCATGATTGATCTGACCGTCCTTTTCAGGGGTCAGGTCGGTCATCATATGACGGATATTGGTGGCGTAGAGCGTGGACGCCTGTGTCGCCATGCGGCTTGGAAAATCGGTGTAGCCGATGATCGTCACGCCGTTGTCGGTGACGATCTTTTCGTCCTTCACGGTCAGCTTGCAATTGCCGCCCTTTTCAGCGGCAAGATCAACAATGACCGACCCGGGCTTCATCGCATCGACCATATCCTTGGTCCAAAGCTCGGGCGCTTCGCGGTTGGGGATCAGCGCGGTGGTGATCACGATGTCCATGTCGGGTGCCAATTCGCGGAACTTGGCCAACTGCGCTGCCGCAAATTCTGGTGAAGAAACAGCCGCGTAGCCGCCGGTTGCAGCGCCGTCCTGCTGTTCTTCCTCGAAATCGAGGAAAACAAATTCGGCCCCCATGGATTCGACCTGTTCGGCCACTTCGGGACGCACGTCAAAGGCATAGGTGATCGCACCCAGCGACGTGGATGTCCCGATGGCCGCAAGGCCCGCAACGCCCGCGCCCACAACCAGAACCTTGGCCGGTGGCACTTTACCGGCGGCGGTAACCTGGCCGGTGAAGAAGCGGCCAAAGTTATTGCCTGCCTCGATCACCGCACGGTAGCCCGCGATATTGGCCATCGACGACAGCGCGTCCATTTTCTGCGCGCGGGAAATACGCGGCACCATTTCCATCGCGATGACATTGGTGCCCGCTGTTTTGGCGGCTTCCATACCTTCGTCGTTGGCGGCTGGATTGAAGAACGAGATCAGCGTCTGCCCGTCGCGCAGGTGCTTGAGTTCCGCGCTTTCGGGCTGACGAACCTTGGCGACGATGTCTGCCTCTTTCCACAGCGCCGCCGCCGTTTCGATGACAGTCACACCCGCCTCTTCGTAAAGCGCGTCAGAAAAGCCAGCCTTGACCCCCGCTCCGCTTTCGATCAGGCAGTCATATCCGAGTTTCTGGAGTTGTCGGGCGCTGTCGGGCGTCATCGCCACACGATTTTCGCCCTCGAACACTTCCTTGGGAGTTCCGATTTTCACCTGAGCTGTCCCCCTTTTTGCGTCATTTCATGGTGCCGTTACGGCAGATTCAGCGGAAAACCGTCTACAGTGCTGACCTGTAGCACACAATACACCCTCCCCCGCGAACCGCTCATCTAGTACGGTTGGCCGCGGTCGGCTAGAGCCAACGTCGCGTTTGTTTCTCATATCGTGCAAAATCCGCACGGAAATTTCGTCTGAGGCGTTTTTCTTCTGCTATTATAAAGTGTCGCTCGATCCACCAGACGAAGATCGGGATCAAAGGAAGCGACAAGACAGCATCCCAATACAGGATCATCCCTGCCAAAATCAGCGAATCGGCAAGGTATATGGGATTACGCGTGCGGGAAAAGACACCAGAGGTGATCAGGTGCGATGCCTCTTGGTGTGGAATGATCGTTGTGCGGTGACGCCGAAATTCGAACGCGGCAAGCGCAAACAGCACCAACCCGCCGCCAACAAGAAGGCCACCAAGAAGATCACCCCAGACAGGCCCAAAGCTGAGCCCATAGGAATAATACGACTTTTGCACCCACGCGAGCAGAAGCGCGGTGCAAAGCCAGACTGGAGGACTGTCGACTAACTTGAACATGGCGCGGATATAGCAAGCGTCCGAGAGCGACGCGACCCGCGCTAACAGGACAAATGGACGCCGCGGGGAACGGCGGCCCTGATCCTACATTTTTACACAGCCAAGGATTTCGTTCTTTGGAATTCGAGCCACCATGACACCGCCGCTGACACGTTTTACGTGAAAGCCATAGCCGCGCATGCGGAATTTCCATTCAGTGTCAGACAAGGTTTTCTGACGTTCCGCCACCAGGAAGTGACGCAGTTCGCCCAGATCGGACGCGGCAGTTGTTTCAGCAAACATGGGTGTCTCCTCGTACGTTTACATCCACAGTGTTCGTGCCCAAATGTGGCTAGACTTGGAAAAAGACCCGGTTTTTTTCGGAAATCGAAACAATCGTTATGATGCCGAAATATCGCATCTGACGATGACAGACCGTGTGCGCAGCGCGTCATGTTTTTGTCTCGTTCACGGCGGGTGTGATCTTGGCCTTGCGCAGCACCGCTTCGCGCCAGGTGATGAACGCCACCGACGCCATGATCACCGCACCCCCCAAAATCACCCAAGGATCCACCGGTTCGGCGAAAAAGATCACCCCGACCAGCACCGACCAGACCAGTTGCAGAAAGGTGGCAGGCTGGGTCACGGTCACCGGGGCCGCCGCAAAGGCAAGCGTCATGGTATAGTGCCCGGCGGTTGCAAAGCACGCGACCAGCGCGATGATCCCCAGATCAACCCAGCTTGGCGTGACCCAGACTGCAATCGCAAACGGAGCAAGGCCGATGGTGACGGTGATTGACAGCAACGCCACCACCATGCTGGCTCTCATTTCTCCCGACATGATCTTGGCAATCAGATAGCTGCCTGCGAAAAACAACGCCGTCCCAAGCATCGCGATATGGCCGATATCCAGTTCCCTGAACCCCGGCCGCAGGATAATGAGCGCCCCGGCCAAGGCCGCAATCACCGCCAGCGCCCGCCGCAATGCCAGCTTTTCCCCCAGCACAAAGACCGCAAGAATCGTCACATAGACCGGATTGAGGTAATTCATTGCCGTCACTTCGGCGATGGGCAGGCGGGTCATGGCAAAAAACCACAGGATCACGCCAAGCGAATGCACAAGACCGCGCAGCGCAAACAGGCTTTTTTGCCGTTTGGTCAGGGTCACGGCCATCAAATCCCGCCAGACCGGGATCAGAAATACCAAACCGATCACATAGCGCAGAAACGCAGATTCGGCTGGCGGCACGCGTCCATCCAGCAATTTCACAAACGCGGTGACCGCCACAAAACACATGCCGGTCGTGATCATCCACAGGATGCCCGCCAATGGTCTGTTCGGGAATGCTGTCATGCGCGCACTGGAGCGGAAGTCCGGCACAATGACAAGTGCGCGCGGCTCACATCAACAAAAGCTTGCCCGCAATGGCCAGCATCGTCAGACCGACAATCACATCAAGCACTTGCCATGCGCGCGGCTTTGCAAAAATCGGAGCCAACAAACGCGCGCCATAGCCCAGCGCAAAGAAATACAGAAAGCTTGCCAGCGCCGCACCGCCGCCGAATGCAACCTTGTGATCATATTGCGCAGAAACCGCCCCCAACAGGACAACCGTGTCCAGATAGACATGTGGGTTCAGCCAGGTCAGGGCCAGACAGGTCAGCACCGCGCCGCGCAACGATCCGGCCGCCTGCACCGTTTCCATATGCTGGCCGCCGCGCCATGCCGCGATCAGCGTGCGCACCCCGTACCAGATCAGGAACGCCGCTCCGAACAGACGCATACCAAGCTCCAGCCCCGGCACCGCTGTCGCCAATGCCCCGAAACCCGCAACCCCGGCGACGATCAACACCAGATCCGAAACAGCGCAAATCAGGCAAACAACAAAGACATGGGACTTCAGAAGTCCCTGTCGCAACACAAAGGCGTTCTGGGCTCCAACCGCCAGGATCAGCGAAAACCCCAGCGCAAACCCGGCAATTGCATCGGGTATCACAAGGCGCGCCAGCCGATATCCCGGCGGTAAAACCCGTCCGGCCAATCAACGCTGTCCGCCAGCGCATATGCCCGGTCGCGCGCCTCTTGTAGCGTCGCGCCGCGCGCGGTCGCATTCAACACCCGCCCGCCGGTAGCGATGAACTGCCCGTCTTTGCGTGTTGTGCCAGCGTGAAACATCATCTGAAAACTGTCCTCGGTCATTCCATCCAGACCGGTAATAGCCGTGCCTTTCCGATACGCGCCGGGATACCCGTTTGCGGCCAGAACCACGGTCATGGCGTGATCATCGGCCCAGTTCACGCGTGTCTCGGCCAAGCGCCCATCCGCACAGGCATGCATCATATCAAACGCCTGCGCACCAAGACGCATCATCAGAGCCTGACATTCCGGATCGCCAAAACGGACATTGTATTCGACAAGCCGCGGCTGACCGTTCTCGATCATCAGTCCGGCATAGAGCACGCCTTGATAGGGCGTGCCGCGCCGGGCCATTTCGGCCATGGTGGGTTTGATGATTTCGTCCAGTGCCTGTTGCGCAATCGCATCGGTCAGAACGGGCGCAGGTGAATAAGCCCCCATGCCGCCGGTGTTCGGGCCGGTGTCGCCTTCGCCCACGCGTTTGTGGTCTTGCGCGGTGCCAATGGGCAGAACGTCGGTGCCATCGCACAAGACAAAGAACGACGCCTCTTCCCCTTGCATGAATTCTTCGATCACCACCTCGGCCCCCGCCCCGCCAAAGGCACCACCAAACATATCGTCAATGGCGGCCTCTGCTTCAGGGACCGTTTCGGCGATGATCACCCCCTTGCCTGCCGCCAGACCATCGGCCTTGACCACGATAGGGGCGCCTTGCGCGGCGACATAGGCCTTGGCGCTGGCCGCATCGGTGAAATGGCCATATGCGGCCGTGGGCGCGTTGGCCGCCGCACATATTTCCTTGGTAAAACTCTTGGAGGCTTCCAGTTTCGCCGCCGCCGCAGAGGGACCAAAGACCAGCAATCCCGCGTCGCGCAACCGGTCCGCCACACCCGCCGCCAACGGCGCTTCGGGGCCCACGATCACAAAGTCGATGCTGTTTTGCTCGGCAAAGCTGACCACCGCGCCGCCATTTTCGACATCCAAATCGGCACAATCCGCGATCTGCGCGATACCGGCATTGCCCGGCGCGACAATCAGCTTGTCACATTTCGGATTTTGCAGCGCCGCCCAGGCCAAAGCATGTTCGCGCCCGCCGCTTCCAAGGATCAGGATGTTCATGCGCGCGCCCTTTCCGTGCTTTTCCTTACCGTTGCGGCGTTCTAGGGTTGGGCGGAATTGAGGGCAAGGTCGGATGGACAAGATTGTCCAACGATCCGTGACACAGCGAGGCCAGATGTCCGACTTAATCGACGATCCGAAACCCGGCCAGAACCTGCCGGAATATACCGTGTCCGAAGTGTCAGGCGCGGTGAAACGCACATTGGAAGATCAGTTCGGGCGCATCCGCGTGCGCGGCGAGGTCGGGCGCGTGTTCACCGCCCGGTCCGGCCATTTGTATTATGACGTCAAGGACGACCGCAACGTGCTGGCGTGCACAACCTGGAAAGGCCAGGTGTCGCAATTGTCCGTGGTGCCCGAAGAAGGGCTTGAGGTTGTCGTGACCGGGCGCATGACATCGTTTGGCGGCCAGTCGAAATACAATCTGAATGTCGATGAGGTGACCGTCGCGGGCGAAGGCGCATTGATGGCGATGCTGGAGAAACGCAAAAAAGCGCTGGCAGCCGAAGGTTTGTTCGATCCCGCCCGCAAAAAAGAGCTGCCCTATCTGCCGGATATCATCGGGGTGATCACATCGCCCTCGGGGGCGGTGATCCGCGATATCCTGCACCGCCTGCGCGACCGGTTTCCGCGCAAGGTGCTGGTGTGGCCCGTCGCGGTGCAAGGGGCCAACTGCGCTCCCGAAGTGGCGCGCGCAATCGCCGGGTTCAACGCGTTGACACCCGGCGGGTCATTGCCCCGGCCTGACCTTCTGATCGTGGCACGCGGCGGCGGCAGCATCGAAGACCTTTGGGGCTTTAACGAGGAAATCGTCGCCCGCGCCGCAGCCGCGTCAGAGATCCCGCTGATTTCGGCTGTGGGACACGAAACCGACACCACGTTGATCGACTTTGTGTCCGACCAGCGCGCGCCGACCCCCACTGCTGCCGCTGAAATCGCGGTGCCGGTCAGGTTAGAACTTTTGGGCTGGGTCAGCGACCAGAAGGCGCGTATGTCTCGTGCCCTCGCCCAACGGCTTGAAACGCGGGGACAGCGGCTGCGCGACATGGCCCGGGCCTTGCCGCGCCCTGACAGCCTGTTGTCCGGCCCGACGCAGCGGCTGGACCTGATGTCCGATCGCCTGCCCCGCGCCCTGACCCGGTCAGTCGATCTGCGGCGCGGTCGGTTGATCGAAGCCGCCGCCTCCTTGCGCCCTTCGCTGCTGGCGCGCGCCCTGGCCGAACAGCGCCGTCGTTACGAAGGCAGCGCAGACCGCCTTGCGCCAGGATTGGTCCGGGTGATCGACACCAAACAAGAAGCGCTGGCACGCCGGACGGATCGGCTCAGTGTTAAACCGATCACACGCGATTTGGCGGCGAAACAAGAGCGGCTTGAAACGCTTGGCCTGCGGCTGTCCTCTGCCGGACACGCACAGATAAAGGATTGGCGCACCAGGATCGACGCCCTCGACCGGTTGCGCGAGACGCTTGGATACAAGGAAACCTTGAAACGCGGGTACAGTGTTGTGCGCGGTGACGGGGCGGTGGTGACCACCCGCAAGGCCGCCAAAGCCGCAACCGCGCTGGAGATCGAATTTGCCGATGGGCGGATGCCGGTTGGGTCAGCTGGCACCAGATCGACGGCCAAACCCAAACCCAAGCCACCTGAACAAGGGTCGTTGTTCTAGATGTCGCGTCTTATGGGGCTGCTGGTCGACACAGGCGTTTGGCTCTTTGCTTTCCACGCGCTGCGTTCTAAGCCGTAAGTCATGAGAACACTTTTCCTTGGCGACGTTATGGGCCGTGCGGGCCGCGCTGCGATCACGGATCGGCTGCCGGATTTGCGCGCGCGTCTCAAAGCGGATTTTTGTGTGGTCAACGGCGAAAACGCCTCAAGCGGCGTGGGCCTGTCGGGCGCACATGCCAAAACGCTTCTGGATGCCGGTGTTGATTGCCTCACGCTGGGCGATCACGCCTTCGATCAAAAGGATATGCTTGGCTTTATCGACACCGAGCCACGCATCCTGCGGCCCCTCAACTTTGCCAAACAGGCCCCCGGTCGCGGCCACCGGCTTTATACCGATGCGCGCGGTCGCAAGATCCTTGTTTTGCAGGTGCTGGGCCAGGTCTTTATGAAACGCGCCTATGATGATCCGTTTTCTGCGGTTGATGCGGTTCTGCGTGCGCATCCTTTGGGGGGACAGGCGCAAATGATCCTTGTCGATGTGCATTGCGAGGCGACCTCGGAAAAAATGGGCATGGGCCATTTCTGCGACGGGCGCGCCAGCCTTGTGGTGGGCACCCACACCCATGTGCCCACCGGTGATGCGCAGATCCTGCCGGGTGGAACCGGGTTCCAAACCGATGCGGGCATGTGCGGCGACTACAACTCCGTGATCGGAATGGACAAGGCCGAACCCATGCGCCGGTTTGTGACCGGGATGAGCAAAGGGCGCTTTCAGCCTGCCCTGGACGAAGCCACCTTGTCCGGCGTGCTGGTCGAAACCGATGACCGCACCGGTAAGGCCACGGCCATCCACATGATCCGCGACGGTGGACGCCTTCAGCCCAGCGCCCCCTGATGTCACGGCGGAGGACACGGGCGGTGCTTGTGCCGCTGCGGCAACCCAGTCAAACTGAAACCACCTAGGGACTGGGGGCACCCGGCTTTGTTGACAGACTTCTTGGATATCAGCCAGACAACACAGGCAATGATCGCGCTGGGAACGGTTGTGGTCATGTTTGTGCTGTTCCTGCGCGAAACCTATCCGACCGAAGTTGTGGCGATTGGCGGTGTCGGGTTTCTTTTGGCCACAGGTGTGCTGCCCTATAACGACGCGCTTGCGGTGTTGGCCAACCCCGCCCCCTGGACAATTGCCGCCATGTTCCTGGTGATGGGGGCCTTGGTGCGCACAGGCGCATTGGCCGCCTTCACCACCGCAGCCCAAAGCGCGGCCGAGAAAAGCCCGAAACGCGCCATTGTCGGCATTCTGGCGGTTGTCATTGTCGGCTCTGCGTTCATGAACAACACCCCGGTCGTGGTGGTCATGCTGCCGCTTTTTGTGCAGCTGTCAAAGACCTTGGGCGTGGCCCCATCCAAGCTTTTGATCCCGCTCAGCTATGCGGCCATTCTGGGGGGCACGCTGACGCTGATCGGCACCTCGACCAATCTTCTGGTGGATGGTGTGGCCCGCGCGCAAGGGCTAGAGCCGTTTACGATATTCGAAGTCACGCCGCTGGCCATCGTGTTGATCGCCTGGGGGATGCTGTATCTGTGGGTGTTTGGCCGTTACCTTTTGCCGGACCGCACCAGTATGGCGGCGATGCTGTCGGACCGGTCAAAGATGAAATTCTTTACCGAAGCTGTGATCCCGCCGGACAGCAACCTGATCGGGCGCGAGGTGCAGGGGGTGCAATTGTTCAAACGCGAAGGTGTGCGGTTGATCGACGTCATTCGCGGCGACGCATCACTTCGGCGCAATCTGGATGGTGTGACCCTGCAAGTGGGCGACCGCGTTGTCTTGCGAACCCAGATGACCGAATTGCTGAGCCTGCAAAACAACAAGGAATTGCGACGCGTCGATCAGGTGTCCGCCGTAGAGACAACCACGGTCGAAGTGCTGATCACGCCGGTGTGCAAGATGGTGGGGCGTCGCCTGGGCGCGATGCGTTTGCGCCGCCGATACGGCGTCTATCCGTTGGCAGTGCATCGCCGAAATCAGAATATCGGACGGCAGCTGGACGATCTCATTGTCCGGGTGGGGGATACCCTGCTGCTGGAAGGCGCACCCGAAGACATCCAGCGGCTTGCGGATGAACTGAATCTGGTGGACGTGGCCAAACCTTCGGCCCGCGCCTATCGACGCAGCCACGCGCCGGTTGCAATCCTGGCGCTGGCGGGGCTTGTGGTTCTTGCCGCACTTGGGGTCGCGCCGATCCTTGCGCTGGCGATCATAGCGGTCGCGGTTGTTCTGCTGACAAAATGCGTCGATTCCGACGAAGCCTTCTCTTTTATCGAGGGGCAATTGCTGGCTTTGATCTTCGCCATGCTGGCCATCGGGGCCGCCCTGGAGGCCTCGGGCGCGGTGACCTTGATTGTCGAGGCGCTGGCCCCCTATCTGATGGACCTGCCGCCCTGGGCCATCGTCTGGGCGATTTACGTGTTGACCAGCGTCCTGACCGAATTGGTCAGCAACAACGCGGTTGCGGTTGTTGTCACGCCAATTGCCATCGGGCTTGCCCAGACCATGGGGTTCGACCCAAGACCATTGGTGGTTGCCGTGATGGTGGCGGCGTCCTGTGCATTTGCAACGCCCATCGGATACCAGACCAACACGTTGGTCTATGGGCCGGGGGGCTATGCCTTTTCCGATTTCCTAAAGGTCGGTGTGCCGTTGAACCTGACCGTGGGCATGCTCGCCTCGGCGCTTATTCCCCTGATATGGCCATTGTAATCAAGCGCGGGCAAGAGGCTTCGAAGCCTCTTGAAAAGCGGTTTCGAAACCGCTTAGCGGTAGCGGGCCACAAAGCGGCGCAAAATCTCTACAGGCACCGTCACATCCGCTGCCTGACAGGTCGCAATCAGATCCTCGGCCGCATCTGGCGCGAAATATCCGCGATGCTTGTAAATCTTGATGCGCGCCTCAAAGACATCGCCGTCTGCTTCGGGATGAAACTGTGTAGCATACACATTCTGGCCATAGCGGATCATCTGGTACGGGCACGGCTCTGACGATAACAGATGCACACAGCCCTCGGGCAAATCCTGAACCGCCTCTTTGTGCCCGACAAACGCGTCAAACGTCTGGGGCAGCCCGGTTAACAACGGATCGTCTTCAACCATGCGACAGCGCACCGGCCCCACGGATTCGCCATAACGCCGTTTTGACACCTCGGCCCCAAGATGGTGGCCAAGAATACCAATTCCATAACAGCACCCCATAAACGGGATATCGCGCGCGGTGATTTCCGGCATCAAAGACAGAATTTCCGCCTCGATCTTCGCTTCGGTCGGATCTTTTTCTTCGGCAGCATCAGACACACAGCCCGGACCGCCGCCAACAATCACACCCGCATAGCTGTCGAGCTGCAGAGCCTCCGGCAGCGTTTCCCGGTCCAGACAGACGCGATGCACCTGATCCTCCCGCAACCCGCCTTTTTCCAGAAACGCCGCGAACTCGCCATCGCTGGCATCCGCTTCGGGGCGCAATTGCAGGATCAAAAACCGTTTCATCTGCCCTTACTTAAAGTGTCAGTCGGGCAACGCAAACCGCAAAACGCGACACTTGTTCCCGCCCTGTTTTCTGAGGTACACAACGCCAAAATCGAAAAATCGAAGACTCATACAAGGGTAAACCATGGCCGGCCATTCCAAATGGGCAAACATTCAGCATCGCAAGGGTCGTCAGGACAAGCTGCGCGCAAAACTCTTCTCGAAACTGTCAAAAGAAATCACCATTGCCGCCAAGATGGGCGATCCCGACCCGGAAAAAAACCCGCGCCTGCGCCTTGCTGTGAAAGAAGCTCGCGGGCAATCCATGCCGAAAGACAACATTGAACGCGCCATTAAGAAAGCCGTCGGCGGCGAAGGTGAGGATTACGAAGAAATACGCTATGAAGGTTATGGCCCCAATGGCGTCGCGGTGATCGTCGAGGCGATGACCGACAATCGCAACCGCACTGCCTCGACCGTGCGGTCGACCTTTACCAAGAACGGCGGCAATCTGGGGGAAACCGGATCGGTTGGGTTCATGTTCGACCGCAAGGGCGAAATCACCTATCCGGCAGAGGCGGGCGATGCGGACACCCTCATGATGGCCGCAATCGAAGCCGGGGCCGAAGACGTGGAAAGCAGCGAAGACGGCCACATCATCTGGTGCGCGGACACCGATCTGAATGACGTGTCAACTGCATTGGAAGCCGAATTGGGCGAATCAGAGTCCACCAAGCTGGTCTGGAAGCCGACCACCACCACAGAGCTGGATCTGGAAGGCATGCAATCGTTGATGCGTCTTGTCGACGCCTTGGAAGACGATGACGATGTGCAGCGCGTAACAACGAATTTCGAAGCCTCTGACGAGGTCATGGCGCAGCTGTAAGTCCCGCCCCGAAAGATCTCCCGAACACCCGCATTCGGGCACCCACCGGTGTCGCGTTCCATGCGCGACACCTCCACGGCAAAATCAGGACCGGTTTGCAAGCGTTCCCCTTTGCCGCATATCCCCTTGGCAGTTTTTCGCTTAAAAGCAGTCAAACAACGATAAGAAGCAGACATATGATGAGCGATTCCCGTGCTCCGCAACAGGCAGAAGACACGCGTACAGCCAAAGAATGGATGACAGTCCTTTCGCAATACCGCGAACCGAACCCGGTGCGCAGCTGGTACGAGGTGGCCGTCACCATCGGCCCTTTCGTGGTTTTATGGGCATTGGCATGGTGGTCCCTTGGGATCAGCTATTGGCTGACCTTTGCCATTGCTTTGGTCAACGGTGCCTTTCTGCTGCGACTTTTCATCATTCAGCATGATTGCGGACATGGATCGTTCTTTGCCAGCCGCACCCTAAGCGACTGGGTTGGGCGTGTTCTGGGTGTGCTGACCCTGACGCCCTATGATGTGTGGCGGCAATCCCATGCCATTCATCACGGCTCGACCGGCAATCTGCACCGGCGCGGCATTGGTGATATCCACACCATGACGGTCAACGAATACCGCGCGCTGTCGCCGCGGCGTCGTCTGCTTTACCGCATGTATCGCAATCCGATTGTCCTGTTTGGTCTGGGGCCGGGATACCTGTTCCTGTTCGAAAACCGCGTGCCGGTTTGCTTTCCGGACAAGGCAAAATACTGGCTCAGCGCAATGGGCACCAATGCCGGCATCTTTCTTGCCCTGGGGCTGATCCTGTATTTCGGGGGCATCATGCCAATCCTGCTGATCTTTCTGCCCACCACGCTGCTTGCCGCAACAGCGGGCATGTGGCTGTTTTACGTGCAGCATCAATTCGAAGACACCCATTGGGAAGCCGAGGAGGACTGGCAACTACAGGAAGCCGCACTTGACGGAAGCTCTCATTATGTGCTGCCAAAAGTGCTGCAATGGGCCAGCGGCAATATCGGGATTCACCATGTCCACCACTTGCAAAGCCGAATCCCGTTCTATCGCTTGACCGAAGTGCTGAGGGATCACGGCGAATTGGCGATCAAGAACCGCATGACCATCCGCGAAAGCCTGCAAAACGCGCGCTTGCATTTGTGGGACGAGGACAAAAAGAAGCTCTTGTCATTCTCGCAAGCGCTGGACCCGGCCTGACGGCCACATCAACACCCATCATCAGCGCAGCGCCGCCTTCATGGCGGCGCTTTGACCGTTTCAGATCTGTTTTTCCGGCATCTGGACAATCAGCCCATCCAACGCGTCCGACACCTTGATCTGGCAGGTCAGACGCGAACGCTCCGGATCTGGCTCATAGGCAAAATCCAGCATGTCTTCTTCCATGTCTTCCTTGGCAGACAGCTTGGACACCCAATCGGGGTGAACATAGACATGACAGGTTGAACAGGCACAGGCCCCGCCGCAATCCGCCTCGATACCGGGGATGCCATTGTCACGCGCCCCTTCCATCACGGTCAGGCCATTGGCCACGTCAACGACATGCTCTTTGCCACCATGCTCAATATAAGTAATCTTTGCCATTCCAGCGCTCTCCGTCACATAACTCGCGCTATACCTAATCCCGCAATGGCGGGGCTGCCAGTCCCTTTTGCAGCAGAAATCCAGTCACACGAAGACTATCGCGTCAGACAAATGAAATACGTCAGACCAAACGATGCGACGGGCGGCCTGGGGATCTTATAACAAAGCCCATCGCGGCAACCACGATTGCATTCCGGCCTGAATGTTCTATTTTTGTTCGCATGCAAAATTCCCAAACGCCTTACGATCCGGATAACTGGCCGCGCCCGCCTTCATGCGTCACCGCGGACCAGTTGCGCCTGCCCCCCCAACACGCGCGCATTGCGGTCGCGGGTCTGGTGATCCTGCGGCAAAGACCCGGCACTGCCAAAGGCGTGATCTTTCTGACACTCGAAGATGAAACCGGCACTGTGAACATCATCGTCTGGCGCAAGCTGTACGAACGCTACCGGCGTGCGGTGATTGCCGGGCGGATGTTGCGTGTGACGGGACGGTTGCAACGCGAAGGGGATGTGATCCATGTGGTCGCCGAAGAGATTGAGGATATCTCGTCACTTCTGGACCAGCTTCTGGCCCCTGCCCCAGAGGCGCTTTCGCCAGGCCCCCAAACAGGCTAAACTGCATATAATAAGAAACAGGCAAGCAGGCGCAGCTTTTCCGTGACCCGTTCCATGTCAACGTCCCGAAGGTTCTGGGCCGTGGCTTTGGCCGCGCTTGTGGGCTGTGCGCCATATGATGCGCATCGCCCGGTTGAGGCCAATATCGGGGTTCCCGACTTTGCCAGCGCGCAGGTTCCGCCTCCTCCCGGGGTCAATCCCGACGGATGCTGGGTCCGCGACACAGCCCCGGCCGAGCTTGAGACCGTCACCCGACAAACCGAAGTGTCCGCCGCGCAAACCGGCATCGATGGCGCAGTGCTTAGCCCCGGGCGGTTTCGCACCGAAACCGCACAGGTCATTCTACGCGAACGCCAGGAGATGATTTTTGAAACCCCCTGCCCCGACGCCATGACGCCTCAGCTGATTGAAACGCTTCAGCGGGCGCTTCAGGCACGAGGGGTGTTCCGGGGTGACATCACGGGTGTGCTGGACGTGCCGACGCAACTGGCCGTCCGGCGATATCAAACCGGACACGGATTGCCGAGCGGGCTTTTGTCGATCCAAACCGCCCGCCGTCTGGGCCTTTTGGCAACCCCGCGCGATCAGCTTTGATGCGTGATCCTGCGAGGGAATCAACCTGAAGGCAATCTATTGGCAAAGACAGGTTTGCAGTTTTGCAAAATGCGCCTTGATAGAATTTACATCTGCATAATACGCCAGAGTTTGCAAAACTTTGCCGTGACACTTTGCAAAACCTGCAAAATTTTTGCGGCCTTCTGCCGCGCGGCCCCTCCAGAGACTTGCCGCAGCGCCGCACGGACCGTACCCCATGCGTCATACGCGACAGGAGGAGATCGGGATGGGCTACCAAGAGGTGTATGATGGCTGGAAATCCGACCCGGACGGGTTCTGGATGCAGCAGGCAGACGCCATCGACTGGGACAAGCCGCCCAGCAAGGCGCTCTTTGAAAAGGGGGATGACCTTTACGAATGGTTCGCCGATGGTCTGACCAACACCTGCTGGAATGCGGTCGACCGCCATGTCGAGGCGGGACGCGGCGGACAGGTTGCGATTATTCACGACAGCCCGATCACCGGCACCCTGCACAAGATCACCTATTCCGACCTGCGCAACCGCGTCGCGCGGCTTGCCGGGGCGTTGCGCGCCAAGGGCGTCGAAAAGGGCGACCGGGTCATCATCTACATGCCAATGGTCCCCGAGGCGGTGGAGGCGATGCTGGCCTGCGCCCGGTTGGGCGCGATCCATTCGGTGGTGTTTGGCGGATTTGCCGCCAATGAACTGGCGGTCCGCATTGATGACGCCAAACCCAAAGCCATCATCGCCGCCTCTTGCGGATTGGAGCCGGGGCGCGTCGTACATTACAAACCCCTGCTTGACGGCGCGATGGATCTTGCCAGCCACCAGCCGGATTTTTGCGTGATCTTCCAACGCGAGCAGGAAGTCGCGCATCTGGAAGACGGTCGTGATGTTGACTGGCACGGTTTTCAGTATGGTGTCGAACCTGCCGAATGTGTGCCGGTAGAAGGCAACCACCCCGCCTATATCCTTTACACCTCTGGCACCACCGGCGCGCCCAAAGGGGTCATTCGCCACACCGGCGGGCATCTGGTTGCGCTCAACTGGACGATGAAGAACATTTACAATGTCGATCCGGGCGAGGTATTTTGGGCGGCATCGGATGTGGGCTGGGTCGTGGGCCACAGCTATATCTGTTATGCCCCGCTGATCCACGGCAACACCACCATCGTGTTCGAGGGCAAGCCGATTGGCACGCCGGACGCAGGTACGTTCTGGCGGGTGATTTCAGAGCATAATGTAAAAAGTTTTTTCACAGCACCCACAGCGTTCCGGGCCGTGAAACGCGACGATCCCAAGGGCAGTTTCATCAAGAAATACGACATCTCTTGCCTGAACGCGATCTATCTGGCGGGCGAACGCGCCGACCCGGACACGATTGAATGGGCGATGGAGGTGAGCGGCAAGCCTGTCTACGACCATTGGTGGCAAACCGAAACAGGCTGGACCATCGCGGGCTACCCCGTGGGGATCGAGAAAATGCCGGTTAAGATCGGATCTCCGGCGGTGCCGATGCCGGGCTATGACGTGCGTATTCTTGACGACGAGGGCCACCCGGTCAAACCCGGAGAGCTGGGCGCAATTGCCGTCAAGCTGCCATTGCCGCCCGGTACGTTGCCCACGCTTTGGGACGCCGAGGACCGATTCCGCAAATCCTACCTGACGCATTTCCCCGGCTATTACGAGACCGGCGACGCAGGCATGATCGACGAGGACGGCTATCTTTACATCATGGCGCGCACCGACGACGTGATCAACGTGGCGGGCCACCGGCTGTCCACCGGTGGCATGGAAGAGGTGCTGGCCGCCCACCCGGACGTGGCCGAATGCGCGGTGATCGGGGTGACAGATGACCTTAAAGGGCAATTGCCCATGGGCTTTGTCTGCCTGACCACAGGCGTCAACCGTCCACATGACGAAATCGTTCAGGAATGTGTAAAGCTGGTGCGCGACAGGATCGGACCCGTCGCGGCGTTCAAGCTTTGTGCCGTGGTGGATCGGTTGCCGAAAACCCGATCCGGCAAGATCCTGCGGGCGACCATGGTGAAAATCGCAGATAGCGAAGCGTTCAAGATGCCCGCCACCATCGACGATCCGGCGATCCTGGATGAGATCAGACAGGCGCTTCAAAAGCTTGGTTACGCGGGCACCTGACGGATGGTCTCGGATCGGGTGTAACCCGATCCGACAGGGGGCTTTGCCCCCAGACCCCCAAGATATTTGAAAAACGAAGAAAGAAGCACGGTCGATTTGAGCCTGGCCTGAACAAGAAAAAGGGCACCCCGTAGGATGCCCTTTGTGTTTGAAGCGGTTACGGGTTTATTCGTCATTTCCGATGGACAACGCCACGAAGCGCGGGTCTCCGTCGCGGCGCACCAGCAGCAGGATGGATTTGCGTCCCGCCTCGGCCGCCTCGTCAATCCGCTCTTCCAGATCGCCAATTGCCAAAACCTGGCTTTGACCGGCTTCGGTGATCACGTCCCCTGCCCGCAGGCCTTTTTCAAAGGCTTCGGAGGTTTCATCGACATCCATCACGGCCAGACCCTTGGCGCTTTCCGGCAGCTCTAGCTGTTGGCGGATCTCGTTTGTCAGCGGGCTTAATGTCAGACCCATCAGATCCATGGATTGCGGCGCGGCATCGTCTTCCATCGGTTGCGATGCAGGCACAGCTTCGGCTTCCTCGCGGCGGCCCAGCGTGATCAAAAGCGTTTGCGTCTCGCCATTGCGGTTCACAACGACGCGCACGGATTTGCCCACCTCGGTGTTGCCGACTTGGCGAACCAGTCCGCGGGTGTCCTGCACATCGCGCCCGTCGAAGCTGATGATCACATCACCTGCCTGCATCCCGGCCTCTTTGGCGGGGCCTTCGGGCACGTCCGACACCAGCGCACCTGCGGCGGTTTCAAGACCCAGCGCGTCTGCCATATCGTCGGTGACGTCCTGAATGCGCACACCCAGCCACCCGCGACGCGTTTCGCCGAATTCCTGCAGCTGGTCCACAACACGGGTCACTACATTGGACGCCATCGAAAAGCCGATGCCGATCGAGCCGCCATTCGGGGAAAGGATTGCCGTATTCACACCGATGACATCGCCGTCCATATTGAACAGCGGTCCGCCCGAGTTGCCGCGATTGATGGCGGCATCGGTTTGAATGTAGTCGTCATAGGTGCCCGACAGTGCACGGTTGCGCGCCGATACGATCCCAGCCGAGACGGAAAACCCCTGACCCAGCGGGTTGCCCATGGCCATCACCCAATCGCCCACACGGGCCGTATCGCTATCGCCGAAATTGACGAATTTCAGCGGTGTTTCGCTTTCCACCTTGAGCAGCGCGATGTCGGTGTTTGGGTCGGTGCCAACGATTTCAGCCGGGAGTTCGAAGCCTTCGAAGAATTCGATCAAAATTTCATCCGCACCTTCGATGACGTGATTGTTCGTGACAATATAGCCGTCTTCCGAGATCACAAATCCCGATCCCAGAGCAGAGGATCGACGGGGGCGGTCGCCTTGGCCACCGCGATCCTGGAATTCGCGAAAAAAGTCTTCAAACGGCGATCCGTCGGGCACAATGCCCTGTGGTCCGGTTCGGCCTGCGACTGTTGTTGACGTGGTGATATTCACCACCGATGGGCTGATTTGCTCGGCCAGCTCGGCGAAGCTCTCGCGCGCCTGGACGGTCAATGACTGCGCCAGAATGAGGATCATCGACAGCGATGTAAGCCAGAACAAACGCAATGGCGTGGCGCGATCTCGATCAATTGAAATTGCCTGTGAGGTCAAGGGTAGCTCCTTCGTCTTTGGCAGGGGGGCATATCAGCCGCTGCCTGCCTTACATGGGTGTAATGTAGGGGGGGTTTTGCCACACGCAAACAACAATACGTCCGCTCAAGCGGATGTGAGTTGAAAGTGACGTCACCCGATGACGACCGAACAGGTCAGACTGCCTTGAGTCCCCATAGTATCGCCACACCCACAGCGACAGAGGTGACACCGATCAACCGTCGCATATCCAATGGCATGTCGCGCATGGCTTCCAGCATACGCTCTATAAGCGAAGGGGCCAGCGCATAGGCCAGCCCCTCGATAATCAGCACCAAGGCAATGCCCAGCAGAAGTGTTTCCATCAATTGCCGGCCCCTGTGGCGGTGTCACTCTCGGCATCTGGCGATGTTGCCGGCGCAACCACCGCCGCAGCGGAGGGCTGCGAAATTCGCGCGGCATCTTCGGATGAGATGCCCCCACCGGCCCCGTCAGCGGATTTCAGGTAATTGAAGAATTCGCTGTCCGGTGCCATCACGAAGGTGGAGTTTTCGCCCCGCAATGACCGCTGATACGCGGTCAAGGACCGGTAGAATTCAAAGAACTCCGCGTCTTGGCTGAAGGCGGTGGCAAAGATGTTGTTGCGGCGTGCATCCGCTTCACCGCGAATGATCTCTGCCTCGCGGTTGGCTTCTGAAACAAGCTCGACCACGGTTCGATCTGCCTGCGCGCGGACCCGCTGGGCCGCTTCGTTACCACGGGCGCGTTCATCTGTCGCCTCGCGTTCGCGTTCGGCGCGCATCCGTTCAAAAGTTGCATCCAGGTTTTCTGCCGGAAGGTCGGTCCGCTTGAGACGCACGTCGATGATTTCAATCCCGAGGCTGCGCGCCTCCAGAATGGCCGCATTTCGGATGCGCAGCATCAGCGCCGCACGATCCGAACTGAGGATGTCATTTGACGACACCGACCCCAGCACTTCCCGTGTTTCTGCCCGGAGAATCGAATCGAGGCGGTTCTCAGCCGTGGCAATACCACCCGCACCCACCGCTTGTCGGAACTGGTTCACATCGGCGATGCGATAGCGAGCAAAAGCGTCCACGACCAGTCGACGATCATCCAGCGGGGTGATTTCGAGCGGATCAATGTCCCGGCTCAGGATACGATCATCATAGCGCACGACCTCCTGGATCAACGGGATTTTGAAGGCGAGACCGGGGTCTTCCTTGACTGCGACAACCCGGCCGAATTGCAAGACAAGCGCGTTTTCACGTTCATCCACGATAAAGATTGACGACAAAAGCCCGGCAATCGCCAAAACGACAACGGGCAACAGATACGTTGTTTTCCGCATTAGTTTGTCCCTCCGGTTGCGCCACGACGCAATTCATTGAGCGGCAGATACGGCACAACGCCGTTGCCGCCACCGCCTTCGGCATTTTCATCAAGAATGATCTTGTCCACCCGGCCAAGCACCTCTTCCATGGTTTCAAGATATAGACGTTTGCGCGTCACTTCAGGAGCGTTCTGATATTCGCCAAGAACGGCCAGGAAACGGCTTGCCTCACCTTCGGCCTCGTTGACCACGCGAGCGCGGTAGCCTTCGGCCTGCTCCAAAAGCTGCGCCGCTTCACCGCGCGCTTCTGCCAGAACGCGGTTTGCATAGGCGTCCGCCACGTTTTGCAGCCGGTCGCGTTCCTGCTCGGCAGCCTGAACTTCGCGGAAGGCCGCGATCACCGATTCCGGTGGGTCGGCCTTGTCAAAGTTCACACGAATGATCGTTACACCACTGTCATAGCTGTCGAGCGTCGATTGAATCAGATCCTGCAACCGCGATGCAATTGATCCACGATCCCGGTTCAAAATCGGCGCGAGATCGGATTGGGCAATGATTTCACGCATCGCGGATTCACTGACCGCGCGGATGGTTGGGCGCGCATCACGCAGGTTGAACAGAAACTTCGCCGGGTCGTTGATGTTCCAGACCACCTGGAAATCAATATCGACAATATTTTCATCTCCCGTCAGCATCAGACCCGCGTCAGAGCCCCGCGCACCAACGCCGATATCTTCGGTCTGTTCGCGTGTCACCGGCAGAATTTCCGCTGTCACAACCGGCCACGGCGCAAAATTCAACCCCGGATTGCCGGTGGCCGAGTATTCGCCAAGGAACAATTCCACTGATTGTTCTTCCGGGCGCACGGTATAGAAACTGGCCATCCCCCAAAGAACAACCGCGCCGATCACGCCAAGGCCGATCATGCCGCGCGTGGGTTTGAACCCTCCGTCGCCACCACCGCCGGACCCGTTCATCCCGCCATTGCCGCCACGACCGCCCATCAGAACGCGCAGGCGCTCCTGGCCCTTCTTCATCAGCTCGTCAATTTCAGGAATCTGCGGGTTGTTGTCGTCGTCAGGACGCCGGCCTCCGCCGTTATTGCCGCCGCGCGGGCGCTGATCGTCGCCGCCGCCATTCCCGCCGCCGCCCCATGGACCGCCACTGTTACCTGCCATTTGGTCTTTTCCCCTTTCGGAACAATCCGTCATTCATCTGTGTTGTAACCTGTGCGTTAAGCCCAGGAATTCAACCCGTCCGCACCGGTTTGCGCATCGTCACAATTTCTTCAGACATCGTCGGGTGCACCGCCACGGTCCGGTCAAAATCTTCTTTGGTCGCCCCCATTTTAATCGCAACCCCAGCCAGCTGAATGATTTCCCCCGCATTAGGAGCCACAATGTGGCATCCCAGTACGGTTCGATTTTCTTTGCTGACCACCAGTTTCATCAACACACGCGCGGTTTTTTCCGCAAATGCGCTTTGCATGGGGCGGAACGAGGTGCAATACACGTCAACCTCCTCGCGGTCGCGGGCCTGTTCCTCTGTCATCCCGACGGTGCCCATTTCGGGCTGTGTGAACACCGCCGAGGGGATCAGATCGTGATCAACCGGGGTCGGATTGCCTTTGAACACAGTTTCGACAAAGGCCATGCCTTCGCGGATGGCGACAGGTGTCAGGTTGACCCGATCGGTCACATCACCGATGGCGTAAACCGATGGGACGGCCGTTTGGCTATAGTCATCCACTTCGATTGCGCCCCCCCGGCGCAAAGAGACGCCGATCTCCTCAAGCCCCATATCGGCCGTATTGGGCGCGCGGCCGGTCGCGAACAACACCTGGTCGAACACCCTGACCCGACCATTGGTCGCCTTGACCTTGATCGGCCCGTCCTTGGGCGCATCCTCTTCGGGCATGCCATATTGAGCCGCCTCAACCGGGGCGTCCATCGACACATCTTCCAGATCATCCCCGTCGCGGAAGCATGACATTTCCACGATATTGGTCCCGGTGTGCAGATCAACGCCAAGATCCCGCATTGATTCTGCAATCAGACCGCGCGCTTCGTCATCAAAGCCGCGCAAAATCTGCGCACCGCGATAATACTGTGTTACCTCAACCCCCAGACCTGCAAGGATACAGGCAAATTCGCAGGCGATATAGCCCCCGCCGATGATCAGGATCGACTTGGGCAGGGTTTCAAGATTGAAGATATCGTCAGACACAATGCCAAGATCTGCATTCGGCATCTCGGGGCGGACCGGACGTCCGCCTGTCGCCACAAGAATGTGCTTGGCCGTGACCGTTTCGCCAGTCGACAATTCGATTGTATGCGGGTCCTTGAGACGCGCGCGCGCATCGAACATTTTTACACCCGAACCATCCAGCAAGTTGCGGTACACACCTTCCAGTCGGTCCAATTCGTTGCGCATGCGGCTGCTGAACGCGTCCCAGTCGAAGGCGCCGAGTGACATATCCCAACCATACGCGGCGGCCTCTTCCGGAAGCCCGCTGTAACTGCTTGCAAACACCATCAGCTTTTTGGGAACGCAGCCACGGATCACACATGTGCCGCCATAGCGGTCCGCTTCGGCCAGCGCGACCTTGGCACCGGTTTCGCCCGCCGCCACCCGTGCCGCACGCACACCCCCCGAGCCGCCTCCGATTACAAAAAGATCATAGTCGAATTCGCTCATGGTCTGCTCCCGTTTCCTGCGCGCAAAGATATTCCATACAGCGTCAAGGAAGGCCAGACGCCCATGACACTGTTTTCCGCAATCCCGGATCTGGCGAGGTTCGTTATCAATACAACCCGCTGCTGACACGGATGCACCGTGCCGGACATGGGGCCAGGTGGCTTTATAGATAAGATCACCAGCAGCACGGCGATCACGCAGCACTTAACACCGGCAATCCGGCATCACGCGGGCTTTGCAATAGCGGGCTATGACACCGGGTCCGGGTATCAGAGATCCGAAAACAGATTGTCGCTTTCGACCAGATTGATATGCGCTTCGCTGACCGTGCCTTCATGGATATCGCGCGTTTCGACCCGCCCGTCTGCATATCCGATGATCACCCTGTCACACAAATCAATGAAAAGCCCATTTTCGACCACACCGGGCATCTGGTTTAGGGCCATGGCCAATTGTCTTGCATTGCCGATCCGGCTGAGGTGAAGATCAAGGATGAAATTTCCCTCGTCGGTGACAAACGGTTTGTCCCCGTTCATACGCAGCGTGGTCTTGCGCCCCATCACGTCGGTGGAAACAAGAAGCTCCTCCACAAGCATCTGTGTGGTGGTCCAGCCAAATTGGATAACTTCAATTGGCAGCGGAAAAGCCCCCAATGTGCCCACTTCCTTGGCGGCATCCGCAATGATCACAACGTCTTCGCTGGCGGCGGCAACGATTTTTTCCTGCAACAAGGCCCCGCCGCCCCCTTTGATCAGGTTCAGATTGCCGTCAAATTCATCCGCGCCGTCGATTGTCATGTTGAGGATTTTGGCCTCATCCAGCGATATCACCTCGATCCCCGCTTCATGTGCAAGCTGTGCAGTCCGCGTCGAGGTTGGGACACCTTTGATGCGCAATCCGCTGTCCCGGACCCTTTCGCCAAGATGCCGCACCAGCCAAGCCGCTGTCGATCCGGTCCCAAGACCCACCTGCATGCCGTCCTCGACTAGGTCAGCCGCCCGCTTGGCAGCAACAAATTTTGCCTTGTCGATCGGTGACAATTCTCCGGCCATTGGCGCGCTCCTTCGGGCATGTGCCCGGGCGTTATAGGACGTTGAACGCAAAGGGGCGAGACCGAATCATTCAGGAACTGTGCAATCCATCCGGATACAGGGATGTGTCAAACCGCGACCCTGCCTCCGGTTTACCCCGACCCGTCAACCGTCGGCGTGCTATCGTTTTGCGGGTCCATATCCGCAGGCGGCAAGACGGTGGTTTTGATCACCGGGACTTTCGGAAAATACACCGGATGCGCCGCGACGATCCGCGGCACAAAAGCCCAGGCCAGAATGGTCAGCGCCGCGACAAACCATGCCAATTTGTTAATACCGTCCGTCATATATGCCCCCGCAGCTATGTGATGAACCCATCTTTGCCCGACAGAGGTAAAAGCACGGTTAAGCACCGCCACTTTAACGGCTCGACCCGTCCGACACGCGGTCACTGACGGGCAAATTGGTCTGTCCACACGGCCCGAAACCGCATCCGCACCGTCGCTTGAAGCCCATTGACGGCATATTTGATCAAAATATGACCCAAGCAAAAAGGAGAGCGTTGACACCCCGGCACAACCAAGAGTAGCGTCCGAAAATGACTCAGGATCGCCCCACCCTCGGAATACTGCTCATGCTGGGCTTTTGCATCGTTGCCCCGATGGGAGACGCGCTGGCCAAACTGTTATCAGACAGAGTGTCGCTGGGTCAGCTGTTGCTGGTCCGATTTGCGATCCAGGCATTGGTTCTGATCCCGATCATCGCAGTCACCGGACGCATCTGGCGGATGTCTGGAACCATCCTGTCGCTGACGGTCCTGCGCACCGTATTACACATTGCGGGTATCGGGATGATGGTTTCGGCGCTGTTTTACCTTCCATTGGCCGATGCGATTGCGATTGCCTTCGTGATGCCGTTCATGATGCTTCTGCTTGGGCATTATGTTCTGGGTGAGGAAGTCGGACTGCGGCGCATGGTTGCCTGTGCGGTTGGCTTTGTCGGCACTTTGCTGGTTGTGCAGCCCTCATTTCAACAAGTGGGCTGGCCCGCACTGTTGCCCTTGGGGGTGGCGCTGAACTTTTCGCTGTTCATGCTTGTGACCCGCAAGATCGCCAAAGACACCGACCCAATCGGCCTGCAAGCCGTTTCGGGCGTGATGGCGGTGATGATGATGGCCCCGGTTGTGTTTTTCGTGCCATCGGTAGCGGCTCCGATCCTGGCGTGGGAATCTGCCGTGGGTGAGGTCACCTGGACATTGCTGGTGGCAATCGGTCTGTCCGGCACCCTGGCCCATCTTTTGATGACGTGGTCTTTGCGCTATGCCCCCTCTGCGACGGTCGCCCCGATGCAATATCTTGAGATTCCGATTGCAACGGTCATCGGGTTCATCGTGTTCGCGGATTTGCCCAATACAATGGCGTCGATCGGCATTGCGATCACCATCGCTTCGGGTCTTTACATCGTGTTCAGAGAACGGGCCATAAGCCGTCAGCCCGCAGCAGCGCCTGCTGCACCCGCGCACGTTCCTGCACCGGCAGAATAAGCAGCATCCCCGCATCATCCATGGTCAGGGACACAGGCCCAAGTGCTTTGTTCGACGTGCCGACGCGGGTTTCCGGAGAAAACGAAAGCCCGTCGATCGGCCAGGTCAGACCGGTCGACCGCCCGGTAACCGGACGCATTGGATACAGGGACACGCGCGTACCCTCTGTCAAAGCGACCTCGAACATGGGCGGCAGATGCAGTACCACATCATCGGGACCGACCAGAACAATCGCTCGGTGCGGATACCGGGCAAGAACGGTCAAAGCCGCCATCAGATGATCAACCTGGCCCCCCAGAAACCCGATTCCGATGATCAAGGGCGCGCGGATGGAGCGCACCGCTTTGTCGAAATCGGTGCTGTCCTGTTCTGCGATATGGTGAACCCGGTCTTGCGGCATGGCGTGTCGGGTCGCATCCGACACCGAATCCAGATCCCCGATCAGAACATCCGGCAGACGGCCCAATGCGCGTAACCAATCCGCCCCACTATCCGCCGCGACCACGGTCGTGGCGTCTTCCAATAAGTCTGATAGTTGGGAATTGTCGCCAATCGCGCCACCAACAAGCAAAACTGGTTCTTCAGAGTGAACAATCGGTTTGATCATGGCGGATTAATGGCGAAATGCGAAACAGATCACAATCAGGTCATGAAATGATACCGTCAGAGGCACAGATTCGATACGCTTTGGTCTTGGTAAACGTGCATCCAGAGCTTCGCAGAATTTTGGAAAGCGAGTGTTGGTATGGTCAGCTCCAATAAAATACTCACGGTATCCTACGGTACCTTTTCATGTACGCTCGAAGGGTTCGACCATTCGTTCGATACCATGAAAGCGATTGCGGAATATTTCCGCGATCTGGCACAGGATGATCGTTATTTTGGGGCAGAACCACCCGTCCCGGATGCCGAAATGTTGGCCCGGATCGCCGAACGCGAGATCGAGCGCCGGGTCGAAGCGCGGTTTGAAAAGGGAAATCTGGTTCTGCGCCCAACAGATGAGGCCGAGCCGCCGCGCGGGGATGTCGCGCCGGACCCATCATCGGGTGCAGGTCATGTGGACGCGGCAGCCGGTGCGGCTGCCACCGGTCTGGCTGCCGCGAACACGCTGAACGAAACCGCCGAACGGTCCGCCCCGGATCAGGACGACACGGAAATCGACGCGCAAGTCGATGATGCCACCGAGGATGCAATCGAGGTATCCGCACCTTATGAAATCAGCGCGGAAACAGCCGAAGCCGACGAAACGGCAGGTTTGGAACTGGACGATGCCTCAGACGAGCTTTTGATTGAGACCGTCGAAACCGATACGCCAGACATCGCGCCCGAGCCCGAGCAACCGATTGCGGACGCCGCTGATGATGCGGACACAGCCGGTGAGGAGGCCGACTTGGTCGCGCAGACCACGGATGAAGACACCGCACTGGAAGACACAGCGCCAGACGACACACCCGACATTTTGGAGATCGAGACGGTCGAAGATGTCGAATCAGCCCCTGCGGTTGCGGACAGCGTTGCGGACAAGCTTCAGCGTATTCGCGCCGTTGTCGCGGCCAAGCCTCAGCAAGAGCCGGATTACATCGAGGACGAACATGCCATGTCCGGCCCCGCCGGCAAGGACGCTGACGAAACAGACGCAGTCGCGTTTGACGCCGAGGCCGCGCATCTGGATGATGTTGACGCAGCCCCGACTGCAGACGCTGTGGCGGAAGACGAAGCGCAGGCCGATCCTGTGGAACAAGAGGCGGAAGAACCTGAATTCGAACAGGAAATGTCGGACGACCTTTATGATGAAGATGGGCCCGACACCGAGCTTGACGCAGGCGACGACAATCTCTTTACCGACACGATTGCCGCTGTGGTCCATGACGAAATCGACAGTGACGAGGATGACGAGGCAATTCTGCCAGATCTGCCTGTTGAAGAGCCCACAGCCGAAATCGATGAAGCGACCGATCCGCAGGATGAAATCGAAGCCCTGCGCGCCAAGATTGCAGAGTTGGAGGCTTTGGCCGCTGCACCGCAGGCGGCACCGGTTGATGACGATGTGCTGACAGAAACCTCCGACGACACCGCAGCGGAGGACGCCACCCCAGCCGATGCGCCGCTTGTTCTGGACACTCCAGCGGCCGCGACAGACGATCACGATCAAGAAGAGGTCGCTGAACACACCCCCATCGTCGCGCGCGTCAGCAAGGCAAAGCGCAGCGATATCGAGGCTGCTTTGGCGGCGGGTGACATCGAGGAATACGAAGAGGACGCGGAAGAAGTCCACGATCAACCGCAATCTGCGGATGCCGATCCGGTTCCCGGTGCGGATGACAGTTCACTCACCGCCGAGCAAGAAGCCGAGCTGGCCCGTGAACTGGCAGAGCTTCAAGCGGAAATCGACGAGGATGAGGACTGGAATTTCGACGTCTCCGAAGAGGTCGCCAGCACACCCGAGAAGAAAATCGAAGAGGATCAGGACGCCGAGGCGCGTGCCGCAGAGGCAGACCAGGACGCCGAAGCAGAAGCCAACATCCGCAAAGCTGTCAAACTGACAAGCCAAGGGCGCGCGATGCTGACCGACACCACGATCGAGGAAGACACATCATCTGTCGATCGGTTGATTGATCAAACCGAAACCGAAATGGACGAACCCGAAGGCAACCGCCGTCGCAGCGCCATCGCGCATCTGCGCGCCGCCGTGGCCGCAACCAAGGCGGATCGCATTCTGGGTCTGGGCAAATCGACCGATGATGAGGAAGAGCCTTATCGCGAAGATCTTGCAGACGCGGTCCGTCCGCGCCGTCCGATGGTTACCCAGACACGTTCTGAACGTCCGGCCCCGGTGCAACCTGCCCCGCTCAAACTGGTCGCAGAACAGCGTGTCGATGCAGAAAGCTCAGACGACACCACCGCCCCCGTCCGCCCGCGCCGCGTGATGCGCAGCACCGACGCGGCCGATCTGGCCGGGGATGTCGCAGACACCGATGGCGAAGGCTTTGCCGAATTCGCTGAAAATGTGGGAGCCAATACGCTGCCAGAGCTTCTGGAAGCCGCAGCCGCCTATATGTCGTTTGTCGAAGGGCGCGATCAATTCTCTCGTCCTCAATTGATGACGAAACTCCATCAGGCAGAAGGCGAAGCCAGTTCCCGCGAAGAGCGTCTGCGCAGCTTTGGTCAGTTGTTGCGCGACGGCAAGATCGAGAAAAAGGGCGGCGGACGTTTTACCGCGTCAGACAATATCGGGTTCAAACCGGATGCCCGCGCGGCAGGATAAACAAAAAAGGGGCCGGTCGGCCCCTTTTTTTATGCGGGCCTATATGCGAACGATTTGATCAAAACGGTGTGTAAACACTTTCCTACTATTCGTTTTTGTCTTTACGCCACTGAACGCAACACCTTATCTACACAGGCCATTTAAGCGACCGTAGAAAGCCGCCGCAACATTCGCCCCAAGGATCGGATCATGGACCTGAATACGGATTTCAGCCAACGCGTGCTCATACATTCGGCTGACATGGATTGGATCGCATCACCAATGCCGGGTGTCGACCGACGCATGCTGGATCGCATCGGTGATGAAGTCGCCCGCGCCACGTCGATTGTGCGTTACGCGCCCAAATCCCGATTTTCGGCGCACACCCATACAGGCGGCGAGGAATTTATCGTGCTGGATGGCGTGTTTCAGGATGAGCACGGCGACTATCCAACTGGCACCTATGTGCGCAATCCGCCCACCACATCGCATACCCCCGGATCTGACGACGGCTGCACCATCTTTGTTAAGCTGTGGCAATTCGACAGGACCGACCGCACCCAGTTTCGCAAGGACATGACCGCCGAACTGCCGCGCCCGGTGGACGGCGTGGCGACGGCTGTTTTGCATAAGGACACGCGGGAAACAGTGACGTTTTCCAAACTGGCCCCCGGTGCCACGCTGCGCAACACGCATCCCGGCGGATCAGAGCTTTTGGTCCTGTCCGGCACAGTGACCGAAGCGGGTGACAGACTTCGAACCGGCAGTTGGCTGCGTCTGCCAGACGGGACCGCGCTGACTGCAACGGCAGGGCCAGAGGGGGCAACGCTCTGGCTCAAGACCGGCCATCTGCGCTTTGCCAAGGCCCCGGACGAGACCGGGGCCTGATGCCGCTTACTTTTCAGCGTCGGGATCGGCCTGTCCGATGCCCTTGAACACAAACTTGAACGGCAAGGCCCATAATATGCCCAGCGTCAGATAGACCAGGATCTCGATCCAGAACGGGGGGCGGTCAAGCCAATTCAGAACCGTGACGCAGGCCACCACATAGGCCGGCATTCCAATCAGCAGGATCACCAAAGACCACCGTTTGCGTGCTTTGTAACTCAAGGCCATATGCCGCTCCGACGTTGCATCAATCCGCGAACGGGTCAGTCACAAGAATAGTGTCATCGCGTTCGGGTGACGTTGAAAGTAGAGCAACCGGACATTCAATCAATTCCTCGACCCGACGGACATATTTGATCGCCTCTGCCGGCAAATCTGCCCAGGATCGCGCGCCTTCTGTCGATTGCGACCATCCCGGCATTTCCTCGTAGATCGGTGTGCAGCGCGCCTGTTGATCTGCGGCAGTGGGCAGATAATCCAGCCGCGTGCCATCAAGGTCGTAGCCTACACAAATCTTCAACGTCTCGAACCCGTCCAACACATCCAGCTTGGTCAGGGAAATCCCGTTGACGCCCGAGGTCGCACAGGTCTGACGCACCAGACAAGCGTCAAACCATCCGCAGCGCCGCTTGCGGCCTGTTGTCGTTCCAAACTCGTGACCGCGTTCGCCCAATCGCTGACCGTCGGCGTCATCCAGTTCGGTCGGGAACGGCCCTTCGCCCACACGGGTGGTGTAGGCTTTGACGATGCCCAGCACATATTCAATAGACCCCGGCCCAAGGCCGACCCCCGTCGCCGCCTGACCGGCAATCACATTGGACGAGGTCACAAACGGATAGGTGCCAAAGTCGATATCCAAAAGAGCGCCCTGCGCGCCTTCGAACAGGATACGCTTTCCTGCCTTGCGTTTTTCGTTCAGAACTTTCCAGACAGGCGCCGCGAACGGAAGGATCTCGTCCGCGATTTCGGTCAACTGCGCCAGCAGCCCGTCGCGATCCACCGGCTCGAATCCCAGTCCCTTGCGCAGCGGATCATGATGCTGCAGCGCACGGTCTACCCGCGCTTCGAGCGTGGCCGCATCCGCAAGGTCGGCAACCCGCACCGACCGTCGCCCGACCTTGTCTTCATAGGCCGGTCCGATACCGCGCCCCGTGGTTCCGATTTTTGTGCCTTTCGACGCAGCCTCTTCGCGGGCACGGTCCAATTCGCCATGAATTGGCAGGATAAGCGGCGTATTCTCGGCAATCATCAGGGTTTCGGGCGTGATTTCAACACCTTGGCTGCGGATCGTCGCGATCTCGGCCATCAGATGCCATGGGTCCAGCACCACGCCATTGCCAATGACCGAAAGCTTGCCGCCGCGCACAACACCCGATGGCAATGCGTGCAGCTTGTAGACCTTGCCATCAATGACCAACGTATGACCTGCGTTGTGCCCGCCCTGAAAACGGCAGATCACATCCGCGCGCTCTGACAACCAATCCACGATCTTGCCTTTGCCTTCGTCGCCCCACTGGGCACCCACGACCACCACATTTGCCATGTTCTCGACCTTTTCTGTCGGGCCATTTGTCAGACCCGCGCCCGTATAGCGTCGGTTTGGCACAGGCGAAACCACGAAAGTGGCACCCACCCCGGACAGCACGACGCAGGTCGGTGTTCTTGCAGAACGGCGATCACGCAAAGACCCGCTCTATGGGTTGCGCGATGTCCAACTTGTCCTTAGATACCCCCTATTCACCAAAGGCATCCGGGACCGCCATGGAAAACGTCGTTCTTATCATCCACCTTCTTCTGGCTCTTGCACTGATCGGCGTTGTTTTGCTTCAGCGTTCGGATGGCGGCGGCCTTGGTGCCATGGGCGGCGGCGGAGGCGGCGGCACGGTCAGTGCGCGCAGCGCGACCACCGGTCTGGGCAAACTTACCTGGGTGCTGGCGATTGCCTTTATCTGCACGTCTTTGACGCTGACCATCATTGCCGCGCAGAACGCCTCTGGCAGCTCGATCATGGACCGGCTGAGCCGCGGCGGCAGCAGCGCGCCCGCAGAAGACGGATCGACCGATATTGACGCGGACGGGCTTTTGCCGCCTCCGTCAACAACTGATCCGAACCTGCCATTGGTGCCCAGCGCCGATTAAGCCAAACCCACGCACACAATACCCTGTGGCCAGACCGGCCACGTGGTGTCTGCCGACCGGTTACTTACAACCTGTTGAGGCATCTATTTCTGACGCAACATCATCTTGGGTGAGGCTTGCAAGTTTTGGCCGAATCCCTTACCCGTCAAATCCCGTGATGCTGCGCAGTTTCGGCTGTGCAGTGCGCATGATTTGCAGACGCGCCGCGGGAGGTTTCCAGACATGGCACGCTTTATTTTCATCACCGGCGGTGTGGTGTCATCCCTTGGCAAAGGCCTGGCCTCGGCGGCGCTTGGCGCACTTTTGCAAGCCCGCGGGTATTCGGTCCGCCTGCGCAAGCTTGACCCCTATCTGAACGTCGATCCCGGCACGATGTCGCCCTTTGAACATGGCGAGGTGTTTGTCACCGATGATGGCGCGGAAACCGATCTGGACCTTGGGCATTACGAACGCTTTACCGGGGTCCCTGCCCGCAAGACCGACAGCATCTCGTCGGGCCGCATCTATACCAATGTTCTGGAAAAAGAGCGGCGCGGCGATTATCTGGGCAAAACCATTCAGGTGATCCCCCACGTCACCAATGAAATCAAAGATTTCATCTCAATCGGGGAGGACGAGGTCGATTTTATGCTGTGCGAAATCGGCGGCACCGTCGGAGACATCGAAGGTCTGCCCTTCTTTGAGGCCATCCGCCAGTTTTCCCAGGACAAGCCGCGCGGTCAGTGCCTGTTCATGCACCTCACGCTGCTGCCCTACATCAAGGCGTCGGGCGAATTGAAAACCAAACCGACACAGCACAGCGTCAAGGAATTGCGTTCTATCGGGCTGGCACCTGACATTCTGGTCTGCCGCTCAGAAGGGCCGATCCCGACCAAAGAGCGCGAGAAACTGGCCCTGTTTTGCAATGTACGCACAGATTCCGTGATTGCCGCACAGGATCTCAATTCGATCTACGAGGCCCCTCTGGTCTATCACCGCGAAGGTCTGGATCAGGCGGTGCTGGACGCATTTCAGATCACACCCGCGCCAAAGCCGAACCTTGCCAAATGGGACGATGTGGCCGACCGCATCCACAATCCCGAAGGCGAAGTGAATGTCGGCATTGTGGGCAAATACACCCAGCTGGAAGATGCCTATAAGAGCATTGCCGAAGCGCTGACCCATGGCGGCATGGCCAACCGGGTCAAGGTCAATATCCGCTGGGTCGATGCCGAGGTTTTCGACCGCGAAGACCCCTCACCGCATCTCGAAAGGCTGCACGCCATTCTGGTGCCCGGCGGCTTTGGCGAACGCGGCACCGAGGGCAAGATCAAGGCGGCGCAATTCGCGCGCGAACACAAGGTGCCCTATCTTGGCATCTGCCTTGGCATGCAGATGGCCGTCATCGAAGCCGCGCGGAACGTGGCCAAACTGCCTGACGCCGGGTCCGAGGAGTTTGACCACGAGGCCGGTAAGAAACGGTTTACCCCTGTGGTGTATCACCTCAAGGAATGGGTGCAGGGCAACGAAAAGGTCAACCGCAAGGTCGATGACGACAAGGGCGGCACCATGCGCCTGGGGGCCTATGACGCCGTTCTTGCCGAAGGCAGCCGCGTCGCTGGCATCTATGGCACAACCACCATCGACGAACGCCACCGGCACCGCTACGAGGTTGACATCAAGTACAAGGAAGACCTTGAAAAAGCCGGCCTTGTCTTCTCGGGCATGAGCCCGGACGGTCGCCTGCCCGAGATCGTCGAATGGCCCGACCACCCGTGGTTCATTGGCGTGCAGTTTCATCCCGAACTGAAGTCCAAACCATTCGCCCCGCACCCCTTGTTCAAGGATTTTGTGCGCGCGGCGAAGGACGTTTCGCGGTTGGTGTAGGTCGGACAATCCTGTCCGACCCATGGTGTGATCAGTTCGACGGTGGGGTCAGTTTGTGAATCTGCCCCTCGTCGACCGCAGTATAAAGGCTGCCATCCGGGCCAAGTACGAGAGCGCGGAACCGCGCGGACTCCATCGGTAGGGTCATCTCGGTCACGTCCTCGACCTTTAACGAGCCGTCTTCTTCGATCAGTTCGATCACATCGATGCGTTGCCCGATGGGCGTGCCGCCAAAGCCGATGCCCATGATTCCAACCGCCATCGCGCCGTCCCAGTCTCCCCACGCTTCACCGCGCAGGAATTCCGCCGAAGACGTGCCTTGCGACCAGCCATTGTTGGTCCAGATCGGCGGCATGGCGTCGGGATAGGTGTCAAAGTCGGTCATCGGCATGAAGGCCGCGCGTTCAAAGCGGTTCATGCCTTCCATCTGGTTCGGCTCATAGCCGCAATAATCATTGGGGCAGTCGCCGCGACCCGCCATGTTGCCCCGCGGATCCCAGCCGCCATTGCCGCCATTGACCAGCGGCGTGATCTCGTCTGAATGCCAGGGGCCATGTTCGGCTGCAATCGCCTGCCCCGTTTCAGGATGGAACGCGATTCCCTGCACATTGCGGTGGCCATAGGTGTAGATGCGCGGGTCGAACCCTTCGGGCGGGGCGTTGTCCGCAGCGGCGTTGCCATCCGTATCGACGCGGATGATTTTGCTGCCCAGCGAAGTCGGGCTTTGCGGCACCTCGCCATTATGATTGTCACCCGTTGTCAGCCACAAGAACCCGTCCGGCCCAAATCGCACACGCCCGCCGTTATGTGCGCCAGTGCCGCCGAACGGGTGGTCGGTCGCTTCGGTTTTATAGGGCACATCATCAATGATATCAGTGCGATCCGCCACATTGGTGAAGTCCTCGTTCACCGTCATCCGCATCAGGCGGTTGGTCTGCGGGCTGGACAGGTTCGAGGTGGAATAGACGTAGATCCGTCGGTTTTCGGCAAAGTTGGGATCAATCGCAACGCCGTTCATCCCCGCCTGACCATCGCAAAACAGATCCTCCGCGTTCGTCGCATAGCCTTCGGTGTCGCCCACGCCAAGCAACGCGTTCACCTCCCCAGAGGGCATCATGACGGACAAACCATCACATTTTTCGGTAAAAAACATCGTTCCATCATCCAGAAACGCCATGTCCCACGGATTGTCGAGATTATCGAGCACGACCGTGTGCTCCAGCGAACTTGTGTTTGTGCCAACCTGAGCCAATGCGGTGGATGTCAGCAAACAGGCCGCTGCCACCGATATGCCGAGTGTCGTAAAAGTCTTTCGCGATATGTTGAACATTCTGTGTCCTCCCAAACTGTGGCACAGGCGCAAAATCGGTCACCTGTGCGGGCGGGCCTCTCCTTGCCCAATCCTGTGACATAGCGTCGCGTAACTTGTTTTCGAGTCTCCCTCCGGCGGATTTGCATGGCCCACCCCTACCCGCACCTTGTCATACGGCCTAAACATCGCTCAATGCTGTCTTACCAACATATCTACCACGCCGGAAACGCGGCCGACGTTCACAAGCATGCGCTTTTGGCCACGGCGCTGGAATATCTGACGCAAAAACCCAAACCGCTCAGCTATATTGAAACCCACGCGGGACGTGGACTTTACGATCTGCAGGCACCAGAGGCGGCAAAGACGAAAGAGGCCACACAGGGTATTGAGCGACTGCAGAACCGGTTTCCCGCCGATCACCCGTATATCAGGGCATTGAAGGCGCAATTGCATTATCCCGGATCTCCTGCGATTGCGACGGCGCTGCTGCGCCCGCAAGACACGCTTCACCTTGCCGAGCTGCACCCAAAGGAATACGCCGCGTTGCGTCACACTATGCGCGCGCCGAATGTTCATACATATCAACAGGATGGACTTGCCCTTGCACAAAGCCTCTGCCCGCCGACACCACGGCGCGGTCTGATGCTTGTGGACCCGTCTTACGAGGTCAAAGACGAATACACAGCATTACCAAGATGGCTGACGGCGGTGACCCGGAAATGGAATGTCGGCGTGGTGATGATCTGGTATCCAATCCTGACCTCGCAGGCTCATGCCCCCATGCTTGCCGCTTTGACAGCCGCCCACCCGGATGCGCTGGTCCATGAGGTGCGGTTTCCGCCCGCCCGCGACGGCCATCGCATGATCGGCTCGGGGCTGTTTGTCGTGAACCCGCCCTATGGGTTGAAACCGGACCTGGCCTTTCTGGACACCGTTTTCGAGACACGGACATGATCCGCCTTGCCTGTTTGTGCTTGATCCTGCCTGGTCTGGCAGCGGCCAATGAGCTGCGCAAAGTGCCCTATGACAGCTTGCGCGGACAACCACACCGGATCGAGACATTCGACAGCTTGCCCAAAGTGACCGAACCGGGCCTCAATTTCGATCACCACTGGCGCGCACCCGGCTTGTCGATTGCCGAAAAGCTGTTGGGCCAAGGGGTCGAGGAGGCCACAACCGACTATGGCCGCTTCGACCGTCTGATCGGGCAGCCGGATGCGCCGCTGCGGGTGATCCCCGGACAATCCGGCCAAAACCTGACGGTGGCCTATCACAGCGGATTCGGCTCCAATGCGTTGTTCCCGCTGGGGCCTGTCGGCATTGCAGGTGCCGATGGTCGCGGCGAAGGCAGCCTTGCGCTGACATTTGACGATCCGCAATTTGCGTTTGGCCTGCGGCTCCACGCCGAATACCCCGATCCGCTGGCCCAACGCCCGATGCCGCGCGCCGCAGAGGTGGCGTTTTACGACGTAAACGCCCGGCTGATCACGCGGTTTGTCCTGCCGCTGGGGCGCGGGGTCATGTCATTGGCCTGGCGCAGCGGCTATGGGGTGGCCGCCGTGACCATCGAAAACACCGATCCTGGCGGCATCGCGATTGACGACATTCTGTATGAAGTTGAAGACCTGTCAGGGTAAAACCGTTTGCGAATTCAGCAAGGCCACTTATATCACAGCTCATGTTTGGAGATTTCTTAAAGCGGTTGACCGCGCCCGACCCCGACCCGTTGCCCGATGCTGATGCGCGGCTGGCACTGACCGCCCTTTTGGTCCGTGTGGCCCGGACAGATGGCGACTATGACGACAGTGAAAAAAACCGCATCGACCGCATCGCGGCCTCGCGCTATGGCCTGTCGCCTTTTGAAGCGTCCAAGCTGCGCGGAGAGGCCGAAGGTCTTGAAGCCGAAGCGCCCGACACGGTGCGCTTTACCTCTGCCATCAAAGACGCCGTGGCCTATGAGGACCGCATCGGCGTGATCGAGGCACTTTGGGCAGTGGTGCTGGCCGATGGTGTCCGCGAGGCGGAAGAAGACGCGCTGCTGCGCCTTGTGTCCAAGCTTCTTGGCATCAACGATCGCGACAGCGCTCTTGCCCGGCAACGCGTCGCGCGCGCATGAGTGTTGCCAGCCTGCCGATGTATTGGCGGGCGGAAAATGCGCATCTGTGGCAAGCATTCTGGTCCGTGTTTCAGGACTGCGCAGCAAAAGAAGGACTGACCGCGCCGGACCTGACCCCTCCAGACGCCTTGCCTGCAAGCTGGGCTGACCATTGGCAAGATCCCGACCTGTTCGTTTCGATGACCTGCGGCCTACCGTTTCGAACGGCGCTTAGGAACAAAGTTCAGTATGTTGGCACGTTTGATTTCGCACTGAACACCCAACCGGGGCATTATATGTCTTGCGTGATCCGGCGATCTTGCCCGAACGGTGCCAGCCCTGTCGCCGATATGTCCGGGCTGCGCCTGGCCTATAATGCCCCCGACAGCCAATCCGGTTGGGCGGTCACGCAATTGGCGGCACCGTTTGAACATCCGCCACGCTTTGCCGATATCTGCGAGACCGGATCACACGCGCAGTCTTTGGCAGCGGTTGCACAGGGTGCCGCCGACATTGCCTATATCGACGCCGTAAGCTGGCGTATCCTGCAACGGTTTGATCCCAATGCGGCCAAGGTCCATCTGGTTGGGCACAGCGCGGTCACACCGGGCCTGCCGCTGATCACAGCGCGTGGCACCGATCCGGCCCCGTTACGCAGAGCGTTGCATGCCGCGACACGCGCGTATTCGCCCCAAACCCCCGATGACATGGGCGGTCCGATGACGTTCTGTGTTCTGGACGCGCGTCTTTATCACGCCCAACCGAGTCCTGCCCCACCCGGCGCATGACGCAGGGTTACCCCCCACATTCCGGCCTTCAGGGCGAAATTGAACATTGCATCACACGGCAAATTGGCGTCATCTTGCGCGTCAACATTGAAACAGCGACCTGATCCATGCCGTGACAGACACGCCCGTCCTCGAAATTCGCAATCTGCACAAGCAGTATGGCACGCTTGAAGTCATCAAGGGTGTCGACATCACGGCCCATCGCGGCGATGTGGTTGCGCTGATCGGGTCGTCCGGTTCCGGCAAATCCACCATCCTGAGATGTGCAAACCTGCTGGAAGACAGTCAGCAAGGCGATATCCTGTTCAAGGGCGAGGCCGTCACCTGGAAAGGCAGCGGTCTGGAGCGTCATCCAAACGATCCCAAACAGGTGCTGCGCATCCGCACAAACCTGTCGATGGTGTTTCAACAATTCAACCTGTGGTCCCACCTGACCATCCTGCAAAACGTCATGGAAGCGCCGGTTACCGTTCTGGGACGTGACCGGAGCGAGACTGAACAGGCCGCGCGCGGCTATCTGGACAAGGTTGGGATCGGCGACAAATGCGATGCGTATCCGGCGCAATTGTCCGGCGGACAACAACAACGCGCCGCTATTGCGCGCGCCTTGTGTATGGAGCCGGAAGCACTGCTTTTCGACGAGCCGACATCCGCACTGGACCCAGAGCTGGAACAAGAGGTTGTCAAGGTGATCAAAGATCTTGCCAGCGAAGGGCGCACCATGCTGATCGTCACGCATGACATGAAACTGGCCCGCGATGTAAGCAATCACGTTGTGTTCCTGCATCAGGGCCTGATCGAAGAAGAAGGCGCGCCAGAGGATGTGTTTGGCGCACCGAAATCAGAACGGCTACAGGGGTTTTTGTCCTCGACAATGGCCGCGTAACAGCAAACAACTTGGGAGAGTTCACCATGAAATCCATTCTTTTCGGCAGCGCCATTCTGGCGTTCACGGCATCCGTTGCCTTTGCAGACAGCCATTCGGTGGTGCGTATGGGCACCGAAGGTGCTTACCCTCCGTATAACTTTATCAACGATGCGGGCGAAGTTGACGGCTTTGAACGCGAATTGGGCGACGAGCTGTGTTCGCGCGCTGAACTGACCTGCGAGTGGGTCACGAATGACTGGGACTCGATCATTCCGAACCTGGTATCGGGCAATTACGATACCATCATCGCCGGTATGTCGATCACCGAAGAACGCGACGAGGTCATCGACTTTACCCAGAACTACACCCAACCCGACCCATCGGGATATCTTGTGCTGGAAGGGACGGATATTGACCTGACCACCGGCGTCATCGCGGCGCAAGCTAACACGGTTCAGGCGGCATTCGTGGCGTCCAGCGGGGCCACGCTTGTCGAATTCGCGACACCAGACGAAACCATCGCCGCAGTTCGAAACGGCGAAGCGGATGCGGTGCTGGCCGATGATGCCTACCTGCGCCCGATTGCAGATGAAAACCCAGATCTGGCCCTGCTTGATCAACAAGAGCTGATCGGCGGCGGCGTTGGCATGGGTGTGCGCGAATCCGATACCGAGCTGAAAGAAAAGTTCGACGCAGCGATTCAATCCATGAAAGACGATGGAAGCCTGAATGCGCTGATCGCGAAATGGGAAATCGGACCGGGCTTCTGATCAGCTCCGCCCAGCCAGATAAAAGGGGCCGCCGACGCGGCCTCTTTCTGGCAGCCAACAAACAAGATGCCCGCGCGGCCAAACGGCCGACGCAGGACCTGTCGGTCTTAACATGACCACAGGCGGACAGGCATAAGGCACGGTTTCCGGACACAAAGATTTACAAGCTGCCGGAATCGCTATCAATTGAACTGAAGAGTTAAAACATTTGTCCTTTTTCTGCGGCGCACCATAGATGTTCAGCTTTTGCACCGATCCCGCTACCCTGGACACCTTTCGGTGGTTTGCCTGCTATCTGACCACCGGCAAACACATGTCGATTTACACGTCGGTGTTCACGGTTCTGCTTTTGCTTGCCATCACCGCACCGGCGGCATTGACCTTTGGCTTCCTTGGCGCGGCCTCGGCCCGGTCGTCTTTCGCGCCGCTAAGCCTTTTGGGCAAAACCTATATCGCGATTGTACGCGGAGTTCCCGATATCGCGTTTTTCCTGTTCTTCGTCATCGCGCTTGACCAGTTTTTCGAATGGATTCGTCATAAAATCAAATGCCCCGATTGGGATCAGCCGATCCGACAGGGCAATGATTTTGTCGTCTGTACCGCGGCAAAACTTCCATTGGGAAATGCCCCGCAATGGGTTCATGAAACCTATGGATTCCTGCTTGCGGTGCTTACATTTGCAATCGTGTTTGGCGCATTTGCCGCCAATGTGTTGTTCGGCGCGATGCGCGCGGTGCCGCGTGGCCAGTTAGAGACGGCCGAAGCCTATGGCATGACGAAACGGCAAACCTTTTGGCGGGTTCTGGTCCCGCAGATGTGGGTGTTTGCCCTGCCCGGCCTTGGCAATCTGTGGATGGTGTTGGTCAAGGCGACACCGCTTCTGTTTCTGCTAGGGGTCGAGGATATCGTCTACTGGGCACGGGAATTGGGCGGCTCAAAAACCGCGCGGTTCACCGATTACCCCCATGGCGACTGGCGCGTGTGGTATTTTCTGGCCCTGCTCGTTTTCTATCTTTGGTTCACCAAACTGTCCGAATCCGTGTTGGACAAGATCATGCGCAAACTCACGCACGGTCAGGCAACCACAGGTGGCGAAGCCCAAAGGAAAGCCGCATGAGCTGTTGGGACACCGTTCTTGATTACGGTTTACGCTCGATCGGCATCGGCGAACGGGTCTTGCCCCGGTCGGACTATACGCTGTGCCAGCAATTTGTGCTGATCGGGTCCGGCATGATCTGGAACATCTATTTTGGTGTGCTGGCCCTGGGCAGCGGTTTCTTTCTTGCCACCGCAGTGGCACTTGGCAAGGCGTCGTCGAACCCTTGGTTCAAAAAGCCGTCAGAGTGGTTCATCTTCCTGTTCCGTGGATCGCCGCTCTTTATCCAGTTCTTTTTTGCCTATTTCCTGTTTTTAAGCCTGAAACAGACATTTCCGATCTTTTCGCCGTTCACCTCGGCATGGCTGGGCGCGTTGGTGGTGCTGTTCTTGAACACGGCGGCCTATACCGGCGAAATTTTCTATGGCGCGCTGCAATCGGTGCCAAAAGGCGATATGGACGCCGCCGATGCCTATGGAATGACCGGCTGGACCCGATTCCGGCGGATCACCTGGCCCACGATGCTGCGTCTGGCCTGGCCGGGCTATACCAACGAAGCGATCTTTTTGTTTCACGCCACCACCCTGGTCTATTTTTCGGGGTTCCCGGCATGGCAACAGCGTGGAGATGCGCTGTATTATGCCAATTTCTTTGCCGACAAGACCTTCAACCCCTTTGTGCCCTACCCCATTCTTGCATTCTATTTCATCCTGCTGACGCTGGTGATCATCGGCATTTTCGGCATCATCAACAAACGGCTCAACCGGCATCTGCCGCAAGAGACCCGCAGCAAGATGAAACTGAAACTCAACATCATTCGCTGAATTCCTCTTGCCAAATGGCGGATGCGCTGGCTATCTCTGAATTTGATCAAATTATCTCTTGAGGCGTCATGTCAGCCGATCCCGCCACCTGGCTCAGGTCCCATCCAGAGGTCCGGTCCGTCCGTGTGGCCGCATCCGATCTGAACGGCGTTGCCCGCGGCAAACGTGTTCCGGCGCGCTTTGCGGACAAGGCCGTACAGGGCGGAACCCGCTTCCCGCTCTCTGTTCTGAACCTCGACATTCGCGGCGAGGACATCCACAACAGCCCGCTTGTCTATGCCCAGGGCGATGCCGATGGCGTGCTGAAACTCACGGAACGCGGCTTTGTCCCGATGCCATGGCTGGACACTCCATCGGCCCTGCTGCCGCTTTGGATGTACCGGGAGGATGGCTCTGCCTTTGCGGGCGACCCGCGCCACGCCCTGGCCGATGTGGTCAAACGCTATGCCACAAAGGGGCTGACGCCGGTCGTTGCCATGGAGCTAGAGTTCTTTCTGATCGATGATCGCAAAAACCGTCTGCGCATCCCGGCATCGCCGCGTTCAGGTAAACGGCACAAAGCCGGTGAGATCCTGTCCATCCGCGTGCTCGATCAGTTCGACAGCTTCTTTACCGAACTCTATGATGCGTGCGAAGCGATGGACATCCCGGCCGACACCACAATTTCCGAAGCCGGGCTTGGCCAGTTTGAAATCAACATGATGCATGTTGATGACCCACTGAAAGCCGCCGATGACGCATGGCTGTTCAAGATGCTGGTCAAAGGACTTGCGCGTCGCAACGGATTTGCAGCCTCGTTCATGGCAAAACCCTACGAGGATTACGCAGGGTCCGGAATGCACACACATTTTTCGGTGATCGACGCCGAAGGCAAGAATGTGTTTGATGATGGCGGACCCAAAGGCACGGACCTGCTGCGACAGGCGATTGCCGGATGTCTGAACGCCCTGCCCGACAGCACCCTGATCTTTGCGCCGCACGCCAACAGTTATGACCGGCTTGTGCCCAACGCCCATGCGCCAACCGGCGTGGCCTGGGCCTATGAGAACCGCACCGCAGCCATCCGCGTGCCATCCGGTGCCACAGCGGCGCGGCGGATCGAACATCGGGTCGCCGGCGGTGACGTGAACCCCTACCTATCCCTTGCAGCCATTCTGGGGGCTGCATTGACCGGAATCGAGGACCATCAGACCGCACCCGCGCCGATCACCGGGAACGCCTATTCGCTGGATTTGCCGCAAATCCCGACAAACTGGGCCACCGCGATTGACCGGTTTGCAGACAGTGACGTGATGGCCAGGATATTCCCCCAGGACCTGATCCGGAACATGACACTGACCAAGCGACAGGAAATGGAGATTGTTTCCGAGTTAAGCCTGCAGGATCAGGTTGGTCTGTATCTGGATACGGTCTGATCATGCCGTTTTGGACAATGATAAAAGGTGGACCATGAAAATTGGCATCCTGCAAACCGGCCTTGCCCCGAAAGAGCTGGTGGACGAGTTTGGCGAATATCCCGCGTTCTTTGAACGACTGCTTGCGGGCCACGGGTTTGATTTTGAACACTGGTCCGTGGTCGAAAACGTCTTTCCCGACAGCGCCACGGATGCCGATGGCTGGCTGATCACCGGCTCGCGCCATGGCGCGTATGAAGATCATGACTGGATCGCCCCCCTTGAGGCGTTCATCAGGGACATTATCGCAGCCGGCCGCCCTTTGATCGGGGTCTGTTTCGGGCACCAGATCATCGCACAGGCGCTGGGCGGCAAAGTTGAGAAATACGACGGCGGCTGGGCGGTGGGCCAGCAACGCTATGATTTTGCAGACACCAGTATGACCATCAATGCCTGGCATCAGGATCAGGTCACCAAGATCCCGGATGGGGCCAAAGTTGTGGCCAGCAATGCGTTTTGCGCAAACGCGGCGTTGCTCTATCCGGGCAAGGCCTACACCGTGCAGCCCCATCCCGAATATGGCGATGATTTCATCCAGGGTCTGATCGACACCCGTGGCAAGGGATTGGTGCCCGACACGCTGCTGCAAGAAGCCAGCACGCGTATGGGCCAGCCGCTTGATTCCGCACATATGGCGCAGCAATTCATCCGCTTTTATCAAGAAGGACGCCTGACATGAGCGACTGGATTTCTTCGCTGCCTGCTTCTGCTGCGCAGTATCTTGAAGGCAAACGTCTGGACGAGGTGGAATGTATCATCGCAGACCTTCCGGGCATCGCGCGCGGCAAAGCGGTGCCGGCTTCAAAATTCGCGCGGCAGGAGTATTTTCACCTTCCCGATTCAATCTTTTTCCAGACCATCACCGGCGGTTGGGGCGAAGCCGCTGACGAAAGCGATGGCGGTTTCATCGAACGGGACATGATCCTCAAACCCGATATGAGCACCGCCACAGCCGCGCCCTGGACCGGGGACTGGACGCTGCAAGTCATTCACGACGCCTATGACCGCAAGGACCGTCCCGTTCCTTATGCGCCGCGCAATGTGCTTAAACGGGTGGTTCAGCTTTACCGTGACAAGGGCTGGGAACCGGTGGTCGCCCCCGAGATGGAGTTCTTTCTTACCGCCCGGAACCTTGATCCGGCCAAAGCAATCGAGCCGATGATGGGACGCTCTGGCCGTCCGGCCGCTGCACGTCAGGCCTATTCGATGACGGCGGTCGACGAATTCGGCCCGGTGATCGACGACATCTATGATTTTGCCGAAGCACAAGGTTTTGAAATCGACGGCATCACCCAGGAAGGCGGGGCCGGACAGCTTGAGATCAACCTTCAGCACGGCGATCCGGTCAAACTGGCCGATGAGGTGTTTTATTTCAAACGCCTGATCCGCGAAGCCGCTCTGCGCCATAATTGCTTTGCCACCTTCATGGCCAAGCCGATCGAAAACGAACCCGGAAGTGCCATGCATATCCACCAGTCGATCATGGAGATCGAAACCGGGCGGAATATCTTTTCCGGGCCGCAGGGCGGTGAAACAGATGCGTTCTTCCACTTTATTGGCGGCTTGCAGACCCACACCCCCGCCGCCATCGCGGTGCTGGCCCCTTATGTGAACAGCTATCGGCGGTACGTCAAAGAACACGCCGCACCGATCAATCTGGAATGGGGCCGCGACAATCGCACAACCGGCATCCGTATCCCGCTCTCAAGCGCCGAAAGCCGCCGGGTTGAAAACCGTTTGGCGGGCATGGATTGCAACCCATATCTGGGCATCGCGGCGTCTTTGGCCTGTGGCTATCTCGGATTGGTCAATGAAATCCGTCCCTCCAAACAGTTCAAAAGTGACGCCTATGAAGGCGAGGGCGACATCCCTCAGGTGCTTGGACAGGCGTTGGATCTGTTTGACGAGGCCACCGAGCTGCACACCATCCTTGGGCCGGATTTCTGCCGCGTCTATTCGATTGTCAAACGCGCCGAATACGAAGAATTCCTGCAGGTGATCTCTCCATGGGAGCGGGAGCATTTGTTGTTGAACGTGTGATTGGGGGCCAGCCCCCAAACCCCCGAGGTATTTGACAGCCCAAAGAAACCAGGAGCGGTCTTCGTGAACCTTCTTTTCAGCAATGACACCCGCGCGACCTATCCGCAAAGCTGGTACGCAGCGACCGCAGAACCGCTGGCCCCCTTTGCACCGCTGCAGGGCGAGACGACCGCCGATGTCTGTATTGTAGGGGCCGGGTTTACCGGCATCTCGGCCGCGCTGCACCTGGCTCAAGCGGGCGCGGATGTGGTGCTGCTTGACGCGCATCGTGTGGGGTTTGGGGCGTCGGGGCGCAATGGCGGGCAGCTGGGATCAGGGCAGCGGCAAGATCAGATCAAGCTGGAAAAGATGGTCGGAGAAGACGCGGCGCAGCGGCTTTGGCGTTTGGGAGAAGACGCCAAGACGTTGGTGCGTGACCTGATCGCGACCCACAGTATCGACTGCTATCTGAGAGATGGCATCGCGTGGGCCGGAAGCCGTGCTTCGGACGTGGCGGAGTTGCATCACTATGCAGAGTATTTGCAGACACGTTACGGCTACGATCAGATCGAACCGCTGAATGCGGATGCCTTCGCCCGGATTTGCCCGTCACCCGACTACAAGGGCGGCACGCTTGATATGGGGGCCGCGCATCTTCATCCGCTCCGGCTTGTTTTTGGGCTGGCCAAAGCCGCCTCCTCGGCCGGTGTCCGGATTTATGAGCGCAGCCATGTGCATGATGTCAAACACGGGGCCAAACCCATCATCCGCACCGATGCAGGGCATGTGATCGCCGATCAGGTGATTTTTGCGGGCAACGGATATCTGGGTGGCCTTGACCGGACGGTGGCGGCGCGGGTGATGCCGATTAACAACTACGTCATTGCCACTGAACCGTTGGGCGCGGAGGCCGCCCGGGTTCTGGCCGCCGATATCGCCGTCGCGGATTCGCGCTTTGTGGTGAATTACTTCCGTCTCAGCCATGACAAACGTCTGTTGTTCGGGGGCGGGGAAACCTATGGCTATCGGTTTCCGTCGGATATTGCGGGACTGGTGCGGGCCCCGATGACCACGGTTTTTCCCCATCTCAGGGATGTAAAGATCGACTATGCCTGGGGCGGCACCCTGGCCATCACCATCAAGCGGATGCCCTATCTGGCGCGGGTCAAACCCAATGTCCTGTCTGCGTCAGGATATTCAGGGCATGGCGTCGGCAACGCGATTCAGGCCGGAAAACTGTTGGCCGAAGCGACGCGCGCACCCTCCGAAGGCTTTGCCGCGTTCAATGACATCCCCCATGTGACCTTTCCGGGCGGCGGTCTGTTGCGAACGCCTATCCTGTCGCTGGCAATGTCGTGGTACGCGATGCGGGACCGGTTGGGACTTTGACTTATTTATCGAGTTTCGACAGCTTTTTCTGAAGTTCGGCCAATTGCGATTTGATATCGTCAAGATCATCGCCATCCTGCGGTGCCGTGCCAGAACTGTCCGCATCGGACCCTTCGGGCATCGGACCGGACCAGTTACCCGCCATTCCGGCCGTCATGGCCTTGAGAAACGCCTCTTGCTGCGCCTGGATCGCTTCGAAGCCGGGCACACCTGTCATCGGGTTGGCCTTGTTCATCTTTTCCATCCAGGTGGATTGGCTCTCGCGGAACATCTCAAAGCTGGCGGCCAGAAACTGCGGAACCGCACTGGTGGCCTGGGACGTATAGCTGCGCACAAGGTCATTCAGCACATTCGTCGGCAACACGTTTTCACCGCGGCTTTCGTGTTCTGCGATGATCTGCAACAGATATTGGCGGGTCAGGTCATCGCCGGATTTCAGGTCAATGATCTGAACCTCGCGGCCATCGCGAATAAAGCGCGCGATGTCTTCCAGGGTCACATAATCGGATGTTTCCGTATTATAGAGACGGCGGCTCGCGTAGCGCTTGATCAGCAGCGGTTTGTCGGTGTCAGCCAAGGGTCCCTCCCCGGAATGTCTTTGCTGCAACGCAGCTTAAGCACATGCAGCACAAAAAGAAAGCACTGGTGACGTTTATCGGACAACTCATTGATCGGATGCGCCCCCTGAGCACGCACAAAAAAGGCCGGATCCTTGCGGACCCGGCCAGAAAATAGCGTTCCAGATTTGGGAGGAGAGAACGCTAATTCTATGTCAGCTTACTTTGCAGTTGCCGTTGCTTTCTTGGCAGCTGTTGTCACGTCAGCAGTCGCTTTCTTGACAGCGGCAGATGCATCCTCAGAGATGTCTTTGCCAGCAGCCATCATCAGCTCGACTGTGTCCATCTGGACTTTCTTCGCGATCTCGGCGAAGGCCGCCATGTTCTCGGAGGCAACTTCGGCCTGAGCGGATGCGAAATCGGTCATCGCCTTTGCGTAATCGGCAGGCTCTGTTTTCGCCTTGGACATGTCGCTCAGCTTGGAGAGCGTGTCTTTTGTCCACTTGGCAGAGATTTCTGTCGACTTCTCAGCTGCTTCCAGAGCAACCGAGGACAGCTTCTCGTTCAGAGTTGCTGTTGTTTTGAAAGCGTCTTCCATTGCTTTCGTGTCGACCGGGAATGCACCCATCATTTCTTTGAGTGTCGCGGTCATGTCAGGTGTCTTCGTAGCCATCGTTCAAATCCTTTCCTGCGCTGCGGGCCCACCCCGCTGATCTGCAGATGAAAGGTACATAGATGCTGCAGCGCAGCAATTCAAGCTTTTTTTCTGCACCGCAGCATAAAAAATGCCGCTAGGTCAAGCTGTGGCTTTTAATTGCACATATGTGCCGGGTGCCGGACCCAGAACGGGATGTTCATCGTCCCCCGGCTGTCGCGCCTTGATCCATTTGCCAGAGCGTTTGCTCAGCCATTTTTCCCAATGCGGCCACCACGACCCTTCGGAAAACTCGGCCCCCTTGAGCCAGTCCTCCGGCGACAGCGTCATGTCGTCATTGATGTAATGGCCGTACTTCTTTTTGCTGGGCGGGTTCACGATCCCGGCGATATGGCCGGATTCCGACACGATGAATTTTTTGGATTTCGACCCCATCTGCTGCACCCCGCGATAGCAATCCTTCCAGGCGGCAATATGGTCGGTTTCGCAGGCAATCGAACACAGCGGCACATCCACGTCCCCAAGGCTGAGCGTATGCCCCATCAGTTCGAACGTGCCATCGGCAAATTCATTGCGCTGGCACAGACCGCGCAAATACTGAATGGCCATCTTGCCAGGCAGGTTTGCCCCGTCGCCGTTCCAGTACAAAAGGTCAAAGGCCGGTGGTGTTTCGCCCATCATATAGCTTTTGATCGCCGGTCCATACACCAGATCATTCGACCGCAGATAGCTGAATGTGCGGGCCATGATGAACGACTTAAGAATACCGGTATCGCCGATTTCGGCTTCGATGCCGTCGATAAAGTCGTTTTGCAGGAATGGGGTGAATTCGCCCTGATCCGAGAAATCGGTCAGCGTGGTAAAAAAGGTGGCCGATTTGACTGTTTTGTCGCCGCGCTGTTTCAGCAGTGACAGCGTGAGGTTCAAAGTGGTGCCGGCTATACAATAGCCAATTGCATTGATCCGATCGACCTTGCAAATCGACTTCACCTCTTCGAAAGCGCGCAAATAGCCGTCTTCGATATAGGTCTCTAGCCCCACATCCTTGTAGCTTTCATCCGGGTTGATCCAGCTGACGACAAACAGCGTGTACCCTTGATCAACGACCCAACGGATAAACGAATTCTGCGGTTTGAGGTCCAGAATGTAGTATTTGTTGATCCATGGCGGAAACAGCACAATCGGCGTTTCGCGCACTTTTTCCGTTGTCGGGGTGTACTGGATCAGTTCCATCATGTGGTTGCGATAGACCACCTCGCCTTCTGCCGTGGCGATGTTTTCACCGATCTCGAACGCCCCCTCATCGGCAAGCCGGACCACCAGTTCGCCATTGTTGGCCTCAAGGTCGGACACCAGGTTTTCCAACCCTTGCACAAGGCTTTCGCCTTCGGTCTCAAGTGCTTTTTGCAGCGCATCGGGGTTGGTCGCCAGAAAATTCGTCGGCGCGAACATATCCACGATTTGCTGGGCAAAATATTTCAGCCGCTGCTTTTCAAGACGATCCATATCGTCAATGTCATTGACGGCGGTCTGGATCGCTTCGGCGTTGATCAGATACTGTTGCTTAATGAAATTGAAGTAGGGATGTTCATCCCACATCGGGTTCTTGAAACGACGGTCCTGCGGGCCGGGGTCTTCGGGTGCCTGTAATTTACCCTTGGCCAAGGCTTGCTGCGCTTCGACGTAATGTTTGACCGACTTGCCCCAATAGGAAATCTGATGCTCAAGAATCTTGGCCGGATTTTGCAACCATTCCTGCCAATAGCTTTGCATTGCCTCTCCAAACAGGGACGCATCGGGCGCATGCAGGGCTGGATTGATTTGCCGTTTACTCGACAGCGCGGTCATCATGCGCTGGGTCAATGTTTCAATCTTTTGCAAATTGGCCTCAAGTTCCGCACTAATTTCTGGTGCAGCAACGTCATTGGTTGTCATGGCCAATATTCCCCCTTATTCATGCTGCTATGCAGAATAACGTCGCACGCAGTGGGAGGCAAAGCGACTAAATGGCCCGGTCAACGTGGCCTGTACCAAGGAGATGCCTCTAATGCGCTACATGATGACATACGATCTCATGGAAACGGTTCGCAATACAAATCAATGGCTTGGCGCGACGGCCCGGACGGCCGCATCTTATCCGGCCTGGGCCATGATGCCCAACCCCGCCATTCAATGGATGGCCGCCTGGGGCGAGGTCACGGAGCGCTCATTTGAACGTATGGTTGTCAAGCCCGACTGGGGGATTCGAACATTCACCTGTCAGGACGGGCGCGATCATCTGGTTGAAATCCAGAAAGTTGTCGAAAAGCCCTTTGGCGATCTGATCCATTTCAAGGTCGCAGGCCGCGAGGAACAGCCCCGCAAGATCTTGCTGGTTGCACCAATGTCGGGCCATTACGCAACCTTGCTGCGCTCGACTGTCAAATCGCTGATCGTGAATTGCGAAGTCTACGTCACCGATTGGCACAACGCCCGCGACATTCCTGTCAGCGCCGGCAAATTCGATGTCGAGGATTACACCCTCTACCTGATGGATTTCATGCGCGAGATGGGACCGGACACCAATGTGGTCGCGGTCTGTCAGCCGGTTCCGCTGACCCTGGCCGCAACCGCCTATCTGGCCGAACTCGACCCCGACGCGCAGCCGCGCACGCTGACCCTGATCGGCGGCCCGGTCGATCCGGATGCAACCCCGACCGACGTCACCGACTTTGGCCGCCGCGTCACAATGGGTCAGCTGGAAGAAACCATGATCCAGCGCGTTGGCTTCAAATATCCCGGGGTGGGCCGCATGGTCTATCCCGGCTTGCTGCAGCTCGCCTCGTTCATCTCGATGAACGCAGAGCGACACTCCAGCGCGTTTTCGAACCAGATACAGAATGTCATGCGCGGCAAAGCCTCGGATCACGATCCGCACAACCGCTTTTACGATGAATATCTGGCCGTCATGGACATGCCCGCCGAATTCTATCTGTCGACGGTCGACCGGATTTTCAAACGCCGCGAGATTGCCAAGAACGAATTCATCGTGGCAGGCCACAAGGTGGATATGGGGGCGATCACCAAGGTTGCCGTCAAAACCGTGGAAGGGGCCAATGACGACATCTCGGCCCCGGGCCAGTGTATCGCCGCACTTGATCTGTGCACCGGCCTGCCAGACAGCAAGAAAGCCAGCCATGTCGAACCCGGCGCGGGCCATTACGGTATTTTTGCAGGCAAAAGCTGGCGCAACAACATCCGGCCCATGGTGCTTGACTTCATCGACACCAATGCGGGTGGCACGCAACGCAAGGGAAAGCCGAAACCGGCGAATACCAACGCAGCATAAAACACAATGGCCGGTCCTGCGACCGGCCTTTTCATTTCAATTCGATGCAAGTTGAAATGACATTCCAGGGTTTTCTATATCGGACATTAACGGATCTCGCGGCTTACTGGCATCGCATTACTGTCAGGAAGGTGCCGATGTGACCTTTTCACCAACCATTCTGGGCTCTGGCCCCGGCGGCTACGCTTTTCTCACACGGACCCGCGCGGCACAGCAGGCATCCCTGGGGCAATCCCCCGATATCGCACGCAACATCGAAACCGCGCGTAACCGGCTTGAAACGCTGGAAACCGCCGATCAGCTTCTTGATGACCGCGCACTGCTGTCGGTCGCATTAGGGGCGTTCGGGCTGGACGCAGACATCCAGAACCGCGCCTTTATCGAGAAAGTCCTGACCTCGGATTTGTCGGATGAAAGCTCGCTTGCCAACAAACTGGCCGACAAACGCTACCGCGAACTGGCCGAAACGTTCAATTTCTTTGGCGAGGCCGCCAAACTCCCCACTGCTGCAAAGGAAGACCGCATACGCGCGCAACTCGCTGAGTTGCAAACGGCGGATGATTTGCTTGGCAATCCGTCCCTCTTGCGCGCAACGCTTCAGACCTTTGGGCTGGAAAGCGACCGAAACAATCTCTTTTTCCTTCAGCGCGTTCTGGAATCCGATCTGACGGATGAAAATTCCTTCGCAAACCGCCTGTCGGACCCGCGATATGCCGAACTGTCTTCTGTGTTGGCGTTGAACGAAAAACGCGCAGCAACCGAAAGCATCTATGGGTTTGCCGATCGCTTCTCCGCCGTTGCGGGGGATTTGCAGTCCCCTTCTGATTTGCTTGAAAACGACGATCTGCTTGACGCGTCTCTGCGCATTTTCGGATTGAACACGGACCTTGGGCGCAATGATTTCCTGTCGTCCGTTCTGACATCGGATCTGGACGATCCATTCTCCCCCGCGAACCAGCTTGAGGACCCGCGCTACGCCGCCTGGGCCGATGTCTTTGGTTTCGCTGAACGGGCACAGAGCGTGGACGGCAGTTTTGTGAGCAAGCTGGAACAATTCGTTGACACCGTCACATCCCGCGACGCGCCCGCGCAAACGGCCGAGGATTTCTTTAAGGACGCCAAGCTGATGCTTGATGTGTTCGATTTCTTTGGCATGCCCTTGCGCAGCGACAGCGCGGCCTTTGCAAACCGCCTGATTGCCGCCGATGCGCAGGACCCGACCTCGCTGATCAATGTTTTGCCTGACCCACGGCTAAAACCTTTCGTTGCTGCACTCAATCTGTCCCAGCCGGATCAGGGGCGCACCTATCCGCCAGGCTTTGCCGACGCGATTGTGGACATTTACGTTGATCGACAATTTGAAATTCGGGTTGGAGAGACCGATCCAAACATGCGTCTTGCGCTTGGACTGAACCGCGACTTGAACCAAGTTGTGACCAACCAGCGTTCCAACGATGCTCAATGGTTCGCGATCCTGGCCTCGAACCCGCTTCGGCAGGTCTTTGAAACCGCACTGAACACACCCGACAGTTTTAGCTCGCTCGATATCGACCGGCAGGTCGAAGACCTCAAAACACGCGCCCTGCGGCAGTTTGGAACCGATCAGGTATCGGATCTGACCGACCCGGAAACGCTGGACGCGGTCAGAGAGAGGTTTTTGCTTTTCGCCGATCTGCCCGGGCCGATGACATCACCGGCCAGCGCCCTTCTTGGTGGCTCTGCATCAGGCGGGGTGTTGCCGCTTCTGTATAGCCGATGACCCGGTCAAGCCGTCAGCAATCCCTGCTCTTTCGCCAGATCACGCATGCGTTTTTGCAATTTCTCGAACGCGCGCACTTCAATTTGGCGAATACGTTCGCGGCTGACATCATATTGCCCGGACAATTCTTCCAGCGTCACCGGCTTCTCGGCCAAGCGGCGTTGGGTCAGAATGTCTTTTTCCCGATCATTCAAAACGTCCATCGCCTGCGCCAGCATGGCGCGACGCGCATCCAGCTCGTCTTTTTCTTCGTAGTCACCGGCCTGATCGGCGCTCTCATCCTCAAGCCAATCCTGCCACTGCATGGCCCCTTCGCCATCGGACCCGACCGTCGCGTTCAACGACGCATCGCCGCCCGACAAACGGCGGTTCATCGAAATCACCTCGGTTTCATTGACACCCAGATCATGCGCAATCTTTTGAACATGCTCTGGACGCAGGTCACCATCCTCAAGCGCCCCGATCCGCGATTTGGCTTTGCGCAGGTTGAAGAACAGTTTTTTCTGCGCCGATGTCGTGCCCAGCTTCACCAGGGACCATGAACGCAAAATATATTCCTGGATCGACGCCCGAATCCACCACATGGCATAGGTTGCCAAACGGAACCCCTTTTCCGGATCAAACCGTTTGACAGCTTGCATCAAACCCACATTGGCTTCGGAAATCACTTCCGCCTGGGGCAATCCATATCCGCGATAGCCCATCGCAATTTTTGCTGCGAGGCGCAGATGGCTTGTCACCATCTTATGGGCCGCATCTGTATCTTCCTGTTCCACCCAGCGCTTGGCGAGCATATATTCCTCTTCAGGCTCCAGAAGCGGGAACTTCCGAATTTCCTGAAGATAACGGCTCAAGCCCGCTTCCGGCGTCGGGGCCGGGAGGTTCGCGTAATTAGCCATATCCATGTCCCTCCAATGTTTATGGTGTTAACATTCAACTTGGTGACGCAGATCACCGGTTTCAAGTGGCGCACGGCTTTCGTTGATCATTACTTAACGCACATTTCCCTGCAGATAACCCAAAACTCCGTGCGCTCACGCACATGGGACGATTGTTTCAGGCACGCAATTCCGCAATCAACCCGGCCATATCGTCGGGCAAATCCGCCTCAAACCGCACCACTTCGCCGCTGACCGGGTGCGCGAATCCAAGAACGGCCGCATGCAAAGCCTGTCGCGAAAATTGCGCCAGTGCCGTCAAGGCAGGTTCAGATAACGTCCCTTTGGCCGCTTTACGCTTGCCCCCGTATACCGGATCACCGACCAGGCCATGTCCCGCATGCGCCATATGCACCCGGATCTGATGGGTGCGCCCGGTCTCAAGCCGACATTCCACCAGAGCCAATTGGGCCGGTTTCCCAAACCCCTCCAGCACCCGCGCCCGTGTAATCGCGTGTTTGCCGTGGCCAAAATACACCGCCTGTTTCTGCCGGTCGGTCTTGTGGCGGGCAAGATCGCTGGTGATCCGGATCACCGCTCCGGGTTCAAACGACACCCCCCGGACACCGCGCAAACGCGGATCGCCGATATCGGGATACCCGTACACCAGCGCCTGATACGCACGTTCAACACGATGCGCGGCGAATTGATCGGCCAGCCCGTGATGGGCGCGGTCCGATTTGGCGACCACCAAAAGCCCGCTGGTGTCCTTGTCGATCCGGTGCACGATGCCCGGCCGCCCGACACCGCCAACACCCGACAGCGCGCCCCCAAAATGATGCAACAACGCATTCACCAGAGTGCCGCCCGGCGTACCCGGTGCCGGATGCACCACCATGCCAGCCGGTTTCATCACAACAATCAGGTCATCGTCTTCGTACCGGATATCAAGCGGCATATCCTCGGCCGCGATATGGCTTGGCGTCGCCACCGGCACGGTCACATCAATGACATCCCCTTCGGCCACGGTGGCCTTTGGATTGGACAGCACTTCGTCGCCCCGGCGCACAGAGCCGGATTCGATCAGCTTCATCAACCGGGTGCGCGACAGGGCCGCTTCCTCTGGCACGTCGCGCGCCAACGCCTTATCAAGACGCGGCGGTGGTGAGGCACCGATGGTGACACTCAATGTGGGATCAGACATGGACAACACCCCCGAAGATCAGATCAAAGAACCGGCCAACCTTCGCTTTCTGCGCAGGCTGGTGACCGTGCTGACGATAACGATGATCGCAGGCGTCATACTGATCACGGCGCTGATTGTCATCCGGTACAATCAATCTGCCGCACCCTTGCCCGGCAGCATCGCATTGCCGGATGGCACGACCGCCACCGCGTTTACGCAAGCGCGCAACTGGTATGCCGTTGTCACCGAGGCGGATGAAATCCTGATCTTCAGCCGCGACAGCGGACGTTTGATGCAGACCATTCAAATCGAAACACAGTAAAGATGGTACCGACACCCCGGCTCGAACGGGGGACCTCTTGATCCACAATCAAGCGCTCTAACCTACTGAGCTATGTCGGCACTGAGGGGCGAAATAACGGCACGTCCCGGCCTTTGCAAGACCCATCTGCCCTGACAACGCCACTTCGCACACCTGATCCACCTGATCGCCCCCAAAGCTGATGACCGGTTTCGATGACACACGGGCAGCGCCTGTCCTTGCACCATCTGGCCCACCCCACGCCCCTGCGCAGGGCGTAGCCCTGTGTTCAGCGTATCCGGCAGAACTTGCAAAACACCCCCGCCGCGTCTATCCCCTCGGCCCTGAGCGGCATTTTCCGGAGCACGAGCATGAGCATCAACACCGAACGCGATATCGAGGCCAATTTGCAGATCGGGCCCACGGATCAGGGTATGGTGCGTCTTTTTGTGTTGGCCGATGGCATCGAAATACCGATGGATTTCGCGCCCGAAGAGGCAGAGGAAATCGCCGAAGAGATCAGGCTTGCCGCGCAAGCCGCGCAGAAGGTCAAGCCCAGGCGCTAAGCTGTGCATCCGGATCACGCAGCGCGTGCAATCGCCGCGCGGCATGGGACGCGAATTTCCGAATCAATTTGTGTCGACGCGGGGCGGGCAGTTTGTCTTCCGGCGCCATGCGCACGATTTCCGCATCATAGGCATCTGCGATGATCAGACCCGAGTCCGCTGGCAAAAGCTCGGTCGGGAAGTCCAGATCGACAGCCCAGAAATAGCGGTCACACCAGTCCAGGTAGCCTTGCCATTTCTGGTCGGACTGAAAATCGACCCGCGATGACTTGCATTCCACAACCCAGACCTCGCCTTTGGGACCCAGCGCCATCACATCCACGCGCAGCCCTTTGTCCGGCACAAATTCCTCGATGACGGAAAAGTCGTGACTGGCCAAATGGCGGCAGACACCGCGTGCCAAAAACTGTCCGGGCTGAAGATCATCTCGCATAGTGCCAAAGATGAACAAAGTGTGAACAAAAATCAAGCCGTCGCCACGAAGATATCCACTGCCCCCCCTTGTCGCGGGACATTGCCCGGCTTAGGTGTGCGTCAGGCGGGCACTGCCCTTCTCGTGACAGGTTGCATTCCGGTGGCCTTAAGCAAATCCGAGGGAGTTGGCTCTGTCCGGATCCTGGTCCGGTTACCTGACGCCCACCTGTATATACAGGTCCTCGGGAATGAGAGAACCGCACGGTTGGTGTGGTCCCGCCGCTTATTTCCTTTGAAAATTCCGAACAGAACTGCGCGGTGCGGTCGCCTCCACCCGGATCGGGGTAAGCGAAATTGGCCGCCCGCGATGATCGTCGTCGTCATCATCGTCGTCGTATTTCATCAGCATGATCGAAATACCGAACTGAACCCCGGCAAATACAATCCCGTTGAACAACCACAGCAAAAACACGGCCAAAAGACCGACATCCGTATGCGTCACCAGATGCCAGAGATTGACGATGTTGAAATACAGCAGAAGTGTCACAAATACGGCTGACAGGACAAAGCCGATTGCAGTCTGGCGGATATACAACTTGATCAGATCGGGCATAGAACACCTCGCTTTCCGACACATAACCTAAGCCGTGTCGGCCAGATATCAAAGCCCTCAATCTGCACAGCCCGGTTCAGAACGCTTCGGGCCGTGCCTCACGCGCCATGTGGTCCAGCACAGCATTGACAAAGCTGGGCTCTTTGCCTTCGGGGAAAAACGCCCGCGCCACATCGACATATTCCGAGATGATCACTTTCGGCGGCGTCTCACTTGCCACCAATTCAGAGCCAGCGGCGCGGAACACGGCGCGAAGCGTGGGATCAATCCGCGAAATCGGCCATTTGGCAACCAAACCGCGATCGGTCATCTGGTCAATTTTGGCTTGATAATTCACCGCTTCATCGGTGATCCGACGAAACAGGTCCACGTCCCCTTCGACCAAATCACCGCTATCGCCCTGCGCCACGCCAAAACGGTGATCCAGAAATTCAACTGCAACCTTATCGACGGATTGACCGGATTGCTCCATCTGGAACAGCGCCTGCACCGCATAAAGACGCGATGCGGATCGCATTTGGCGTTTTTGATCAACCTTGGTTTTCTTGCGAGCAGAGGTCATGCGGTGTCCGGTGTCCTTGGGCCGCCGGCGACTTTGTAGTCGTCGCTATGGGGAACAAACCCCACACCTTTGCGCGCGCCACCCCATTTACGGCCAAGCGCAATAAGGTGCAACGCGGCGGCCGCCGCTCCGCCGCCTTTGTTTTGCCCATCGACATCCGCACGGGCCTGCGCCTGATCCATGGTTTCGACTGTCAGAATCCCGTTGCCAATGCACAGCCCCTGCAAGCCCAGCAGGGTGATCCCCCGCGAACTGTCATTGCACACGGTTTCGTAATGCGTTGTTTCCCCACGGATCACACAGCCCAGCGCGACATAGCCGTCAAAATTCGACATCCGCTCGGCAATGCCAATCGCGGTGGGCACTTCCAGCGCCCCTGGCACCTCCACCAGCTCATGGATCGCCCCGCACGCCTCGATCTCGGCCTTGGCACCGGCAATCATCTGATCTGCGATATCCTTGTAATAGGGGGCCACGACGATCAAAATCTTGACTGGCTTGTCAAAGCTCGGCCTGTCCAGTGTGTAATGCTCAACCGCTGCCGCCATCAGCCCAACTCCGAAATCTTACGTGTGCCAACAATTTCAAGCCCATAGGCATCCAACCCGACCACTTTGGGGGTCGGCGAATTGGTCAACAGGATCAATTTCGACAATCCAAGCGAGGACAGGATCTGGGCACCAAGCCCATATTGCCGAAGCGTTTTGGGCGAGACATCATCCCCCACGTCAAGCTTCATCGACGTGTCGCGCAGCAACACAACCACGCCGCGCCCTTCTTTGCCCACAACCTCCATCGCATGCTGAAATTCGCTCGCCCGCCCGTGCGGGCCGGTTCCAACCACATCCAGCATCGGGTCCAGCGCGTGCATACGGACAAGCACCGGATCATCCCCGGACAGGTCGCCTTTGGTCAGCACGATATGTTCGTCGCCATGGGTTTCATCAGTATAGATCCGCATGTCCCATTCGCCGCCATATTCAGACGCGATGGTTTCCTGTTTGCACACCCGCACAAGGTTGTCGTTCCGACGCCGATAGGCAATCAGATCACTGATCGTGCCAATCTTCAGCCCGTGCAATTGCGCAAAGGCAACCAGCTCAGGCAGGCGCGACATCGACCCGTCTTCATTCATGATTTCGCAGATCACGCCCGCAGGGTTAAGCCCGGCAAGACGGCTGATATCCACCGCCGCCTCGGTGTGCCCGGCCCGCACCAGAACGCCACCCGCTTTGGCGCGCAATGGAAACACATGCCCCGGCGTCGCAATATCCTGAGACCCTTTGGTGCCATCAATCGCAACCGCCACCGTCCGAGCCCGGTCCGCTGCAGAAATCCCGGTGGTCACACCTTCGCGTGCCTCGATGGAAATCGTGAACGCGGTTTCATGGCGCGATGAATTGTTGGTCGACATCAATTCCAGCCCAAGCTCTTCGATACGCTGCGTTGTCATGGCAAGACAGATCAATCCCCGGCCATGCTTGGCCATAAAGTTGATCGCATCCGGCGTCGCCCATTGTGCCGGGATCACCAGATCGCCCTCGTTTTCACGATCCTCGTGATCGACAAGGACGAACATCTTGCCATTGCGCGCGTCTTCGATGATTTCCTCCACCGAAGAAATCGCATCTTTCCAGTTTTCTTCAACCGGACCGGGGTTTTCAAATGTCGTCACGCTGGTCTCCATCTTTGTAAAACGGCACTTAAATCACCCTGCCCCGCTTGACCAGCGCAACGTCGCAGTTTGCGGTGCAACACCGCATCCCGGCACCGGTTCGGGCACGCTAGTCGAAAATATCCTCAAGAACGTCAAACGCTTCTTCAAAGAACCGTTTGGCCAGCGTTTTGCGCTTTTTCTTTTTCTTCTTTTTGTAGCCATAGCTCCGATCCCGCACAGGCACCGGCATTGCGCCGGTTTTTTTCTGTTTTTTCTTGGGCCGGTTCGGATTGAACGATTGCGTTGACACCGGCCTGTCCACCACATCGGCGCGCAGCATTTTCATATCATGCAAAGGCGCGCCGCAGGCCGCACAGCTCAGTTCGTGACGGTCCCTGCCCCGCAAGACCAGCGCGGCGCGGGTTCCGCAATAACAGCAGGTTGCAATTTTTGTGCCTTGGGGCATAGCGTCTCCTTTGGTCCGGATATTGGCACGCACGCGCCCAATCGCAAGTTCAGCCGCGTGTGGCGTAAAGCGCAACCGCAGCCGCGTTTGAAACGTTCAACGATCCAAACGCCCGCGCATAAGGGATTTTCACCAACGCATCGCACGTGTCCTTGGTCTTGGGCCGCAGCCCCGGCCCTTCGGCCCCCAGCACCAATGCGATGGGGCGGTCACGGACATCGGCAATGGTGTCCTCAAGCGTCCGCTCTGCCTCCCCATCAAGCCCGTAAATCAGATACCCCATCGCCCGCAGCCGCTCCACCGCGTCTGCCAGATTGCGTTCCCGCAGATAAGGCTGTCGCTCCAGCGCGCCTGACGCAGTTTTGGCCAACGCCCCGGTTTCAGGGGCCGAATGGTGCAAGGTGCCAACAACAGCCGACGCCCCAAACACCTCGGCAGATCGCAAAATCGCGCCCACATTATGCGGGTCGGTCACACGGTCGAGCAAGATCACCCGCGGCGGGCCCTCGCCTTCGCCCAATGCGACATCCTCCAGACGCCCCCAGTTCAGCGGCTTGACCTCCATCGCGGCCCCTTGATGCACCGATTGCGGATCAATCGGCGCTGCAAATTTGCGCGGGTCACTCATCTCGGGCGCGATCCCGGCCTCGGCAATGGCATCCGCCAGCTTGTCCATAGCGTTTCGCGTCACGACAAGGCGCAGGCGTTCACGCCTTGGGTTCATCAGCGCATCGCGCACCGCATGCAAACCAAACAGCCAGACGGTCTCTGCCGCAGCCGCCTTCTTTGATTGCTCCTTGGCCACCACCCATTTCGGTTTTTTGACCATGTCAGCCCTCTCAATTCATGCGCGAATTGCGCTGCCTGCTTGATGGGATTTTCCGGTTGACGCCGCAAGGGGGCAATTGTAATCACCCGCCAACGCCAAGGGCCTGTCCTTTGACGTCAGTGGGCGACAGGCCGCAAGGTGTGGCAGGGGACTGTAACTCCCTCGCGGAGACGCACGCTAGGTTCGATTCCTAGGTCGCCCACCACTTTCTTGTCCGGACAGAATTTTGGCACGACCTGTTTGACTTCGGGGCAAGCGGGGTCTCTTTATGACGCCATGACAGAGACCGCCCTTCTGCGCACCTATGCGCGCCAGCTTTTTGATGCCGCCGTCAAAGCCGCAGATCCCGCCCGTGCCGTGCAGCGCGGGTTTGCCCAGGCACCGGTGCCGCCACCCGGGCCGAATGGCCGCACATTCGTGATCGCAATCGGCAAGGCCGCCCCGGCAATGCTGCGCGAAGCGCTTGTTCAAATTCCCGACGCGCATGGCGCTTTTGCAGTGACGCACCACGAAAACACCGACACAGTGCCCAAGGCGCAAGTGTTGCGCGCCGGGCATCCCGTCCCTGACGAAGCCGGCCGACGCGCCGCCCAGACGGTGATCAGCACATTGTCGGAGACAACCGAACACGACCGGGTGATCGCATTGATCTCGGGCGGTGGATCGGCGCTTTTGCCTGCGCCACCCGCCCCGGTCAGCCTGTCTGACAAAGCACGCCTGAACGATCTGCTGCTGTCTGCCGGGCTGGACATTGTCCAGATGAACATGATTCGCCAGCAAGTCAGCCTGCTCAAAGGCGGTGGCCTCTTGCGGCTGGCGGCCCCGGCACCGGTGCATGCCTATCTGCTGTCGGATGTCATCGGTGACGATCTTCGCGCAATTGCCTCTGGCCCAACGGTCAGCCCGATTGGAACCGCAGAAGACGCCATCTCAGTGCTGATGTCCGCCGGTCTATGGGATGCGCTGCCCGCATCAATCCGGGCGCATTTGCAACAGAAATCCACCCGCCCGGCGGACCCCGCCCCCGTGGCACAGAACACCTTGATAGGCTCCAATCGCCAGTCCCTGGACGCAATGGCCGAAAAGGCCCAAGCGCTTGGTCTGGAACCCAAAATTGTCAACGCCGCCTTAGTGGGCGATGTCGCAGACGCCGCCAAAGAAGTGCTGGCGTGCCTGCACCCAACATCCAGAAAAACGGCGTTTTTGTTTGGCGGGGAAACCACGGTCAAACTGACCGGTGACGGGCGCGGCGGTCGCAATCAAGAACTGGCATTGCGGGTGGCCAGGGGCGCACCCGGCACCGATGCCACTTGGGTGTTTTTGTCCGGCGGCACCGATGGGAGGGACGGCCCGACCGATGCCGCGGGCGGCGTTGTCGATGCCGGAACCCGAAGCCGCGCGGCAGCCGCAGGTGTCGATCTGGACGCTTTGCTGGCCAATAATGACAGCTTTGCCGCACTGGCGGCGGCGGGTGATCTGTTGATCACCGATGCGACCGGGACCAATGTTGCGGATGTTCAGGCGCTGCTGATCGCGCCCTGACGGCCCTCGAACCGTCTCAGCGACACGCCCGCCTCTGCCAGAGTTGTACGAACGGTACGGGCGATCTGTACGGCCGTTGCGCCATCGCCATGCAGACAGATCGTGTCCACCGCTGCGGGAATGTGTTTGCCGCTTTCGGTGATGATCGCCCCGGCTTTCACCATCTCAAGCATCCGTTGCCCGGCCATGTCCGCGTCATGGATCACCGCGCCGGGCTGGCTTCGATCAACCAAAGTGGCATCGTCATTATAGGCCCGGTCGGCGAAAATCTCGCCCGCCCATGTGCAGCCCAACGCCTCGACCGCCGTTTGCTGCGCCGTGGCCGCCAGCACCATGATCACGATGTCCGGATCAACCGACAGCGCGGCGTCGTAACATGCCATCGCCATATCCGGGTCTTCAGAGGCCATATTGGACAAGGCACCGTGCAATTTCAGATGCCGCACCTTGCCACCCACAGCACCGGCCATCGCTTGCGCCGCACCCAACTGATAGCGCACCAGATTGCGCAAACTGTCATGGCTCAACTGCATCCGGCGCCGGCCAAAACCCTGAAGGTCGGAAAAGCCGGGATGCGCGCCGATGCCCACATCATTCTGGACCGCCAACGCCATCGTTGCCGACATCACGTCCCAGTCGCCTGCATGAAACCCGCAAGCCACATTGGCCGAGGTGATGATCTTCAACAGATCCGCATCCGACCCCATGGGCCAGGGCCCAAAGCTTTCGCCCATATCGGCGTTCAGATCGACATGCATGCTTATGGCTCCTTTAATTCCAACTGGCCCGATGTCGCCCCACTGATCAACTGGTGACGCAACAAATCGCGCATCTGTGCCGGATCACGGATCAGCGGCCTGACCCGGTTGGGCAATTGCGTCAGATAAGTTTGCATCCGGTCCTGGGCGCGCAGCGCCTCATCGCGGGTCACAAATTCAAACGTCATCCGGCCGCCCAGCGGCGTTTGCGCGGCCTGCGGCAGATCGGCGGGAATGACGGTGCCGATGCGGGGATATCCGCCTGTCGTCTGGCTTTCGGCAAACAGAAGATAGGGCGCGCCGTCACCGGTGATCTGGATGTCGCCCGGAACGATGGTTTCGGACAGGATGTTCAGCCCGCCTTTGGCAAAAAACCCGTCTCCCTGTGATGTCAGCCGCATCCCCATGCGATTGGCTCGCGCATCCCGCTGAAATCGGGTCCGGGTGAACCGCGCACGGGTGTCGGCATCGAACAGGCCGGACTGAAAACTGTCCACAAGCCGCAATGCCCCGCCGTCAAAACGCGGCTCTGTCGGCAGGGTCAACCCCACGTCTGACGCGCGGTCCATGCCAACCGCAAGATGATCCCCTGCGGTGATCACGCGCCCCACCCCTGCGGCAAGATGCGCGGATTGCGCGCCCAGCACATGCTGCGTGGCAAAGCCGCCTCCGACATGCAGATAACCATAGCTGCCCGATCTGGCCGCGCCGATCTCAAGCTGTGCCCCCTGCGCCAGCAGATAAGACGCGTTCCAGACAATCGGACGCCCCTCAAGCCGCGCCTGCATCGGTGCTCCGGTCAGTGCAATGCGCAGGGGTTCCGTGGCTTCAAACACCCCCCCGGCCCCCGGAAGCTCCAACGCGGCGCAGGACGTGGATTGGCCCAAAAGCGCGGCCCCTTCGGCCAGCGCCAATAAATCGGCCGCGCCGCCCCGGGACAGGCCAAACGCCAGAAACCCGGTGCGCCCCCTATCCTGAAGCGTGGCCCCCGGCACAATGCGGCGCACGATCAACGCGCGGATCATCGGATCACCTGAATGTCAGCGCCGCCATTGGGATCAGATCGCACATGATCCAGCACCTCTGGACCCACTGGAACAAACTGAACCTCGTCGCCCGGCCTCAGGAAAAACGGCTCTGTGCTGTCCGGGCGAAAAAGCTTTAACGCGGTTTGGCCCACATGACGCCAGCCAGTCGGATTGGAGACCGAAAACAGAACCAACTGCCGCAACGCCACAACCAAGGCCCCTTCCGGCACCGCCTGGGTCAGATTGGTCTGGCGCGGGAGATTCCAAGGCGCAGGCAGAAGCCCAAGATAGGGCTGGCCCGGCGCAAAGCCGATGGTCTGCACCCGCAAACGCGCCTCTGACAGATCTTGGCGCGCCTCTTGGACGGTGCGCCCGGCCACCATTGCCGCCTCATCCAACTGCGGGGCAAGCGTGCCGCCAAACACCGTGGGCACCCGGATGAACCTGCGCCCCTCTGGCAAGGCTGCGGCGTGCCAGTCCTGCTGGGCCAGCAGCGTGGACAGCTGGCCGATGATGACATCCAGAGGCACCGCCAAGGGATCAAACCTGATAAAAACCGACACCAGCGACGGCGCGCATTCCTCGATTCCGGCGATACCTGCCCGTTCCACCGCAGCGGCATAAGCCAGCGCTGCGCGATTGGCCGGTTCGGTCAACCCGTCGCCAAAGCTCACCAACACACCGCACAGCCCCGCTGGCCGGATCACCGGTTGAAACACTGTGGAATGCTGCGCGTCCATGTCCATGCCCTAACACGCATATCGACCAAGGCAAGACAGCCGCGCGTGACGCCGCCCTTGGACACAGGGGCCATGCAACGCGCACAGCATCGCCACACGGGCGTCAGTGCAGTTTGTCATCCGGACGCGGCCTGGATTGGGCCGCCTCCAGCGCCGCTTCGATATCGTCGGGATCGTCTGAGGGAACGGCATAATGCCCGGTCAACCACCGCCCCAGATCGACATCTGAACAGCGTTTGGAACAAAAGGGCCGAACCTCGGCGCGTGTGTCTTTTCCACAGATTGGACAGCTCATTTCAACACCTCCGTCAGGGGAAGCCGGTCGCGTTTGCGTTGAAGTTCAATATGGCCCAGCGGTGTCCAACCGACAAACACCGTTTCGACCGTGTCGCGCTTTAACGCGGCGCGCAACGTGCTTTCGATCTGGCGGCGGTCTTTCTTTGCGGTGGGCGCGGGGTCGATCACAATCTGCCCGCCCAGCCCCCGCAGGCGCAATTGGCGCGGCAGATCCTTGACCGCGGCCAGGTTCGCCTTCAGACCCGCCGCAGGGCTGGTATCGCCGCCGGTGTTGACATCCACGGCCACCAGCGCGCGGGTGGGTTCAATGGCCATCGACGCCTTGCCGTCCAGCGCCACATCCCGCCGCGTCAACTGGTCAATAGCATCCAGCACACCGTGACGGGCAAAACTGCCACCGGCGTTGTCGATATCAGCTTGATCCGTCCATTCGCGCCACGCCATCAGATGGGGTCCGTCGCCTTCGATCAGGGTTTCGGCATCGCCGGTCCGGTCAGACATGACCTGCACCGCCAGATCGGCCATCGCGGCGATATCCTCTGAAATCTCGGCCGGGTCAGCCCCGTGGCAGGACGAGCGCAGAATCAGGCCGAACCCGTCAACATCCCCAAAATCGCCTGCATCCATCGTGTCATGCGCAATCGACAACAGCGATTCGCGTGCGTCGTCATCCTTGATCCGGCGCGATACGTTGATGCCCGGCGCATCGGGTGTGACAATCGCATATCGGCTTTTGAACAACACCTTGGTGGTGACGGGAATCGCCTTGCCGGGTTCGGCATAGCCCGTGACCTGAACCAGCAGCGTCTGTCCCGGCGACAACCCCTTGACCTGACGCACAAAGGCAGAGCCATCCGGCGTGCGCAGGAACATGCCCCCCTGCCCTTTCATCGGACGTTCGACACTGGCGCGGTAAATCGTGCCGGGGGTCGGCAGATCAGCCGCGAGAAAAAAATCCTCAAGCCGCCCATCGACAATCAGCGCCGCCGCCTCGCGGGTGTCGATATGGTCCAAGGCAATGGTCCGGCCCTTCATGATGCATCCTTATACAGAGGATATCCCGCAGCCATCAAAAGCTGCGCGGTTTCCGCCAATGGCAGGCCGACCACAGCGCTGAAGCTGCCGTTGATCCAGGGCACAAACGCACCGGCGGGGCCCTGAATCGCATAGCCGCCCGCTTTGCCCTGCCAATCATTGCTCGACAGATAGGCGTTCACTTCCACATCGCTGAGCGATTTCATCTTGACCTGCGTGACAACATCCCGTTCCCAAAGCCGTTCCCCGCGCCGCACTGCAATTGCCGTGACCACGCGGTGCCGTCTACCAGACAAAGCGTAAAGAAACCGTGCAGCTTCGGCCGCGGTCTCTGGCTTGCCCAGAATACGGCGGCCCAGTGCAACGGTGGTATCGGCAGACAGCACAATGTCATCCGCCTCTGCCGGTATCGCCAGCGCCTTTTCGCGCGCCAGACGGATACAATAGGGGCGCGGCTGTTCCTGCGGATGGGGATCTTCGTTGATGTCAGGCGGGCGGATATCGTCCGCCTCAATCCCGATCTGCGCCAACAATTCGCGCCTGCGCGGGCTGCCAGAGCCGAGAATCAGGCGCGGTTTGGTCATATCTGTCCGAATCGTATTCGAAAGCCGGCACCCCGTTAGCGGGATACGCGCCTGTTACTTAAAGCGGTAATTGATCCGACCCTTGGTCAGATCATACGGCGTCATCTCGACCTGCACTTTGTCTCCGGCAAGAACGCGGATGCGGTTCTTACGCATTTTTCCTGCCGTGTGCGCGATGATCTCATGGCCGTTTTCAAGCTCGACCCGAAACGTCGCGTTAGGCAGGAGTTCCTTAACGACACCGGGAAATTCGAGCGTATCTTCCTTGGCCATGGTCTCTCCTTTGTTCATCGTCTCGTAAAACATCGAGACGCGACCCTAAATGGGGGCAAACGCCCAATTTATCAAGGGCAATTCAGCCCAGTTGTCGTGTTGCGACAATACCGTCACGTCCATTTTGGTCGGCCCAGTGCTGGCGGTTCAACACAACCCCGTCCCGCCGGACATGGGCCAGCTTGGCAATATCCACATCCGCATAGGTCCAGCCGGGCTCGTTCAAGCTGCCTTCGGCAAGCACACCGGTCGCCGGGAATCCGGTATCGGGCGGGCCAAAGACCCCGCCCCGTCCGGTGTTTTCATCAACCGCCTGTGACCAGTCACACGCCCCAACGGTCGAGGCCATGACGGTCACACACTGGTTTTCCAGCGCCCGCGCCATTGCCCCGATTCGAACGCGGGAATAGCCCGCCATCGCTTCTGTGCAGGACGGAACCAGAATCAGCTCAGCCTCGGACATCGCGCGCGCCAAAAGCGGGAATTCGCTGTCATAACAGATCAGGATGCCGATCTTGCCAAGCGCCGTCTCGAATAGACGCAACGGACCACCGGCCTGCACGCCCCAGTCTTCACGTTCAAACCGGGTCATGATCTGTTTGTCCTGATACCCCACACTGCCATCCGGGGCAAAGAACCGCGCCCGGTTCACCGGCCGATCCCCGAACGCCGGATCAAACACCGGGGCCGACGCGGCAAGGATATGGACACCGAACTCCCGCGCCAGATGCGCATGGGCCGCATCAGCCTGGGGAATGCGCTGTGACACGGCGTGCAATGACTGCTCAAGATCATGCGCCACATCGCGCCCTTCCAGCGTGGCCAGCTCCATCGCACCATATTCGGGAAACACCAAAAGCTGCGCACCATTGCCGGCAGCCTCTTTCACCCAATGCCGCAACTTTTCTTCATAGGCACCGAAGGACGGTAGAAACGCCATCGGATACGCAGCTGTTGCAATCTTCATGCGGGCTCCTTTTGCAGATGTCGTGTCCAGACCTGCAGGGGTTTAACCGTCTCTTCGGACTGGTCCACGTCCTTCCAGCTGAACTCTGCGATGGCACCGGGCAAAGGCCTGTATCCCCGTTTGCGCCAAAACCCATCCAGCGGGCGGTAATCAGGCGGTTTTAGCGGATGATCGTCAGGACGGATCACCCGACAGAACGCTGATATCTCCGCCCCCAGCGCGCTGGCATGCGCCTCTCGCAGATCAAAGAACCGGTTTCCGATCCCCTGACCGCGATACGCGGGCAGCAACACGGATTCGGCACAGTAAAAAATCTTCTCCAGACACAGATCGGTGCCGGAAAAGGCGGCCGCGAAATCATCGGCATGGTCGGTCATCGGCGTGCCCGTCGCCGCCCCGACAAGCCGCGCGCCGTCAAACGCCCCGACCAGAATCGCCCCGGAACTGTTGCGATAGGTGTCCAGATACCGGCGTTCATAGGCCAAATCGCCATCATACAGATACGGCCAGTCCCGAAACACCGCGATGCGCAGCCGGGCGACGTCATCAAGAACCGCATCCAGATCTGCGCCCGTCAGCGCCGCAACCCGCATCACGACACCTGTTTCATCCAGTCCCCAAGATTGTAATAGGTCACAACCCGGCTGATTTTGTCAGCTGACAACGAAAAAAATGACCCGGCAGGAAGACGATAGCCCTGCCCGGTCGCTTCAGGCAAACCGGCATCCGTTTCCAGATAGGTGCCGTTCACCATGTATTCGGCCGCCGCCCGCGCGCCGTCTTCGGCGGTAAACACCACCAACTCTGTCAGCGTTTCATCGTAACAGCGCGCCATATGATCACAAAAGCTCGCAAACGCCTCTTTGCCGACCCGGACCTCGCCTTCATTAACGTGATGGGCCACGTCGTCTGACAGACAATCCAGCATCCCGGCGATGTCCTTGCGGTTGAAGGCATCAAAATACCGCTCGATGGTTGCTTTGGTCATTGGGGCTGTCTCCATTTGGTGCTCAGGCGATCCATCAGCTGGTCGCGGGTTTGGCGGTAGGCATTCAATTTCTGTTCCCGGGTCTCGCCCAACCCGGTGGGGTCCATGATGGGCCAGTATTCAACCGTCAGGTGGTACAATCGCGTGAGATCCAGCGCGCGCCGCTGCGACGCCGGCGACAGCGCGACAATCAGATCAAATCCCGACAACGCTTCGCCGGTCTGCTCCATTTCGTCAAAACTGCGCGACCGATGCCGACTGAGCGCAACGCCGATCTCGTTACAGACCGCAATCGCAAAGCCGTCGATTTCAAGATCATTCACCACGCCAACAGATTGCACATAGGTTTCAAAGCCATACAGCTTTTTCATAATACCTTCGGCCATCGGAGAGCGCACGGCGTTGTGATCACAGCAAAACAGAATCGATTGCGGCAAAGCCCCCACGCTTAGGCTCCGAAATGCAGCACGCAGATCAACGTGAACAGGCGGCGCGCGGTGTCATCGTCAACCGCAACCTTGCCGTCCAGACGGTCCTGCAAAATGCGCGCCCCTTCGTTGTGAATGCCGCGCCGCGCCATGTCGATTGTCTCGATCTGGCTGGGCGGCAGGGTTTTGACCGCATCGAAATAAGATTTGCAGATCTGAAAGTAATCTTTGACCACCTGTCGAAATGGCGTCAGCGACAAATGGAATTCCGCCGCCTTTTCGTGTTTTTCCGTTGTGACATCAAACACCAGCCGTTTGTCCCGGATCGAAAGACCCACAACATAGGGACCAGGCGGCACCGGTCGCCCGTCGCGGTCAGGCAGTTCAAAGGTGTTGTGCTCCATAAGATCAAACATCGCGACACGGCGTTCCTGTTCGATCTCGGGGGTCGGCGGCGGCAGGTTGCCGTCATCCAGTTCAATATGGGCAATGCGGGTCATGGATCGTCGTCCTCAGGCTGCGCACCTCCCTAACGCGCGGTTTCAAATCACGCAATCAAAGCCTATCCCTCGTCGCGTGTCTCGGTGGTGGTTTGTGTCAAACCATATCTTTCGGCAATAGCCCAGACATGACGCGGCACCATGTTCTTGATCTTTGCCGGATGGGCGCGTCTGAGGTGCAGAATTGTCTCGATTGCCTTCATTTCAACCCGCGCGCGGGCAAATTCCAGCCCCCTCGGCCCAGTGCGCGGTTGAAGCCAGGCCACAATCGGGCGCACCCAATTCGGCATCCTGCGCAAAGGCAGCCCACCCGCCGCGCGTTCGGTATTGGCCAAAAACCCCTTGACTGCCGCCGTGCGCTTGCCCCGGTCGGTCAGCGGCGTGGTCACGACGCGGTCTGCCAGGCGATCCAGAACCGCAGCCCCCCGCGCATTGCGCACGATCAGCCACTGATCCCCGTCGCCGCCCATATACCCCACCGTGATATCCGCCAGCCGGTTGGTGTAATCCACACATGTCTTGCAGGTCATCGGGAAAAAATCCGCCGGCAAATCCGACAAGGGCAGCTTCAAAAACGGCACAAACCGGGGTTTGCGGCCATCGTCATAGCGCAGCTCGACCCGGTAATCGGCGCGGAATTCCAGATAGGACACAGTCTCGGGCCGGTCCTCCAGCAAGCCCAGAAAGCGATGAAAATTCTCGGTGGTCGTGTTGTCCGAACAGGGTGTGCCAATGACCGTGATCTCGTCAAAACCCAGCTCTGCCTCCAGCGCGCGCAGGGCATAGACCTGACAGGGCACTCCGATCACGGCAATCCGCCGCAAACCCATGTCCCGCGCCGGCTCCAGCAGCGCCAGAAGCGGGCCATACCCCATCCGCATGCCCCGGCACTGCGCCATATCCGCCGGATCGGTCACGATCACCGGCATCGGCTTCCACCGGTCGTTGGGATCAGGTGCCGTCGCAAGCACCCCGTCCACCGCCCCTGCGCGCAACAGCTCGGCGGCAAGCCCAGTGGTCAACCCGGTCCACTGCGCGCCTTCGGCCGCAGGCTGCAAACGGGCGCGGTACATCGCTTGGGTCACACCGAAAAACACCTCGTCGGCGGCCCCTGCGATGCGTCCGTGAACGGTCTGTTCCAGACTGTCGTAATCGGGCTGGATGAACTGACAGGCTTTGCCGCAGGCGCGTCCGTCACCGATCCGCGAAACGCCGCAATCGGTACACAGCCCGGCACGCGGCGCGCCTCCGACCTTGGGTATGACCAAACCGATGCGCTCGCCATCCATGCGCGACTCTCCAAACAGACCAATGTGTCAACTTAACCTGACACGTCAGACCGCAGACAGTCCAGCATTTCTTCTTTTTGCAAATATGCAAATCCGCCAATGCCACAAGCAAACCGCCAGGCAAACAGCGTGCGTCAGCGCACCTTGAGCGTGGCCAGACCGATCAGCGCCAGAATGAGCGAAATGATCCAGAACCGGATCACGATCTGCGGCTCGGCCCAGCCCTTCTTTTCGTAATGGTGATGGATCGGGGCCATCAGGAACACGCGTTTGCCCGTGCGCTTGAAATACAACACCTGAATGATCACCGACAACGCCTCAAGCACAAAAAGCCCGCCCACAATCGCCAGCACGATCTCGTGTTTGGTGGCCACGGCGATGGCCCCCAAAGCGCCCCCCAGCGCCAAAGACCCGGTGTCGCCCATAAACACCGCTGCGGGCGGGGCGTTGTACCACAAAAAGCCAAGGCCACCGCCAAAGATGCCAGCGGTAAAGATCAGGATTTCGCCGGTGCCGGGCACATAATGCACATCCAGATAGTCGGTAAAATCAACCCGGCCCACCGCATAGGCAATCACCCCCAGCGTGCCTGCCGCGATCATCACCGGCATAATCGCCAGACCATCAAGCCCATCCGTCAGGTTCACCGCATTGGCCGCGCCAACGATGACGATCACGGCAAAGGGCACAAACAGATAGCCAAGGTTCAACAGCGTGTCCTTGAACACCGGAAAGGCCAGTTTGTTGGTCAGCGCCTCGGGATGGTATTGCGCGGCCCAGTATCCGGCAATTGCAGCAATCACAAACCCCAGCAAAAGCCGCACCTTGCCGGACACACCAGCGGTGTTTTGTTTTTTAACCTTTGCGTAATCATCCGCAAATCCGATCAGCGCGAAACTGATGGTGACAAACAGCACCATCCAGACAAAGGGATTGTCCAGTCGCGCCCATAGCAGGGTTGAGGTCAGCAACGCGCCCACAATCAGCAAGCCCCCCATCGTCGGGGTGCCCGCCTTTGAGACATGGCCTTCGGGCCCATCTTCGCGGATCGGTTGGCCCTTGCCCTGACGTTTGCGCAGCACGTTGATCAAGGGCTTGCCAAACAGGAACCCGAACAACAATGCGGTGAGAAAAGCCCCACCTGCGCGAAAGGTAATATAGCGAAACAGGTTAAAGACATCGCCACCATCCGACAGGGCGGTCAACCAAAACAACATATTCTCAGGATCCTTCCACGGGCGCGTGCGGGCCGCCTTCGCCCATATTCTGAATGGCGTCAACCACACGGGCCAACCCCATGGACAAAGATCCCTTGACCATCACAACATCCCCGGCATCCAGATGCCGGGGCAGCTGTGCGGCCATGTCCTGCGCGGTTTCGGTCCAGAGACCGCGTCGCTCTTTCGGCAGGGCCGCATGCAAACTGCGCATCAAGGGGCCCACGCAATGCACTTTATCCAGCCGCGATGTCGCCGCGAGATCCGCAAGCGCTGCGTGCAGTTCCGGGCCTGTCGGGCCAAGTTCTTTCATATCGCCCAATACCGCAATCCGCCGGCCCCGACTGACGCGCCCGATGTCGTTCTGAACCGGGGCGTCCGCCAGCACGGTCAGGGATGCCGCCATCGAAGCGGGATTCGCGTTATAGGCATCGTCAAACAGCGCAAGCGTCGCGGCGGGGTCTGCACCGTCCAGCATCACCGTTACATGCGCGCCGCGCCCCGCACCGGGATGCCAACGCCCGATGGCGGCAAGCGATAGCGCACGATCCAATCCCAGAACCTCGCAGGTGGCCAGCACAGCGGCCCCGTTCAGCGCAAAGTGACGTCCCGGCGCGTCAATCTTGTAAAGCATCTCCGCCCCGGCATACCGGGCCTGCGCGACACTGACCCCGTTTTCGTCGCGGATCGAAACGACCCGCATGTCACAGCTGTCCGACAGTCCGAAAGACAGATGCATGGCCGCGCGTTTTTCGGCGTTTGCCTGCAAGATCCCGCATGTCGGCACATCGCCATTCCAGATCGCCGTGCCACCTGTTTCCAGCCCGTCAAAGATCGACGCCTTTTCATGGGCAATGCCGTCGATGCTCTCGAACGCCTCCAGATGTGCCGGGGCCACGATGGTCACAAGGGCCACATGGGGCCGGGCCATTTTGCTGAGCGGTGCGATTTCACCGGGCTGGTTCATACCGATTTCAATCACCGCGAACTCGGTTTCCCTGGGCATTCGCGCCAGGGTCAGCGGCACCCCCCAGTGATTGTTGTAGCTGGCCTCTGCCGCATGCACTGCCCCATGCGCCGCAAGCACGGTGCGCATCATTTCCTTGGTCGAGGTTTTGCCGACCGAGCCGGTGATCCCGATGACTTTGGCGCTGGTGCGCGCCCGCGCCGCACGGCCCAACGCCTCCAGGCCGGTTTGCACATCGGGCACGATCAACAGCGGTGCATCGGCGCTGATGCCATCAGGAACCCGGCTGACCAATGCGGCGGCGGCCCCGTTTTCCAGCGCCTGCGCCACAAAGTCATGACCATCGCGCGCCGCCGTGAGCGCAACAAACAAATCACCGGCGCGCAGCGTTCTTGTGTCGATAGATACCCCTTCGGCGACCCAGTCTGTTGTGGCCCGGCCCCCGGTGGCGGCGGCCGCCTCTGCGCTTGTCCAAAGGGTCATGCCAGTTTCCCATCCAAAGCGGCCACTGCAACGCTGGCCTGTTCGGCGTCGTCGAACGGATAGACCGTGTCGCCGATGGTCTGCCCGGTTTCGTGGCCCTTGCCACAGATCAACAGCGCATCACCCGGCCCGACAGCATCGACGCCACGCAAAATGGCTTCGGCGCGATCACCCACCTCCACAGCCTCGGGCGCGCCTTCAAGAACCGCCTGACGGATCGCTGCGGGATCTTCGCTGCGCGGGTTGTCATCGGTCACAAAGACACTGTCGGCATGTTCGGCAGCGGCGGCCCCCATCAACGGGCGCTTGCCGGGATCACGATCCCCGCCTGCACCGATGATGGCCACCAAACGGCCCATCACATGCGGGCGCAGCGCCTGACAGGCGGTGGCGATGGCGTCGGGCGTGTGGGAATAATCCACATAGATCGCCGCCCCGTTGGTGCGTGTTGCGGCCAGTTGCATGCGTCCCCGCACGGTTTCCAGTTCGGGCAACACCGCGAAAACCCGATCCGGGGCCGCGCCGCTGGCAATCACAAGCCCTGCGGCCACCATGACGTTTTCGGCCTGAAAACCGCCCATCAGATTAAGCCGGGTCTGAAAGGTCTCGCCGCCGAATTTGATCCGGACATCCTGCCCGGTGGCGTCAAAGCGTTGGCCCAGCAACACCATATCGGCCCCGGTGTCTCGGCCCACGGTCATCACCTCTTGACCGCGCGCGCGGGCAATCGCCAGCATGTCAACGCCGCGCGCATCGTCGATATTGATCACCGCGATGCCGTCTTCGGGCAGGACGCGGGCAAAAAGACCGGCCTTGGCATCGAAATACGCCTCAAAGCTGTCATGATAATCCAGATGGTCCTGGGTAAAGTTGGTAAAGCCCGCAGCGCGCAGGTTGACCCCATCAAGACGCCGCTGGGCCAGCCCGTGCGAGGACGCCTCCATCGCGGCGTGCTGTATCCCTGCGGCTTCGGCCCCGGCCAAGGCGCGGTGCAGCGTGATGGGCTCCGGGGTTGTGTGCGCAAGCGGCGCTTGCCAGTCGCCCTCGACCCCGGTGGTGCCCAGGTTGATGGCCGGATCGCCCAGCAATTGCCAAATCCGGCGCACAAAGCTGGCCACGCTGGTTTTGCCATTGGTCCCGGTGACCGCCACAACGGTTTCGGGTTGCCGTTCAAACCAAAGCGCTGCGGTAAAAGCCAGCGTCTGTCTGGGGTCTGCGGCGACAACCACGGCTGCGGTCGACCCTGCCAAGTCCTGTTCGGCGATGTCGACGCCATCCAGATCGGTCAGGATCGCCGACGCCCCCATGCGAAGCGCGTATTGGATGAACTCTGCGCCATGCATGCGCGTGCCCGGAAGGGCGGCAAACAGATAACCCTCTTTCACATCGCGGCTGTCAACAGCCAGACCAGTGACAATCGCGTCTGCGCCGCCGCGTGCGGTCAATCCCAGATCAGCCAGACTTTTGGCACCTGCCCCCATAACGCACCCCTTGTTCAGTGGCTCTCGTGACGGGTGGTGTCCCGTCAGTTCGAGGTGTTGATGATGCTGCTGAGATGCCTTGTTTCGACCTGCGGACGCAAGCCCAGAAGCGGCGCAACGCGGCGGATCATTTCAGCCGCAACCGGAACAGCGGTCCATCCAGCGGTGCGGCGGGGCTTTTTGCCGCTCGTTTCAACAGGTTCATCCAGCGTGACAATCAGGACGTATTTCGGATCATGGGCCGGAAATACAGAGGCGAAGGTGTTGATCACCTTGTCCGTATAATACCCGCCCCCGCGACGGCGCGGCTTGTCCGCCGTGCCGGTTTTGCCGCCCACGGAATAGCCCGGCACGTCCCCAAAGCTGGCGGTGCCTTCGGTGACAACCTTGCGCAGCATGTCAAGCGATTGCGCGGCGGTGCGTTCGGACATCACCCGCCGCCCCAGCTTTGGTCCGGCTTGTTTCAAAAGCGTCGGGGCCACGTAATGACCGCCATTGGCAATCGCCGCATAGCCTGCCGCAAGATGCAGGGGTGTGGTGCTGATGCCATGCCCGTAAGAAATGGTCACGGTCGAGATATCCGCCCAGCGCTGCGGCAAAAGCGGCTGGCCGCCGGTGGCCTCGACAATTTCAAGCGGGGTCGGCTTGAACAAGCCCAGACTTTCAAGAAACTCTTTTTGCCGTTTGGCACCGATCTGCAAGGCAAGCTTGCCCGTGCCGCGGTTGGAGCTTTTGACAATGATGTCGGACACCGAAAGCGGGCCGTAATTCTTGTTGTTGAATTCACCGATCCGGTGCCCGTTCACCCGCATCGGCGGCGACGTGTCGATGATGGTGTTGGGATTGACCAGACCAAGCTCCAGCGCCTGCGCCGACGTAAAGACCTTGAAGGTCGATCCAAGCTCGTAGACGCCCTGCACCGCGCGGTTGAACAACGGGCTGTCAGAGGCATCACCGTCGGTCAGGGGGCGTGGCCGGTCATTGGGATCAAAATCCGGCAGGGACGCGATCGAGATCACCTCACCGGTATAGGCGTCCATCAGAACGCTGGCGGCCCCTTTGGCATTCAACAGCTTCATCCCACCCAAAAGCACCCGCTCGGCGGCAGCCTGAATCGTCAGGTCCAGCGACAGCTCCAGTGGCGCGCCTTCGCGGGCCGGGTCGCGCAGCTCTGCGTCGAAGAACTTCTCGATACCGGCGGTGCCGATCACCTCGGCGGAATGTACGCCTTCGCGACCAAAACTTGCGCCGCCCAGAATATGGGCCGCCAGCGCGCCATTGGGATAAAGCCGCATTTCGCGCGGGCCAAACAAAAGCCCCGGCTCGCCGATATCATGCACCTGCTGTTTCTGCTCCGGGCTTAACTTCTTGCGCACCCACATGAATTTGCGCTTGCCGGTAAAATCCTTGATCAACCGCTCTTCGTTGAGTTCGGGAAAGATCTTCACCAATTCCTGCGCGGTGCGCAGCGGATCAATCATCTGTTGCGGATGCGCATAAAGCGAGAACGTCTCCATGTTCGTCGCCATGATCCGGCCCTTGCGATCCACGATATCGGCACGGCTGGCAATGATAGACGCCCCTGTTGCCTGGGCGCGGGGTTCGGCCGGTTCCGACGCCGCCAGCGTGCCCATGCGCGCCCCGATGACGCCAAACGCACAGAAAAACATCACCGCCATGACCAGCAATCGGCCCTCTGCCCGCGACCGGGACATATCGCGCATCTGTTCGTGACGGATGCGCAGGTTTTCCTTTTCGATGGCGTCGGGGTTTTCGCCTTTCTTGCGCGCGTCCAGGATACGCGCCAGCGGGCGCAGCGGTGTGCGGATCATGGATTGGCTCCGGCGCTGGAAATTTCAACCGACTCGGTGATGGGCAGTTCTGGCGGTGTGGGATAGGCCACCTGATCCACGCGACCGAATTGATCGGGTTGCAGAGGCATCAGGCCCAGCCTTTCAAAATTGATTTCCGCCAGATCGCGCAGCCTGTCGGGGCGGTTCAGATACGCCCATTCCGCCTTGAGAACCGCCAGACGCGCCCGCGCATCGCGGATTTCGGCGCGGGTGTTTTGCGCCTCGGCCAACGCGGCCTGGGTTTTGTAGTTTTCGTGATAGGCCCAAAAAGCGGCGGCAATCACTGTCAAGAACGTCAGAACATACATTAACGACCGCATCAGCGTTTATCCTTCAACTGGGGCAGCGCAATCTGGCCTGCATCAATCGCACCGGCGGGGGCATCCGTGCGTCGGGCCACCCGAAGCTTTGCCGACCGCGCGCGCGGGTTCACATCCACTTCACCCGCATCCGGGCCGACCGCCTTGCGGGTCACCATTTCGAATGCCGGTGTGTCTGTTTCGATCTCGGGGGCATAGCGGTTGGCCCGCCCGGTTTGCCCGGCGCGCGCCTGAATAAAGCGTTTGACCATCCGGTCCTCGACCGAATGAAAGCTGACCACCGCCAGCAATCCCCCCGGTTTCAGCGCCCGTTCCGCCGCCATCAGACCCTGCATCAGCGCGCCATATTCGTCATTCACAGCAATGCGCAACGCCTGAAAGCTGCGGGTGGCCGGGTGCGATTGGTTGGGCTTGGGGCGCGGCAGGCAGGTTTCGATGATCCCGGCCAGCGCCAGCGTGCGGGTGATCGGGCTGATCTTGCGCGCGGCAACAATTGCTTTGGCGATCCGCCGTGACGCGCGCTCTTCGCCGTAGGTATAAAGGATGTCAGCAATATCGACTTCGTCAGCCTCGTTCACGATATCCGCCGCCGACGGCCCATCCTGGCCCATTCGCATGTCAAGCGGCCCGTCCCGCATAAACGAAAATCCGCGCTCGGCCTGATCAAGCTGCATCGACGACACGCCCAGATCCAACACCACACCGTCCACGTTTGAGGCAATCTGGTCCATCTCGGCAAAATTCGCCTGATGCAGTTGGATGCGCCCGTCATACTCGGGCAGCCAGGCAGCTGCCATCTCATGCGCCAGCGGATCACGGTCGATGCCGATCACGGTGTCGGCACCTGCCTCGATCAAACCACGTGCATACCCGCCCGCGCCAAAGGTTCCGTCGATCCAGACCCCCGAAACCGGCGCGACCGCCCGCAAAAGCGGGGCAAGCAAAACCGGAATATGTGGATCATGTGGCGGCGAGGCAGCGGCAGCAGACATGTTTTAGCCTCCTGATGGCCCATCAAGGAAGATCAGCGGGTCAACATTGTCGGGCAGATCGTCCAGCCACTCTTCGGTCGCCGCCAGCTCTTCGGATTCGTAGGTCTCGGGCTCCCAGATCTGGAAGGTGTCACCGGCACCGGTGAACAGCGCCTCAGAGGACAGGCCGATCTTTTCGCGCAGCTTGGCCGGCAAAACCAGACGCCCGGTGTCATCCACGCTGGTTGCATGGGATTGGGTGTTGAACAAGCGTTGCAGCATCCGGCGCTCGACCGATCCGCGGGGAAGCGCCTCGATCTTGTCGTCCACCTCTTCGATGGCTTCGACCGTATAACATTCAAGATATTTGCGCCGCTTGTCGCCGTAGACAATGACCAATTCGGGGTTCAGACCTTCGGTGTAGTTCGGATCGCCCGCCTCCAGCACACGGCGAAACGAGGCCGGGATAGACACCCGACCCTTGCCATCAACCTTGTGATGACTTTCGCCTCTGAACCTTAGCTTGCGGGTCACTGCCCTACTGGTCCTTTCACGCCTTGGGTCCGGAAACGGAAACGGCGGGTTGATCTGCTGCCACTGATCAACCCGCCGCCCGTGTCCCGTCTCCGGGAAAGTCCGACTGCGCGCGCCACCTGGGGGGATGTCTGCTCGCCCGCGCGCCGGATCTCTGTGTTAGATGAAAGCGGGGGCCTGTATGAAACCTGCTTTTTTTATTGTTTGGATACCGCGTTGAGGTCTTTGTCGCCTCGTTTGCTGTTCCTGCTCTCATCTTGTGCATTAGGGATGCCATGGGAAAGCATGGGTCGCAACAGTTTTTTATGGGAAAAAACACAAACCTTTGTTTTACACATACCCCAAACACAGCATCTGGTAGGCAATCAGGGGCTAAAAATAGCAAATGATCCGAGCAATTCATCATTAACCACAAGATATTGTGCCGGCATTTTCTGACCATCGAGACCCATAATTTCCCGAAAGCATATAAAACAAAAGTGGAACATTATGTCTTATCGCAGCTATTTTACGAAAAAAGCATAACGGATCACGCAAAAAACCTGGAAATTCGGCGTCGATTCGCGGAATCACCCCCGCCTGGCCCAGCGCGTCCCATATCTGTCCCATCGTTTCCCATGCCGCTCCCGTCACACCCCGGGCGGCCCCGGTGCTTGCAATGGTCGGTTCCGCAGAGTACGCCAGAGCTGTCACGGTCCGGGCAAAACCCGGTGAAAAGGGAACGCGGTGCAACCCCGCGACTGCCCCCGCAACTGTAAGCGGACAGCGTGATCGGACAATGCCACTGGGACCGCCCGGGAAGGCCCGATCCACGCCATGACCCGCAAGTCAGGAGACCTGCCGTGGCCGATCACCCTACATCCGCGCGGGGTGCGCAGGGTGTAACGGTTCTCCGGTGTGGTGGCGGTCGCCGTTCGGGGCTTTGGCCCCGAACATGTAACACGCGCGGGAGGTCGAAGAGTGAAGCTCTTTGTTGCGCTACTGGCTCTTGTTGCGGCGATGTCCTTGATATCGCTTTTTGTGGGCTATGCCGCCATCCCCGCGGGGACGGGCCTTGCCGCGCTTTTCGGGAGCGGCGATCCGCTGATCGTGACGGTCATGCAGGACATCCGCCTGCCCCGCACGCTTCTGGCCGCCATGGTGGGCGCGTCTCTGGGGCTGGCCGGTGCGGCGATGCAAGGCTTTCTGCGCAATCCCCTGGCCGAACCCGGTCTGATCGGCGTCTCCGGATCGGCGGCACTTGGCGCGGTGATCGCGCTTCAGACCGGTCTTGCGGTGACCTTTGCCCTGGCGCTGCCCTTGACCGCGCTGACCTTTGCGGCGGTGGCTGTGGGGATGATCCTGCTGCTGGCCGGTCCGCGCGGGTCGTCCTTGACGCTGATCCTGGCAGGCATCGCCGTATCGGCCTTTGCGGCCGCACTCACATCGCTTGCGCTGAACCTGTCGCCCAACCCCTATGCCGCCTCCGAGATCGTGTTCTGGATGATGGGCAGTGTGGCCGATCGCGCCATGAGCCATGTCTGGCTGGCGCTGCCGATCATGGCACTGGGCTGGCTGGCGCTGGCGACGCTGGGGCGGGGCCTTGATGCGCTGACATTGGGCGAAGACGCGGCCGAAGCGCTTGGCGTGTCGCTGACATCGCTGCGGCTTCGGTTGTTGTTCGGCACCGCGGCCGCAGTGGGGGCTGCAACAGCAGTGGCCGGTGCCGTCGGGTTTGTCGGGCTGGTCGTGCCGCATATCCTGCGCCGGGTGGCGCAGGGTCGCCCCTCGACATTGCTTTGGGCCTCTACCCTTGGCGGGGCCGCGATGGTGCTTGCCGCCGATCTTGCGGTGCGGCTGATCCTGCCGGAACGCGACCTGAAACTGGGGGTTGTGATGGCCCTGATCGGCGCGCCGCTGTTTCTGCATCTGATTTACAAAACCCGAAGGGAAATCGCATGACCCTTCTGGCTTTGGATGCGTTGACCGTGCGCCGGGGCGAATGCCCGGTTGTTGACGCGGCCTCGCTTCGCCTTCGGGCCGGGGAATGTGTGGGACTGATAGGTCCAAACGGCGCGGGCAAAACATCTTTGCTGCGCGGCGCGCTTGGGCTGTTGCCCTTTGAAGGCACAAGCAGCCTGGCACAGTTGCGCCCGAAAGACCGCGCAGCACAGGCCGCCTGGCTGCCGCAAAAGCGCGAGATTGCCTGGCCCATGACCGTGGAACGGGTGGTTGCGCTGGGCCGTCTGCCCTATCTGGCCCGTGGCGCGTCGCTGTCGGCCACCGATCAGGCCAGCGTCAACGCCGCACTCACGCGGATGGGGCTGGACAGCTTTCGCTCGCGCATTGCCACACATCTGTCCGGTGGAGAGCAGGCACGCGTACTGATTGCCCGCACATTGGCGCAGGAAACGCCGCTTCTGATTGCCGACGAACCGATTGCCGGTCTTGATCCTGCCGCGCAAATCGCCACGCTTGAGGTGTTTCAATCGCTCGCCAAAGACGGCCGCACCGTGTTCACGTCGCTGCACGATCTGTCGTTGGCTGCGCGGTATTGTTCGCGCATCATTGTGATCCACGCCGGGCGCATTGCCGGAGACGGCCCGCCCGAGGACGTCTTGACCAGCGATATGCTGGCGCGGGTGTTTCGCCTGAACGCAAACATCGTGCACACGCGCCACGGGCTGTTGATTGAACCTCTGGGGGTGCTGCCATGACCGCCCCGACCCGCATTGTCTGTCTGACCGAGGAAACCGTCGAAACCCTGTATCTGCTGGGCCAAGAGCACCGCATCGCAGGTGTCACAGGCTATGCTGTCCGGCCCAAACGGGTCCGGGCCGAAAAGCCGCGCGTGGGCGCGTTTACCTCTGCTGACATTCCCAAAATCCTGGCCCTGTCGCCCGATCTTGTGCTGACATTTTCGGATTTGCAGGCCGATATCGCCGCCGACCTGATCCGCGCGGGTGTCGAGGTGATGGCCTTTAACCAGCGCGACATTGCCGGAATCTTGCGCATGATCCGCCTGCTGGGCAGGCTGGTCGACTGCACGGACGCCGCCGACGCGTTGGCGCAGGGCTATGAATCGCGGATCGCCGATTTGACAGCACGCCCGCCTGCCCACCGCCCCCGGGTCTATTTCGAGGAATGGGACAGCCCCATGATCACCAGCATTGGCTGGGTTTCGGAATTGATCGACATTGCGGGCGGCATGGATTGCTTTGCGCATCTGCGGACCGAACAGGCCGCGCAGAACAGGATTGTGACATCCGATCAGGTGATTGCCGCACAGCCAGACATTATAGTGGCCTCGTGGTGCGGCAAGAAAGTGCGGCCCGAGAAAATTGCCGCACGCCCCGGCTGGGCAGACATACCTGCGGTGCGTTCGGGGCGCATCATCGAGATCAAATCGCCGTTGATCCTGCAACCCGGACCGGCGGCACTTGGCGATGGGCTGGACGCATTGATCGCCGCCATCGCCGTCAAGGAGACCCAAGCATAATGACCGATACGATTGACTTTCTGAACCGTGGCGGACCGGCGCTTTGGGTCATTGCAGGGCTGAGCGTGGTCACACTTGGCCTGATCCTATGGAAGATCTGGAGCCTGTCGCGTCAGGGCGCGTGGCGCAGGCAGGCCACGGAAACGGCGGTGACGCTTTGGCAAAGCGGCCATATCGACACTGCGCTGCAGGGGCTGGCCGCGCGCACCGGTGTGCGGGCACAAGTTGTCAGAACGGCCATGCAGACGCATCAATCGCTTGCCGCCGAGGCCGCCCTCGCGGAAACGTCCCGCGTGGCCAGACGCGTTCTGATGGACACCGGAAGCGGCTTGCGGGCGCTTGATCTGATTGCCACCATCGCACCGCTGGTTGGGCTTTTGGGCACCGTTCTGGGCATGATCGACGCGTTTCAGGCCTTGCAGGATAGTGGCGCACGGGCCGATCCGGCCGCTTTGGCCGGGGGCATCTGGCAGGCCTTGCTGACCACGGCCGCAGGCATGGCTGTCGCAATCCCGGCATCAATGGCGCTAAGCTGGTTCGACAGCGTCAATGACCGTCTGGCGCATGATTTCGAAGATCTGACCACGCGGGTGTTCAGCCATTCACAGGCCACGCATGATGCTTGATCTTGGACGCAGACCGCACAGACGGCGTATCGGGCTGACCCCGATGATCGACGTGGTGTTTTTGCTGCTGGTCTTTTTCATGCTTGCGGCCCGGTTCGGGACAACCGATGCCCTACCCCTGTCCCTGGCCGGTGCGGGCGCGTCTGACTATGACGGGCCGCCCCGTTTGCTGACGGTTTTGCCGGATGCGCTCTGGTTGAACGGGATCGAGGTCACCGACCCCGTCAGCGCGCTTGCGCCGCTGATGCCGTCTGATGACGCGATTGTCGTGCTGCGCGCCGCAGAGGCCGCCAAGGTGCAGCGGCTTCTTGACGTTATGACCCAGCTGCGCGCAGCGGGGCTGACACATATGGTGGTGCTGGAATGACGCACCGCCTGTCCCTTTCCACGCGCGCGCGTCGCAGGGCGCGCGAACCAGTGGTTCCGATGATCAACGTGGTCTTTTTGTTGCTGATCTTCTTTCTGATGACCGCTCAGATCGTCCCGCCCGCACCTTTTGACATGCAGCTTGCAACTGCCGTCGGGGACGAGGACATGGGCCAGGACGGGCTTTATCTGAATGCACAGGGCGACATGGCGTTTGCCGATCTGCGCGGGGAGGCCGCAATGCGGGCTGCAGTCGAGGCCAGTGCAGACGCACCGCTGCGGATCTTTGCCGATGCCAGCCTTCGCGCCGCGACCCTTGCGGGTGTCCTGGCAGACGTGTCCGCGCTTGGGATGCGCCGTGTCGAGCTGGTGACGGACGGTGGCTGATGCGGGTTGTTGAGGTCGCGATCTTTGTCACACTGTCCGGCGCATTGCATGTGGCGGCGCTCACGCTTGCGCCGCCTCTGAGTGGTGGCAGCGGCGGTGGTGACGGGGGATCGGCGGATGTGACGCTGCGCGCCGCCAGTCCGACGCTTGCCGCGATGGTCGAATCCTGGACCGCGCCGCCCGAGACCGGCACCGCACCCGCGCTGTCCACCCCGGCCCCGTTATCCGCCCCGCCCAAACCGCAAGCGGACGCTGCTGTTGCGCCGCTGCCGCGTCCGGACAGCCTGCAGATGCCGTCCGCCATGGCGAATTTGCCACAGATTGAACCGCCGCCTCCGACACCGCCCGCGCCGCCTGCGCAGACAACGCCCGGTGCGTTCACCGCGCCGCAGGTCGACGCGGCGGTCGCTTTGCCAAGCCCCACACCAGTACAACGCCCCGATCTTGCGCCGCCGAAACCGGATTTACCCGTTCCGACACCGCAGGCCGCCCCAGAGATCGACACCGCTCCGGCTGACGAAAGGGCTGCGCCCCGCGCGTCGCTACGGCCAGAGATGCGGCCAAAGGCACTGGTCCGCCAGACCGTTACCGAGACAGCGCGCCCGGCCCGTCCAGCGCAAAGAGCGCGAGGCGGCGGCGCGCAGAGCCCGACAAGCCAGCCCGCCGCACGCCCGGCCCCGCCCGCCGCTGGCCCGTCTGCCGCGCAGGTGGCTCAGGCCAAGGCGCAATGGGGCGCAAGGATCAGGGCGGCCATCGCGCGCGCACAACGCTACCCCACTGGCACACGCGCCCAGGGCACCGTCAAGGTGCAGGTCCGCGTCAGTCCGGCAGGACGGGTCGCTGCGGTGTCGATCCTGCAAGGATCGGGGGATCGCAGGCTGGATCAGGCCGCTGTCAGAGCGGTTCAGCGCGCACGGTTGCCGCGCGCCCCGCAAAGCCTGACCGCCGCCAGCTATCGCTTTAACCTGCCGCTGTCGTTCAGCCGCTAGACCGTGCCGATCAACCCGCCCAACGCGGCGTTTCGCTGCGTCACTTGTGCGTGTTCCTCTTGACTGTTGTATTCAAGGCCCACCCCGGAACAGGACCGGCAGATTTGCGCCTGAATATTGGCCCATGCTTAGGAAGAATGCCCAAAAATCAACCATTTCGCCTATGCATTTGCTGCATAGCAGCATTGAACCTAAAGGTATTGTGCAAGCGCAGCATTTGCCTATCTTTGTCTCAACGAAACGAACACAACATCCGAGACCGAGACGGCAATGGCATATCAGAGCAACATCACATCGACATCGACGCAGGGCGTGACAGAGCAGGTCTTTGCGTATTTTGCGGAGCTGCGCAGCAAAGCGGCCCGTCGCAAAATCTATCGTGAAACTCTTTCCGAGCTGCGCGCGTTGAGCTCGCGTGAACTTGACGATCTTGGACTGAACAGAAGCATGCTCAAGCGCGTTGCGTATCAGGCGGCTTACGAAAACTAAGGCATTCGGCGGACAGGCGCGACAACCGCGCCCCGCCAACATGATCGGGCACCCTCTCCTCCTCCCTGGGTGTTCCGAATATGACGGTGGCATCTCTCCTCCTCCCTGATGCCACCGTCACGAAATTCCGGGTCATATGGCCCGACCGAAATCGACACCCTCTCCTCCTCCCTGGGTGTCGTGAACTGGAACGGTGATGCCTCTCCTCCCTTGGCATCACCGTTTTTTTCTGCTTAATCCGCATCACACCCGTTTTCCCGCCTGCTCTGGGTTTTCCTTTGCCCGCCCATTCGCTAGATGAGGCGCAACAGAAGACATGCGGCCGCAACTGCGGCACAAGATCGGGATGTGACCCATGGCGATGGAAAAGAAATTCGACGCAGGCGAAGCCGAGGCACGGCTTTATCAAGCGTGGGAAGATAGCGGAGCGTTCAAGGCAGGCGCGAACAAGTCGCGCGACGACACGTTCTGCGTGATGATCCCCCCGCCCAACGTCACCGGATCGCTGCACATGGGCCACGCGTTCAACAACACGCTGCAGGATATTCTGGTCCGTTGGCATCGCATGCGGGGCTTTGACACACTGTGGCAGCCCGGCACGGACCACGCAGGGATTGCGACCCAGATGGTTGTCGAACGCGAATTGCAAAAGACAAACCGCCGTCGCACCGATATGAGCCGCGAGGACTTCATGTCACTGGTGTGGGAGCAAAAGAAGAAAAGCCGGGGCAACATCGTGGGCCAGTTGAAACGTCTGGGCGCGTCCTGCGACTGGTCTCGTGAGGCGTTTACCATGTCCGGCGGCCCCGGAGCGCCCGAGGGTGAGGACGGCAATTTTCATGACGCCGTGATCAAGGTCTTTGTCGATATGTACGAAAAGGGCCTGATCTATCGCGGCAAGCGGTTGGTGAACTGGGACCCGCATTTTGAGACCGCCATTTCCGATCTTGAGGTCGAAAACGTCGAAGTGGCGGGCCATATGTGGCACTTCAAATACCCGCTCGCGGGCGGCGCGACCTATACCTATGTCGAAAAGGACGAGGACGGGAATGTCACGCTGGAAGAAGAGCGAAACTATATCTCGATTGCGACCACCCGCCCCGAAACCATGCTGGGCGACGGCGCGGTTGCGGTTCACCCGTCAGATGAACGCTATGCACCAATTGTCGGGAAACTCTGTGAAATTCCTGTTGGCCCGAAAGAGCATCGCCGTCTGATCCCGATCATTACCGACGAATACCCCGACCCCAATTTTGGCTCGGGCGCGGTCAAGATCACCGGCGCGCATGACTTCAACGACTACCAGGTCGCCAAGCGCGGCGGCATCCCCTGTTACCGTCTCATGGACACCAAAGGCCACATGCGCGACGACGGTGCGCCCTATGCCGAAGTGGCCGAGGTTGCCGGAGCCGTGGCACGTAGGGAGCGTGAACTGGGCGAGGCCGAGACCGATACGCTGAACCTGGTTCCCGATCACCTGCGCGGGCTGGACCGGTTCGAGGCGCGCAAGCGCGTTGTCGAAGAAATCACGGCGGATGGACTGGCCGTCATGACCCGCGCGGACAACCCGGTTCTGGGGCGCAAGCTGGGCGAGGATGATGATCCTGCGGCCTTGGTCCCGCTGGTCGAGGCCAAGCCGATCATGCAGCCCTTCGGCGACCGCTCCAAGGTGGTGATTGAACCGATGCTCACCGACCAATGGTTCGTGGACGCCGAACAGATCGTCGACCCCGCGCTGGATGCGGTGCGCAAGGGCGATGTGACCATCGTGCCGGAGTCGGGTGAGAAGACCTATTACCACTGGCTTGAGAACATCGAGCCTTGGTGCATCTCGCGCCAGTTGTGGTGGGGGCATCAGATCCCGGTCTGGTATGGCTTTGACCTTGCCCGCGAGGGGTTCCGCGATGATGAGGGCGACGGAGCACTTGATCTGGTCGAGATGGCGCGACTGCTTGATGCCCAAAGCCTGATGAAAGGCAATGAACGCCACCACGCCGCATCGGCCTTTGAGGACGTTCAGGCGCAGTTCGCGGATGTCTTGTCCGGTCTGCCAACGCCCCTGAACCACGCCCGCGTGGTTGAGGTCCAAGACCGCGCAGCAGCGGCGCATGCGCTTGCAACAAGTCTTGCAGAGTATGAGGCGCATGATCAGGACCCGACGAAACTGGTCTACCCCGTTTGGCGCGATCCTGACGTCCTCGACACATGGTTCTCCTCCGGTCTCTGGCCCATCGGCACGCTGGGCTGGCCCGAGGACACACCGGAACTGAAGCGCTATTTCCCGACCAGCGTTCTTGTCACAGGGCAGGACATCCTGTTCTTCTGGGTCGCGCGGATGATGATGATGCAGCTTGCCGTGGTCGATGACATCCCGTTCAAGGATGTCTACCTGCACGGGCTTGTGCGCGATGCGAAGGGCAAGAAGATGTCCAAGTCGCTGGGCAACGTGGTCGATCCGCTTGAGATCATTGACGAATACGGCGCAGACGCAATGCGCTTTACCAATGCGGCGATGGCGTCTCTTGGTGGTGTGCTGAAGCTCGATATGCAACGCATCGCGGGCTACCGGAACTTCGGCACGAAGTTGTGGAACGCCACGCGCTTTGCCGAGATGAATGGCGTGTTCGAGGGCCGGACGCCCTCCGCCGACATTCCCAAAGCGATAGCGACCGTGAACACCTGGATCATCGGCGAAACCGCCCGCGTGCGGGCCGAGGTGGACGCCGCACTTGACGCCTACCGCTTTGACGACGCGGCGGCGGCGCTTTATCGTTTTGTCTGGGGCAAGGTTTGCGACTGGTACGTCGAATTCGCCAAGCCCCTGCTGGCCGAAGATGCCCCCGAACGGGCGGAAACGCAGGCGGTCATGGGCTGGGTCATCGACCAATGTCTGATCCTGCTGCACCCGATTATGCCCTTCATCACGGAAGAACTGTGGTCCGTCACCGGCGAACGCGACAAGATGCTTGTCCACGCCGACTGGCCCACCTACGGGACCGACCTGATCAACGCCGCGGCGGATGCCGAGATGAACTGGGTGATCAGCCTGATCGAAGGCATCCGGTCGGCCCGTCAGCAAATGCATGTGCCTGCGGGCATGCACCTGCCGCTGGTGGTCAAGGATTTCAGCGAGATGGCCAAGGGAGCGTGGGACCGCAACGAGGTGCTGATCAAACGCCTTGCGCGGATCGACAGCCTTGAGGCGGTCGACGCCTTTCCCAAGGGCTGCGCCACGGTTCCGGCCGAGGGCGCGACCTTTGGCATTCCGCTGGCCGACATCATTGATGTCAGTGCCGAAAAGGAGCGATTGGAGAAATCGCTGCAGAAGCTGGCCAAGGAAATCGGCGGGCTGAAGGGACGGTTGAACAATCCGAACTTTGTCGCCTCTGCCCCGGACGAGGTGGTGACCGAAGCCCGCGGCAATCTCGAAGCGCGGGAGGGCGAAGAGGCCAAACTCAAAGACGCTTTGGCGCGGTTGGCCGAGATCGGGTGAACCGCTCTGCGTTGCGGGAGGCTGTCGGGCTGGTCTGAGGATGATGGCGTGTCATATTGGCGTCATTGTCGGGCGCAGCCCAGCGATCTCTTTTGGCGGGTCATCCTCGGGGCAGGCCCGAGGATGACGGTGCTTTTGTTCGCGTCATTGCCGGGCGTGACCCGGCAATCTTTGCGGTCCGAAGGGCCGAACCGGGATCATGCTGCTTACTCTGCGGGTTCCGAGACGTGGCTGCGGCCCTCTTTTTCGGCGGCGTAGTTTTCCTGCGCTGTCTCGACCGCTTTGGCATGAATCGCTGCCAGTTCCGGCCGCATCTTCTGTGCCCGGACAGCCGCGTTCATCGTCGACATGTGCTGGCCCTGGAAATGCGGGAAGACCTCGCGCGCGATCAACTCATAGCTTTTCTTTGTCGCCTCGAAATTGGCCCAGTTATGCGCCAGCATCAGATAGGCACCGAAGCCGCCATTGGACTGCTTCCACAGACGGTCAATCTGGGCGCGGCACATCTCGGGGGTGCCGATGGCACCGAAACCTGAATCGTTGATGAAGTCGATCATTTCCTTGGCGTTCTGCCCCGGCATCGACATCTGCGGGAAGGCGGCGATTTCCTGGAAATAGTTGAACCAGTGTTCGATCCCGTATTCCACATCTCGCCGCGCCTGTTCGGCGGTTTCGGCAATGTGGCACAGGCCCACCAAGCGCCATTTCGCGCGGTCCACGGCCTGCTTGTAATGCTTGGCCTCTTCCTCGATCACGTCCCAATGCAGCGCCAGCGCATCGAACCCGGCAGCGGTGGTGGCCCCAATGGAGATCAGGCCAGTGCCATATTTGCCCGCCAGTTTCGGACCTGTCGGAGAGGCGACAGCGGCGGTCGCCAGATCAAAGTTGGAATAGGGGCGCAAATGCAGGCGCGCATCCTTGAGCGTCCAGCGGTCGTTTTCGAAAGTCACCGGCTCATCGCTGCGCAGAAGCCGAGTGATGATATCAAGCCCATCGGCCAGCAAACCACGCGTGTCTTTCTGGCTCAGGCCAATCATCGCGGCATCGGTGGGCAAAGATCCCGGCCCAAGGCCCAGCATCACGCGGCCCCGGGTGAGGTGATCGAGTTGCACCATGCGTTCGGCAACCCAAAGCGGGTTGTGATAGCTGACCGAGGTCACGCCGGTGCCCAGTTTGATATGACGCGTGCGCGGAGCGGCGGTGGCGATCATGATCTCGGGGCTGGCGGAAATCTCGGACCCGGCAGAGTGATGTTCCCCAAACCAGACTTCGTCGTAATCACAGCGGTCAAGCCACTGAACCAGCTCAAGATCCTGTTCCAAAGCCAATGTCGGGTTAATGCCCGGTTTGTGGAACGGTGCCAGAAATATTCCGAAACGCATGCGGTTGTTCATTCATAATCCTCCCTTAGCGCGCCTGCGCGTTTTGCACATGACGCTGGGGAACCTTAAAAGAGGATTTCAGATTCACCTAATCAACTTTGGTCGTATCTTGCGCAATTTGTTGCACAACGCCAGTCAGCCCGTTCCGGGATGTATCCCGTCGGGCTGTCTGAGATCATGTGAAAAGAAGCGGCGCCGCCCCGAAGGTGTGACATCTGCTTTTCGCTGCCGGGTCTGTGACCCGAACCCTGTGCCCGTTTCCGGGCCTGTTGACCGGTCTTTCACGGATGTCCGCGCGTGGCGGCATGAAAGCAATCTGTCAGCTGTGTCGCGGTGTGGGAGTGACCCTGTCCGCTCGATGCGCATCGTGGGCAGGGTTTTGCGGCAAAGCGGTTAACGCCTTGCCAATCATGCGCGCGCCGAAGGCGTTGCCGTGCCTTCAGCTGGTCTTTGGACACAACCGTTATCCTGCCATGTGTTGCGTCATCCGGATGACCGTGGGTCCGTCTGCTGTCAGCGCGGCGCGCAGGGCGGTTTGCAGATCATCCAGCGATTTGGGCTCGACCGCACCGGCCCCATAGGCTTTGGCCAGGGCAAGGAAATCCGGATTGCGGGCGACAACCGCGTTGGGCGCAATCTGGCTGCGCACCATGCTGTCCTCGATTTCACCAAGTTTGCCATTGTCCCAGACAAGGATCGGCAATGGCAGGCCAAGCTCGACGGCGGTGCCCAATTCCTGAATGGTGTATTGCAAGCCGTAATCCCCGGCCAGCGCAACGGTCGGCTGCCCCGGTCGTGCCACAGCACCCCCGATGGCGGCGGGCAATGCATAGCCCAGCGTTCCGAACCCGAACGGATGGTGCCAATGACCGGGTTTGGGCATGTCCCACACCTCTTTTGCGGCATAGGCGAATTGCGTCATGTCGGAATAGATCATCGTGTCCTCTGGCAGCGCCACTTTGAGCGCGTCGCAGACCGGCAGGATGCCGGGCCGCTCGGCCTCGATTTCGGCATGCCACAGCGCGCGGTGTTGCGCCACCTCGGAGGCCTGCCATTTGGGCGGCAGGTCTTCGGTGCGGGCAGAGATGGCAATCGCCATGGCATGCAGAACCTCTGCTGCGTCTGCCAGAATGGCGGTGTCCGCCGGGCCAAGGTCAGTGAAACAGGCAGGGTCAATATCCACCCGGATCATCGGCGCGGTGTGCCCCAGCGTCGGACGCCACAGGTCGACTTCGGACAAGGTGGTGCCAACCGCAATGACCAGATCCGCCTCGGCGGCGATGCGGGCGCTGTCGGGCCGGGCAAGGCTGCTGCCAAAGTATAGCGGAGTGTCCGCAGGTACCACGCCCCGGCCCGCATAGGTCACGATCGAGGCAGCACCGGTTTGCTGCAACAGCTGCGGGATGGCAGCGGCCCCCCCTTTTGCACCGCCGCCAAACACGAAAAGCGGCTTTTGCGCTTTGAGAACCGCATCGACAAGGGCGTAAACATCGGCATGACGCGCCGCAGGCCGGCCAGGACGCCGCTCAGGCGGCAATGGGGCGGCGCTGGCCTGCGCGCCCAGAGTGTCAATCGACACCTGCAGATGAACTGGCCTGGCGCGCGTGCTTGCAAATTCATCAAACGCCCGGTCGATCAGCGTATAGGCGGCCTGCGCGCTGCGGGCCTCTTCGGACCAGGCACAGACGGTTTCAGCAGCCGCGCGCTGATCGCGCATCTGGTGCAACTGGCCCCGGCGTGCGGATGTTTCATCCAGACAGGATGAGATCGCAAGCACCGGCACGCTGTCGGAATAGGCCTGCCCCAGCGGTGTCAGGAGATTGGTCAGACCGGGGCCTGTGATGACATAAGCGACCCCCGGTTTGCCCGATGCCCGCGCATACCCATCTGCCATAAAGCCCGCCCCCTGTTCGTGCCGAGCCAGCACATGGGTGATCCCCGCCTGCTCGATGCCGCGATAGAGTTCGACGTTATGCACGCCGGGGATGCCGAAAATCGTGTCAACGCCCCGCTCTTTCAACATTTGCGAGATTTGGGCTCCAAGCGGTTGTGTGGTCATCAGGCTCTCCAGAAAGTCGTGGTGAAAAGGGCGTATACCGCCAAAAGTTCAAGTCTGCCCAGCAGCATTCCAATAGACAGCATCCATTTCGCAGTGTCATTCAAGCCGCCAAAATTGCCGGAGGGGCCGATTTCGGAACCAAGACCGGGGCCGATATTCGCCAAGGCCGCTGCGGCACCGGACACGGATGTCGTAAGGTCGAGACCGGTCATGCCCAGCCCGACCGACAACACCCCAAGCGTCACGATGAAGAACACAAAAAACGAAATCACCGAGTTGAGCACTTCGTCGCTGACCGGGCGTCCCTCGTAGCGCGGCACAAACACACCATGCGGCGACCGCACCTTGCGCAATTGTACCGAAATCGAGGCGAACAGCAATTGATAGCGGAATATCTTGATCGAACAGGCGGTTGATCCCGCACAGCCGCCAATCAGACCGATGAAAAAGAAACTGGCCACCGCCATCGGGCCCCAAAGCCCGTAATCCTGCGACGCGTATCCCGTGCCGGTGATGATCGAGACCACATTGAACAGCGTCTTGCGCACCGCCTCTTCGTCGCTGGCGCCCATGACAAGGACGCGCCAGACCAGCAAGAACGCCACAATCACGATCACCGTTCCCAGAAATGCGCGGATTTGGCTGTCGCGCAGCAAAGGCGATAGGCTGCGCCCGGTGGTCAGCTGCACGTAGCGCACAAATGGCAACGCGGCGAGCAACATGAACACGGTGGCCACGTATTCGGTGGCCGGATTAAAGGCCCCGAACGACGCGTCGTAATTGGCGAACCCGCCGGTGGCGACAGTTGTCATGGCGTGGACCGTGGCGTCAAACACCCCCATGCCCGCCACCACATAAGAGGTGGCGCAAGCCAGCGTCAGACCCACATAGATGCTAGAGATCGAGGCCGAAATCTCGGTCGCGCGGGGCAGGATTTTCCCCATGGTATCAAAGCTTTCCGTCCGAAAGATCTGCATACCGCCGACGCGCAGTTCCGGCAGGAACACCATGGCCACAACAATGATACCGATGCCGCCAAGCCATTGCAGCAAACCACGCCACAGCAGCAGGCCCTTTGGCAGGTCTTCCAATCCCGAAAACACGGTCGAGCCGGTGGTGGTCAGACCGGACATCGCTTCAAAGAACGCATCCACAAAGCGCGCCTCGGTCGCGCCCAGAACAAACGGGATCGCGCCGAAAATCGGCAGCGCCACCCAGACACCGGTGGTCAACAGAAATGTTTGTTGGATCGACAGCCCTTCGCGCACCCCATTGGCACAGGCAAGCGCGATCAGCCCGCCGGAAAATGTTGTTAAAACAGCACTTTGCAGAAAGACCGGCCATTCGCCCCGCCCTTCTGCAAGATCAACCAAAAGCGGCAGCAGCATGGTCGCCCCAAGCACAGCCACAAGCAGACCGATCACATATGCAACGGGACGGATATCGAACATAACCGTTAGCGTTGGACCCGGAGGATCAAGGTGTCAAGCATCTGCATGGCCCGAAGCATTATACACGGCGCAAGCGCGTTTTCAGGACATGCACCCCCCCGCCCAGGACCAATCCCCAGACCGGCGCGCTTAGCCCGAAAAGTGCCATGCCGGACGCCGTGGTCAAAAACGTCACTGCCGCAGCTTCGCGGTGATCCGTATCCGACAGTGCAGCCGTGGCCGAGCTGGTAAAGACACCGATCAATGCCACCCCGGCCAGTGTCCCCAAAAGCAACTCTGGCGCGGCAGAGGCAATGGCCGTGATGACCGCCGCAAACAACCCGAACAGACAGTAAAACACGCCCGTGGAAACCGAGGACCAGTAGCGCAGTTTCGGATCTGGATGAGAGTCTTCGTTGGCGCAGATGGCAGCTGTGATCGCCGCAAGGCAGGTTGCCGCCGATCCGAAAACGGCGCTGGCTACGCTTGCCGTGCCAACCGTTGTCAGTAAAGGCCCCGGCTCCGGGCGATAGCCATAGCTGCGCAGAACCGCGATGCCGGGTATGTTCTGGGTTGCCATCGTCACGATAAACAGCGGGATGGCGATGCTCAAAACAGCCTCTATTCCGATCCGGGGCGCAATCAAGACCGGCTGCGTCAGAACATGGTCCGGCCACGCAATGTCAAACCCGGTCGCCCAGCCCACCACCCCCAACGCCGCCACAACTGCGGCAGGTACGGCGTACAGCCGGTTGATCAAGCTTACGACAAACCACGTCAGAACAACCGGCAGGGCAATCGCCGGCGCGTCTGCCATCGCCTGAAAGGGCACAAGACACAGCGAAATCAGCACTCCGGCCAACATGGCCTGTGCCAGTGGTCCCGGAATAAGCGTGATCAGACGCCCCAATGGCCGCCAAAGCCCCGCCAGCACCGTCAACGCGCCCGCGATCAAGAACCCGAAAACCGCTTCGTTGAACCCGCCGCTGGTTGCCGGAGTGATCGCCAGCAGCGCCACACCCGGTGTCGACCAGGCCACGCTGATCGGCATTTTCTTCCATAAGGACAGAAAGATACCGGCCAGCCCCATGGCCAGGGCGGCAAACAACAATCCCGACGCTGCCTGTTCGGCCGTGGCTCCGACCGATGTCAGGCCTTGCAACAGGATGGGGAACGAACTGAAAAAACCGACAATCGCTGCAACGAAGCCGGTGGATATGGTTTGTAAAGGAGGACCAGAGGAAGCCACAGGCGAATAAACGGCCTTTGAGTAAATGCAATCGCGCCTTGGTAGGCCGCACATTCATCAGAGGCAAGCGCGACGATGCCAGCACCGTCGCGCGCCGGTGTTTAACCGACGTGGAACAAGGTCGAAAACAGCTTTGGGTCAAGACTATCTGCGGCAAACAGATCGCCTTCGGTCAGGACCGACACGGCATCATGGCTGTGCAGGCTTTCCTGATGACTGGCCAGAACGCGGTAATCGCCGATGCGGGGATCTGCCTGAAGTTGTTCGGCAAACAGCCGGGCCGCATCCTCGACAAAAATCGGGTTCGCCGCGTTCAATTCCGCAAAAGCTTGTTCATCCTCGCGCTTGACCATGACCTGCGTTTCGGTCGGGACGGCCCGGCGGCACATGTCGATCAGATCCTCGAACCACAGGCACTTGCCCTTGTTCACCTCGACCGAAATCCGCGCCACAGAGCGTTGCGAATGCGGCGTCGCCAACTGGCCCCGCTCTCTGCGGGCATGTTCGGACAGTTCCAGAGAACACGGGCAGGTCGAGCTGTAGACGTAATCAAGATGCATGACGCTTCGGCGCACACCGTCGGTGTCCACCAGTTCGAGCGCGATGTCGTAATACTGGTATCCGGACAGGCCAGAGCGCAGGCTCTCCACCTTCATCGGGAAAGACACACGCATGTTGATACGTGCATCAAACGACTCAAGGTCAGACTTGTAATCGTCAAGGGCCGCTTCGATCACGCCAAAACTGAAGGTCTTGTCGGCATGCAGATAAAAGGACCGCATGATGCGGCTCATGTTGATGCCCTTTTTGTCGGCATCAAGGCTGACCGTGCCGGTGACGCTGGTCTCCAGCATCAAATCGCCATTGTCGCGTGTGTGATAGCTGATCGGGAGGCGGAAATTGGAAATGCCCACATGCTGAATGCTGCGGTTCGCCCCGCGAATAAGTGCAGATGGACCGTTCTGAAGATCGGGAAGCGTGTCTTTATAGACTGGATCGACCAGAAATTCTGCCGGATAGTCCCGTGTCAGAACCGGATAGGGTGTGTCACCCTGCTCTATCAGGCTGCGCAACACCGGATCGACAAGGTCGATCTCGGCATCATGAGATTTCCCGGCCCATTGCCGCAAAAGCGCCAATGCGTTCTCAGCTTCTTCGCGGCTTGGTTTGCGATCAATCTCAGGCGTATGAACATTCATGTGCAGGCCCCCTCGCCTGTTGGTCACCTTCCGAACATAAGGATGGGACACAACTTTTCAACTCAATAGATATACGGGTGCCGGGCCTGTCCGGATCAGTCTGTGCGTGAATAAAAAAGCCCTAGCCGGCCCCATCCAGCGCCGACATCAGATCCTCGACAAGATCGTCCACATCCTCGATGCCGACAGACAACCGGACCAACCCATCGGTGATGCCCAATAGCGCCCTTTGGTCTGCATTCAGGCGTTGATGCGTTGTGGTTGCGGGATGGGTGACAATGCTTTTTGCGTCGCCCAGATTGTTGGAAATGATGATCACCTCCAGCGCGTTCAGAAACCGGAACGCCGCGTCTTTGCCACCATTCAGTTCAAGCGCCAGCATCGTTCCCCCCGACCCCAATTGGCGCTGCGCCAATGCCGATTGCGGATGAGACTCAAGGCCCGGATAAATCACCTGTTTCAAAGCAGCATGGCCCGAAAGTGCCTCTGCGATGGTTTGCGCCGATTGCGCCTGGGCGCGCACCCGCAGATCCAGCGTCTCCAGACCTTTGAGCTGCACCCAGGCCGTGAACGGCGACATGGAACCGCCGGTATGTTTCATGTACGGTTCAACCGTTTTGCGGATATGGTCCTGCGTTCCAAGGATCACGCCCCCAAGCGTGCGTCCCTGCCCGTCGATATGTTTGGTCGATGAATAAATCACGACATCCGCACCTTGCGCAATCGCATCGGAAAACACCGGCGTGGAAAAGACGTTGTCCACCACAACCAGCGCGCCCTGGGCATGAGCGATCTCGGCCACGGCCTCGATATCGACCAGCTCCAGCGTCGGGTTCGACATCGATTCGAAAAAGACCGCTTTGGTGTCCGGGCGCACCGCGCTGCGCCATTGATCAAGGTCGGCACCGTCCACCAACGTCACCTCTACCCCAAAGCGTGGCAGAATATCTTCGACAATATAAAGACATGACCCAAACAAGGCCCGCGCCGACACAAGATGATCGCCCGCCTTCAGCATCGACATCAGCGCGCCATTGACCGCCGCCATTCCGCTGGCCGTGGCAAAGGCATCCTCGGCCCCTTCCAGCAGCGCAATGCGTTCTTCGAACATGGCAACCGTCGGATTGCCATAGCGTGCATAGATATACTCATCCGGGCCACATTGGATAAAGCGCTGCTCGGCCTGTTCGGCACTGTCATAGACAAAGCCCTGGGTCAGAAAAACGGCTTCGCTGACCTCGTTCCACTGAGACCGCTTGGTGCCGCCATGAACCATGCGCGTGCGTGGTTTCTTGTTCTTCATGTCATCATCACTCCGGGCCGCAACCCACAAAAAAAGCCCCGTTTCGGCCAAGCGAAAGGGGCTTTCGTCGGGCCTTTTAGCAGAATGTTTAACGTGGCCCGCAATCCGGTAACAAATCGCCACGGCGTCGCGTTAGGCACAAAACACCGTGACGTCAACTCGGGCAGATGGGCATCTTTGGGCCCCAAATACCTCGGCGGGTCGTTCATTTGGCACCATTGGCTCAAGCCCAATGGACGGACGACAGGCAACGCCTCCCGCCTGGCTTAAAAAGGCACGTCATCCGCCGCGCAGATAAAGCGCGCGACCACCTTTTTGATACCGGCTTTCTCAAACTCGATTTCCAGCTTGTCGCCTTCAATCCCAACCACCGCGCCATAGCCGAATTTCTGATGGAACACCCGTTCGCCCAGCGCATAAGACGAAATCGCAGTGGCGTCGATCACCGTATTGCGCGCCTCGCTCGGTTGGCTGATGGGCCGCTCCGAGGACCGCGCCTGAAGCCGTTTCCAGCCCGGCGAATTATACACATTCGCCTGAGAGGCTTTCTCGTGCAGGTCCGACCCGGCCATTGTCTGCATCGCCGGAGACGCCATGCCCGCAGCACCATACCCGCCACCATATAGGCCGGGCGGTGTCAGCACCTCGACATGGGTTTCATCAAGCTCGTCGATAAAGCGCGATGGCAGCGCCGACTGCCATTGCCCGAACACACGGCGGTTGGCGGCAAAAGAAATCGTACAGACCTCCTCGGCCCGAGTGATGCCGACATAGGCCAGACGGCGTTCCTCTTCCAACCCCTTGAGCCCGCTTTCGTCCATGCTGCGCTGTGACGGGAACAGCCCGTCTTCCCAACCGGGCAGGAACACGGCGGGAAATTCGAGACCCTTGGCCGCGTGCAGCGTCATGATCGACACTTTTTCACCATCGCCGCCTTTGTCATTGTCCATGATCAGGCTCACATGTTCCAGAAAGCCCTGCAAATTCTCGAATTCCTCCAACGCCTTGACCAGTTCTTTGAGGTTTTCAAGCCGCCCCGGCGCTTCGGGGGTTTTGTCGTTTTGCCACATGCCGGTGTAGCCGGATTCGTCCAGAACAATGCCGGCAAGTTCGGGATGGGCCATATCGGCATCCCCGGCCATGCGGCCCCAGCGTGCAAGATCGGCGACAAGCTGCGCCAGTTGCGTGCCGCCTTTGCCTTTGATCAAACCCTGCTCGACCGCCAGTCGTGCGCCCTCGACCAAGGACACACCGTTGGCCCGCGCAACGGTCTGGATCGTCTGCTGCGCCTTGTCGCCAAGGCCGCGTTTGGGGGTGTTCACCACCCGCTCAAAGGCCAGATCGTCTTCGGGGGATACGACCAGCCGGAAATAGGCCATCGCGTCGCGGATCTCCATCCGTTCATAGAAACGCGGCCCGCCGATCACGCGATAAGGCAGCCCGATGGTCAAAAACCGGTCCTCAAAGGCGCGCATCTGGTGGCTGGCACGCACGAGGATCGCCATGTCATCCAGCGACATCGCGCGCATCCCGCGCGTGCCGGTCTGCATCGCTTCGATTTCCTCGCCGATCCAGCGGGCCTCTTCTTCGCCGTCCCAATGGCCGATCAGGCGCACTTTCTCGCCCTCTTGCGCTTCGGTCCAAAGGGTTTTGCCCAGACGCCCCTGATTGCCCGCAATCACCGACGAGGCCGCTGCCAGAATATGCGGTGTCGAGCGGTAATTCTGCTCCAGACGCACCACATGCGCGCCTTCAAAGTCTTTCTCAAAGCGCAGGATATTGCCCACCTCGGCCCCGCGCCAGCCATAGATCGACTGATCATCATCGCCCACACAACAGATGTTCTTGTGCCCCGACGCCAAAAGGCGCAGCCACAGGTACTGTGCGACATTGGTGTCCTGATATTCGTCCACAAGGATGTAGCGGAACCAGCGCTGATACTGGTCGAGCACATCGGGATGCGCCTGAAAGATCGCCACCACATGCAGCAACAGGTCGCCGAAATCCACCGCGTTCAGCTCTTTCAGACGCGCCTGATATTGCGCGTAAAGCTTCGGGCCCTGATGGTTATAGGCTCCCGCATCCGCTGCCGGCACCTTGTCCGGCGTGATCGCGCGGTTTTTCCAAGTGTCGATGATCCCGGCCAATTGCCGCGCGGGCCAGCGTTTGTCGTCGATCCCGGCGGCCTGAACAAGCTGCTTGAGCAGGCGCAGCTGATCATCGGTGTCCAGAATAGTGAAATTCGATTTCAACCCGACCAGTTCCGCATGACGGCGCAGCAGTTTGACGCAGATCGAATGAAAAGTGCCCAGCCACGGCATGCCTTCAACCGTCTGGCCCAGCAGCCGGCCCACCCGATCCTTCATCTCGCGCGCCGCTTTGTTGGTAAAGGTGACGGCCAGAATTTCGTTCGGACGCGCGCGACCGGTGTTCAACAAATGCACGATTCGCGTCGTCAGCGCCTTGGTCTTGCCGGTCCCGGCCCCGGCCAGCATGAGGACAGGGCCATCCAGCGTCTCGACCGCCTGCCGTTGTGCAGGGTTGAGATCCTCCAGATAGGGCTGCGGGCGCGCACCCATGGCGCGGGCGGAGAGTGAGGCGTTCTCGAACGCTTCCATTTCATCGAAACTGCTCATGCCGGGCAAGATAGCGGCCCATCCACCAGAGTTAAAGATGTTCTGATAATGTTCACATCACCACGCGGGCATTTCCTTGCAAGGAAATGCCCGGATTTTTACAAAAATCCGCTGCTGGACAAATTCGACCCGCTGCGCACAAATGCAACCCTATGGATTTTCACAGCAATTACCCAGCCCTTTACGATCTGAAAACGCGGGCGCGTGCCCGCATTCCCCGATTTGTCTGGGAATACCTGGATAGCGCCACCGGAACCGAAGCCACGTTGCGGCGAAACCGGGCAGCGCTGGACCGGGTTTTGTTCATGCCGTCGGTTCTGCATGGTGAACTGGATGTGGATCTGACCACCGAACTGTGCGGCTCTCGCTACAGCCTTCCTGTCGGCATCAGCCCGGTGGGCATGTCGGGTCTGATCTGGCCGGACGCAGAGCGCAAGCTGGCGCGGGCGGCAACCAAGGCGCAGATCCCCTACAGCATCTCCACCGTGGCCACCCGCACCCCCGAAGAGGTCGCACCATATCTGGATGGCAATGGATGGTTCCAGATGTACCCGCCCCGGGATGAGGGCATTCGAACGGACATGCTGAACCGGGCCAAAGACGCGGGGTTTTCAACGCTGATCCTGACCGTCGATGTGCCGGTGCCGTCGCGCCGGGAACGGCAGGTGCGCTCGGGGCTGACCACGCCGCCCAAGCTGACGCCCCGACTGTTGACGCAAATTGCCCGATGTCCGGCATGGGCACTGGGCACCGCGCGTCAGGGGATGCCGCGGATGCGCTTGATTGATGATTACGCCGGCAAGGTTACGGGCCTCAGCTCGACCCAGCACGCTGGATATCTGCTGCGCACCTCGCCGGATTGGGCCTATGTCACTTGGCTGCGCGATGCCTGGGATGGCGCGTTTTTTGTCAAAGGCGTGCTGAACCCCGCCGATGCGGCGCGGCTGGAGGCGACGGGCGTCGATGCCATTTGGGTGTCGAATCACGCCGGTCGCCAGTTTGATGCCGCCCCCGCCCCGATCGAGATCCTGCCAGAGATGCGTGCTGCCACATCCTTGCCGCTGATCATGGATAGCGGCATCGAAGGCGGGCTGGATGTTTTGCGCGCGATTGCCCTTGGGGCTGATTTTGTGATGTTGGGGCGGGCATGGCATTATGCGCTTGGCGCGCTGGGTCAGGCCGGGCCTGCCCATTTGGCCGATATTCTAAGCAAAGACATAGCGTCCAACCTTGGCCAATTGGGCGCGACCACGCCAAAGCAGGTGCGCGGCAAAACCTGGGACGGGGCAGAAAACAAATCTGATTTATCGAACACGGCCCGTTGAGATTGTAACAAAACCTTACTAAGCATCGCTCATCATTCGTAGGTCAGGACAGTAAAATGCAGGAATTCAAGAAAATTCTCGTCGCCAATCGCGGCGAAATCGCCATCCGCATCATGCGCGCCGCCAACGAAATGGGCAAAGCCACGGTTGCGGTTTTCGCCGAAGAGGACAAGCTGGGCCTGCACCGTTTCAAGGCGGATGAAGCCTACCGGATCGGCAAAGACCTGGGCCCGGTTGCGGCCTATCTCAGCATTGACGAGATCATTCGCGTGGCCAAACAATCCGGGGCCGATGCCATCCATCCCGGCTATGGTCTGTTGTCTGAAAATCCTGACCTGGTGGATGCCTGTAACGCCAATGGCATCACCTTTATCGGCCCCCGGGCCGAAACCATGCGCGCGCTTGGTGACAAGGCGTCGGCACGCAAGGTGGCGATCGCAGCGGGTGTGCCGGTTATTCCCGCCACCGAGGTTTTGGGCGATGATTTCAAAGCCATCGCCAAAGAGGCCGACGAGATTGGCTATCCGCTGATGCTCAAGGCGTCGTGGGGCGGGGGCGGCCGCGGGATGCGGCCGATCAATGGGCCCGATGAGCTTCGGGAAAAGGTGCTTGAAGGACGCCGCGAGGCAGAAGCGGCGTTTGGCAATGGCGAAGGCTATCTTGAAAAGATGATCCTGCGCGCGCGCCATGTCGAAGTGCAGATCCTTGGGGACACGCAGGGCAACATTTACCACCTGTATGAGCGCGATTGTTCAGTGCAGCGCCGCAACCAAAAAGTGGTCGAACGCGCGCCCGCCCCCTATCTGAGCGAAGCGCAGCGCGAAGAAATCTGCGAGCTGGGCCGGAAGATTTGTGCCCATGTGAATTATGAATGCGCGGGCACGGTCGAATTCCTGATGGATATGGAGACCGGCAAATTCTACTTCATCGAAGTGAACCCCCGCGTGCAGGTCGAACACACCGTGACCGAAGAGGTCACTGGCATCGACATCGTCCAGGCACAGATCATGATCGCGGAAGGCAAATCGCTGGCCGAAGCCACCGGCAAAGCGTCGCAATACGATATCAAGCTGAACGGCCACGCACTGCAAACCCGGATCACCACCGAAGACCCGCAGAACAATTTTATTCCCGATTATGGCCGGATCGCAGCCTATCGCGTGGCGACAGGCAATGGTGTGCGACTGGACGGCGGGACCGCCTATTCCGGCGCGGTGATCACGCGCTATTACGATTCGCTTTTGGAAAAAGTGACCACCTGGGCGCAAACTCCTGAAAAGGCCATTTCCCGGATGGACCGCGCGTTGCGGGAATTCCGTATTCGCGGCGTGTCGACCAATATCGCCTTTGTCGAAAACCTGCTAAAGCATCCGACCTTTCTGAACAATCAGTACCACACAAAGTTCATCGACGAGACGCCAGAGCTGTTTCAATTCAAGAAACGCCGCGACCGCGCCACCAAGGTTCTGACCTATATCGCCGATATTACCGTGAACGGGCATCCCGAGGTTGCCGGACGTCCAAAACCGGCGGATGACCTGAAACCGGCGCGCCTTCCGAAATTGCGACGCGATCACCCACCCGCCGGCACCAAGACGTTGCTGGATGAAAAAGGCCCGCAGGCGGTTGCTGACTGGATGCTTGCGCAAAAAGAAGTGCTGATCACCGACACCACCATGCGCGATGCGCATCAGTCGCTGCTGGCCACGCGGATGCGGTCGATTGACATGGTCAAGGTGGCCCCGGCCTATGCGGCCAACCTGCCTCAGTTGTTCAGTGTCGAATGTTGGGGCGGGGCGACGTTTGACGTGGCCTACCGGTTCTTGCAGGAATGCCCCTGGCAGCGCTTGCGCGACCTGCGCGCGGCGATGCCGAACCTGATGACGCAGATGCTTTTGCGGGGGGCCAATGGGGTTGGCTACACCAATTATCCAGACAATGTGGTGCAGTTTTTCGTCAAACAGGCCGCCGAAACCGGCGTTGACGTGTTCCGCGTTTTTGACAGCCTGAACTGGGTGGAAAACATGCGCGTCGCGATGGATGCGGTGCGTGACACCGACCGGATTCTGGAAGGCACGATCTGTTACACCGGAGATCTACATGATCCGGATCGGTCCAAATACAACCTGAAATACTATGTCCAGATGGGGCAAGATCTCAAGGCGGCGGGATCGCATGTTTTGGGGCTGAAAGACATGGCCGGTCTGATGAAACCGGCGGCCGCCACGGCGTTGGTCAAAGCCTTGAAAGAAGAGGTTGGCCTGCCGGTGCATTACCACACGCATGACACGTCCGGGGCGGCAATCGCGTCGATCATGGCAGCGGCTGAGGCGGGCGTGGATGCGGTGGATGCCGCGATGGACGCGTTGTCAGGCAACACGTCCCAGCCGACGCTGGGTTCGGTTGTCGAGGCGCTGCGCCACACCGAACGGGCGACACAGCTTGATATCAGTGCCATCCGCGAGATCAGCAATTACTGGGAAGGTGTGCGCGCACAATACGCCGCATTTGAAACCGGCCAGCAGGCCCCGGCCTCCGAAGTGTATCTGCACGAAATGCCCGGCGGTCAGTTTACCAACCTCAAGGCGCAGGCGCGGTCCATGGGGCTTGAGGACCGCTGGCATGAGGTTGCGCAGACCTATGCGGATGTGAACCAGATGTTCGGCGACATCGTGAAGGTCACGCCGTCGTCGAAAGTGGTCGGTGACATGGCGCTGATGATGGTCAGCCAGGGCCTGACCCGGGCGGATGTGGAAAACCCGGATGTCGATCTGTCATTCCCCGACAGTGTGGTTGACATGATGCGCGGCAATCTCGGGCAGCCTCCGGGCGGATGGCCCTCGGCGGTTCAGAAAAAGATCCTGAAAGGGGAAAAGCCCTTTACCGACCGCCCCGGAAATTACGCCGATCCGGTGGATATCGAGGCAACCCGCACGTCCCTGATCAAAGAGCTTGAGGGCAAGGCGGTGGATGATGAGGATCTCAACGGCTATCTGATGTATCCCAAGGTTTTCCTTGATTACATGGGCCGCCACCGCATCTATGGGCCGGTGCGTGTCTTGCCGACCAAGACGTTCTTTTACGGAATGGAACCCGGCGAGGAAATCAGCCCCGAGATCGACCCCGGCAAAACGCTTGAGGTGCGTCTGCAGACGGTGGGCGAAACCACCGATGACGGCGAGGTGAAGGTGTTCTTCGAACTCAACGGCCAGCCCCGCACGATCCGTGTCCCCAATCGCAGCGTCAAAGCCAAAACCATCGCCCGCCCCAAGGTCGAGCCCGGCAACCCGAACCACATCGGTGCCCCCATGCCTGGCGTCGTCGCCTCGATTGCGGTGACGGTGGGGCAGAAGATCAAGGAAGGCGACCTTCTGTTGACCATCGAAGCGATGAAGATGGAAACCGGCCTGCACGCCGAACGCACCGCCGTGGTCAAGGCCGTACATGTCCAGGCGGGCGGACAGATCGATGCCAAGGATCTGTTGATCGAACTGGAGTGATCCGGCCAGGCACCACGTCAAACCAGACTTCAGAAAACTCACCGCAAAAGACCACGGGCACCGATATGGTGCCCGTGCATTATGTTGTTTTACAGGCCGTATTGCTCGCGGGCGTAGTCGCCCAGACCGACCGCATCAAGCTTGCTCAATGGTGCAAGGAACGTGACCTGGATAACGCCGGGTGCCCGTCCAATCTCAATCGCGCCATTCACGGTGGCCCGGTTTCTGACCTCGGCCACTGTCACATCAAGCAGTTTCGCTGCCCGCGCCAATCCGTTTTCGATCGCGTCATTGAGATTTGCGGCAGTGCCGATCACGGAAATCGGCGCAAGCTCTTCCAGATCGGACACGGCCCATTTCGCCGCAAGACGCGCACCCTTGGCCTTTTCCGCTTCGGTAAACGGCTTTGCGAGGGGCGGCAGGTCGTCCTCAAGCGGGAAAAGAACAGGCCCGTCGAGCGGATAGTCCTTCACCACTTCCACTTGCAGCGTCACACTGCCCGAGACATCCATCGTGTGTCCCGCAATTTCGCCGTCACCTTGGCCTGCATGCATGTCCCCGGTATAGACACCGCCGCCTTTCACCTTGACGGGGCAGACAAGGATTGTGCCCGCACGGACCGCGTCGATGTCCATGTGACCATCGGTTTTATGCTCGGCCAATTGTTCCTGGGTTATGGCGTAGTCGTGCGGCGCCCCAACAAGAAACGCGCCGAAATCACCCGCATTGTGGCTGTCTGGCATCGGCATGGAGGGGCATGTGCCAAGTTGCCCCATGAAAGGACGCATCCGGACCAGAACGCCCGGCATGTCGGACGGCGCGTAGTTCAGGATAGAATGTTGTTTGCTTGCATCGGGTAAGGCGGCGTAATGATTGGCCTCTTTGGCAATGCGTTCAGCCGCGGATTTCGGCAGGGTCAGCCCGACGGTGCGGGTGTCGTCAAAAGTGACAGTGTAGCCGTGCACGACTTCAAACGGCTTCACAGCATTGCCGCAAGTATCGCATTTGACGGAATCCTGCCCCACACCCTCGATATGAGTTTCCGGCCAGACCGTGTCGCAAACCGGGCACCGCGCAGCCACATAGGGATCGCCAAGGCAGAACCCCTCGGGGGAACTGTCATGCCCGGATGCGGTCGCAATCGACGTCACAGTGATATCCCTGATGCGAATAGCGATTCCGTCGCCGATTTCAGCACCTTCGACATAAACGGGCTTGGTCACCTCATGCCCGCCGCGCAGGCTTGGCGTGATCATCGGACCCCAGCATCCCGGCGCGGTATTGGCGATGATCGTTCCACCGTTTTCGACCGGCCCTTGCATCGGTTCATTGGGATCAAGGACGCTGTTTGTGAATTCCTGAACGACGACACTCCTGCGTGACGCTGATCCTGCAGCACTTCCATCTGGCATGGCTATCTCCCTTGGCTTGATTTCGCTGTGCATGAAACACCAAGCGACTAAAGCCGCTTCGCAAAGCCTGTGCAAGCCGTCGTGCCCGTCCGGTGATGCCTTCATACGGCCGTGCCCGACCCCGCCGACAATTCTATCGGCATTTACTGCAAAATTTTCCTCTTGCACCCTGCCCGAACACACACTAAATCCGCCTCACCAGATTGGCAGCGCGGGCGTAGCTCAGGGGTAGAGCATAACCTTGCCAAGGTTAGGGTCGGGCGTTCGAATCGCCTCGCCCGCTCCAATCCGGTCTGATCGATGGCAGCGCGGGCGTAGCTCAGGGGTAGAGCATAACCTTGCCAAGGTTAGGGTCGGGCGTTCGAATCGCCTCGCCCGCTCCATCGACCGTCTTTCCTGACCGGCAGGCAACGATAGCCACAGCGCCACTTGGCGGCACGCGGCTGCCCGCCTATAAGGCCGCGACGCAATCCAAGGAGAGGCGATATGCGCAGCGCCACAGTGACCCGAACCACCGCCGAGACCAAGATCACCGTTGAGGTGGCGCTGGACGGCACCGGGCAATACGACAACCAGACCGGCGTGGGGTTTTTTGACCATATGCTCGACCAGCTTGCGCGGCATTCGCTGATGGACATGAAAGTGCGCTGTGACGGCGATCTTCATATCGACGATCACCACAGCGTTGAGGATGTGGGCATCGCGCTGGGTCAGGCGCTGACACAAGCGGTGGGCGACAAGCGCGGGATCGTGCGTTATGGCAGTTGCCTTTTGCCGATGGATGATGCGCTGGTGCGCGCGGCATTGGACCTGTCGGCGCGACCCTTCCTTGTGTGGAATGTCGATCTGCCCACTGCAAAGATCGGAACCTTCGACACAGAGCTGGTGCGCGAGTTCTTTCAGGCACTCAGCACCCATGGCGGTATCACTTTGCATGTGGATATGCTGCACGGGATCAACAGCCACCACATTGCCGAAGCGGCCTTCAAGGCGGTGGCGCGGGCGCTGCGGGGCGCGTTGGAGGTCGATCCCCGCAAATCGGATGCCATCCCGTCCACCAAAGGCGCGCTCTGAGCCATGCTGACAGCCATTATTGATTACGAAAGCGGCAATCTGCACTCGGCAGAAAAGGCGTTTCAAAGAATGGCCGCAGAGGTGGATGCCGGTGCGGTTGTGGTCACATCCGATCCCGACGTGATTGCGGGCGCGGACCGGATTGTTCTGCCAGGCGACGGGGCCTTTCCGGCCTGTGCCGCCGCGCTGCGCGCCTCTGGGGCCTTTGCCGCAATGGTCGACGCCGTGGAGGTCAAGGCCCGCCCGTTTCTGGGGATCTGCGTTGGCATGCAACTGATGGCGCGCGACGGCCTGGAATATGAAACCACCAGGGGTTTGGGCTGGATCGACGGGGTGGTCGACCGGATCACACCGGCCAATGCAGCCTTAAAAGTACCGCATATGGGATGGAACGATCTGGTCATCGACGCGCCACATCCGGTGCTGGAGGGCGTTGCAACGGGCGAGCATGCTTATTTTGTGCATTCCTACCAGATGCGGGTCGATACGCCTGCGCAGCGCATCGCGCATGTGGATTATGGCGGCGATGTCACAGCCATCGTCGCGCGCGACACCATGGTCGGATTTCAGTTCCACCCGGAAAAAAGTGCGGCAACCGGTCTCAGGATGATTGCCAACTTCCTGAAATGGTGCCCATAACGCCTTCTTCGTTTCAAAAATATCTCGGAGTGTGAGGCAGAGCCTCACTGCGCCTGCCCCACCGGGGCAGGCTGAACCGGATCGCGCAGCGACCCTTTCGATCAACGCGGCCTATTTGACCCGCGTCCAGGTCTGGCCTCGGCAAATACCCAGCACACAGCCCTCCACGGTAAGCTGGTTGCCCTTGAGCGTCATCTTGGAATTGTAGGTCTTGTCACGATCCGGAGCCCAGATTTTTCCACCTTTATAGGCCCCGCCACCTTGCGGTTTCATCGCCCAGATCATCTGGCGGCCAATATGGGGTGATGCAATTTTGGCTCCGCTGGCGTCATATCCCTGCCCCAGAACACCACAAATCTCGGTGCCACAGGTGCTGATCGTCACCAGCCCGAAATTGCCATCATCTCCGGGTTGGGTTTTCCAGGTCCCGACAACCGGGTCCGCCAGGGCCGCTGTCGCCGCCAGAACAAACCCTGCCGCAAGCGCTGTGCGTTTCATCTCACTGTCCTCCCTCAAAAGTGCCCAGTGACCCTGACGCACCCTCCTGCCTCGGATCAAGATTGACGCAGGGTCGCGTTGCATGTGTCGTTCCGTCATGTCAAAGCGCACAGGTGTTTTGATCGGAGACCCTGACATGATCCTTTACCCTGCGATTGACCTCAAAGACGGCCAGGCCGTGCGCCTGTTGCGTGGGGATATGGAGAAATCCACAGTCTTTAACGATGATCCGGCATCACAGGCGATGGACTTTGTCGAAGCCGGGTGCGAATGGCTTCATCTTGTCGATCTGAACGGCGCATTCGCGGGCGCACCTGTCAATGCCGCGGCCGTCGACTCCATTCTGGCACGAACCAAGGTTCCGGCACAGCTGGGCGGCGGCATCCGGGACATGGCGACCATCGAAGGATGGCTGGCGAAAGGCCTGCAACGGGTGATCCTTGGCACCGTCGCGGTTGAAAACCCAAAACTGGTGCGCGAGGCCGCCAAGGCGTTTCCCGGCCATGTGGCCGTCGGGATCGACGCGCGGCACGGCAAAGTGGCCACCAAGGGCTGGGCCAAGGACACCGATGTCCAGGTGACCGATCTTGCCAAGTCCTTTGAAGACGCAGGCGTGGCGGCCATTATCTATACCGACATCAATCGCGATGGCGCGATGCAGGGCCCGAATATCGAAGCAACCGCCGATCTGGCGCGCGCGGTGTCGATCCCCGTCATTGCATCCGGGGGGGTGTCGTCGCTGGACGATCTGATTGCGTTGCGCGACTGCGGGGCACAGCTGAATGGCGCGATCTCCGGACGCGCGCTGTATGACGGGGCGCTTGACCTGACAGCGGCATTAAACGCGCTGAAAGGCTGACACCGGCACCCCACATCTGCGACGAAGCCGCCCTTCCCTCGCTGCGCGTTTGGGCGTATCAGACCGGCATGTTGAAAACCCGCATCATTCCCTGTCTGGATGTCGCCGATGGCCGTGTGGTCAAAGGTGTCAATTTTGTCGACCTGCGCGACGCCGGCGATCCGGTGGATGCCGCGCGGGCCTATGATGCCGCCGGGGCGGACGAGATCTGTTTTCTTGACATCCACGCCACACACGAAAACCGGGGCACGATGTTCGATGTGGTCACGCGCACCGCCGAACAGTGCTTTATCCCGCTGACCGTTGGCGGAGGGGTCAGAACGGTTGCCGATGTGCGCGCGTTGTTGCTGGCCGGGGCCGACAAGGTGTCGTTCAATTCAGCCGCCGTCGCCAACCCGGATGTGGTGGCCGAGGCCGCTGACCAGTTTGGCAGCCAGTGCATCGTTGTGGCGATCGACGCCAAAACCGTTGCACCGGGCCGCTGGGAGATTTTCACCCATGGCGGGCGCAAACCGACCGGGATTGATGCCGTCGCGTTTGCCAGAACCGTGGTCGCCAAAGGGGCCGGAGAAATTCTGCTGACATCCATGGATCGCGATGGCACCAAGGCCGGTTTCAACCTGCCCTTGACCAAAACCATCTCAGACGCCGTGAACGTGCCCGTGATCGCTTCGGGCGGTGTGGGGACATTGGACCATCTGGTCGAAGGTGTGACCGAAGGGGGTGCCAGCGCGGTGTTGGCCGCGTCGATCTTCCATTTCGGTGAATTCACCATCGGCGAGGCCAAGGCCCATATGGCCAAGGCCGGTATTCCGGTGCGCTTGGTATGACGCTCAGCGAATTGGAACACATCATCGCGACCCGCGCGATGGCGTCGGCCGAGGACAGCTGGACCGCCAAGCTTTTGGCCAAAGGCCCCGAAAAATGCGCCGAGAAATTTGGCGAAGAGGCGATTGAAGCGGTGATCGAAGCTGTCAAAGGCGATCAAGACCGGCTCACATCAGAGGCGGCGGACGTGTTGTTCCACCTCTTGGTGATGCTGAAATCCCGCAATGTGGCGCTTGGTGATGTGATGGCAGAACTGGACCGACGTCAGGGACAATCGGGTTTGCAGGAAAAAGCCAGCCGAACGTGATCGGCGGATTTTGGCGCATGAATGCCAAAATTAAATCAGTCATTTACCTAAAGAACTGCGTCCTGGCGAAACACCAACTGGCAGAAATCAGCGCACCACATTCCCGTTAAAGCCGAGCGAATCGCAATGCGTGATATATTCCTATTACGCGATACTTTACGCGTATTTTCTAAAACGTCGATTTTTGAAAGGCCTCGCTATGAACGACATGTCCCACATTAAACCCGTTCGTGTTTCCATGCCCGCCTCTGTCGCTGCCGATCTGGGAAGGTTCAAGAAAGCAATCAGTTCCGTGCTTGACAAGCTAGGCTGTCCAAATTGTTGTTCTGGTCACGACATCCACTTCGACTCGCATCGCGACATGGTGTTTCGCGACGTCTCTGCCGAGGCCATGCCGCGCGCGGCAGCTGGTTATCAAGTCAGAGAAGCGCATAATACGGTCGCGATGAACCCGGAAATTGGTGCCAAAATTGACAATGTCTACAAAGCTATTGATAGGATAGCGCATTTTTCCGGTCACGATGCCTGCTGCTCGGGGCATAATTTGCGCCTGCTGATTGAACAGAATTTTATTCTGGACGAGAAACTGAACGTCGAAGCCCACGCGATGCGTTTTGGCTGAGATGGCCCAGATGTACCAGCCTCCAAAGCTGGGCATCGGTATGATCTTTACGGCGGCGCTTGAACCTTTCCTGCGCCGTCGTCCCGATGCTCTTGATGTCCTAGAAATCGAACCGCAAACGCTTTGGCTCGCGGAAGATCCGATAGCCGGTCCGTTTACGGAATTCCGTCCTGCGCTTGAAGCCATAGCCTCATTACCACAAACCAAACTTGTGCATTCGGTTGGCGTTCCATTGGGAGGGACACGCACGCCACATGCGGGACAGATGGCGCTGCTCAGAGAAACCGCAGTGCGTCTCGGCAGCCCTTGGGTGTCCGAACATCTGTCAGTCGCGGGCACACCGCACCGGTCAGCTGGATTTCTATTGCCCGCACTTCAAACCGATGCTGGCGTCGCAACCGCAATCAAAAACATCGCGATGTTCAAGGCAGGCGTCGGCCGTCCGGTGGCCGTCGAAACAGGTGTCGCTTATCTCAAACGCAAGCCCTTCGAACTGCCGGATGGGGTCTTTTTGAAACGGGTTAGCGAAGAGGCCGATTGCGGGCTGCTTCTCGATTTGCATAACCTTTGGTGTAATCACCGCAATGGGCGGATTGATCTCGACGAAACGCTCTCGCAAATCCCGTTCGACCGCGTTTGGGAGGTGCACCTGGCCGGCGGCGACGATCTTGGGGGTGTATGGCTGGACAGTCATTCTGGCCCGATGCCGGATGAACTGGCGGCCCGTGCGCGCGAACTGATCCCGGATTTGCCGAACCTTGGCGCGATCAATTTCGAAATTTACGACACCTTTCTTGAAGATGTATTGCCAGCACAGCTGGACGGGATTGTAGATGGACTGCGCAAATTGTGGGAGAGCGCAGGGCAAAGCCGATCAGACGCACCACCCGTCACGCAAACCCTGGCCCCGTCAGCCCCTCCGATCACGCCTGAAGACTGGGAAACGAGCTTGACCGAAGCTGTCTGGCGGGCTGATCCATCCGGTCACGCTTGGCCCGAAGATCATCCGTTGCTGACGCTTTACTCCTATCTTTCAAGGTCTTTTCGCGGGTCGATGCTGACGCGGACCCTTCCACGCACGGTACGCTATGGCCTCTTGCGTGACGGGAATGATTTTGACGCGATGATGATGGCATATTTCGACACCGTCCCACCAAAGATGTACGCGCCACTGGAAGCCGAAGCGTTTCGGGACTGGATCTTGGCGCATGGGGAAGAAGACCCGCTTATGATCGGGCTGCTGGAATATGACCTCGCATTTGTCCGGCTGATCAATAAGACCGAACCACAACTCGTCCATTTCCCCGGCGACCCCAGCCCGGTTTTCGAAGCGCTGGCAGATGGACGCCTGCCTGACAGACCGAAACCGCCAGCGTGGGAACTCGAAATCTTGCCTGATGCCGTGTCGGATCCATTCGTTCAATCGGTCAGCGCAAGCTGACCTTGCCGTTGAGAGATATCACAGCTTGGAGGACAGGATACCGGTGTTGAAACCGCCCATGCGCAATTCGCCGAACAGACGCTGGTATTCGATTTTGGGGCAGCGGTTCATCACCACGTCGACACCGCGAGCTTGGGCCTTGGCTGCGGCCTCGGCGTGTTCGACGCCGATCTGCATCCAGATTGTCTGTAGCTTGGGAAACGTGTCCAGCGCCTCGTCAACAATCGGTGGAACGGCCTCGGAGCGACGGAAGATGTCAACCATATCCACATCATCGCTGATGTCAGACAAGCGACCGACAACCGTTGTGCCAAACAGGGTTTTTCCCGCATGGCCCGGATTGACCGGGATGATCTTGAAACCCTTGAGCGACAGATAGCGCGCCACATAGTAAGACGGGCGCACGGGGTTTGCCGACACGCCGACAACCGCGATGATCTTTGTGCGCTGCAATATCGTGCGCAAGCTGGCGTCAGACGGGGTCATGCGGCAATCCTATGACACATAGTCGGAAATGCCACCCCATGGGCCTGCAAAAAAAGAAAAAGCGCCCAAGACAAGCTTGGGCGCAAGTGTTGGAACGAGGGACAGTGAAGGTGCCGCGGGTGTTCCAGTCCCGCGCGCCTGATCCATAGATAGGGGCTGTTTGCAGAGTTTAAAGGCCCGCACTTAGGCCAGTGATAACGTTTTTGTCAGGAATTCGAAGAAATGGCACCGGCAACTGCTGCGGGTTCACGGACCTCCAGCGTCTCGTGCAAGCGTTCAGACGTGTCTGAGCCGATTAAACGCTGGCGGCGGTGCCAGAACAGCTTGCCCCATCCCCGCCAGTTCCCGGATGACGGCGCTTCGGGGTCTTGGGGAAACCGCGTGCGCCAATCGCCGGGCAATGGCAACCCGACGGCATTGGCCCGATCCAGCATCCAGACCAGCGGGATATTGGCAAGCGGTCTGGCCTCTTCGCGCCCCCGCAACTGACCCCCGATATCGCCGTGAACACCCTTGAACCACACCTGCTCAATATGGCCGGACCATCCGGGCGGGCAGGCCCAAAGCACCGGCGCATAGGCCATACGGGCCTCGTGATAGGCCAGTGCATGAAAGCCGTGTTCAATGGACGGGCCAAGCTGATCGCTGTGAAACGCATGCTGTTTTACGGTCAGGCGCCACAAAACCGGGACGTGCAGCCCAAGGGCCTTGACGGTGTCCCACACGCCAACCAGCGCAATCGGCGTTTCCTCGTGGCAGTGGATGCGCGCAATGTCTTGTGCGGTGGGGCTCTCGGGTGAATTTCGGTACAGGCGATAGGCCTGACGGATGTTCCGCTCTGTGGCGTGTTCGGCGCGCAGCAGGCCGATCCGGTCAATTACACCGGCCAAGGATCGTACAGCAAACGCGCCGCGCGAGTAGCCAAAAAAATAGATTTGATCGCCGGGTTTATAGCGCGAGGCCAGAAAACCGTATGCGCGACAGATCTGACGATTGATCCCGCGCCCGGTCAAGACCTGCGATATGCTGCGCCAGTCGGAAATCTGCAGCCCGGATTCGTAAAAGACAGACAGATCTTCGCCCGCGTCCTGCAAAAGCCGAAACAGCCGCCCGGCATTGGTTTCGTGCCCCGGCTCAAGTGACGACAGGGTTCCGTCCAGAATGATCACATGAATGCGTCGCCCGCGCCGCACCGACACTGACGACTGATCCGCCGCAAACCGTTTGCGAACCCAGCCAAGGACCTGATCACGCAGCCGCGACACGCGCATCGCGAAGCATCTCCCATACCCGGTGAGGGGTGAATGGCATGTCAGCCTGACGCACCCCCTGTTCCCAAAGCGCATCCTGTACCGCATTGGCAACCGCAGCCAGCGCCCCGACAGTCCCTGCTTCGCCGCAGCCTTTCATCCCCATCGGGTTGGTGGTTGACGGCACCGGTTCGGTTTCAAATCCGATCATCGGAATATCATCGGCACGCGGCATTGCGTAATCCATGAAGGACGCGGTGAGCAATTGACCGTCTTCGCTATGGACAACACGTTCACTCAGCGCCTGTCCGATCCCCTGCGCGACACCGCCATGAACCTGCCCCTCGGCCAGCATGGGATTGATAAGGTTGCCGAAATCATCCACCACCGAATAACGGTCAAGACGCACCTGCCCGGTTTCTGGGTCAACCTCGACCTCGCAGACATGCGCGCCGTTGGGAAAAGACCGCGCCTCCAGCGTTGCGCGTGCAGTAAAGATCAGCAGATCGTCGCGCCCCGCCTCGCGTGCCAGCTGCGCCGCTTCGAGCAGGGTGGGTGTCAGATTCGAGCTGCCTATGCGAAACTGCGCGTCGTCAAAGGTGACATCCTCAACCGCGACGCCCTGAAGATCAGCCAAAAAGCCGCAAAACCCGGTGATCATGGCGCCCACGGCTTTCAGGGTGACATTGGCTTGCACCGTCACCGACCGCGACCCGCCTGTGCCGCCCCCTTTTGGGATCAGGTCGCTGTCGCCTTGAACAAAACGAATTTTCGCGGCCGGGATACCTGTGTGGTCAGACAGAAACTGGACAAGTACGGTTTCGTGCCCCTGCCCGTTTGATTGCGTCCCAACATACATTGTGGCCCCTCCGTCCGCGTCAAAAGTGACTTTCACGTCTTCGGTAGGATCGCCCAGAATACTTTCGATATAGTAACACACGCCCTGTCCGCGCAATTTGCCGGATTTCGCCGATCTGGCGCGGCGGGTTTCAAACCCGTTGCGGTCGGCAAACCGGGCTGCGTGGTCTAGAACGCGGTCGAAATCGCCGACATCATAGGTTTCGCCAGTGGTCGTGTGATACGGAAATTGGTGCGGTTTGATAAAGTTGATCCGTCGCAGTTCCCACGGGTCGACGCCCAGATCGCGCGCGGCACGGTCCATCAGGCGTTCGATCAGGTAAATCGCTTCGGGCCGCCCTGCACCGCGATAGGCATCGACCTGGGTTGTATTGGTATAGACGCCTTCCACCCGCAGCCAGGAGGTTTGCACGTCATAGACACCCATCAGCACTTTGGCGAACAATTCGGTCTGGATCGCCTGGGCAAAATGCGAATTATACGCCCCCATATTCGCCACGCTGTGAACCCGGTACGCGGTGATCCGGTGTGTCTGGTCAAAGCCCAGCTCTGCGTGATGGCGCAGATCACGTCCGGCATTGTCGGACAGCATCGCTTCGGACCGATCCGACATCCAACGCACCGGACGCATCAATTCCCGCGCGGCAAAGGCCGTCAAGAAGTTTTCCGGATAGGGCATCGCTTTCATGCCGAACCCGCCGCCAGTGTCCGGATTGCTGACCCGAATATCGGCCTGCGGCATGTTGAGAACCCGCGCCAGATGGGCTTTGTGGCTCCAGACGCCCTGGGCATTCAGGGCAAGATGCAACCGACCGTCCACCATCTCGGCATAACAGCCGCGCGGCTCCATTGAATTCACGATGATGCGGTTGTCGTCCACATCCAAGCGGACAACGCGGTGCGCCGCCTCAAAGGCCTTTGCCGTTTCTTGTTCATTACCGATGCCCCAATCAAAGGCGCGGTTGTCAGGCGCGTCCTCATGCAACGCTGTCCCGCCTGCCGACAGGTCAAGATGCACCGGAAGATCATCGTATTCGACATCGATCAGCTCTGCCGCATCCTTGGCCTGTTGCAACGTCTCCGCGACAATAAACACCAGCGCCTCGCCGACAAATCGCACGCGATCCTTGGCCAAAAGCGGTCGAAACGGCGCGACCCCCTGCGTGCCGTCCAGGTTCGGCACGGTTGTCCCCCAAAGCCCCTGGGTGACACCCGCCGCTTCCAGATCAGCCTGTGTCAGCGCAAGGCGCACGCCATCCGCGGCGCGCGCGTCGGACACATCCAACGCCTTGATCCGGGCATGTGCCACTTGTGACCGGACCACATAGCCAAACAGGGCATCTTCGGGAACGATGTCGTCGACATAACGTCCGGTGCCTTTCAAAAAGCGAATGTCTTCGGTCCGGACGACGGATTGCGATTTGCCAAATTTTTCCATGCTGCTCTCGTGCCACGCGCCTGCGTCGGGTGTTACTCTTCTTCTGCGGTGCTATATTTCTGGATCACACCGGCTTGCGCGATAAAAAAGAAAAACAGCGCGCCGGTCAGGACGAAGGTTTCAAAATACACCCAAAACTCGGTTGTTTGCGTGCGCCAGACAATCTCGTTCGATGCGGCCAGCAGAAAGAAAAACGCGGTCATGCGTTTGGTGAGGATCATCCAGCCCTCATGCTCCATCGGCAGCAGTTCCCCCATGACTACCCGCAGATAGCTTTGGCCGCGCAGCAGACCAATCGCCAGCACACCGCCAAGCAGCAGATACACCATGGTGGGTTTCATCTTGATGAAGCGGTCGTCATTAAGCCAGACGGTCAAGCCGCCAAACACCACAACCAGAACCGCCGTCACAATCTGCATGCGGCTGATATGACCGGTGAGCCACCACAAAAGCCCCATGGAGGCCAGGATCACCGGGATGAAACCTGCGGTCACAATGATGAACCCGTCGTAATCTGTACCGCCAAAGGTGAACACCTCGTCTTTGAGATACAGATAGGCGATGAAAAAGCCGATCACCGGCCCCAGTTCCAGCCCTGTTTTCAGCCATTGCGGGGCGTTACGATGTGCCAAGCCCTACCCTCCTAATTCCACGATAACCGCCCCTATCGCGATCAGGGCCATAAGAGCAATCCTGCGCGGGCCGACGGTTTCTTTCAAAAAGACCCAGCCGATGAGTGCGGCAAAAACGGTTGAGGTTTCCCGCAACACCGCTGCCTCACCAACCTGATCCAGTCGCGTTGCCAACATAATGGAGCCAAAGCTGAAAAATGCCACCAATCCGCCAATCACACCTCGGAGAGCCAAAGGCCCAAGCGCGGGTTTGTGGTACATGTTGCGATATCGAAGTGCGGCAAGGATGGGCATGGCGATGCCATCAATCATGAAAAACCACGCCAGAAAGGTGAACGGGTCAGCAGTGGCGCGGATGCCATAGGCGTCAAAGGTGGTGTAAAGCGCCACAAACAGGCCGGTTGCTACCGCAAGCCCCAAAGCCATCGGCAATGTCGCCCGGTCAGCTTCGAGAAAGATCAGGTTGTACACCGCAAGTCCGAAAATCCCCGCCAGAAGAACACCAAGCCCCGCCCACTGGATCAGCGTAAAGCTTTCGCCAAACAGCAGATACGCGCCGATCACCGCGAAAAGAGGCCCCGTGCCGCGTACCACCGGGTAGACCACCGTGTAAGCGCCTTTGGTATAGGCCTGCGCCTGCAAGAGTTTATAGGCAAGATGAATGACAAAGGCCCCCGCAAAGATCACCCACATGTGCGGTTCCGGCCATGGCACCACAAACAGCGCAAACGGGGCCGCCATCAGGCAATAGCTGGCATCAATGGCCCCGCGCGACATCCACGGATCATGCCTGCCCTTTTGCAAGGCACCGAATATCGCATGAAGCACCGCAGCCAGAAGCGCCAGCATCAACGCAAGCTGATGACCTTGGGCTGTGCCTTCGAGTGAGATCAACCAGTCGCTGATCATATTACACGACCGACCGGTCGCGCATTACGCGTGGGGGGTATGGCTGCCGCGAACCTGTCCCGTTCTGCACGCACCCTGCGATCATTCGGTGGTTAACCCCGTCAGGGCAGCCGCAAATTCTTCTGGATCAAAGGCTTGCAAATCGTCAATCTGTTCGCCCACGCCAATGGCATGGATCGGCAGGCCAAACCGGTCGGCCAAAGAGACCAGGACACCGCCCTTGGCGGTCCCGTCCAGTTTGGTCATCACCAGCCCGGTCACGTCCGCCAGCTCTTGGAAGGTTTTGACCTGACTGACCGCGTTTTGCCCGGTGGTTGCGTCCAGCACCAGAAGCGTGTTGTGCGGGGCATCCGGATCTTTCTTGCGGATCACGCGAACGATCTTGGCCAATTCCTCCATCAGGTCGGCGCGGTTCTGCAAACGCCCGGCAGTGTCGATCATCAAAAGGTCGGCACCATCCGCCTGTGCCTGGGTCATTGCGTCAAAGGCAAGGCTTGCCGGGTCCGATCCTTCCGGCGCGGTCAGCACCGGCACCCCTGCGCGGTCGCCCCAGACCTGCAATTGTTCAACGGCCGCCGCGCGGAACGTATCGCCGGCGGCAATGACCACATGTTTCCCGGCAGCACGGAATTGGCTGGCCAGCTTGCCAATGGTGGTTGTCTTGCCCGAACCGTTCACGCCAACAACCAGAACGACCTGCGGCTTGGTTGGATACAGCGGTAAGGGGCGCGCCACTGGCTCCATGATGCGGGCCACTTCCCCCGCCAACAGCTCTTTGATTTCACGCACGCTAAGCTTTTTGCCATAGCGCCCTTCGGCGATATTTGCTGTCACCCGCAAGGCCGTGTCGACCCCCATATCCGCCTGTATAAGCAGCTCTTCAAGCTGTTCAAGCATGTCGTCATCCAGCTCGCGGCGCATTTCGCTTGGGGCCGCGCTGCGGCCAAGAATGCGGCCAAGCAGACCCGGCTTGTCAGCCTCCGGTGCTTCTTGCACAGCCGCATCCAGCCGCGGGGCTATAACATCCGTCCGAAACGGTGCCTCGCTTGGCGTGGGTTCCGGTTCCGGCTCTGACGGGGCAAGACCCCTGTCCTCTGGCGCTGGCGATAAATCAGGCGCGGCGCTGTCATCACTCACAGGGTCGAGCGGCGCGTCCGGTTCGGGTGATCCGCTTGGCCCATCATCGACGGGCATGTCGGCCGCGTCCTCCGTCGGGATGTCGGATATGGGCGGCGGCGTATCGGTCCTGGATGCGTCGGGCGGTGGCGCAACAGGGGGGGCCGGGTCGGGGTCTGAGACCGGCTCGCCTGGATCATCAACCGCGTGCGCAGGCTGCTCGGGGGTGTCGGGTTGCGTGCGCGGGGGCGTGTCCTGAACCAGAGGAAGATCCGGGGTCGTGGTTTCCTCCCCACCCTCGGAGACAATCGCATCCAATCCCTCGTCCAGTTTGGACGACGATTTGAAGAGTTTGCTTTTCAGCTTGCCAAAAAAGGACATACGCGGCCTTTGCGTTTCCAGAGATTAGTTCCTCAGTTAGTGGGTTGTCGCGAAAGATGAAAGGCCAGCAGCCGCAAAGCGTGACTTTGCACTGGTTGGATTTGGCCATTCGTCGAACAGCACCAGAGCCGTCCTTGCCCGACAGAACGGATCACAGAAAGTTTTCGGAGATATTATGGCAAAGTCATTTGTGAACCGCGGCTCTTGCAGATACGATTTCGTCTATGAAACAGATCTTGATAAGTGCCGCTGTGGTCGGCGTGTCGGCAGCTGCCGCTTGGGCGGCGGAACCGATGAACGCGGCCGAGTTCGAGGCCTATGTCACGGGCAAGACCTTGCACTTTGGTCAGAACGGTCAGGCCTACGGCGTTGAGGAATATCTGGACAACCGGCGTGTGCGTTGGTCATTTCTGGACGGGAAATGCAAAGATGGCGTGTGGTATGAAGATCGGGACATGATTTGTTTCGTCTATGAAGACACGCCAAACCCGCAATGCTGGTCGTTTTTCAAGGAAAGCAGCGGATTGAGGGCGGTGTTTGAAAACAACCCAAACGCCACAACGCTTTACGAGGCCCGGGAAAGCGATGAACCGATGGTGTGCCTCGGCCCTGACGTGGGCGTCTAAGACTGCCACTGGGGCCAATACCGGCGGTGATTGGAACAGCGTCAATGAAAAAGGCCGGTCCCAGAGACCGGCCTTTTCGCGTTGATGTTCAGTTGTTTTATTCGCGGCTGCCAAAGAGTTGCAGCAGGAACATGAACATGTTGATGAAGTTCAGGTACAGGCTCAACGCGCCCATGATGCCCGACTTCGCCATCCATTCGCTGTCGCCATGTGCGGCGTGCTGCAGGTAGGTGTTCTTGATGTTCTGCGTGTCATACGCTGTCAGACCCGCAAAGATCAGAACGCCCAGGATCGAAATCGCAAACATGATGGCAGGCGACTGCAGGAAGATGTTGACGATCATCGCCACAACCAGACCGATCACACCCATGATGAGGAACGCGCCCCAGCCAGAGATGTCTTTCTTGGTTGTGTAACCATAAAGCGACAGACCCGCGAAGGCGATCGACGTCACAAGAAAGATCTGTGCGATCGACATGCCGGTAAAGGCGACAAAGATCCATGCAAGGCTCAGGCCCATCACCGCAGCGAATGCGTAGAAGAACAATTGTGCGCCAGCGGCGGACAGTTTGTTGATCATGGCGCTCATGGTGAAGACCATGATCAGCGGCGCGAACATGACAATCCAGCCAAGGATGTTCGGCTGAAGCGTTGCCGGGTCACGGAAAACTGCCAACAGGTTCGGGCTTGTGCCAACCGCCCATGCGACAGCAAAGGTCAGCAACATGCCAATTGACATGGTCGCATAGACCTTATTCATATGCGCGCGCAGACCCTCATCAATCTGGGCGGCACGGGCGCCAGCAACGCCGGTCGTCCGGATTGTGTTAAACTCAGCCATTTATCCCTCCGAAATGAAACTCAGGTGTTCCCGCACTCACGAGAACGGATGGAACGAATATCGGGTGTCCGCCCCTGCTTTTCAAGCTTTGAGATGTGCAGGATGGTCTAAAAAGTATATCTGGATTGCATTTTTCGATAAAAACTTACCGAAACAGGCAAAATATTCAGCGTTTCCAGACGGAAGGTGCGTCCCAAACCGGGCGGGATGCCTCGGTTTTTGCGTCTTGCTGGCTGAGACCGACATCCGACAACAGATGCGGGTCCAATGTTGCCAGACACTTGCGGCTGCGACGAAGCGCCATAGCGGTGTTAAAGCGTGCCAAAATCGACCCTTTGGCAGTTTTTGCAGGTGCGTGGCCAAAACCGGTTCTATTCAAAGTCAACATCGCTACATCCTTTCCACTTTGTGATGGCCGCCGCCGAAATCATTAGCTTGCGTGATGGTTATGCGTCAGTTACGTTCATTTTTGAAACGAATGTTTTTGAAGACTTCCATCAAGGATCGTGATGAATGCGCAATTTGGACATCACAACGCTCAGATCATTTATCGCGGTCGCGGATTCGGGGGGCATCACGCGGGCGGCGTCATTCCTCAATCTGACGCAATCCGCCGTCTCCATGCAGATCAAACGGCTCGAAGACAGCCTCGGTGTGGCCTTGCTTGACCGACACGGACGCGGCGTGGCGCTGACGTCGACCGGGGCGCAGCTTTTGACATATGCACGGCGCATCGTTGAGCTGAACGATGTTGTGTACGGAAAGCTCACCAATACGGTCTGGGAAGGAGAGGTCGTTCTTGGGGTGCCGAATGACATCGTCTACCCCGCGATCCCGAATGTGATGAAAGCGATGCAGCGGGATTTTCCGCGTGTCAAAGTGCAGTTGATCAGCTCTTACACCAATGACCTGAAAGAACAGTTCGCGCGTGGCACCATTGATGTGATCCTGACGACAGAAACCAATCCGGACGGCGCTGCAGATGTGATGATGACTGTGCCGCTGCGGTGGTATGGTGCGCCGGGCGGTCAAGCCTGGAAGCTAAGCCCCCTGCCCATCGCCTTTGGCAATCATTGTTCCTTCCGTCCCGTGGCCTTGTCTGGCCTTGAAAAAAGCGGGGCCATCTGGGATCTGGTTTTCTCTTCGGACAGCGACCGGGCCATCGACGTTGCGATCAGCGCGGATTTGGCCGTCACCGCGCTCTTGGAAGGACACGAACCGCCGCAATTCGAGGCCGTGCCGGATACAGCCGACCTTCCCGATCTTGGTTACCAGTCGGTGGCTCTGTATCGCGGCACCGCCAGATCGCAGATCATCGACCCGCTATGCGAGTTGCTGCGGCGTGAATTCGCCGTGATCTCGGGAAATGACCTCAGACCGGCGGCGGAATGATGGTTAGTCCACCATCTGGATGACAACTTTGCCGGTCGACTTGCGGCTACGCAAAAGCTCCAGCCCATCGGCGACCTGATCGAACGGCAGCGTACGGCTGACATGCGGTTTGACTTTGCCAGCCTGATACCAGTCAAGCAAAGTCTTAAGGCTGTCTGTGACGATATCCGGACGGAATTGCAGATACCCGCCCCAATAGACCCCCAGAACCGAGAGATTCTTGACCAGAAGATGGTTCGACTTGATCTGGGGCACCGTCCCACTGGCAAATCCGATCGGCAACAAGCGCGCCTCGGGCTTGCAGGCCCGGAACGCGTCTTCGAACTGCGTGCCGCCAACCGGATCATAAACGACATCTGCGCCACCAAGAGCCTTGACCGTAGTGCGGATGTCTTCGGTTTTGGCATCAATCAGATGGTCGGCACCCGCCGCGCTGGCCGCGGCAAGCTTGTCCGCGCCCCGCGCGCACGCCACCACGGTGGCCCCCATAAGCTTGCCGATCTCGACCGCCGTCAAACCCACACCACCGGCGGCCCCCAACACGAGCAGCGTTTCCCCCGGTTGCAGCCGCGCGCGGTGGTCAAGCGCAAGGTGGCTGGTGCCATAGGCGATTTGAAACGCCGCAGCGTCTGTCATTGGCATGGCATCCGGCAGTCGCACCGCCCGGCGCGCATCAAAACAGCCATATTCAGCAAGACCGCCCTGCCCGCCAAACACCGCCACGCGATCACCAACAGCCAGACCGGCCACATCAGCGCCGGTCTCCTCGACCACCCCCGCGACCTCCATGCCCAGCGTGAACGGAAGCCTGGGGGTGTCCTGATAGGTGCCCTTTGCCATCAAAAGATCGGCAAAATTCAGACCGCAGGCATGAATCCGCACAGTGATTTCTCCGGCGGCGGGATTTGGCGTTAAGGTTTCCTTAATGCCTGGTGCGACATTGTGGCTGGTGACTTGGAACGCTTTCATAAGCTGGTCCTGCTGAAATTATCTTTTGATGGTCAAGGGTTACGCGCCGATGCTTGCCTTCGCAAGCGACCTGTGCAATTTGAGAGATACATTTCTGTAGCATCAAAAGAGACAAGTCCGTTAAGCAGTTTTATGCTTTCCCTAGCAAAATTCTTGCCCCAACTCCTGTCATGCTATAGCTTTGCAACATCAATAATCGGATAGGTTGTTTGTTTCCAGTACAGTTCGAATTGCGAAACACGGAACGCTATATAACACCAAGAAGACCTGATCGGTCGCACGAAAGGGAGCAAGATGGCACATCCTGTTGACGTACATGTCGGAAAACGGGTTCGACATCGGCGTTGGTTGGTCGGCATGACACAACAACAACTCGCCGAGAAGGTGGGAATCAAGTTTCAGCAGATTCAGAAATACGAAACCGGTGCAAACCGGGTCAGCGCGTCCCGGCTTTGGGATATCGCGGATGCCCTTGACGTGCCGGTCGCCTTCTTTTTCGAAGGCATCGAAGAGGCCCAGCAAGAGGACGCAACCGCATCATCGTCCGAAGCGGTGCCGTCAGACATTCTTGGCGATAAGGAAGCGCTGGATTTGGTCCGGTCGTATTACGCGATCCCCGAAAACCAGCGGCGTCGCCTGTTTGAACTGGCCCGCGTTCTGTCCGACGTCGCTTGAGCAGACCTGCCTCCTGAGGTAGCCCGAAACAAAGGGCAGCGCTCAGGAGGTACAACATGACAGAATTCACCAATGCCGAGGCCGATGGCCTTTGGTCCGTAGCAGAGCGCATCGCAGATGCCGCGCGCTCCGCGATCTTGCCGCATTTCCGTTCACGCGACCTGAGCACGGACAACAAGCTGTCCGATGGATTTGATCCGGTCACAATTGCCGACCGCGCCGCAGAAACCGCGATGCGCGAGGTTCTTGCAGATTTGCGGCCCGATGACGCTATTCTGGGCGAAGAACACGGCAGCGTTGATGGCACCTCGGGACTGACCTGGGTTTTGGACCCGATTGATGGCACCCGGTCGTTTATCAGCGGCACACCGACCTGGGGTGTGCTGGTGGCCCTGTCAGACCAGACCGGACCGCTGCTGGGATTGATTGACCAGCCTTATATCGGAGAACGCTTTATGGGCGGTCTGGGGCGCGCGCATTGGACCGGTCCGGGGCGCGACAGCCCGCTTAAGGCCGCAGCGACCTCTGACCTGGCTGATGCAACACTGTTCACAACCTTTCCCGAGATCGGCACAGCCGATCAATACGCCGCGTTTCACCGCGTCGCGAAAGAGGTACAGCTGACGCGGTACGGCTGCGATTGCTATGCCTATGCGTTGCTGGCAGCGGGGCAGATCGACATCGTGATCGAAGCGGGCCTCAACGCCTATGACATCCAGGCCCCGATTGCGGTGATCGAAGCGGCGGGCGGTTGTGTGACCGACTGGACAGGCGCGCCCGCGCATCATGGCGGCACCGCCCTGGCCGCCGCCACACCCGAACTACACGCGAAAGCACTGCATAAACTACAAGACACAAACCCATGAAAACGCTTATAAAAGACTGCTCATTTATCCTGACGATGGATGATGATGAAAGCGAGCTTTCACAAAGAGATATTCTGATCGAAGACGGGATCATCCGGTCCGTGGGCCATGACCATCCAAAGGCGGATCATGTGATCGACGGCTCGGGATGCGTCGTGACACCGGGGCTGGTGAACACGCATCACCATCTGTACCAAACCCTCACGCGGGCCGTGCCGGGCGGTCAGGACGCGCTGCTTTTTGGCTGGCTTCAGACGCTTTATCCCATCTGGGGGCGGTTCGGGCCGGAAGAGATGTATGTCTCGGCGCAGGTCGGCTTGGCCGAGCTGGCGCTGTCGGGTTGTACGTTGACCTCGGATCATCTGTATCTGTACCCCAATGGTGCCCGGCTGGACGATACGATCGCAGCCGCACAAGAGATCGGGATGCGGTTTCATCCAACCCGCGGCGCAATGAGCATCGGCGAAAGTGCCGGAGGTTTGCCGCCCGACGCTTTGGTTGAACATGAAGCAGACATTCTAAACGATTGTATCCGCGTCATTGATGCCCATCACGATGCGCGCGACGGCGCGATGGTCCGGGTCGGTGTGGCCCCGTGTTCTCCGTTTTCGGTCAGCCGCGATTTGATGCGCGACGCGGCGCTTTTGGCGCGGGACAAGGGTGTGATGTTGCACACCCATCTGGCCGAAAATGACGAAGACGTCGCCTACTCACTGGAGCAGTTTGGCTGCCGCCCCGGTCAATACGCCCAAGACCTTGGCTGGACCGGAGACGATGTCTGGCACGCGCATTGCGTGAAACTGGACGGGCAGGAAATTGATCTTTTTGCGAAATCCAGAACCGGAGTCGCGCATTGCCCGTGTTCGAACTGCCGGCTTGGCTCTGGCATCGCACCGGTGCGCGCCATGCGGGATGCGGGGGTTCCGGTGGGCCTTGGTGTCGATGGCTCTGCCAGCAACGATGTCGGAAATCTTGTATCCGAAGCCCGGCACGCCATGCTGTTGCAGCGGGTTGCCAATGGGGCAGATGCCATGAGCGCGCGAGAAGCGCTGTATATCGCGACACGCGGCGGGGCCGAGGTTTTGAACCGCCCCGACTGTGGACAGATTGCCGTCGGCAAACGCGCGGACATCGCCATGTGGGATGTGACCGGGATCGAAAGCGCCGGAAGCTGGGACCCGGCGGCATTGGTGCTGGCCGGACCGACGCGGGTCAAACATCTGCTTGTCGAAGGACGCCAGATTGTTGATGCCGGGCATGTCACGACGATTGATCTGCCCACCGTGATCGCACGACAAAACGCGCTCGCGCGGCAATTGGCCGGTTAAACGCCCAAGCCCCCTTTCCCCCGGCAAGCGATTTGTTAGTGTGCGTGCAAACCTATGCATTTTGAAGGGCCGAGCAGATGGCGCGCATCAAGACCACCCATGTGGGATCATTGCCACGCACGCAAAAAGTCGTCGATTTCATCTTTGCCCGCGAAAAAGGCCAGAACTACGACACAGCCGCCTTTGATGCCGCCATGACCGACGCCGCGGCACAGACCGTGCGCCGTCAGGTCGAGGCCGGGATCGACATCGTTTCAGATGGCGAGACATCAAAGATCAGCTATGCCACCTATGTCAAAGACCGCTACACCGGGTTTGACGGCGACAGCCCGCGCAACGCGCCTGCGGACCTCAAGCTGTATCCGACCTTTCTGGAGCGGCTCAAGGACGATGGCGGCACACCGACCTATGCGCGCCCGATGTGCGTTGGCGAGGTCAAATCCAAAGGCCAGGGAGAGCTGGAGACCGACATTGCCAATCTCAAGGCGGGGATGGCCGAACATGGCGCCGCCGAGGGTTTTATGAACGCAGCCTCTCCGGGTGTGATTTCGCTGTTTCTGCAAAACGACTATTACCCGACCCGCGACGCCTATCTGGCCGCGCTGGCCGACGCGATGCGCGAGGAATATCGCACCATCGTGGACAGCGGTTTGATGCTGCAACTCGACTGCCCCGACCTGGCCCTGTCGCGGCACATGCTTTTCACCGATCTGACCGACGCCGAATTCGTCAAGATCGCCGACGCCCATGTCGAGGCGATGAACCACGCGCTTGACGGAATCGACCCGTCCCGCGTGCGCGTGCATATCTGCTGGGGTAATTACGAAGGCCCGCATGTCTGCGACATCGACATGGATACGGTGTTTCCGACCCTGATGAAAGTGAACGCAAGCCAGGTGCTGTTCGAGACCTCCAATCCCCGCCATGCCCATGAATGGACCGTCTTTCGCGACCGCCGCGCCGAGATTCCGCAGGACAAGGTACTGGTGCCCGGTGTGATCGATTCGACCACCAATTTCGTCGAACATCCCGAGGTCGTGGCCCAACGGATCGAACGGTTTGCGGGCATCGTCGGGGCCGACCGGGTGATCGCGGGCAGCGATTGCGGGTTCGGCACCTTTGCGGGCTTTGGCGCGGTAGACCCCGAAATCGCCTATGCCAAGCTTGCCGCGCTCTCTGACGGGGCCGCGCGGGCGTCGGAGCGCGTTTGATCTATGATCGAACCGATTGTCTTTTTGCCCGGCATGATGTGCGACTCGCGCCTGTTCGAGCCGCAAATCCGTGCCTTTTCCGCCACCCACCCGGTGACGGTCGCACCGATCACCCATGGGCAACGGGTCGAAGAAATCGCGTCAAATCTGTTATCGGTGCTGCCGCCGAAATATGCTTTGGTCGGGCTGAGCATGGGCGGGATCGTTGCGATGGAGCTGCTGCGCCGCGCCCCGGATCGCGTTTTGCGCATCGCACTGATGGACACCAATTGTCTGGCTGAAACACCGCAGGTCGCAGCGAACCGGGAACCGCAGATCATCAAGGTGAAATCCGGCAAGCTGACCGAGGTGATGCGCGACGAATTGAAACCCAATTACCTCGCCCCCGGCCCGCGCCGCCCGCAGGTGCTGCAGACGGTGATGGATATGGCGCACACATTGGGGCCGGATGTGTTTGTGAACCAGTCCCGTGCCTTACAGCGTCGGCGGGATCAGCAATCGACCCTGCGCAAGATCAAGCAGCCCGCGCTGGTCATGTGCGGCGCGCATGACGCGCTTTGTCCGGTCAAACGGCATAGTTTCATGGCGGAACTGATCCCCCATGCGCGGCTGGTAGTGCTGGAAGAGGCGGGCCATTTGCCAACGCTCGAAGCACCCGACGAGACCAATGACGTGCTTTGGGACTGGCTGCATCAGCCCTACGTGCTGCGCTAGAATATCGAATGGGCACAGCCCATCCGACAAAAGCGAGGGGCGCCGCCCCTCGCGCTCCCCGAGGTATTTTAGGCCCAAAGAAGCGGCACGATCGGAATTGACCTGAGGGATAGGCGTGATTAGGTGGGGTTTGCGCGGAGGGCCGGACGGCCGCCCCTGTCACAAGGGGAGGAAAGTCCGGACTCCCTGAAGCAAGGGTGCCGGGTAACGCCCGGGCAGAGCAATCTGACGGAAAGCGCCACAGAGAACAGACCGCCCTGCATGCAGGGCAAGGGTGAAACGGTGGGGTAAGAGCCCACCGGGGGGCTGGCAACAGTCCCCGCATGGCAAGCCCCACCCGGAGCAATGCCGAATAGGGGGATCGCGCCGCGCGTCGGCAGGGTCGCTTCAGCCCAGATCCCCGGGTTGGCAGCACGAGGCCACTGGCAACAGTGGTCCCAGATGAATGGTCGTCCCTCCGTTCGCGGAGGACAGAATCCGGCTTACAGGCCCTCCGCGCGTTTTCGGGGCCATTATTTCTGGCCGATTTCGGCGGGAACTGACAGCTACGGGGTTGACTCGCCCGCGCGCCCGTTTAGAAGGCGCGTTCATACCGGAATTTACGAGGTGCCGCCACGGTGCAAGCCTCGATGCAGGAGACGATCCATGGCGAAGCCGACCACAATCAAAATCCGCCTGAACTCGACTGCGGGCACAGGTCATTTCTATGTGACCAAGAAAAACGCGCGGACGATGACGGAAAAGATGACAGTGCGCAAATACGACCCCGTCGTGCGCAAGCATGTTGAGTATAAAGAAGGCAAAATCAAATAAGCCTTCACCTTCACGGACAGTGAAGATTTGGCCGCGCGGGGTTTCCTGGCGCGGCTTTTTTGTGTGCCGCGAATGGCCGGTTGGAGGCCAAACTGTCCGATGCTGCACGTTGCTCCAAAGGCTGCTTTTGGATAAGTTAAGGTACTGCCGCGCATTGACCCCTTAATAATGGCGAAGGCGGTGGGCTTTGCTTGGAGGCAGCGTATGACACAGCGCCCTGTCATTCATTTGCGCGGTAGCGAAGTCTTTTACGGCGATACACTCCTTAAAGGTGTGTCCTCGGATGGCTTCGAATGTTTGGTTGACGACAAATACGGAATGTATGCCCAGAATGTGAAGGGCATTTGGTATTTCCAACAACACGGCGCGCGCCACACCACACGCTTTGTCACCGCAGATGCAAGTTGCTTTGAAGTTCTTGGTCACGGATATGCCGCTGACGCCGACACCGTTTTCTATTTTGGCATGCCGATCAAATCGGCGATGCCATCAAGTTTTCGTGTCGTGAGTGACCTTTTTGCGGCAGATGACGGGGCCGTCTATGTCGACAGCAGTGCGGCAGAGGGTTTTCAAATCTGGACCGATGTCGACGCAGCTAGCCTTCAGTTTTTCGATGCCGAAAAGGGATTTATATCGGAAATTTTTGCGGATCGGTTCCAGATGTATGTCTTTAACCATCATTTTGTTCAGTACGCCGATCCCCACAGCCCCCGCTACCGCAAGCAGAAAGAGGTGCTCAGGAAGAGGTTNTCTTCTACCATTTCAAAAAGCACGACGACCCCCGCGTCCAGTATAGCCTGCCCCTACACGATGATAGCTACCTGATCCTGCCAGACGCCGACCCCGGGACGTTCAAGGCCCTCAATGGCACCTACGGCCTCGACGAGACTCATGTCTATTGCCTCAATAAAAAGATCACCGCCGATACGGCCGCGTTTCAGGTTCTGGAAGATGCCTTTGGTCACGATTGTGCGGGTCTTTGGTACAATGGTTTCCACGTGCCCGCGTGCTGCGTTTCAGATGTGAAAATTCATACCACGGAACGAAGCACCTTCGCCTTGGACAAGGATCACCTGTTTTGTGTCAAGGAATGCGTCCGTATCGGAAAAAGTAAGGGCTATGCCCGTCAACTTCGACTTGAAAAGAAGGGAGACCCCGGAAGCTTCAAGGTTCTAAGCCCCGCGTTCGCCAAGGACAAAAACCAGGTCTATTGGTATGGCGAAGTGTGGAAGGCCCCCGATCCTGAAACGTTTGAATGGGTGATGGAAAACAGATGTTCCGAATTCGCCAAAGATCGCCATTATCTGTATCGGGCCGCCGGAAAAAAGGTGTTCAAGCAGGTCGACGGGGCATCTTTCCAGCTGATCAATGCGTTTTGGGCCAAGGACAAAAAAAGTGTCATCTACATGGGATGGGGCGGCGACGTCTTGCGCCATGCCGATTACGACAGCTTCGAGGTTCTGGATGATGCCGGTTCAGCCCAAGATGCGCGCAAACACTATTGGGTGAGCGGTGATGAGGTAAAGTCTCGGCCGCGCTAGGACCTCTTTACCTCGTCGGTCCAGCTGGCCACCAGCGGAATTGCCGCATTGCGTGTGTGATGAAAACTCATTTTGTGCGAGCTGACTGGAGCACAGCGTTACGTTCATTCGGACCAAGAGACCCACAAGCCGACGTTCAGGTTCAAGTTTTCAATGACCGCTTTGTCCCGCACACCCGCCATTCACACCCGCCGCTCTCCCATCACCCAGACGCCTTGCACCGCCCGGTCGTCGCCCATCATGATGGTTGGAAACACTGCCTCCCAAATGTCACGCGCCCGCGCGCTGCGTTGGGCTATGGCGGGGGTTGAGGCCAAGTCCAGCGTGATAAAATCCGCCTCGGTGCCCGGTGCCAGGGTCCCCACACGGTCCGCGATCCGCAAGGCGCGCGCCGAGCCTTCGGTCGCCAGCCAGAGCAGGGCAGACGGGTGCAGCGCCACGCCGCGCAATTGGGCCACCTCATAGGCGGCGGCCATTGTGCGGAGCATGGAAAAGGACGACCCGCCCCCGGTATCGGTGGCAAGGCCGATGCGCTGGCCCTGCTCTACCAGCCCGGCCATGTCAAAAAGGCCCGAGCCGATAAACGTGTTCGATGTCGGGCAATGCACCACGGCGGCACCAACCTCGCGCAGCCTGTCGCGTTCGCGCGGCTCTAGATGAATGGCGTGGCCATACAGCCCATTTGCCCCCAAAAGCCCATGGGTTTCGTAAATATCAAGGTAATCCCGCGCATCCGGGAACAGCGTTTTGACCCAGGCAATTTCGTCGGGCTGCTCGCTCAGATGGGTTTGCATCAGGCAGTCCGGGTGTTCCGCCCACAGCGCGCCCAGCGCGGATAATTGATCCGGCGACGAGGTGGGCGCAAATCTGGGTGTTATGACGTAAGACGCCCTGCCCCGCCCCTGCCACTGGGTCAGCAGCGCTTTGCTGTCCTCATAAGCGCTTTGCACACTGTCGCACAGGCCATCCGGCGCGTTGCGGTCCATACAGGTCTTGCCCCCCAGCACGCGCATCCCGCGCTGCTCTGCCGCCGTGAAATAGGCGGTCACGCTTTCCGGGTGACTGGTGCAATAGCTGCACATGGTTGTGGTGCCATTGGCCAGCGCAAGGTCAAGATAGCGGTTCGCGATATCGGCGGCATAATCAGGATCACCAAAGCGCATTTCTTCGGGAAAGGTGTAGGTGTTCAGCCAGTCGATCAACCGCTTGCCCCAACTGGCGATCATGGCGGTCTGCGGATAATGCACATGGGCATCCACAAAGCCGGGCAAAAGCAGTGCCGCGCCGTGATCGTAGCAAAGTGCATCGGGATAGGCATGTTGCAGATCCTCGGCCGTGCCACGGGCCAGCACACGCCCGTCCTGTACCGCCAAGGCACCGCGGGTTGTATGGCTGACGCTGTCGATGCCCTGAACCATCGGATTGCCCTGAAATGTCAGGGTCTGCCCCAAATGCACTGCGATCTTTGACATGGGTTGCTCTTTTTGATTTCGGTTCAATCAACTTATCTGGTTCTGTGTCCTTGGTAAATTCGGGCGGGGTTTATTCCCGGGCCGCCCTGTCGTATCGCGGGCAAACACCGTAAAGATAGCGCTACCGGACAGGTGAGGGGCAAGATGAGAGAAGACCAAATCACCCAAGCCCCCGAGGGCGAGGACGGCGATCAGGCCTATACGCTTGGTCGCAAGGACGTGACGCAGATCCTGCAGGCGGTTGATCTGAATGATCGGGATCAGCTGATTGCGTTGATGGAGCCGCTGCACCCGGCGGATATTGCGGACCTTCTGGAACAGATCAACGGGGTTGACCGGAAACGTCTTATCAAATTGTACGACAAGGCCTTTGACGGTGACATCCTGTCAGAACTCGACGAGTCGATCCGCGAGGAAGTCATTGGTCTGCTGACCCCCGAAGTGCTGGCCGACGCGGTGCGCGAGTTGGAAAGCGACGATGTTGTCGACCTTCTTGAAGACCTGGGCGAGCCGCAACAAGAGGCGATCCTCGGTGCGCTGGAAGACACCGACAGGGTGGCTGTTGAACAGTCACTGACCTTCCCCGAATACTCTGCCGGGCGCCTGATGCAGCGCGAGGTGGTGATGGCCCCCGAACATTGGAGCGTCGGCGAAGCGATTGACCACATCCGCAACACCGACAACCTGCCAGAACAGTTTTACCATGTGACTTTGGTCGATCCCAAGCTGCATCCTGTGGGCAATGTCACATTGGGCAAGTTGATGGGGTCGCGTCGCGATGTCTTGCTCAAATCCATTGTGGAAGAGGTGTTTCACGTCATCCCCGCAAATCAGGACGAGGGCGATGTGGCCTATGCGTTCAACCAGTATCACCTGATTTCGGCACCTGTTGTCGATGAAAACGACCGGCTGGTCGGTGTGATCACCATCGACGACGCGATGGCGGTGCTGGATGAAGAACACGAGGAAGATGTTCTGCGTCTGGCGGGTGTCGACAGTGAAAGTTCGCTTGCGGATCGGGTCACCGAGACGACAAAACGGCGGTTTCCTTGGCTGTTTGTAAATCTGATCACCGCTATTCTGGCAAGCATCGTCATCTCTCAATTCGAGGCGGCCTTGGCACAGATCGTGGCGCTTGCGGTGTTGATGCCCATTGTCGCGTCGATGGGCGGAAACGCGGGCACGCAATCCTTGACCGTGGCTGTGCGGGCGTTGGCGACCAAGGATTTGACCGGATCGAACGTCTGGCGCGTGATCCGACGCGAGGTTCTGGTCGGCTTGATCAATGGTCTGGCCTTTGCGATCATCATGGGCATTGTTGGCGTGGTCTGGTTCGGCATTCCAATGCTTGGCGTGGTGATCGCAGCGGCCATGGTGATCAATCTGGTTGTTGCGGGGCTGGCCGGGACGGTCATTCCTGTTGTGCTTGAAAAGCTTAGGATTGATCCGGCGCTGGCCTCGGGGGCCTTTGTGACAACGGTCACGGATGTGGTTGGATTCTTTGCCTTTCTGGGGCTTGCTGTGGTGGTATTGCTATGACGTTGGAAGACGTGAAATCTGCGGCGCGCAAGGCGGCCTTTGCCAGACGAGACGCCGCGCATCGGGATGGGCAACCGGGAACTGCCCGCCATCTGAGCGAGGTTCTGGCCGGTTATCGCGGCGCGCCGATTGCGGGCTATCTTCCGATCCGCACCGAAATTGATCCCTTGCCCGCCATGACAGAGGCCGCAGCGCACGGGGTGGTCTGTGTTCCGGTGATCCGCAAGGCACATCATCCCCTGGTGTTTTCTCAATGGGAGCCGGACTGCAGTTTGGTCGGCGGTCCGTTCGGAACGTCCGTTCCCGCGCAGGAACGTCTGATCACGCCAGAGGTGTTGATCGTGCCGCTGGTGGCTTTTTCCCGCGCGGGCGGGCGGCTGGGCTATGGCGGTGGGTTTTATGACCGGACCCTGGAAGCCCTGCGCGCCCACCGTCCGACGCTGGCCATCGGCTTTGCCTATGCCGCCCAAGAGGACCCGGACGTTCCGCTTGAGCACACCGACCAGCCGCTTGACCTGATCGTCACAGAGCGCGAGGTGATCGAGGTGGCCGGTTAGGTCCGGATCGGCCCTAATGTTTCGCGCGCGCAGCAAAAAGACCGGTTCGGACCAATTAAGGCGGTGTTAATGCGGCTTTTCCGCAGCTTCGCAGGCCAGATCCTGCGCGTCAGGCAATCCCCGTTTTCAGCCATGCCTCGGCAGAGTGCTCTTCTCCCAGATCGAACCCCTTGATGTCGATACCGGGAAACAGCGCGCCCTCAACCTCGGCGGCGGTTTTGATCCATGCGGCATCCGTGACAACCGCACAGCGGTCAAAGCGCCCAAGCAAACCAAACAGCTTGGGCATCCGCGCCATTTCGACCGCCAGAGCGCCAAAATCCGGAAACGCAAAACTGGTGATGCGGTACAGCATTGTTCCCGCATTCACGTCTTGTGACAGCTCCAGTAATTCGTCCAGACCGCGCGCCATTTCATCGGCGTCGATTTTGCCCGACAAGTCAATATCCACACGGTTCGGTTCGGGCTTGGTGATGGTCAGCATGTCAGTCCCCCTTGTGTAGGTCACAATTGAACAGGACCAGTGAAGAGGGCGCGATGACGCAGATCAAGCCGGTGATCCGGGTCTTGTCCGGCGGGCGGGCGACCTGAACGCATGGACGGGAATGGCAAAACGCGGAACATCGCGGCTGCTCAGAGGTTGATGAGGTGCCGCCGGTTAGGACGGCGGCTCAGAGCACAACCCAGACAGGAGACCCCGGACATGACCTTAAAAACGGTATTCTCAGCATCCACATTCGCCTTGGCCGTATCGGTCGGAATGGGCGTCGCACAAGACGCGGACGGCACATGGCGCGCCGATTTGACAGCGCTTAACCCAGATGCCACCCAGATGGCAGCCAGCGGCACAGCCACGCTCACCGTTTCCGGTGATACCCTGACCATCACGGTCGACGCCACCGGCACGGCACCCGGCATCATGCATCTGCAGCACTTTCATGGCTTTGCCGAAGGCGATGCGACATCCGCTTGTCCGGGTGCCGATGCGGACGCCAATGGCGACGGGATCGTCGATCTGATCGAGACAGAGCCGGTCGCCGGCGTGACCATGGTGCCCTTCCATGACGATCCCGCCAATCTGGAGATCGTCACAGAGACGTATCCGACCGCCGACGAGGATGGCCGCTACAGTTACGAGCAGACGGTTTCGCTCTCGGACCTCGAAGCGAGGTTTGCAGACGCGTTTCCGGGCCAGCAACTCGATTTTGATCGGCGTGTCGTGTTCCTGCATGGGGTGAGCGAAGACATGGATTTGCCCGAAACCGCACAATCCCTTGGCGATATTCCCGCGCATGTGACATTGCCGATCGCCTGCGGGACACTCGATCGCGCGGACGGATAACGCCGCAAGGGCCGAAGGATCGTTCAGACAACGCCGGGAACAAAGCTCCAGCTCGATCACAAGATCGGAGCGATGGCCAGTCTCTTAGCCCCGCCAGGTTGCCCCCGCCGGATCATCGGTGGAGCGCACGCGGTACATCGACGCCTCGCCCGTCATCGCAGGCGTCACGCCATGCGCAAGCCCCGGCGGTACGGCAACCGTATCGCCGGGGTTGAGCGCGGTCGTCCCGCCCTCCCAGGTCAGCCGCCAATGGCCGCGCATCGGCATCAGCACCTCGTGGCCGTCCACGGTGTAGCTGTCCCCGGGGACAGAGCAGCGCGTGATGAAATCCACCTCGAAGCCGGGCTTGTCCTTGAGCTTGGCCTCCGGGCCAATGACCTTGGCAGGCGCGCCGTCAGCCAGCGCCATCAGGTCCCAGTAGCGCGCGACATAGCCGGGCACGACCTCGGCGGGTGTCGGCTCGGGAAAGGCTTTCAGCTCCTCGTCGGTAAGTACCGGCATCGGCTTCACGCCGTCCGGCAAGGACTGCCCCGCCTTGGTGTCATACAGCGTGCCGTTCTCGCCCAGCACCAACCCGTGTGCCTGCGCGTCCTCGATCACCTGCGGCGCCCAGATCACGCCGCCGCCCGCATCGTCACCGCCCAAGATCGCCATGATCATCCCGTAATCGGTGCCGATGTTTTCGAACCCGCGAAAGATGCCGGTGGGGATGTTGAAGATGTCGCCCTCTTCCAGCACCACCTCGCCTGCGTCGCCCCAGCGGCCCCAGAAGAACCGCCAGCGGCCCTTGAGCACAAAGAACACCTCGGCGGTGCGGTGGCTGTGCAGCGAATTGCGGCACTTCGGCGGCTGGCCCGCCGCCCCGATGTTGAAGCCCGGCGTGTCGGTGATGTGAACATGCTGGTCCGCACTTTCAGACACACCGCCGCCGATGATGGTGAAGTTCTCTTTCTGGTCGCTGCCCGGCGTGTGCGCGTCGATAAAGGCAGTGCGGCAGGGGAGCAGATCGCCATAACGTACGATGCGGCTTTCCATGTCGAGCGGGGTCATATCTTGGTCCTTTCAGGTCAGCCCGCGTGGGCCAGGATCTGCATCCAGATCGCGGTTTCATCGTAAAGCGTCCATTCCCGACGCAACCCGCGCGGGCCGAACTCGGCATGGCTGATGCCCATGACATAAATGTCCGCCCCGGTCGGTGCCCCGAAATGGCCCCAGCCGTCATGTTTGCCGGTCAGCGACCACCGCACCGCAGCACGCGGTGGCATCATTGGGTCCTCAAGACCGATCTGATGGTTGATTTGAAAGCTGGCGGACGGAAACGCCGCGCGCAGGCCGAGCCAAAAGGCATCGACCTCTTGCGTGCCGTGAACACAGCGGCCACCCGGATAATCGGCCTGTACCGCACGGTCATACTGGTCCGGAATGACCGAGAATTCCGCATCCATAATGCGCGACAGCAGCATGGCGAAGGCCTGCCCCCACTGGTTGTCATTGCCCGTGCCGGTATAGGGCCCCTGCACATCAACCGCCGGGCGAAACGGCTGCGTATCGGGGTCAAGCATCGCCACGCGTTCCTGCGCCCAGTCTTTCACATCGAACCCCAGTTGACGCACCAACGCGCCATTGTCACGGATCAGCCATTCATCGCTGATCATATTGTTCTTGGCATAACAATCGGCCATCGCCCGGATGCGGACCGCGCGCCCGGTGGCCGGCCCGAAAGGGCCATCATTTCTATGCGTTGCGGTCGACAGGATACGGTGCGACGACAGCATCCCAATCTCGGGTGTGCCGGACCAGATCACATCTTCGCCCATCAGCGTGCGGTCGGGAAATTCATGCAGGGTCGCCATCGTCGCCTGCGTCATGCCCGGTTCGCCGAACGCGATCCCAGCCGGGGTGCGCACGATGACATCAGGGTGATAATAGTCCTTCATCCGCGCACCCAGCCCCCGATCTTCCCAGATTTCCCGTGTGATCCCAAGAATGTAATCGGGGAAATCCGCGAATTTGTCGTCAAAGCCTTTCATTGCAACCCTTCCGGTATGCGGGCCGATCCGCGCAGGATCAGCGGTCCGTCGATTTCTGTTGCCTCTGCTTTGGCGGATTTGCTTTCGATTTGGTTAAGCAAGGCGGTCACGGTGGCCTTGACCATCCGTCCGACGGGCTGGCGTACCGTGGTCAGATTGTAACCTGCAAAACGCGCCATTGGCACATCGTCATAGCCCACAACGGACACGTCCTCTGGCACCCGCAGGCCAAGCGAAAAGCGCAGGTGATCCATCACCGCAAACGCCATGTGATCATTGCCGACAAACACCGCATCAATGCCAGAGCGCACAAGCGCATCAATCGCCGTGCGGGCGGCCGCGTGATCGTATCGCCCCTCCTGCACGCCAATTACGGGATGGCCCAGTGCCTGTAGTGCGCCCAGAAAGCCTTCGGTGCGGTCACGCCCTGTGGATGATCCTTGCCAACCGCTGATATGGGCGATCCGGTCATGGCCACCCGCGACCAGAAACTCTGCCACCTTTCGGCCTCCGGCGCGATTTGCGGATGTGACCTGTGCAAGACGCCGGTCGACCTGCCCGCGATTGAACAGCACCACCGGAATGCCCGCATCTTCACAGCGCCGCGCCAGTGCATCGCCCAACCCGACACTGGCAAGAACGATGCCGTCCACCTGGTGATCCAGCATCTGTTGAATAACCCGGTCGGCATCCGCCTCAGTCGCGCTTTGTTTCAATGTGAAAACAAGAGTGTGGTAGCCTTCGTCCTGCAACACGCGGCTGAACCGTTCCAAAGCATCCGGATAAAACGGATTTCCCAAATAGGCGATCACCAGGCCGATGATCTTGCTCCGCCCGGTGATCAGGGACCGCGCCAGCACATTGGGCCGATAGCCCAGCTGTGCCGCAGCCTGTTTGACCTTGGCGATCGTGTCTTTACTGGCCGAAGCCCCTGAAAACACGCGGCTGACGGCAGATTGGCTGACGCCCGCAAGAGCCGCCACATCAAAGGATGTGACGCGCTTGCTCATCCTGCTGTCCAGCCGCCGTCAACCAATATGGACGTCCCCGTTACAAGCCCACTTGCATCGGACGCAAGAAAGACGCACGCCCCCATGATATCTTCGACCTGCCCGACCCTTGGAAGTTTGATTTTGCTATCAATCCACTCGCGTTTCTGAGGGTCATCAAAGGTGGCTCTGGTCAGGTCTGTCAGTATGAAGGTGGGACAGATCGTGTTGACGCGAATATTCTCCGGGCCCAGGTCGATGGCCATCGCCTTTGTCATACCCTCCACCGCGTGTTTGGTGCTGCAGTAAACGGCGCGATCCAGGCCGCCGACATGCCCCATCTGACTGCTGATCTGGATGATCGACCCGCCCCGGCCAATCATCTGTTTGGCCGCGGTCTGGGCCAGGAAATAGGCGGCTTTGACGTTGATCTCGCTCACCGCGTCAAAGTCTTCCGGTGTTGTGTCGAGCGTTTTGGAATGACGTGCCAGACCTGCGGAATTGACAAGAATGTCAAACGGTCCCTGCGCGTCGAACAGCGCCGCCGCAGCCCCCAGATCCGTCACGTCAAGCGCAACACCCTCGGCACTGAAACCGGCCTTGGCAATCTCTGCGGCGGCGCGATCAACCTGTTCGTGGCCACGCGCCGCGATCACGACATGCGCACCCGCCTCTGCCAAGGCCACAGCACATCCAAGCCCGATCCCCCGAGACCCGCCCGTCACCAACGCCCGCTTCCCATCCAGACGAAATGACGGCGTTTTGGGAAGTGTCACGTGGCGGTCCTCCGAGGCTTGCATAGGTGTGCAAAAACACGCTACCCGCGTGACCCGTGGCTGTCCAGCCCTCGATCACGACGGAGAGACGATGCCACGGAAGGTCGGAAAATCCCCATAGCGCGCGCGGCGCTCTTCTAACGGTTCACCGGGGGCTTGCCCAGCCCGAACCAACGTGCCGCGCGGTGCAATGTAACTGTCGATGCGTCGTTGCGGATCGGGCCGCCACGCAAGGTTGAAGGCGCAGAGCTTGGGAAAGAACCACGCTTCGGCAAAGGGCAAATGATCATACAGCCACCACGCCAGATCGCGCCAGTCGCGGCCCTGATCGTATTGGTCGGCAAACCACGGGATCACGATGCTGGCGCCTGCCACCTCGACCGCGGGCAGGTCCCAGATGTGGCATTCCAGAGGATAATCGTTGCGGGCGCAGTTCAGCCCGTGTTCGTTGCCAAACCGATTGAGCGTGGCCGAGCGATATCCGGACCGTACGGCAATCCGGCCAAAGGTCTCTTGCAGCGGATCAAGCAACGTCTCGCAAAATGCCCGCCCCCGCGCAATCGCCAGATCCGGCGTGTCAGGAATGTTCTGACGCTGATGAAAATTGCCGATTTCCGAATACAGGAATTCCCGCATGAAAAAGTGTCGCGACAGGCGCACGCGGCCCAGCGTTTCAAGGCTCCACATGGTTTGCGGGCGTCTCAATACCCGGTCCAGCGAAACGCGTTGTCGTCGTGGCGCAAAGGCGAAAACGGGTTATGCGCCACTTCCCAGATATGGCCTTCGGGGTCACTGAAATAACCGTGATAACCGCCCCAGAACACCTCTTGCGCGTCTTTCAAAACCGTTCCCCCTGCGTCAGAGACATGCGCCATAACAGCGTCCACCTCTTCGCGGGACCGCGTGTTGTAGCCCAGCGTCATACTGCCATGGCCCAACTGTGCCATGTCGATCCCAATATCCTCGGCCAGCTTTTCCAGCGGATAGAGGCCCAGCGTCTGACCCAGCAAGTCAAAGGCAATCACACCGTCCTGTGTCTCGACCCGGGCCCAGCCCAGCTTTTCGTAAAACGCCGCCACCGCGTCTGCATCGCGCACACCCAGCGTAATCAGCGATACCCTCTGCTCCATTTCAGCTCCTCCATCCGTGCAAACACATCAACGCCGATTTGCGCATATATGTCGAGCAAATCCACCAGCACCCAGTTTTCGCGGATCTTGCCGTTTTCCAATCGCCAGAAATCCAGACTGCGCAGCGTGATTTGCCTGCCAAGCGGCGGCAACCCCAACCAGCCATCCCCCGACAGCGTTTGGCACATGTCAGGCCAGCCGGTCACCCCGACATAGGCCCCTTCGGCCATGACATGATGCGTGGTCTTTTCGGGGTACTGCCCCCGATCCGGCATCGCGTTCAGGAACGGGATCTGATGACACCGGCGGAATTCCTCGATGCCGCAGGCGGTGCCAATGCCACAGGGGCCGTACCACATAAACTGCGGATGCCAGTAGCGCTCCAGCTCCATGACCTCTGGTCCGCCTTGTAAGGGATGGCGTATCATGGCGGTCAACATGTCGATCACATGCTGCCTGCTTGCTTCTGTCAGGGCCGCCGCATGCGGGCCACGCCCATCTTGTGTCATCGGGGCCGGCGCATGTTGAAACCGCCCGAGTTGCGGCACCATTGGCCACAGATCGGCCTGCATCATCATCTCGGGAATCTCCCAAACCGCCTGCATTTCAACGCAGGCTCCGCGTTCGATCCGGTAGAATTCGTGAAACCGCATCGTCGCAAAGCAGCCGGTTGCGGGGATACCAAGCCAATCCTGCACCCATTTCCCGGTATATGCCCCACAAGAGCCAACCCACATCGCGCCGTCCTGGTCGCGACCGGCGATCCGGATGACCTCTTGTCGCCGCAAGTCCTGCATGGCCTGTGCCAAGGGCAACAGCACCGCGTCGCAATAGGCATCGGCACCTTTCAATGTGCCAAAGGGATGGCACATGCGAAACACCGCCGCCGGTGCTGCCTTGGCCAATTCGGCCCGGACCGCATCGGGCTCAAAACCCCGCATCGCATCGAATACAGGCCCCATAACGCGTGTCGCAGTATCGTTATGTGCCATGCGCGTCTTCTTTTTCTAAATATGCAAAACCGGGGGCGCAGCCCCCGGACCTTACGGTGCCGACAGATCGCACCTTGGCTCAGGTGTGCCTGTCACTCTGCAGCCTCCCTATATGGTGCCGCTTCGCCGTAGGGCACATTAACACCACCATAGCGGCGCACCCGCACGTTGCACTGCTCGGCATGACCGACAAATCCCTCCAACATGCACAAACGCGATCCGTATTCGCCAATCAGCGTCGCCGCCTCATCGGTGGTGATCTTCTGATAGCTGTGCGTTTTCAGATACTTGCCGACCCACAGACCACCTGTGTACCGCCCGGCCTTCTTGGTCGGCAGCGTGTGGTTGGTGCCGATCACCTTGTCCCCGTTCGACACGTTGGTCCGCGCGCCAAGGAACAGCGCGCCGTAGCAGGTCATGTTCTCCAGATACCAGTCATCGCGGTCGGTCATCACCTGCACATGCTCTGAGGCAATGTCATTGGCGACGGCCAGCATCTCGTCATGGTCGTCGCACAGGATCACCTCGCCATAGTCGCGCCACGACACAGAGGCCGTGTCAGCCGTGGGCAGGATGGTGAGCAGGCGGTCGATCTCTTTCAACGTCTCTTCCGCCAGCTTGCGCGAATTGGTCACAAGAACCGCGGGCGAGTTATAGCCGTGCTCGGCCTGCCCCAGAAGATCGGTCGCGCAGATCTCGGCATCGACGGTGTCGTCGGCAATCACCATCGTTTCGGTCGGGCCTGCGAACAGGTCGATCCCCACGCGCCCGAACAATTGGCGCTTGGCTTCGGCCACAAAGGCGTTGCCGGGGCCGACGAGCATATGCACCGGATCAATCGTCTCGGTGCCAATCGCCATCGCGCCCACCGCCTGAATGCCGCCCAGCACGTAAATCTCGTGCGCGCCGCCCAGATGCATCGCCGCAATCACTGCCGGGTTCGGCTTGCCCTGCCAGGGCGGGGTGCAGGCCACGATGCGCGGCACGCCCGCAACGCTGGCCGTGGCGACCGACATATGCGCAGAGGCCACCATCGGGAACTTGCCGCCCGGCACGTAACAGCCCACCGATTGCACGGGGATGTTCTTGTGGCCCAGGATCACCCCCGGCATCGTCTCGACCTCAACGTCGAGCATCGAGTCGCGCTGCGCCTGGGCGAAGTTGCGCACCTGTTCCTGCGCGAACTTGATATCGTCCAGCTCACGCGGCGTCAGCTCTGCGATCAGCGCGTCGATCTCGGATTGCGTCAGGCGGTAGCTTTCGGGCGTGTAATTGTCGAACTTCTCGGCCAGCTCGCGCACCGCCGCATCGCCGCGTGTTTCGATGTCTTTCAGCGTGGCCTCAACAACCGCGCGCGTCTTTGCGTCGTCTTCGGCGCGCTCGGCCTCGGGTTTGCCGCGTTTCAGGTACTCAGCCATGTGGTCCTCCCAGATGTCGTGTTGTGCTCGAACATAGCAAGGGTTCAGGACCGCTCAAGCGATTTTTGCATACGTATGCAAATTGACCATGTGGAAACCGACGCTATCCGCCAACCGCGACAATCGCCTCTTCGATCAGCGTCAGGCAGTGCGGATCGGAAAAGCGGTGATCAACGCCCTTCACAAAGGTCAGATGCAGGTCGGGGCTGTCGATGTGATCCAGAAATGCCAGCGCCGTGTCGCGGGTGACGGCGGTGTCGTCCGTGCCTTGCATCAAGCGCACCGGGAACGGCATCGGCAATGGCGCACGCAACACCAGATGGTCGCGCCCGTCTTCGATCAGGCGCTTGGTTACTATGTAGGGATCGCCGTAATCCGACGGCAGCGCGACCGCACCATCGGTCATGATCGTCTCACGCTGCGCCTCGCTGAACCCGGCCCAAAAGCCGTCTTCCGTGAAATCAGGTGCTGCGGCGATGCCGACAAAGCCCTTCACGTTGGACAGGCGTTTGGTCAAGAGTGCCGCGATCCAGCCCCCCATGCTTGAGCCCACCAAAACCACCGGGCCATCCGCCACAGCGTCAATAACGGCATGCGCATCATCAGCCCAATCCCCGATGCACCCCTGCTCGAACACGCCGCCCGACACGCCGTGTCCGGAATAATCAAACCGCAGAAATGCGCGGCCAGTGTTTCGGGCCCAGTGCTCCAGATGCACCGCCTTGGTGCCTTCCATGTCCGATTTGTACCCCGACAGAAAGACGATGCACGGCCCCGTGCCATCGGTCTTTGCATAGCCCAGACGGCGGCCGTCGGGGCCTTCCAAAAATTCTGTAGTCGCCATAAACTTGCCTCTATGCCTTTTGTCGCAACGCACCCTAGCGCCTTGCTTTATCGTTGGAAATGCCCCGCAGCGCATCGCGCGACACCGCGCTGTGTCGCTGCTTTGTCGGGTAACTGTCGGGGTGGTGACGTGTTTGGCCGGGATCAGGACACATAGGTTTGTGCCTGAACAGTGGAAAGGATCAGGTCGTGATTGTCAGAAAGCTCCGCCTTGACCGTGGATTGTCACAAGAGCAACTGGCCGAAATGGCAGGGATCAGCACGCGCACTTTGCAACGGATCGAACGTGGTGCCCGCGCCAGCCCCGAAACGCTCAAGTGCATTGCCGCTGTTCTGGACACCGATTTTTCGTTGCTTCGAAAGGAACAGACCATGCCAGCCGAGCCAAACAGTCTCCCCCCATCAACCGGCTTAACCCCGGAAGAGCGGGACGCGATGGAATATGTGCGCGACATCAAGGGGTTTTACGGACATGCCGTTCAATATGCCGTTGTGATGGTGGTGTTGCTGTTGCTTAATCTTTTTACGAACCCGGATTATCTATGGGTCGTGTGGCCCGCGCTTGGGTGGGGCCTTGGAGTGGCCGTTCATGGAATGAACGTTTTCGAAGTTTTCAATGTCTTCGGCACCGAATGGGAAAAGCGCCAGATCGACAAACGACTTGGGCGCTAGGATGCGATGATCGCTTCGGGGCGCATAGCACGATGCGCCCCAACTGTTTCAGCCGCCGATATAGGCACCGGTTTTGGGGCGGTAGAATTTCTTTTGATTGTGGATGCGGCCCAACAGCTCGTTGATCCGCTTCATTGACATATCCACCCCGCGGGTGTCTTCGCAAGGACGCAGCGGGTCTTCCGCGGTCTCGATCAGATGGGTTCCGAGCGACCGCTTTGTATCGCGCAGCGCGGTTTCGATCAGATCAATGTCTTCAATCGTAAGTTCGAATGTCTTGTTGTAGCTGGCCATAGAGTGATCCTTGATGATGATGTTTCAACATGCGTTCGGAACAGTGTGCCCTATAAATTAACCCTCAAGACGCATTCGTCCAGCCCTATCTTTCGGCATAACTCATTCAAATAAAACGATTTTCAAACATACCTTTGCATACAAGCGGCGCGCATCGCACAACTGCGCGTCACAGCATCTTGACGCGCCGCAGCCCCGCTGCCAAAAGCCGCGCACGATACATAACCCGCAACCGGGCGTTCCGTGGGCGCCAAACTGACGAGGAGCTGCGCCAATGAGCCAGATTTCCCTGACCTTCCCCGATGGCAATTCACGCGACTATGATGCAGGGGTGACACCTGCGCAGGTCGCTGAGAGCATTTCCAAATCCCTGTCGAAAAAAGCCATCTCGGCCACCGTCAATGACCAGCATTGGGATCTGCAGTGGCCGATCCCGTCTGATGCGCGCATCGCGATCAATACAATGGCGGATGACACGCCTGCGCTGGAACTGATCCGGCATGACCTCGCGCATATCATGGCCCGCGCGGTGCAAGAGCTGTACCCGGACGTCAAAGTCACCATCGGCCCGGTGCGCGACAATGGTTGGTTCTACGATTTTGACCGGGAAGAACCGTTCACCCCCGAAGACCTCGGCGCGATTGAAAAGCGGATGAAAGAGATCATCAACGCCCGCGATGCCGTGCGCACCGAGCTTTGGACGCGCGACAAGGTGCGCCAGTACTACACCGACAACAACGAGCCCTATAAGCTCGAGATCCTCGACAAGATCCCCGAGGGCGAGGATATCCGCATGTATTGGCATGGCGACTGGATGGATCTTTGTCGTGGGCCGCATCTTGCCCATACTGGCCAAGTCCCCGCCGATGCGTTCAAGCTGATGAATGTCTCTGCCGCCTATTTCCTGGGCGACAACACCCGCCCGATGCTGCAACGCATCTACGGCGTGGCGTTCAAGAACCGCAACGACCTGAAACAATACCTGACCTTCCTTGAAGAAGCCGACAAGCGCGATCACCGCCGTTTGGGCAAGGAAATGAACCTGTTCCACATGCAGGAAGAAGCCCCCGGTCAGGTGTTCTGGCACCCCAATGGTTGGCAGATCTACACCCGGCTTCAGGATTACATGCGCCGCCAGCAGACCAAGGGTGGCTATGTCGAGGTCAACACGCCGCAGGTGGTGGACCGCAAATTGTGGGAAGCGTCGGGTCACTGGGAAAAATATCAGGACCATATGTTTATCGTCGAAGTGGACGAGGAACATGCCCGCGAAAAAGCGGTCAATGCGCTCAAACCGATGAATTGTCCCTGTCACGTCCAGATTTTTAACCAGGGATTAAAGTCTTATCGTGACCTTCCGTTACGTATGGCCGAATTTGGATCGTGTGCTAGATACGAACCTTCAGGTGCCTTGCATGGAATTATGCGCGTCCGCGGCTTTACGCAGGACGATGGGCACATTTTCTGTACAGAGGATCAGATCGAAGATGAAACAAAACGCTTTATCGACTTCTTATCAGACATCTACCGCGACCTTGGCTTCGAAAGCTTCAAGGTCAAATTCTCAGACCGTCCGGACATCCGGGCCGGATCGGACGAGACCTGGGACAAAGCCGAAGCCGCCCTCAAGAACGCCACGCTTGCCGCGGGTTGCGAGTTCGAGCTGAACCCCGGCGAAGGGGCGTTTTACGGTCCAAAGCTGGAGTTTGTGCTGACCGATGCCATTGGCCGGGACTGGCAGTGCGGCACGCATCAGGTGGATTTCGTTCTGCCTGAACGGCTGGACGCCATCTATATCGGCCAGGACGGCGGCAAACACCGGCCTGTGATGCTGCACCGCGCGACGCTTGGATCGTTTGAACGCTTCATCGGCATCCTGATCGAAGAACACGCGGGCAAACTGCCCTTCTGGCTCGCCCCGCGTCAGGTGGTTGTGGCCTCCATCGTGTCCGAAGCGGATGACTATGTCCACGAGGTCGTAGAGGCGCTGACCCAAGCCGGGGTGCGCGCCGAAGCCGATATTCGCAATGAAAAGATCAACTACAAGGTCCGCGAGCACAGTTTGGGAAAAGTGCCTGTCATTCTGGCCATCGGCCACCGCGAGGTCGAGGACAAGACCGTCACCGTGCGGCGACTGGGGGAAAAGCAAACCTCTGTAACATCGCTGACCGATATCGTGAGCAGCCTTGGCAAAGACGCCACGCCGCCCGATTTGTTGTAACAAAACGACACAGATCGCACCGTGTGGGGCCTCGTAATGTTACGGGGCCCCATTTTTTTGGGCGGAAATTACCGGAACAGGCGGGAATCGTCTCACCATGGCTCACTCCCACGTGATGCACATCGCCGTGAGTGGCGCGACCCGGCGTCGCAGGCCATTCTGCTGTCACCGGCGTTGCAGTCACGTCGCCATAAAACGTTCAAACATTTCACAACCAAAGGAAATATCCACATGTCCAACACAATGAAAACAGTCGCCATCGTCGGTGCCGTTGCCGCCAGCCTTGCCGCCCATACCTCTACAGCCACGGCGCAAGCCAAGGAAAAATGCTTTGGTATCTCGCTTGCCGGTCAAAACGATTGTGCCGCCGGACCGGGCACCACATGCGCCGGGTCGTCTACAGTGGATTATCAGGGCAACGCCTGGACCTTGGTCGATGCAGGCACGTGTAGCGAAATCGAACTGCCGGCCATGGCGGATGGTACGGAGCGCGTTGGCTCTCTTGAGGAACTGGAGCGTGATCGCCCCAGCTAACCCAAGCTGTGATATAAACCTGTAGGTCGGGCACTTGGCCCGGCTTGCCGATAGAAAGCCCGTGCCATGCCTGACGCCTCACATGATTTCCCCCACCTGCCCGCCGCCGCCGGCGTTGGGTACAAGGCGCAACATTTTAGCGACATTTTGAATGATCCTGCACCGGTGCAATGGCTGGAGATTCATGCCGAAAACTACATGGGCGATGGGGGCCGTCCGCTGGCGCAGCTGCGCGTTCTTGCCGAACGTTTTGCCATTTCGGTGCACGGGGTGGGTCTGTCGATCGGGGGCGAAGGCCGTCTTGACCGGGATCACCTCGCGCGGCTCGAACATCTGTGCGGCTGGCTCAACCCCGCCAGCTTTTCCGAACATCTGGCGTGGTCGACCCATGACAGCCATTTTTTGAACGATCTGCTGCCCCTGCCCTATACGTCCGCCACGTTGACCCGCGTCGCGGATCATATCGACGAGGTCCAAGAAGTGCTGGGACGCAAGATGCTGCTTGAGAATCCATCATCCTATCTGGCCTTTGACGAAAGCACCTATTCAGAGACCGATTTCCTGCGCGAACTCGTGCGCCGGACCGGGTGTGGGTTGCTTTTGGATGTGAACAACGTCTTTGTTTCGGCCACCAATCTCGACCACTCCGCTCAAAGCTATATCGACGCCTATCCACTTGATGCCGTTGAGGAGATTCATCTGGGGGGCCATGATGAAGACGCGGATGATCACGGCGCGCCGTTGCTGATAGACAGCCACGGTCACGCGATTGCAGATCCGGTCTGGGCGCTTTTGGACTATACGCTTGCGGCCTCCGGCCCCAGGCCTGTGCTGGTGGAATGGGACACGGATGTGCCGGATTGGTCTGTTCTGGCCGCAGAGGCCCGCCGCGCCGAAACTGCGTTGGGGCATGTGGTGGCATGACCGGCCAAACCGCCTTTCGCGCCGGATTGCTGAACCCGTCCCACCCCGTGCCTGACGGCCTGAGCGATGCACAAAACCGCCCCGCCAGACGCCGGTATGGGGTCTATCGCAACAATGTCACCGTCTCGTTGCGCGATGCGTTGGCCGAAGGGTTTCCGGCAATCGTCAGCTTGATTGGCCGCGAGAATTTTGACCACGTTGCACGCGCATATGTGCGTCAAGCCCCACCCACATCGCCGTTGATGATGCTGTATGGTGCGGGATTTCCCGAATTTCTAAGCAGTGTTCAGCAGTTAAAGCAGATCCCCTACCTTGCCGATGTCGCCCGCATCGATCTGGCCATGCGTCAAAGCTATCACGCAGCCGACAGCACCGGGATTGCACCCACAGCGCTGCAAGCGCTGGACGAACCAGCCCTGCTGCGTGCAACCTTTGCATTTGCGCCCGCGATGAGTCTGCTGCGTTCCGACTGGCCTGTCGGCGCGATTTGGCACTACACGCTGCGCGGCGGCGAACGCCCGGCAGGCGCGGCGCAGGACGTGTTGATTTTGCGCCCCGAATTCGACCCCGAGCCGTTTATCCTTGGCCCTGGCGCGGGTGATGTTCTGGCCGCGCTGCAGTCCGGTACGTCTTTTGGTCACGCTCTTGAAGCTGCGCCAGAGGCGTTTGACCTTGGTCGTCTTTTGGACCTTCTGCTGCGCCATCACGCCATTATTGGCCTTAATTAGAAAGCCTATCTTATGGATCGCCTCGTTTTTCTACATTCTTCTGTGTTTTCAGCCATCGAGCGGACGATGGATGATCTTGTCCCGCTTTTTGCCCGCTTTGTGTTTGCCGCCACGCTTCTTGGGTATTTCTGGGCGTCGGCCCTGACCAAGCTTGGCGATGGGATGATGGGGGTTTTCAGCCCGTCAACCGGGGCTTATGCGCAGATCTTCCCGCGACAGATGGAGGCCGTGGTTTATGACGTGTCCCAACTTGGCGTTTTCCACTGGGCGGTGGTGGTTGCGGGCACGTGGGCTGAGTTCATTTTGCCGCTGCTGATTGTCATCGGCCTTTTCACCCGGCTTGCCGCGATTGGCATGATCGGGTTCGTTGTTCTTCAAACCCTGACCGACCTTTACGGCCATGGCGGCATCGCGCATGCAGACACGTTGGGCGCATGGTTCGACCGGGTGCCGGACAGCTTGATCCTGGATCAGCGCGCTTTTTGGATGCTGATCCTTGTGACACTTGTGATCAAAGGGGCCGGGGCGCTATCGCTGGACCGCATCCTGTCGCGGCAGGTGCTGGGCGACACCGCCACGGTCTGACCCCTTGCGTCGCGCGCCCGGACCTTTATCTCAGAGGGTCAGGCACAAAGGGGCAGACATGTCAGATCGAACCATTCTACGGATCAGCGGACCAGATGCGCGGGACTTTCTGCAGGGGCTGGTGACAAATGATGTGAGCAAGCTTGACCAAGGGCTGGTCTATGCCGCGATGCTGACGCCACAGGGGAAGTACCGCGCGGATTTTTTCCTGCTGCCCATGGGGGACGCCATTGGTCTTGATATTGCGTCATCCCTCGCGCCCGGGATCAAACAGGCGCTGACGATGTACAAACTGCGCTCTGCCGTCGAGATTGAAGAGACCGACCGCCGCGTTTCGCGTGGGCTTGGCACGGCCCCCGAGGGCGCGTTTGCCGACCCGCGCGATGCGCGGCTAGGCTGGCGCGGGTATGATGGTCAGCCGGGCGACGCAAATGTCGATTGGGACGCCCTGCGCGTGGCGGCCGTCATTCCGGAAAGCGGCGTGGAACTGACGCCCGACAGCTATATCCTTGAAATGGGGTTCGAGCGTCTGAACGGCGTCGATTTCAAGAAAGGCTGTTTCGTGGGGCAGGAAGTCGTCGCGCGGATGAAGCACAAGACCGTGTTGCGCAAAGGGTTGGTGCAGGTCGCAGTTGACGGTTCGGCCCCAATTGGCAGCGAAATTCTGGCAGGTGACAAACCCGCCGGCACCCTGTTTACGCAAGCGGCTGATGCCGGGCTTGCGTATCTGCGATTTGATCGCGCCAAAGGCGACATGACCGCCGGTGACGCGCGGGTGCACTGGGATACGGACACGGCAGAGTGACCTGCGTTCCGAGAGATCGGACGACCCGTTTGCCTGTTTGATGCCCTCGCTCGGTAGGCGAGAGGGCTGGTGTTTCGAGAAGAAGCGGCGCCGCACCGTTTGGGTGACTGTTCTCTCATATATCCCCGATTCAACGGGCGACCTGTACCTGGGGGTGACCCAAGCCTGTTCAGAGACCGGTCTCTCATGGTCAGCCTTCCGGCAGATGAGAGAAATGCAAGTTTTGCGAAACCATGGATCGCCAATACCCTGCCGCGCAACGCGCACTCGGGACATTGGCAATACACGATGTTTGGTATTCGCAAACCTCGCGAGTCATGTGGTGTCGCGGCATGGGAGTGACCCTTCCCGCTCGATGCGCATCGTGGGCATGGGTATGTTCGACAGGTGGTTAACGACCCGACAATGGACCGTGCGGGGCCAAGACCTTTCGAAAGGTCTTGGCCGAGCCTGTGAAGGCTCGGGGGATGCGCTTTCGAAAGCGCATGTAAAGCCTGTTCGAACGGGCTTGCACGTCAGAGGCCAATCGTTTTGGATCTGAACACCGCCTGTGGGTCCGCGCCGATCTGTGTGTAGAACGCTGACGCCTCCCTGTTGCCCGCGTCCTGTGCAACCGTCCAGCGCGACAGACCACGCGCAGTCGCCCAGGTTTCGACCGCAGTGATCAACGCGCGCCCCAGGCCCAGCCCGCGCACCTGCGGTGCGATATACAGATGTTCGATCACCATCGCCGTCCTGTCATGGCGCAGCCCAGTCCGAGGCCGGTCTTCGGGCCGCGCGGCGACGTAGGACACAAGCCCCCAACCCGCGTCATGCGCGTAGAGCCGACCGCCCGTATCGCAGATGTCCTGCAGGACCGCCGCGTATTCTGCGTCGGTACCATCGCAATGATAGATGTCGGGCCGACGCTGCACATGATAGGCATGCAACGCACGAAACAGCGGCACAACATGCGTGATTTGCGGGCGAATGATGTCCATCAAAAAGGCCTCCAGGCGTATGCCGGAGGCCGTTTGTTCCTGTTGCGCCCCGGTCGGTTTCGGGGGATGTGCGCGCGGCTCCCGAGATCAGGCGCGTTCGGAATATTCCATAGTTTCGGTGTTCACCACGATCATTTCGTCCTGTCCCACAAATGGCGGCACCATGACTTTGACGCCGTTGTCAAGTAGCGCGGGTTTGAAGCTGTTGGCGGCTGTCTGGCCTTTGACCACCGGTTCGGTTTCCGTCACCTGACACGTCACCTTCTGCGGCAGCGTCGCGTTCAGCGCTTCGCTTTCGTAGAACTCGACCACGATCGTCATGCCGTCCTGAAGGAACGGGCGGCGTTCACCCAAAATGTCCGCCGGCAATTCGACCTGGTCGTAGGTTTCGGTATCCATGAACACCAGCATGCCGTCGCTTTCATAAAGAAACTGCATATCTTTTTGTTCCAGACGCACACGTTCGACCTTGTCGGCAGACCGAAACCGCTCGTTCAGTTTTGATCCGTTGCGCAGGTTTTTCATTTCGACCTGCGCAAACGCGCCACCCTTTCCGGGCTTGACGTGGTCGACTTTGACTGCGGCCCACAGGCCGTCATTGTGTTCCAGCACATTGCCGGGGCGAATCTCGTTACCGTTGATTTTGGGCATGGCTAAACTTTGGCAAAAGGTTGATCGTTCTGTGGCCACCCCTATATCTGGGTGATGCGAAGCTGTCCAGCCAACCAGATATCGTTTACCGCCGCGCGAGCCATGCACAAAGTGCATAAAAGGTATGCAAATCTAGGGTATCCGAATCGACTTTAATGCGCCATAAGGGGCTTCACGCCGGAAACACAAGACCCAATAATCACAGGACGTACCATGAAAGATTTCGTTGACGGTACCGCTTTCAACGCGGAGCAAGGTAATCGCGCACGCAAACTATTTGCTGCCGTGGTTCTGGCCGCGCTGGACGATGCGATTGCAGACGACAAGAAATACGGAAACGGGCCAGAGCAGATTGCACGTTGGGCGCGGTCGCGCGATGGCCGCGAGGTGCTAAGCTGCGCCGGGATCGACCCGAACGAACGTGTGGTGTCCGGGCTGATGGAATTTGTTGGAAAAGGTGTTCGTACCTCTGTTGCGCTGTCGCGCGAGGAAAGCGAACGCCGGAACGCTGCTGCTCAACAGGCCGAAGCGGCATAAAAGCCGGCCATATTGCAAAAAATGCGTCCGTTTCAGGACGCATTTTTTTTTTGCCTAATCGTAGTCAGTGATCAGCGGACGCGGTGCCGGTAACATCTATTCCAATTCCTGAGAAATCAGCATTCGGTGGATTTCCCGGCGCACCAATTTGCGCACATTCCGAGTGATCCTTTCGCCCAGCGCGCCCTGCAACTCCTGGCGGACGATATCTCCTACCAGATCGCGCAGCATCTGCTCGTCAATATCTATCGCGCTGGGTTCTGGTTGCTCTGGACTCGGCTCTGGTTCTTTTTCGACCGGATCATGCCTGCCAATCGCCTCGGGCCCGAACAAGGGCTTTCTGATATTCGGCCAGGGTGACGACGCATCTGGTTCAGCCTGCTCTTCGACTGCTGCCCTGTCATCTGCCGTGTCTGGCTGGGCGGTTGCGGACGGGTCATCGTCTTTGTGATCATCATTTTCGTGATCGTTCTGCGACCAGGCGACGGGTTCCGCGGCACCCTGCGCCGACTGTTCCATAGGTGTGTCGCGTTCTTCTTCGAATTCGCCGGTATCGCGCGCAACAAGCCGGCCCAACGCCGCAACCTTGTCCTCCAGCGTCAACAAGGGTGCGGCAGGTGTCGATGTCGCATCACCCGTTGGCGCGATGTCGCGATCCGGTGCGGGTGCAGCAGATGCAGGAGTGTCTGCCACGCTAGCCTCTGTCGGGTGTGCCGGACTGTCCGGAACATCCAACGCCTCCCAATCAACAGCGTCATCCGAGTCGTGAAATACATCGCTGTCATCCGGCGACGTCGCGGCAGCATCCTTGTCAGATGCCCCCAAAGCCGACGCGACTTCTTGTTCAATCAACCGCCCCAGCTCAAAGCGACCGCGCACAGCCTCAACCGGCGCGTCCTCTTCATCATCCGGAGCAACATGCACAAAGCGCGCGACATCAAAGTCATCCGCGTCAGGAAACGCGCGTTCAATGTCGCCATAATCGGCCAGCTTTGCTTCGCCGGGAATGTCATCAATCGGCTGATTGTCCGGCGGTGTGACCTCTTCCTCAGGCGCATCAACCCGCTCTGACAAAAACATCGGCTCCGAAGGCTTTGGCGGCTCTTCCACCCTTTGCGCCGGTGTCAGGACCAAACGATCCTGTTCCGCAGGCTTCCGAACAGGGGGTGTTGCCCGAGTTTCCTCGGCCACCAACTTGCGGATTGACGACAGAACATCTTCAATTTCCACGTTTGTCACGGGATCAGACATGGCTCACCACTGCTACCTCGGTTCCAAAGTAGCGCGACGTTCTGAATCGCACAACAGATACAAAGAAACTTAGTTTTTCCCTAGGGACTTCAGAACACGGTCAAGCTGCTGGCCCTGCTGGCTTTTCTGTATCGGGCTGTCCTTGACCAGGTTGTAATAATTTACCGGGTCGTATTGCTGGACGTTCAGGCTCAGGTCTGTCGCAGTCAGGCGACCCAATGTGGACAGAACTCTGTAGGCGGCAATATTTTCGTCAACCTGTGCCGAAATCTGCGCCGATCGGGCGTCCAGCAACTCCTGCTCGGCGTTCAGCACATCGAGCGTTGTCCGTGCGCCCAAGGCCGCTTCTTCGCGCACCCCACGAAACGCAACGGTGGCCGCGCGGACCTGCCGTTCGCTGGACACAAGACTGGCCCGTGCGATGCGCAGCTGCGCATAGGCATTGCCCACATTCTGCGCCGTTTGATCCACCACCTGAAGCAGCTGCCCACGGGTTGCATCCCGGTTTGCAATGGATTGTCGCACAAGCGATGTCAGCCGCCCACCTTGATAGATCGGACCACCGGCTTCGATTCCGATAGACCCGCCACGCGTGAACCGATCACTGTCCACCCCTTCGGTCACAGACAAACGCCCCGCAAGCCGCACCGATGGTTTCATCGCCGCTTTTGCCCGCAGGATGCTGAGCTCGGCAGCAGCAACCTGATGCTGAACGGACAGGATTTGAGGATGCTCGCGCACCGCGATGGCTTTGGCCGTGTCAACGGTATCCGGAAGCGTCGGAAGAGTCCGCGGCGTTTGCAGCGCCCCAGGCATACGCCCGACAACAGCCAGATATTCCTCGCGCGCGATGGTCAACGCACCTTGCGCCGCTGCAAGCTGGCTTCGTGCAGCCGCGAGACGGGCTTCTGCCAATGACACATCGGTGCGGGTGACCTCGCCCACTTCGAACCGCTCACGCGCCGCACGCAATTCCTGCGTGATCAGACGCACGTTGTTTTCCCGCAACGACACGTTTTCAATGGCACGGCGCACTTCCATGAAGGCTTCGACCGCAGACAGCAAGACCTGCTGTTCGACACTGACCAATTGCTGCCGGGTACTGAGCACGGATTCTTTAGCTGTCTCGATGGCCAATCGGCTGAGTCCATTGTCAAACACGGTCAATTCGGCGATCAGACTGGCGGACATGGTGTTCGACACGGTGCTGACGATCATACCACCGGTGGAACTGCTGCGGGACGTGCCGAACTGGCGGGTCGCATCCGACGCCCAGGACACAACCGGTCGCAGCGCGGCCACAGCCTGTGCAACATCTTCATCCGCAGCCCTGAGAACCGCTCGGTTCTGCTCAAGCAAACCACTGCTGTTATAAGCCCCGATCATCGCGTCGGCCAGCGTCTCGGCTTTTGCCACAGGCGCAGTCAATCCAACACCAATCGCCAGTGCAAACGCCGTTATGCTCGTCCGTATTGCCATTTCCGCTTTCCCCAAACACCTGTTGGTTTTTATCTTTTTCGAGACTGATCGCTACAATGAAAACTCGGCCTGTTTGACGAATCCCGGAATGACCGGCGCAGAGGCGTTGAAGGCAAACCGCCAGGACACCTCGTCCTCCAGCTTGTATCCGATTCGCGCAACCCCAAGCGCGCCCTCCATAAACACGCAGCCAATCCGCCCACCCTCTTTCAATTGAGACAGGATGGCCTCCGGAACGTCCGCGACACCACCCTGTATCACGATGGCATCATAAGGACCGTGATCGGACGCCCCCTGCACCAAGGGGCCTTTGTGCACGACAACATTATCCGCGTTCTGTTCGGTCAAAAGCGTTTGTGCCTCCGACGCCAGCGTCTCGTCCTCTTCCAGCGCGATCACGGCTTCAGCCATTTGGGCGATCACCGCGGACGAATATCCATAACCCGCACCAATATCGAGCACGAGCTCGTCTTTTTCGATGTTCAACGCATCCAGCAATTTTGCCAGGGTGCGCGGCTCAAGCAGCACACGGTTCGGCGCAATCTCGACATTTTCACTGACATAGGCTGCTTCAATCTGCTCGGACGGCACAAAAAGCTCGCGCGGCACGTCCAGCATGGCATCAATGATCGGAAACTTGGTGACATCGGACGGACGCACCTGGGTGTCGACCATCATCATACGTCGGGCAGCAAAGTCGCTCATATCCTAAACTCATTCGTTCAGTTGCACCCGCCAGTCTTGCCACAGCTGGCCGCCGTCAGCAATGCGCAGAACACGCGAAATACTGCCACATGGCCGACATGCGTCACCCACCGATAACCGCTTGACGCGCCCCGCGCGACATCCTAAGCAGCACATCACTCTGGCGAGTTGGCGGAGTGGTGACGCAGCGGATTGCAAATCCGTGTACACCGGTTCGATTCCGGTACTCGCCTCCAATAAGATCAAGCACTTGACGTGTTCTCACCGTCCAAAATCGCCATACACACTTGATGTACTCTTTTAGAGGTGTGTTGATGTGTTTTTGCGTGGCTGAATCACTGTGTTGGACAGAGTGTTATGGGTTACTGTGGGAACACAGTTTTCGCGACAAAGGTCTTCAACATAGTGTTTGGCACTCGAACCTAACCCCCTTGTAAAAACCAAAGCGTTGAGTCATCGAAGCTGGCAAACTGATCTAAAGCTGAGAAAGTGAAATACTTATAGGCCTCAATGACTTAAGGCACAAATCGGGTCGGAGCTGGATCTTGGAGCGTCTCCAGATAGCGGGCAATTGCGAGAAGTCCTGCAGGTGCTTTTTGACGGATGCCATTACCTGTGTCTAAACTCACGAGGTTGCCCTCAAGAAACTCATCATAGATCGGCATCTCAGTGCCTGGCAGGTAGCGCGTGGTGTAGCCATCAACGATGCTCATCACCTCAAGCACCGGCCAGACGCCATCTCTGCGCGCCGCAATCTGCGTCAGGTCAGGCGGCGCGGTCTCAAGCCCGGAGGCCAAAGGTCCATCACCCGTGCCGCTGCGTCCATGACAAGCCGCGCATTTGTCGAGATAGACTATTCGTCCACTGTTCGTGGATGTTGGAGTGCACGCTTGTAAAGCCAGCAAAGCGAGGACAGGTAGTAGGATATGCAGACGGATCATGGCTGACGTTTCCAAAAGTGGCGTCAGTACTCGGTCAGAACACTGGCGATCAGATTGTTTCTTCACACAGTGACAGATGAAGTGGGCACCGAGCAACAGACGATTTTGACGTCCTGCGGATCGCTCATACGGAGGGGTTAGACATCTATGTGATCGGTTTTTCCGCGACCAAATCAATCAGCGCGGATTGACCAGAATGGCCCCGCCCTTCCTGCACGTCACGCTCGTAGGCAGCAAGACGCAGTATGCGCCAGTCAGCAAAACTGTCGCTCAGCAACTTGGTCGTATACATATTCTCCGGGTTGGGTGGACCACCTGTACCAAGTTCTATCTGCTCAGGAGTATATCCATGAAGGACTAATCTTCCACCGGGCCGAACAGCTTGGCGAAGCGTTTCAAACTGCGCAATACGCTGTTCCGGCGGCATGAACTGAACATAGATGGCAAGGACGAGGTCAAAGGACCGAGACCAATCCCAACCATCCCAGTCGCTCACATGGGCATCTACGCGCACATCCGATTTCGCAGCCAGCTCAAGCGCCCTTCCGACAGCTGTGGGCGAAAGATCAAAGCTCGTGACCGCGAGCCCCTGCCTCGCCAGCCAAACCGAATTACGGCCCTCGCCATCTGCGACGCACAAACACGTGCGTGCGCCATCAATCATCCAAGGGTTCTCAACCAAAACTTGAGCTGGTTGCTCCCCGAAAAGGTAGTCGCCCGATTTTGCGTACCGTTCTTCCCACATTGCCTGGTTCCCTGTATTCACATGGTCGAGCTTGAGTGTTGCGTTTGTATAGAACCTTTGCGTCCTACTAAGACAACGGTCTTTATTACCAGCGCCGTCATGAGACAGGCGAATTCATCGCGCGGGCGTCCGTAAATCTGTTTCCTTTGCAAGCACGTACGTATGGCACGAAGCAACAAACCGCGTAAAACGCTCGGTTCAAATCAAAATGCGAGAGGCAATCGGCTATGGGATTCGATGGCGGCTGCGCTTGTGGGGCCCTCAGATATCAGATCACGGGCTCGCCCTTTTTGGCAGTGCATTGCCATTGTGAAAGCTGTCGCAGGGCGACCGGATCGCCGATGACCAGTTACTTTGGCGTAGGTCGGGCACAAGTGACATGGAAAGGCGCGCGCAGTTTTTACAATTCCTCACCGGGCGTCACACGCGGGTTTTGCGGTCAATGCGGCACGCCACTGCATTACATGAGCACGCGCTGGCCGGGAGAAATGCATCTACTCGCTGCAACTCTGGATGACCCAACACTGTATAAGCCAACCGCGCATGTGCATTGGGCGGAGCGTGTACCTTGGCTTATTTGGAACGATGGCTTGCCAAAACATGATGGGCGCGCACCATGACGCCAGCGTAAGCGGTGCGCCGTTCCCACACTTACGGCATTGCGCCTGATCTGCGAGTCATAGGCTTCTTTGGTTTGTGGGGAGTTTCTCGATGGGAGCTACAAGCGAGTTTTTGGCAAGTGTACCTCGTCGTGCGGATGGCAAGCGGAATTGGCCGCCTGAGTTGAAGGCGCGGATAGTGGCAGAGACGTTGATTGAACCCGTTGCGATTGATGAATATTATCCCACTTAGCACGCGCCATCTGCGCATCGGTCAGCCAGTAAAGATCGCTCGTGGCACCGCTCCTGTTTAAGAGCAGTGATTCAGATGTTCAGACCAAAATCAATGGGTCCTGACCCAAGCGTGAAAAGCGCCAGATCCTGTTCAACAAATGCGGACTTGCTCAAACTGCGATGTTCGGATGTGGAATTCTCGCCTTACAGAAATGAGCTATACATATTTGAAAATGGGTAAGTTGGTGACACTTAAGACGCAGCCTATCACGCCGATTTACGGGGCATGTGCGAGGCATCGCGGAAACATCACCTCAATACGCGGCGGTTTCTTTCGTTCCGGCTGAAAGATTTAATCCAATACCTCACATGCCCGAAACCCTTTTGCGTATTGAGGTTCGTGATGAGATTCACCAGTGGCACGCGGCCTATTGATCAAGCATCACCGATTTTCGCCCTTTTTTGAAATTTACCTTCTTTCTCAGATCGATAAGTGATTAAGCACACCGGCTGTTGGCCTGTCGCGGGTCGTCTGCGTGGGTATTTCATGGCAGCTCGGTGTCTTACAAGCTTGACACAATGCATTGCTGGGGCGAACATTTTGAAGAGTCCCGCCCACATTCTGCTGTGTGTGTATATTTAGTCGAAAGGAAGCCCATGTTTTCAAAAATCACTTTACGGATCGCGCTGGCTGCCAGTGTCGCGACCGCGCCAATCGCGGCATCGGCAAATGATGCTCTTATCGGGGGAATTGTGGGAGGTATTATCGGCGGGGCCATTTCCAGCCAACCGAAAAAACAAACGACAACCAAACGGGTTTACCGCCAAAAAGCACCTCGTAAAGCGGTGAATACGGCGCAGCGCGAGGCAAACCGTCAGACCCAGACGGCGCTGAACTATTTTGGATTCAATGCCGGCACTCCGGACGGAATTATGGGGCGAAATTCGCGGGCGGCTATTTCCGCGTTTCAAGCACATCTTGGATATGCACCAACAGGGCAGATCACGCAATTCGAGCGCGATTTTCTGATTTCATCCTACTACCGCGCGCAAGCGGGTGGTCCGGCCACCGCACAGATGGTGGCCCAGAATCCGCAGGGCGTTCGCGGGCTTTTGGTGGCGTATCGGGATGAAAAGCTGAACGGCTCGAGTGCCACGTCGTCGATCAGCGGTCATTATGGCATGCCTGCCGTTGTGGCAGCGGCCGTCAATGAAATCGCCAAAAGCTCTGATCCGTCCGCAGAACAGCTGATCCAGCGCAGCGGGTTTGTTCAATTGGCCGATATCAACGGGGACGGCCAGACAGATTACATCCTGGATACCTCGGTCACCGGATCGGCGTTTTGGTGCAATGCGCAAGCCTGCGCCGTGCGCGTATTCGCGTCCACTCCGGACGGGTATGAACGCAACGACTTCCAGGCCTTCAACGTCACGCCCGCGATGTTCTCTTGCACACGCGGCACATGCTCTAAAACCAATGATGGGACACAGCTTGCCACCGCGCAATTGATCCCGCAGCAGCCGCAGTCTGAACCGTCGCTTCCCAACACGCAAATGGCGGCAGCACAGGCCCCTGCAAATCTGGCCCCGGCTAATGTCGGCACGCCAGTCCCCACTGCACAGCCTGTCGTGCAAGGGGCCGCACCGGCACAAACCGCTCCGGCCACGGCAGCGCTTCCAAACTTCTTCGGAGGGGGCACTGCGCCGAACCAATCAATGACATCCTATTGTGCAAACGTGAATCTGATGACGAGCGCCAATGGCGGCTTTGTCACCGAAGCATCCTTCAGTGACCCGTCTTTCACCCTGGCCGAGCAAATGTGCCTGACCCGCACATCCGCTGTCGCCGCAGGCGATGCGCTCATGTCGAAGGTCAGCAATTTCAGCCCGGAACAAATAGCCGAACAATGCCGTTCATTTGGCCCGCTCATGAAAGACCACGTCGCTGCGCTGTCATTGAAACCGCGCGCGGACACAGTGGCGGGCACATCCGGGTTCATTCTTGCCAGCGGCATGTCCCCACAACAGCTTGCCGCGACTGCAAAGATCTGTCTTTCGGTCGGGTATCGCCTTGACGATATGGATGTTGCCATCGGCTCGGCCCTGTTGCTGGTGGCCTCGGGGGAACATGCCTATGGCGAGCTTTTGGGCCATCATCTGAGCCAGGGGGTCGGAGCCACAAAACGCATTGACCTTGCAGCAGAATGGTATGCGGCGACATTGACCGCGCTGGCGGATGGAGGCACCCCTGTTTTTGCCTCTGATCAACCCGAACGACTTGCGTTGCTGGAGCGCGCAACATCCGCGCTGAGCGGAGGTGCCGTCCGTCCTACAGAGTCCAACCCCAAAATTCCGGTACTCCTGCTGGAGCAATAACCGGTCTGGCTTCGGTCCCTGACATTTACAGCGGATCGAGGCCATTTTTACTCTTGAGGTGCCGCGTTCCAAAGGCTAATGACGCGCTACCAAGTCAAGACAGTGCGGTCGTGGCGGAATTGGTAGACGCGCAGCGTTGAGGTCGCTGTGGGGTAACACCCGTGGAAGTTCGAGTCTTCTCGACCGCACCAAAACAGACCTTAGGGTTTAGTAGCCCACCTATCTCTTTGAATAATAACGCCTTTTGAGTGGTTCTAGCACCCTCGAATCGGCAGTATGGAATGCGCTCGGTAAAGCATAGCTTCAGCACGAGTCGCCGGGCTTCAATCTGCCCTTTCTGCCATATTTTCCAAGGGTTTGAGAGGAAAGTCAGGGCTGGTTCTAGTTTTTCTTCGAACGTGCCCGCTGGCTCGACCTGATTTGTGATTTTCTCAGTCAGCACCGCACGCTGTCTCTCAATCTCAGAGAGCTTCGACTCGTAGGCATCAATCACGGCAGGATCACTTGCATCCAGAAGTCGCTTGATGAGTGCCTGCTTTTGCTTCTCAATATCCTTCAGCTTGAGCTTCGACCGGGTAACGATGTCCTGGGCCTGATCTTTTCTCATGTCCCACGCTTTGCGGAACATCTCACGCGCCAGTTGGATGAGACCGGGTGTCGGCTGGAGGGCTTTCACCAGATCACCAATCTCGTCTTCGATCTTATCCCTTGGAATGGATTTCCCGTAGTGATCGCACTCTTTGGTCTGGCAAAGATAATAGGCATAATTTTTATAGCGCCCCTTCGAATAGGATGAGCGCAGCGGGACATGGCATCCTGCACATTCGACCATGCCGCGTAGGGCAAAGCTGTCGCCGATATTCTTGCGCTTGGGAGCTTTGGCGATCCCCTCGCGCCTGGTCTGCACTTTCTCAAATGTCTCCAGCGAGATCAGCGCTTCATGCTGGGCCTTGAGCCACTGCACGTTGTAACGCTCGCTACAAATATAGCCTGCATAGATGGGATGGGTGAAGATATCTGTGACGCGTTGCTGCGTGAGAACGCCCTGATTGTTGCGCGGAAAGTCAGGGAACTGCTCAAGAAACCGCTTCACCTCAGCCTGCGTCTGAAACTGCCCTGAGGCATATCCCTCGAAAGCTTCTCTCACGATTGACGCGCAGGGCTCATCCGGCACCAGCAGTTTCCCGTGACCTTGCACAGTTTCATACCTGTATCCAACCGGGGCACGGTGCAGCCAGTACCCGGCCTGCATGCGCGCTGCCATTTTCTGCGAGACCTGCCGTCCGTTCTGCTTGCGCTCAAGCTCCCCCTGGGCTGCCATAATGGTCTCGATGAACGCGCCCTCAGGCGAGTCTTCAAACTTGAAGTTCAGACATTCAACCTCAGCGCCTCGTTGCTTGAAGGCGCGTCTGAGCTTGATGTGAAATTCTGTATCGCGGGCAAAGCGTTTCAGATCATCGAAGATGACAACAAAGTTTTGTTCAGGCTGTGCATCCAGAAAGCTCAGTAGCGCGACCATACCTGGCCGCTCCATAAAATCTTTGCCGCCGCTGATCGTATCCGGGAAGACCGCGACGACCTCATAGCCCTTTTCCTCTGCATACTGACGACAGCGTGTCTCTTGTGATGCGAGCCCATGCCCATCGGTTTCCTGCGCGCGGGTTGAGACACGACAATAGGCAAGGGCTAGTTTTCTTATGGTTTTTGCGTTCATGGCTGCTCCTTCTTGTTTATGGTTTTGGAAGAAGCCAGTGTTTCAGGCGCTGTATCGTCAATGCACAGGTAGTTTAGCACATCATCGAAGCCGATGTCGCTCCCATCTCCCAGCTTATCCCCAGCCTTGACGCTGAACCCCAGATCAACAAACGCCACCATGATCCGCCATAGGGTTGAGAGCAGTTCCTTTTGTTGATCCTCAGTTAGCTCCATATCACTTAGGTGATGTGCATAATCTCTCATCAGTCGTGCGTCCTGATCGAGCGGCCCGGCGCGGGAGGCCGGAAGGTGTGTCGGGGATGGGTGGTGTTTGGTCATTAGGTTTCCTCCTTATCATTCATGTGGTGTGTCAGCGCGGATGCGACCCCCAAGAGTCTGGCATCCGCGCGCTCTGGTTCATCGTCCTTCGAAGCGCTTAGGCCGCGCATTACGGGGACGCTGTTCTTTTGAAGTATCCCGCTCAGGTGATTTCTCAGTCGAGCGATCACGACGCAGGTCCAACATCTTGCCGCGCATCTCACGGGCGAGTTCGGAGACACGCAACAACTCGCTTTCTGAAAACGAATTGGTATCGCGCAGCTTGCCGTTCTGATCTTCGTAGGTTTTGGCAAGTGTGACAGAGTAATACTGGTCTCCATCGCGGTTTTCATTGCTCCACAGTACGCCTTTGAGGCGACCATCCCTGAGCGTTAAAACGGGTTCATTGGGCATAGATGTCTTGTCCATGGAAAGTCCTTTCTTCCTTGGTGGTAGGTTTGCGATTTGGGGTTTTTGGTCTCAGCTCATCCTGTGAGCACATGAGAACAATACATGAACATATCACATTGATACGCTCAAAATCAATGAAAAAGTGTTCTATACCAGCATATTAGCACCTCCTAATATCGGGACCTTGATTGGGCTTTGAGTCTCTGGATGTCCTGCTTCTTGCGTAGCGCTTTGAACTCTGTCCGGCTTAACGCCCGATCACTCAGCTCAGGAGCCAGGACCTGGAACCAGCCTTCATCAGGAGCCTGTTTGTGCGGCTCGGCGTAGGACGGATGAGGAGAGATCGGAACGCCGGATGAGCCCCGGCCTTGTGCTCGCGACTGGAAGCGTTCCGGCACATTGGGCACGATCTGCGCGTTATGCGAGACTGTGAATGCGGTTTTCGCTTTCCCCGCGTCTTTATAAAAGTCGCCCATTTCTCCCGGTACATCACCGTGGTGCCGATAAGCGTAGCTCACGCGATACGGGCCAAAGGACAGATCATTCTCAGACATCATTATCTCCTTTCAACATAGGACCAGGTCCCGCTGCGATATTGCGGCAGGTGCGCGAACTCGTTGGGAACAGGTTCCGTAATGATCTTGCGCCAGCGCTTGCCCCAGCGGGTCTGCACTTGGACGCGATCATAGGGCGGGTGATAGGGATTCGGATGATAGCGGCCCGCCATCCAGCGTTGTTCCCAATAGGGTTCGCGGCTGCCGATCACGCCGCCTGACAAACCATCTGCAAACAGGTAAAGGGCATTCTCAGGTCCAAAGCGCACCTCATCCGGCGTACGAATAGCACGGCGAACAAGACGCTGATGCGCCGCCTCGTAGGCGCTCTGCGCGATCTGCCCCGCTGCTTCAAACGGATCACTGCCAGCAAAGACCGATTGCAAGGTTGCGAGATGCTGCGTTTTTGCCCGTTGTTGGATGAGCGGGTCATCATGGTGAAGGGTTTCATAGCCGAGTAGGTTGGAGACCAGCTTTGCGGTGTTGTCATCCCGCACCCCGAAGAACAACTTTACCGCCGCGCTGGAGGCAATCAGTTGTGCGCCGCCCGGCATCAGCTTGTTGGCTTGTTCGAAGTCCTGAAACACGACGAACGGACGCACGCCGATGCCAGCACCGTCAGTGAACAACCGCACGATCTGGCTATAGCCGAACAGGCGACCCGCCTCATCGATCACCCATGTCTGACGGGGAGCCTCAGGGGCACGACGCTTGAGCGTCTTTGCACTGGCAAGGATCACCTTCACCATGGGAGCCCATGACTCGATCATATCTTCGGGCACCATCAGGTAGAGGTGATAGACCTGATCCTTGCGGCACAGGTCTTCCGGCGAGGCATCAAATGGTCCTGAAAGTGCATCCCGCAGACGATCATCGGACAGGCAGCCAAGGGCGGCTTCGAGTTCCCCAATAATGCCTCGGAATCCGCCACTCGTATCAGTGCGCGCCTCGTCGATCTCGGCTTCTACGCTCATGCATTCAGGAATACCGGAGAGATACATCTGGTAGGCAAAGTCGAGCCAGGGCTCCCCACCTGTCTTCATCAATAGCAAAGCACGATAGAGATCAGGCAGGGTTAATGTCCCGTTGAGTTTGGTGAGAATGACGCACAACGCCTCAGCAATCCGTGCAGCATTCAGCTCAAAGTACTTGGCCTGTGCAGCACCAGACTGCGGCAAAAGCCCTTCCAGCATGACCTTGATGTCCGAGATCAGAGTCAGGCTGGACCAGCGGATATGTGCGACAGGGTTCAGTTTATGCTGCGGCATGCCGTGCAGGCCATGCGGGTTGAGATAGAGGCAGGCTTTGCCGTCCGAGTTTTGGTCCTGCGAGGTAACCGCCAGTTCGCCTTTTATGTCGAAGATCAGAATGGTCTCGTTTGGCAGGACACCGGAGCAGATATTTTGCATCAGAATATCGCGCAGCTTGCCCGTCCTGGCACCTGCGGTCATGACATAGCCACCTGCAAAATCCAGCCAGAGGCGACGACCATAAGCTTTGCCGCAATAGATAGAGCCAGGCGTCCACTCGAACATGCCTGCGGCGACCATCTCCGCCTCAGTGGCAAGACTGGAAGAGCCAAACGGATTGGCGGCATTGTCGAAGTGATAGGACATAGCTTCTCCGTCACCGGAAGCAGAGTCCGGCGTTCAGCTTAGCAGGTTTAGGACTACTCAGATTGTTTAGGGCAGTAGGTCTGCGGATGTGTCACAGAACAGGGGCGCGGCATTCAGCCAGCATGCGACAACAGCACCACCCGTTAGATGTTCAGCCAGCAGGTCCACGCAAAAGGCCAAGAGGAACAGAGCGCCCAGCACATTTGCGCTATCGATATAACGGGAGTGGCGCGTCTCTTCTGACATGATCCGTCTGCCAGCCAGCGTTCCGATCTTCTTACGAACAACAACGCGCTGTTCAGTGTAGAACACATATGCAAGTGCCCGGCAGATCAATCTGGCTATCAATGTAGATGTCATGGCAAATCTCTCTTGGAACGGGACAGGGCTACAGTCCCAAGCCAAAGCCCGAGGCTGGCAAAGAGAGCATAGCTCAAAAGACGTGTAAGGTTGAAAAGAAAGTAGGCAAGCAGGCCGAGGAAGGCGAGACGGAAGAGCTCAACCCAATCAGCGCTGTAATGATGTCCCCCATACTGACCGACCCATCCAGCTCCCAGCGCGTAGAGTTGCGGTGCAAGCAGGAAAGCAATGGCAATGCCTGCAACGGCGGATAATCCACCAGCCGAAGATGCAAACACAGATGGTTGTTGAGGTTTTTGCGGTTGTCTCACGTCAGCCTCCCCAGAGGTTGAAGTTACATGAAGGCACTTACGCGCCGATGAGACTGTCCCGATAGAATCGCTTGTGAGTTCTGATGCTCACCAGTAACATAGCACATAGGGCCCTTTATGCAATGAGTATTAACGCTTGGGAATCGGAGGCTGCTCAGGCAGTTCATAATCGACCCCAAGGCTATGTAGCTTTTGCACGATAGCATCTTCGATCCAGGCAGTGCGATTGCCGTCACCAACCGTATCGTTGAGCACGTCTACTAGTTCGGGATTCAAGCGCACTTTGACTTCTTTGAACTTAGAGCCCTCACCGGTCTTTGCGGAGAAGCGCCGCTGCCGTTCACCGTGTTCTTCTCTTGCCTGGTCAAAATCCTCGTTCAATATTTTTTCTTTTATTATTTTATAGTTATGCAAGACCCTATCATAAAAAACACTGAGATCGCAAACCTCTTCAAGAGCGAAAAAGTGATCATCTCGCCCTGACACAACATCGCTGCGGAAGCAGACTTCTCGGACCGTCCATTCATCGGCCTGCGGCAGCAAACGGGCAAGCCAGTCGAAGCTGTCAAAGACGTGAGTGAGGTCAGCATCAGATATTCGGCCCCAGTACCGGTCTATTTTGGCAAAGCTGGTAATTCGGCCATGATTCAGAAGGGGAATAATGATCGATTCAACGCTTCCAAAGCTGCGATCAAGGTTGCGTGTTTCCTCTTGTGCCTGAAGATACCCACGAAACCTTTCAATTACATGTGCACGACCGTCTCCGTGCCGTAAGCAAAGTGGTAGGTGCGGCGTGTTCATCAAATCCTTTAGCAGCTTCTTCGCAAGTCTTTGACTAGTGTAGCGAGACAAAAACGCATCTTTTGCAATGAGATAGCGCTCACTATCCTCAGCTTTATGATCCATGCGGACTGTGGACCAATCCAGATCAGTCAGCCTGTCACGCTTAAGGGAAAAAATCATTCGGACTTATCGGCCACCCGCTTGTGCCGCCTTCGCTAATTGCACGTCGGGCCCTCTATATCAGAGTTCGACCTGCATGAACAGGGAGGCAACCTCATCTGACTGGATGCAGAGATATTCCAGCGTCTGTTGCTGGGTGGCATGTCCATAGGCTTCCATCAGGAGCGGTAGGACAAGATGCGGCGGGGTCTTGGTGTTGCCGCGTAGCTGATGATAGCCCCATGTCTTGCGCAAGGTGTGAGAGCCGTAGTTGCCTTGAAGACCTTCGTGCTGGCACCAACTTTTGACCATGTTGATGAACGGCGAGACCGTGAGGGCCTTGCGCGTTCTCTGAGAGATAAAGAGCGGGCAGTCGGGCTCTGGTTTCGGATGGGCCTTCAGCCAACCCTGGATTGCAATGACGGCGACCCCGTTCAGCATAATGCGCCGATACTGCCCTGTCTTGGACTGCATCAGGCTGAGACTGTCTCCGGCCTCAAGGTGGGCGATCTGTCCCACTTTGATGGAGAGGAGCTCATTCGCCCGGTAGGCCGTGTTGATCCCCAGCGTAAACAGGCACAGGTCACGCGGTTTTGAGGAAAGGGCTGATTTAATCGCCGCAATCGCTTCAAGGTCCCGAATAGGCTCAACCTTCGTGGTGCTGCCCTTCTTCGGATGGTTCGGATTGCGGAGTCTTTTCAACGGCATAGCTCAGCAGAACCAGCCGCTTACTCAGAAGTCAACTTTTATCCAAAACTTAACATACGGGAGTATTCACTGACTGGTCAATGGCTTCCCAGTCACTTAGTCGGGGCATAACCAGCCTTCAAATCAAGCTCTGATGCGGTCTTCGGGGAATAGCCCAACTTCTGGATAGAAGTTGATCTGGAGGGCGTGATCATGACCGAGAACCTACCTGCAAAATCCTTTCGCTTCGTGGACGGCGAAGGAATTGTCTATACAGCGTGCCTGCTGATTGTCCTGATCCTGGTACGGGCATGGGATGCAGCTCAGGCCGTCCTAGCGCCTGAAATGTTTGATGCATTTGTGCTCTACTACACCGCGCCCTCAAAGATCACCCAACTGGGGCCGTTCCTCTTCGCACTGGTGGTCATTGGTCACTACCTAAGCTGGATGACGAACATGCTACGGCAACGCCACGCAGATGAATTGCCGACACCCGGCACCGCGATCCTTCATCATCTGCTTCCCCCGTTTCTGTTCTATCGCCCTTTTGCGATCTTAAAGGCTTTGATGGGCGACAAGGCCAATGACACTGTCCTCAGCCTCTGGTGGGGTGGTCTATGGGGCGGAATTGCCCTCTACGCATTGCGCTTCGCCTTAACGCTAGAAAATGGCGCACCTGCCAGCATGATTTATTGGATGGTCACGCTTTTAATGTGGTTGCTTTTTGCCCTCAGCCTCGCCTGTCTTGCCTATGCGTGCCACATTGTGACGAAGCAGTGGAACACGGAGTAAACGGAGTACATGTCATCGCCGTCTGAATGGACACGTCAGCTTGACCGTTTGTCCCGTCATGCGATGGGGCAACGCAGCTTCATGAACGGCTTCCAGAAGATGACCGGATGCAGCAATGCGGAGCGGAATGAGATATTGCTGGAGAAGATGGACAGAGCCCGTCACGTGCTTTCGGTCCACATGACAGCCACCGGAAAGAAGCGCGAGCTATGATGTTTTAGCCGTTGGCACTCATTGCCTTCGCATCACGCGCGTCGCAAACACGCTTATGCGCGTCCCTTATGAGTTCCAGAAGTTTTGGCTGGGCACGTAGCTCAGGATAACCGGACAGAAAATCATGTCCGTCCCTGATATAGAGATGCCGCCTACGTTCGCTGACAGTCTGGATGCGATCATTTTCGTCTTGAGAGATCACACCGTCTTGAAGGGCCTCCTCAAGAACGTCATCATTCAAAAGGTGCGGCTTGGAAACACCATCCGTTGGCGTCAGGCTGCCCTTGTCCTGACGGAAGAAAAAGGTCTTGTCCTTGACGTCTCCGCTGTTGCCAAGACTAAAAGCAAGGTTGATCTCCAGATCACCGCGCTCCATCTGGTCGAAGCGATAGCGCATGGTTGGTCCGCGAAACTCACGCTTTAGAAAAAGTGTCACTTCTTCGTTTGCAGGGACTATGTATGGTTCCAGCGGCCCGTTCCATTGACCATTGAATTCGATTGTCTCGTCTGTCGCGGGCCTCTGCAATGTCGGTGTGGACATCAACATCGGACAACCATCCACGTATCGGAAGAACTCTACCTTCTTAAGTTTGAGAGGTTTTGAACCCGCCCCAATTGAAATATGGACGCTGGTGGAGATAAGCGGATTGTCCTCATTCTTGTCGCCTGAAACCAGATAAACCCAACTCGGCTCTGCACTGACATCAATGACAGGTTGCGCATCAATTCTGTCCTGCTCTTTCTTCCTCTTTTCGTCTATCCGCCAACCGATAATGAAGATCACAGTCCCTACGGTGATCAAACCCAACGCGACGATGATAGGCCAAATACTGTCTTCTGTCTCGTATGGAGGGATAGTTGCCGCAGTGAAAATCCAGTTCAGGAGTTCGATCAAGCGGTTGATGATGAACTCGCGAAAGTCCGGGACAAGCAGACCGACCCCCAGGATCACAAGACCGCTCGCAAACTTCGAGTAGACCGATCTCAGAATAACCCGCTCGATTACGATCTTGATAAATGCCTTTAGCTTTTCTCTCTTCACAGCAATGCCCCTCAAATAACAAGCACCAAACTAGCACGCCTCGGATATGTTTCGAAAGAATGGTCGCGTCTTTGACTGAAGTGTTGCACCGATCTACACCATGGCTGACCCAAGCGTTCAGATCATGGCTCTGCGTGAATTTGCAGGTTAGCGACGACCGCAAGATGTCCCCTGTAGTACAGGGGCCTCTTGGCAAGGGGACCCGCTGCGCGCCCCCGTTGCATCCCCCCGGCCGTGGCTCTTCCTGGGCATTGAACCCATTACAGAGCCAGCAGACCGTATCGCCGGTCAGCCACTCACAGGGCTTGGAGACGTCCCTCTCCACCTGCACCGAACCATGGATCAAAGGGCGTATCGCCGCCCCTTGAAACCCACTCGCAAGGAGACTTCGCTCTCCCCTGCACCCCATCGACTTGGGCGGCGTTCCTGCCCCCAAGACCCCAGACCACTTCATGGAGACGACATCATCGAGACCAAGGAAGGGAGCTGTCGCGCTGCCCTTATTTGGAACCATCCCATCGACCACGGGGCTGTCCGCCCCTTGGAGCCCCGACCACCCTTTCGCTGGCTGGAAAGCGCCTTGAAGATATACTTCAAAAGCTGCCCTGTGGATAACTTTGAAATCGAAGGTTTTGCTGATGCACGTGCAAGATGTGCCTGCTAGACTTGCAAAAATCACAACAATTTCCGGGCAGGATACACTTTGTACGAGAACGCATTTAACAAAATCGAAAGAGACCTTCGCGCGGAAGAAGGCATCGCCAACGAGCTGGATTACGTCGAACAGACCTCATGGGTGCTGTTTCTCAAATATCTGCACGACCTCGAAACAGAGCGCAGTGATCGCGCTGAGCTCGATGGTGAAGACTACACCCCAATCATTGATGGCGAATACCGTTGGGACACATGGGCCGCTCCGAAAAAGGATGGCGAGTTTGACCACAACGTTGCCCGCATCGGCGATGACCTGATCAAGTTCGTCGATCAGGAGCTATTCCCGTATCTCGCATCCTTCCGCCAATCCGCGACCAGCCCGCAAACAATCCAATACAAGATCGGCGAGGTCTTCACCGAACTGCGCAACAAATTCCGCTCCGGCTACATCCTGCGCGACGTGCTGGAAACCGTGGATGGCCTGTCCTTCAACACCCAAGCCGAACGGCACGAACTTTCGCAGCTTTACGAATCCCGCATCCGCCGCATGGGCAATGCGGGCCGCAACGGGGGCGAATACTACACACCGCGCCCGCTAATCCGCGCCATGATCAAGGTCACCGACCCCAAGATCGGCGAGACGATCTATGACGGCGCTGTCGGTTCCGCAGGCTTCCTCTGCGAAGCCTATGACTATCTGCGCACCGACAAGCTGTCGGCCTCCGAATACGAGACCCTGCAAACCAAGACCTTCTACGGACAGGAAAAGAAGGGCCTCGCATACGTCATCGGGATCATGAACATGGTCCTGCACGGCATCGAAGCGCCGAACTTGATCCACTCCAACACGCTCAATGAGAACGTGATGGATATTCAGGAGAAGGACCGCCACGACATCATCCTCGCCAATCCACCCTTCGGCGGCGGCGAGCGGCGCGAGGTGCAGCAGAACTTCCCGATCCGCACGGGCGAGACGGCCTACTTGTTCCTGCAACACTTCATCCGCAAGCTGAAGGCAGGCGGGCGCGCCGCTGTGGTGATCAAGAACACCTTCCTCAGCAACACCGACAACGCCTCCGTCGCGCTGCGCAAGGAATTATTGGAGGCGGCGGAGCTACATACCATCCTCGATTGCCCGCAAGGCACCTTCCAGGGCGCGGGCGTCAAGACCGTGGTGCTGTTCTTTGAAAAGGGCGCACCGACGCGGGACATCTGGTTTTACCAGCTTGATCCGGGGCGCAGCATGGGAAAGACAAACCCGCTAAACGACGACGATTTGACCGAGTTTGTGGAGCTGCAACGCACCCGCCCCAACGGGCCGAAAAGCTGGATCGTCAATCGCGCCGATCTTGACGAGGACACCTGTGACCTGTCGGTCAAGAACCCGAACGCGCCCGAGGCCGAGGCGCTGCGCAGCCCCGAAGTGATCATCGCCGACATGTTGGCGCGGGATGCCGAGACGGCGGACATTCTGGAGAATATCCGGGGGATGCTGTGAAGGCGGGGTGGGAAGAGGCATCTATGGGTGACCTTTGCGCACTTGTGCGCGGACCCTTTGGTGGAAGCTTGAAGAAGGCAATCTTTAAGCCCTCAGGTTATGCCGTCTATGAACAGCAACACGCAATCAGGGATCAGTTTGAAGATTTTCGATATTTTGTGGATCAAGCCAAATTTGAAGAAATGGCCCGATTTTCTGTCAACCCAGGCGACATTATCATGAGCTGTTCTGGAACAATGGGGAAAGTCGCGAAGGTACCCGAATCGGCCCCTGTTGGAATTATCAACCAAGCATTACTGAAAATTTCACCACTTGGAAAAATATATCCCGATTTCTTAATGTTATGGATGGAAAGTCCCGGTTTCCAAGATCAGTTGAGTTCAACCACCATGGGGGTGGCTATTAAGAACGTCGCTTCTGTGAAGACTCTCAAGGGAATGCCCATACCCCTCCCGCCGCTCGAAGAACAACAGCGGATTGTTGCGGTTCTGGACGAGGCCTTCGAGGGTCTGGCACGCGCCCGCGGCCACGCCGAAGCCAACCTCCAAAACGCGCGGGAGTTGTTTGATCGAGCGGTCTTTGAGCTTTTCGAAAACCTGCGCATAGAGCACCCGACACTTGAACTGAGCGAGATGGCCGAAAAAATCACGAAGGGATCATCTCCTAAATGGCAAGGTATTTCATACGTAGATGAACCAGGGGTTTTGTTCGTCACTAGCGAGAACGTAGGAAAAAATGAGATCGATCTCGCCAAGACAAAGTACGTTGAAAAGGCGTTTAACGAAAAGGACCGGAAGTCTATTTTGGCCAAAGGCGATGTGCTGACTAACATTGTGGGCGCTTCTATTGGTAGGACTGCTGTCTTCGAACTTGATGATGTGGCTAATATTAATCAGGCTGTTTGTTTGATCCGCTGCGATTCAAAGCGGCTGAACAACTACTTTTTGTCGTACCTGCTCAATTCTCCTTACTTCAAAGCTCAACTGCACGCGGGCGAAGTCAATATGGCCAGAGCCAACCTCAGCTTGACTTTTTTTAGAGAGCTGAAGGTTCCTGTGCCTCCTGTCGATATGCAGGAAGAAGTGGTGCAGGAGGTCGATGCACTTCGGCTGAAAACAGAGACCCTAGAGAAAGATTATCAATCGAAGCTCCAAGACCTCGACGACCTCCGACAATCCCTTTTGCAGAAAGCCTTCGCAGGCGAATTAACATGACTTGAGCGATAGATAAGATGAGCATTCACGACGAAACCGAAGCCGATACCCGCGCCGAGCGCATAGACCCCGTCCTTGCGGCGGCGGGTTGGGGAAAGAACGGCTCGAAGGTTCGCCGTGAGGTCATCTGCCCTGGGCGCATCCAGTCGGGCGGCACGCGCGGCAAGGGGCTCTCTGCCGATTACGTGCTGATCCACAAGGGTCAGAAGCTTGCTGTGCTGGAAGCTAAGCGCGCAGGCATCAGCCACCGCAACGGCGTCGGTCAGGCGAAGGACTACGCCACCCGTCTTGGCTCACGCTACGCCTACGCCTCAAACGGTTTGAACTGGTATCAGATTGACATGGCCAACGGGGCCGAGGGCGACATGGACTTGCCCTTCCCAACGCCCGATGAGCTTTGGGACCGCACCTTTGCCGATCATAACGAATGGCGCGAGCGCTTTGGTGCCGTAGATTTCGAGACAGATGGCGGCAAGTGGGAGCTGCGTTACTACCAGCACAAGGCGGTGAATGCGGCGCTTGAGACCTTGGCCAAGGGCGACCGTCGTATCCTCCTGACGCTCGCCACGGGTACAGGCAAGACCTCCATCGCTTTCCAGATCGCGTGGAAGCTGTTCCAGGCTAAGTGGAACCTATCGGGCGAGCCCACACGCCGCCCACGCATCCTGTTTCTCGCTGACCGCAATATCCTTGCTGATCAGGCCTACAACGCCTTTTCAGCCTTCCCAAATGATGCAGTCACGCGGATCGACCCCGACACGATCCGCAAGAACCGTGGCAAGCCACCGAAGAACGCCAGCCTGTTCTTCACGATTTTCCAGACCTTCATGACAGGCGAAGGGGAACCCGTTTACACACAGTACCCACCGGATTTCTTCGACTTCATCGTGATTGACGAATGCCACCGAGGCGGCGCAAAGGATGAAAGCGAATGGCGACGTTTGCTCGAATACTTCGAGCCGGCCGCTCAGCTTGGCCTTACAGCCACGCCAAAGCGCAAGCACAACGCCGACACCTACGCCTATTTCGGCGAGCCTGTTTACACCTACGCCCTGCGCGACGGGATTGAAGACGGGTTCCTGACTCCTTTTAAAGTGCGTCAAATGGCCAGCACCATCGACGAATATGTCTATGATGGCACCGATGATCTGGCTGCGGGCGAAGTTGAAATAGGTGAAACCTTCACAGAAGGCGATTTCAACACACGTATCATCATTCCTGAGCGCGAGCTAAGCCGCGTTCAGGAATTTATGTCTCAGATAGACCAACGCCAAAAGACCTTGGTGTTTTGCGCCACGCAAGAACATGCAGCACTGATTCGAGACCTGATCAATCAGGTGAAGAATGGGACCAACCCGAACTACTGCCATCGTGTCACTGCCGATGATGGTGCGGTCGGTGAGCAGCACCTTCGCGACTTCCAGGACAACGACAAAACGATCCCGACCGTGCTGACGACTTCGCAGAAATTATCCACCGGCGTCGATGCAAGGAACGTCAGGCATATCGTCCTAATGCGCCCGATCCGTTCCATGATTGAATTCAAACAAATCATTGGTCGCGGCACGCGCACCTATGAGGGCAAGGACTTTTTCACCATCTGGGATTTCGTCAAAGCGCACGAAAACTTCAACGACCCCGAATGGGATGGCGAACCGCTTGCCCCCGAGCCGCCGCGCGAACCACGCACACCACCCGCAGGACCTGAACCGGGACCAGGCGAACAGGGAGAACCCAACGGAGGTGGAGGCACGGAAGAACCACCGCGCGAGAAGATCGTGGTGACGCTCTCAGACGGCAGCGTGCGCAAGATCAAATACATCGCCTCTACAACCTATTGGAGCCCCGAAGGAAAACCGATTTCTGCGGCAGAATTCTTGGAGCGCCTGTTCGGCGATCTTCAAGGGATTGTTACGGATGAGGACCAGCTTCGAGCTGTTTGGAGCGACCCGGACAACCGTCAGCGCTTCCTCAATCAACTGTCAGATCGAGGTTATGACCAAGACCGTCTGAACGATATCCGTAGACTGGTTGATGCCGCTGATAGCGATCTCTTCGATGTGTTGAGCTATATCATGTTCACCAATCCTCCTAAAACGCGGCACGAAAGGGCCGACCACGTTCGCTCTGACGGGATGAAGGACGCTGATGGGGAAATGAAAGACCTCTTGCTCGCAATCCTTGGGGCCTACGAAGCGCGCGGCGAAGCGGAGCTGGCAACCAATAAGCTCGGAGCATTCCTGACGGCGCGCTATGGTAGCGTCAACGAAAGTAAAGCAAACCTCGGTGGCCTCGCGGCAGTCAAGGACGCCTTCCGCGCCATGCAAGCAACGCTTTATTCAGGTTAGAGCAAGCATGGATCAAACCGAACTCACAGCAGTAGTGTGCTTCCGCCCCCAAAATTTCGCATGGTTTTTGGGCGCTGGCGCATCGCGTTCTGCCGGGCTACAAACCGCGACTGATCTCCTTTGGGACATGAAGAGGCAATTCTATTGCCGTGAGGAAAACCAAGAGATTTCGCGTCAGGAGATGCAGGTTGAGGCGATCAGAGCAAAGATACAGGCATTTGTTGAGTCGAAAGGGTTTCCAAAACTGTGGGACGGTGAAGAATATCCCGTATGTTTCCAGAAGATATTCGGTGACGATAGAGAAAGACAGCGCAAGTACATTGCCGCAAAACTATCCGAGGATAATGTCTCTTTATCCGTTGGGCATCGCGTTCTAGGAGCCATGCTTGCGTCCGGTTTGACGCGGGCGGCTTTCACCACAAATTTTGACAGCGTTATTGAGAAGGCTGTTGCTGAAGTTGCCGGTAAATCGCTCGCCGCCTTCCATATTGAGGGCGCGAAATCAGCCAATGATGCGCTAAACAACGAAGAATATCCGCTCTATTGCAAGCTTCACGGGGACTTCCGATACGATAGCATTAAGAATATTCCGCAGGACCTGGCGGCGCAGAATGCGCAACTCTCCCAATGCATGGTCAATGCTGCCAATCGGTTTGGCTTTGTGGTTACCGGATACAGCGGGCGAGATCAGAGCGTCATAGGGCTTTTTAGAAACGCACTTGATTCCGCGAACCCTTTCCCGCACGGCCTGTTCTGGACGGGCATGAAAGGAAGCCAGCCGATTGAGCCTGTGCGGGAACTACTCGACGAAGCAAAGGCGAAGGGCGTAACGGCGGGGTATGTGCCTATCGAGACGTTCGACTCGTTGCTTTCACGCATATGGAGAAATGTGGAGGGGAAACCCCCAGAGCTTGACCGAAGGGTCCGGAAATCCGAAACGTCCGATGTCAGTATTCCAATGGTAAAAGCAGGTACGCAACCACCTCTGCTACGTTTCAATGCGCTTCCGATTAAAAAGCTCCCATCGAACTGCCTCCGTCTGAACTTTAGCAATCCCGTGGATTGGACCAGGCTACGCAAAGCCCAGCATGATACCGAGGGAGGCCTTGTCATCACCAAAGCAGCCGAGATTTGGGCTTGGGGAAAGCAGCGGAATATTAACGATCACTTTGGCTCCGTTCTCACATCGATAGATGACACCCCTCTGCCAGATGATCTTTGCGGTTCGGACACCCTACATCTTAGGGGGTTTATCGCCGATGCTCTTTCGAAGGCTTTGGCCCGCGGCAAACCGCTACTCGCCCGAACAAATCGCTCCGGCTCATGGCTAATCATCGACAGGCACAGCGAGGACGCAGGAGCCGTGGCCCCGCTTCAGAGCATTGTTGGAAAAACGTCGGGCGTGATCCCTGGGCTTTTCACCCAGCCAACGGAAAAACATCTGGAGCAAGACAGGGTATACTGGTCGGAAGCTGCCCGCATTTCGCTTGAAGTAAGGGAAAGCCGGAACTGGCTGACAATCGATCCCGACATCTGGATATGGCCGCCGAGGGCTCGACGGGATGCCACAGATTTCCTCGATAAACGAAAAGCCGACCGCTTTAATGACAGATACAACGCTCTTCTTAATGCCTGGATCGAGATAGCTCTCGGAACGAATGAACGGGCCGCCGAGATTGACGTAAGCTCCTTTGCAAGCGGGACCGAAAGCGAGAACCCGACTTTCACTATCGGAAGCCGCACGGCGTTTTCAAGGAGGCTTCCATGAGCGATGATAGTGAACTGGCTGGATATACCTGCCTTCCCGAGCCCGAGCTGATTTTTGACGGAGGCCGCACCCATGTGCATCCTCTCATGGGACTGCTGGCTCATGGACCTTACGGGCTCAAATTCGGAACGCTGCCCTCGGTTCGTTTTGCGCTTGTTGCTCCCGAGCAGGAGCTTGGCAAGCTGCACCGCCTGATCGGCGAGCTTCAATCGAAAGCGAGCCCTGTTGAAGCAAAAAACTACTATCCGGAGTACCCGGGGTTTGAGCAATTATTCCGGGCGCCCATTGCGAAGCTTGATGAAAGCCTGGTCCTTAAATTCCCTCAAGAGCTGGACGAATTTGCGAAGAAGCGGGCGAAGCTGGAGTTGGCGCAAGGGCTTTTTCGCTGCATATCAAAATTATCATCCCTGCGCAGTAACTTCGATGTTGCCCTCGTTTTGCTGCCTGACGACTGGGCAGCATGCTTTGAGGGGGAGAATTTCAACTTTCATGACTATCTTAAAGCATTCTGCGCCCCATCGGATATCCCAATACAAATAGTCCGGCAGACAAGCTTTAACCGTAGATGCCGGGCAAATGTCATGTGGGGTCTCAGTGTTGCGATCTACGCCAAAGCAGGAGGCATTCCATGGAAGCTTACAGGTCTGGCCCCAGATGAAGCATTTATCGGCATAAGCTACGCGATGAAGACCGATAAGAAGGCAGGAACACATTACAGCACGTGTTGTAGCCAGGTGTTTGATCCGGACGGGACGGGTTTCAAATTTGTCGCCTATGACACCAAGGACTTCACCGAAGACGCCAACAAAAATCCGTATCTCACATATTATGAGATGCAGTCGGTCCTTACGCGAAGTCTTGAGATTTATCAGCACGGGCACCTTGGCGCAGCGCCAAAGAAAGTAACGATACATAAAAATTCACCCTTTACCGACGAAGAAATTTTGGGAGCCTTCGACAGTTTTCGATCAGGGACGGAAATCGAGCTAATCCAAATTGTAAAGGGGGTGGATTGGAAGGGCGTCCGCTTCGGCGAAGGGTCGCCGCCCTCGCCGTATAATTATCCCATTCAGCGTGGGACATATCTTCCCCTGAGCGGAAATGAAGCCCTCTTGTGGACGCAAGGCAGCGTTCAGGGAGTTCACGTCCAGAGCGCTCGTTACAACGTCTATAAAGAAGGTAGACTCAAGCCGACGCCGTCGCCCTTACTTATCCGCCGCTTCTCAGGCGAAGGCGGTTGGCACGATACCTGTGCGGGCATACTCGGCCTGACAAAGATGGACTGGAACAACAATACCCTCTACAAGAAGCTCCCGGTCACACTGGTCTATTCCAAGGCCTTCGCTGACATCCTCCAGCAGAACCCTAAGATGGTCGACCGCATCTATGATTTTCGGTGCTTCATGTAGAAGCACGGGCTTGCCCGAAGTGGGTAAATCGGTCATACTCTCAGACGCTTACGGGCAGACTTCCTGCTGCGCATCGCGGCAAATGACAACAACGGTAGGCAGGCTGCTTACCTTCAGGTTCCCTTGCGGTATTTCCGGTTTTCCGGTGTATCGCCGACGCTCGCTTAAGAGTGCCCGTAAGCACCCAACCCAGAGTATAGACATTTGAGCTCGTTAGAAAAATTACAGAAGGCGCAAAGCCTCTCCGACCTTGCCAAGCTACTTGGCTTCACCCCGAAGGGCGTTAGCTACATCCTCTACAAGATGGACGCGGCCAAGAAGTACCGCTCCTTCGAAATCCCCAAGAAATCAGGCGGCGTCCGCACCATTCACGCCCCCGAGCCTCAGCTTGCCTTGCTGCAAACCCGCCTTGCGGAATTGCTCTATGCCTGTGTGCGCGAGCGAAAGCAGGAGAACGCGCGGTTCTGGTTTGCCTCCCACGGCTTCCATCAGGGCCGCACCATCATCTCCAATGCTGAGGTGCACAGGCGGCGGCGCTTCGTCTTCAATCTTGACCTGGCGGATTTCTTTGGCACCATAAACTTCGGGCGCGTGCGCGGCTTCTTCATTCATGACAAAATGTTTTCATTGGAGCTCAAGGTCGCCACGATCATCGCCCAGATTGCCTGCCACGATAATGCCTTGCCACAGGGCAGCCCGTGTTCCCCGGTGATATCAAACCTGATCGGAAATATTCTGGACTCGCGGCTGCTCGCGCTTGCCCGAGATGCCCGCTGCACTTACACGCGCTATGCGGATGATCTGACCTTCTCGACCAATGAAACGCTTTTCCCCACCGAGATTGCTGTGAACCTGCATGGCGCAGACTGGGAAGTCGGCACCAAGCTTGGGAAGGCAATTGAAAAGACAGGTTTCTTCATCAATCCCGACAAAACGCGCATGTCATTGCGCCAGTCTCGCCAGACCGTCACAGGACTGGTGGTAAACGCCAAGGCCAATATCAATCAGGATTACTACCGCGCAGCGCGGGCGATGTGTAATTCTCTTTTTCAGACGGGATATTATTTCCGCCCCGGCGATGATCCGGCAGATGCCACTGATAAGCTAGGCCCGCTGGAAGGCACGCTTTCGCACATCCATTTCGTCAAGGCGCGGCGTGATCGTCATCCAAAGATCAACAAGCTCGCCAAGGCCGCAGGAGATTTTCACCCGCCGCGCGCTCCGGAGGAATTGTACCGAAAATTCCTGTTCTACAAATATTTTGCCGCTCCTGCTGCGCCGCTAATCGTGACAGAGGGCGTCTCGGACATCACCTATCTGCAATGTGCGATCAGGGCTTTGGTTAAGAAGTTTCCCCTGCTGGCAAAGGAGGAGAATGGCAAGGTTATCAGGCTTCTGCACTTCCTAAAATCGTCGGGCACTTCGCGAGACCTCTTGAATCTCGGACATGGCGCTGCCGGGCAAGGAGCACTGATTTCACAGTACGAAAACGTCCTTAAGCGATATAAGCACAAGCCCATGGCGCATCCGGTAATTATCCTGTGCGACAATGATGATGGGCTAAAATCCGTGATCAAAAACGCGAAATCCAAGATTGGCAAAACGGTATCAACAACTACGACCGAACCCTTTTATCACTTAGGGCTCAACCTCTATCTGGTGAAAGTGCCGGAAGGAGCGCCGCCAGCCGATAAGGATATCGAGTCCCTATTTGATCCCACACTGTTGAAAACTATTCTTAAGGGAAAAAGCTTCAACCCAAAGAAGGAGCATGGAGACCACACCGAGTACGGAAAAGTTATCTTTGCCGAAGCGGTTGTACGGGCGAATGCGGGAACGGTGGACTTTTCAGGTTTTGAGGAGCTGCTTACTAGACTTGAAGATGTTGTGAAGCATTATGCGGCTCTGTTGACAGCAACAGCGGTTCCGGCAGCGGCAGCGCCTGGCGCAGCGGCGGCTCCTTAGTCCCCTTAACATTCCTTGGACAGGCGCACCCCGCCATGGCGGGGCCGGGCTGTCGTGAACCGAGCCTGTAGTCTAAGCCATCCGGCTTCCATCCCTTGCGCGGGACATAGTCAGCTTTTAAAAGGCTGACATTTTTCTTTCTATTGAAGTGGGGTTTGCAGCCCCCGGCCATCAAGACCTGAACGCCCTTTTGGGCGCGCGCGGCGCGTATCCCCGTCCTTCCGCATTCCTTCGTCATTTGTGCAGGGCGGGTGATCCCCCTCCCGCCGCTTGGGTCTTGACAGCCATCCCCCTGCTCATTGGCGCAAGCCTAGTTCGGTTGCATGCGCAACCAACTAACCAATGAAGGGAAAGTAAAATGAAAACAGATATTTATCAAAAGGTCACAGACAAGATTATCGCCGATTTAGAGCAAGGCGACCTGACATGGCTGAAGCCGTGGAACAACGGCAACATGGACGGGCGGATCATCAAGCCACTACGGCATAACGGGATCGCTTATAGCGGGATCAATGTTCTGATGCTCTGGGCGGCCTCGATTGAACAGGGGTTTATCTCATCCCACTGGATGACCTTCAAACAGGCGAAAGAACTGGGCGCAAATGTGCGCAAAGGCGAGAAAGGCAATCTAGTGTTCTATGCCAACACCATCACCAAATCTGAAGAGAAGGATAACGGCGAGACGGAAGAACGGAAAATCCCGTTCATGAAGGGCTACACCGTGTTCAATGTCGAGCAGATCGAGGGGTTGCCGGAACAGTTTTATGCAAAGCCCGAACCGGTCATTGATGATGTACAGCGCAACGAAGAAGCTGAGGCATTCTTTGCCGCAACCGGCGCTGTCATCCGTCATGGTGGTAATTCTGCATACTATAGCGGCGGCAGTGATCATGTGCAGATGCCGGTCTTTGAATCCTTCCGCTCGCCGGAAAGCTACTATGCCACGCTTGCCCATGAGCTGACCCACTGGACAAAGCACAAGACGCGGCTTGATCGTGAATTCGGACGCAAGAAATGGGGTGATGAAGGTTATGCCAAGGAAGAACTTGTTGCCGAGCTTGGCGCGGCTTTCCTGTGTGCTGATCTGGGTTTGACGCCTGAGGCTGGCCTTGATCATGCGGCCTATATCCAGAGCTGGCTGAAGGTTCTGAAAGATGACAAGCGCGCGATCTTCTGCGCCGCCGCGCATGCGCAGCGCGCAGCAGACTATCTGCACGCGTTCCAATCCAACCATCAAAAAGAAGGGGTTGCCGCGTAAGCGGCGACTTCTTCGCCTTGGAAGGCAAAGACATGGAAACGCACAATATCACGTGGCGCAGCATTGGGCTCGAGATCACCTTTACACCGGAAAAATTCGGCATGACTGATCATATCGAACTCAGAACCGAGGGACGGCATCCGCTGCCCGTGACTGAAACCGGATATCGCTCTCACTTCATGCCCTCGGGCACAGTCGAGGCGCACGGCGGCGCGGTCGCTTTTGTCACCTCATGGCTGGAGCATGAAGCAAAGCGCACCCGCTGGAGCGGCGCGCAGTTGTCACTTTTTTGAGGGTTAGGAAATTTTCGCGCTTGCTTGATGCGGGCACGAAAGGAGGAACGTCCCGTCCAGATGAGTGAGCCGACCTCAGTTCTGCGCTCGTCAACTTATCTTGACAACGGGGTATCATATTTGATAACATCAATGATGAGTTGGAAGATCACGTTCTATAGCGAGAAGGTGGAGAAAGAGACGCTGGCATTGCCAGCGGGTATTTTGGCCAACTTCCTGCGGATCACCGAGTTGATCGAGGAATTTGGTCCTGATCTGGGACGACCGCACACCGCGCCGCTTGGTAAAGGTTTGTTTGAAATCCGCGCCAAGGGCAAGGAAGGCATATCGAGATCAGTGTTCTGTACCGTGAAGGGACAGGAGGTCGTTATCTTGCTGACGGCGATTAAGAAGTCCAACACCCTGCCAAAACGGCAGATGGTGACGGCTAACAAGAGAATGAAGGAGGTTCAGGACAATGACTGAGCGACCAAATTTAAAAGAGATGCGCGTCAAAGCGCTGAAAAACCCCGAGGTCAAGGCGGAGTATGACGCCTTGGCGTCTGCCTTCGAGATGAAGCGGCAAATGATTGCTCTGCGCAAAGCGGCGGGGCTGACTCAGGAAGAGATGGCGGAAAGACTCGGCACCAAGCGCAGCAATATCTCGCGCCTTGAAAGCCTGAGCGCATCGAACTCACCGTCCCTTGCGACGATTGAGAACTATGCACGGGTTCTGGGATATTCTCTGCGCGTCGGCTTTGAGCCAGCCGCTGCACGCTAACCTAGCGTTCAAAGGTTGGACCATCGCGGGGACTATGAACGGCTTGTGATCTCAAATCGTCGAACCGTTGTCGATCCTGGCTCAGGGCAACGCGCTCTACTAGTTGCGAACGCTTCAACGCGCGTCTGTCTTCGAGATCACGAAACACTAGGTTATCCATTTGCTTTTGGTCGCGCACGTGAGCCTGCCATGCCTCCAACTCGTTTTCTTTTCTGATCCTGCCATGTTCGCCGCGCACACGATCCCAAAGTCCTTGCAGACCTGATCGAAACCTTGCCTGTCTTTGCTCGGCTTCAAATATACGCCTTTCGTTTTGCTTTGACTTCAAACGCTCGCGCTCAGCGCGTTGCCTCTTGACCAACTCGGCGCGAGCTTGATCCTGTTGTTCTTTCAGTTTTTGCTTTCTGGCATCCAGTTCTTCCTGCCAGCGCGAAAGGACAGGTTGCATGGTCTGTGCGATATGAACCTTCGCCTTATCAACTGAACGCAGGTCTTTGGGATCCCCCAGCTTATCTCTGACCTGCTTGGTTTTGAGCCCCGCCCATTTCGGCACAGCGAAGACCTCGCCGTGAACATCGACAGCGACAAAGCCGCGCCGATCACCACGCGCCAGCACATAGCCTTTTTCTTCGAGCGCATTGGCAAATGCCTCTTTGGTATCTGAGACCGCCCATGCCTCCTGAAACGTGCGTTTAATGTCGCGCGCATCTTTGCCTTGGCGTTTGGCTTGTTGCCATTCTGCAAGGGTAAAGTTCCTGGGATCACGGTTGCGCTTATCTCGGTATCCTTCCGGCAATCGCCAACCATGTTCTAGAAACAGGTCTTTGGAGACTTCGTTTAATCTGGTTTTGTAGAACGGTAGCTTGATGGCTTTCATTTCCATCACGTCGATGCGCGACCAAACCACATGAGCATGACGGCGTCCATCCTTCTCATGAAGGACAATTGCCCGCGCCTGATCGCTCAACCCCAGACATTCTTCAATCCGGTCAATGGCTTTCTCAAAATCAGCCACTGAGACCTTCTCAGTTTCGGGCGGGCTGAGACTCAGAGAAAACAGATATTGCTGGCAGCGCGTTCCCTTGGAGATCGCGTCTGCTTCCTGAAACGCGCCGTGAAGATCGTTTGCCGTGAAGCCCCGCAGATCATGAACCTCAACGTGATCATTGTCGCGATCATTCAGAAGGTGGGCCGCTAACTTTAAACCACCACTGCGCTGAGAAGCTTTTAGGATCACGAACAATCCTCGCAGTCATACCCAAGCGCCTTCATCAGTTCCATGCGGACAGCCAGAACAGCGGCGCAAGTTGCCATCAGTTCCTCTTCGACTTCTGGCGATAACGGCAGCGCGCCCATATTGGCAGCTTTGGCAAGCTGGTTGAGGTTGTTCGCTAGTCGCAGGTTCCCAAGCAACCCCAGCGCTTGTGCAAGGGCGGCATGATCTTTAACGGGTGCCTGTCCTCGTGTTTTGCGCGGCGACAAATCACCGTCAAATAATTTTGCTTTGATAAAAGGCCCGAGCGGCATGCCCGCCGCCGCCGTCTCCAGCGTTGCACGTTCTTCTTTGCTGAGGCGCAGGGAGAAGGGCGGCGGCGTTTTCTTGTGCGCAGATTTTGGCGAGATGTCTGAGAATTCTTGCCGGAGGTGGCTCATGGCTCCATCCCCGGCAATTCAACACCCGTAGTCGCTTCCAGAACCTGTGACATCTCTGGTTCTGAGTTGATGATCTCGGACCAATCCTCTAGCTCTTTTAGGAGTTCAGAGGCCGGAAATGGTTCTAGTTTGTTCTTCTGAGCTGCACCATTTCACATCATCATGTGATCCCCACCGAAGCGCAAAAATTGCAGACACGTGCGGATTTCAAAACCCACGGTCGCAGTCATAAGCATACCGATGCTCCATAGTGAAAGACCGGGCCTGTACCTTTTAAGCGGCCCGGATATTTGGCTCCTTTTCAAAGCTATCAAGTCAGGGATACCGTCAAATCCGCGCCCAAAGGTCCGTTGCAGAATGCCGTGCAATGATCGACAAACGTCTGGATCAGCCTTCGTTTTGGCCCTGGTGCGAAACCAAGCGAGATCGTGACGCCGCTTGTGCTGTCTGTGATTGGGAGGCACCGAACGGTGCTGCCCGCATATGTGGGCACATCCCGGGGCTTCATGTTCAACAGGGAAATCCCGATCTTTGATGCCACAAGCGAACGGACCATTTCAGTCGAATTCGCGGTTGCAATGATTCTGAGGTCCGCGCCGCCTTTTTCGAGAAGTTCCAGATAATACCCACGCGCTGCCGGACGGTCTAAAAGGATCAACGGCTCGGACACGATGTGCGACACCGTCACTGCATCATGTTGCGCCAGCGCGTGATCTTCGGGACAAAGACAATAGGTTGGCGCTTCAAGAAGCGGTTGCGACGCAATTTGTGGGTTTGGGATTTCTTCCACAAACAGGATCACATCGAATTGCCCGTCGATTAAGCCTTTCTGGACTGCAGTGTTGTCACCTTCGGTAAAGGTAAATGCCACGCCGGGATGCGCCGCCAGCATCTGCGCGGCAAGACCTGGCAGGAAAGCCGGTGCAACCGGCGCGTTGTATCCGATTGCCAAATTCCCCGACAGGTTTGCGTGCAGGTCGGATACATCTGTCAGTAATGTATCGTAGCGCTCCAGCAAATCACCAATGCGCCGTCCGACATCGCGACCGGCCGATGTGGGGTACACCCCCTTGGCCCGCGCGCGCGTCACCAGCGCCATGCCAAAGGCGGTTTCTGCCTGATCCAAAGCAGCGGCAATGGCCGATGGGGTCACATGCATGACCTCAGCGGCGGCCGTGATACTGCCATGATGCAATGCAGCGTGAACATAGCGCATGGCGCGTAAAGAGAGTGTCATGGGCAATACCTTGGAATTTCTGAGATTATACCTCGTTTAATACAATTTTTAAGAGGTTTGGAAATTTGCAAAGATATGAACGGCCAAGCATGGGGAAGCAGTTATGAAATCCAGAACCAAATGTGTCGTCATCGGCGGCGGCATTGCCGGCTGTTCGACCCTCTATCACCTGACCCAGGAGGGATGGTCCGATGTTGTGCTGGTAGAGCGGGATGAACTGACTTCGGGCACCACATGGCATTCCGCGGCGCAAGTGACCAATTTTGGCATGACCCAGACGATGGTTGGTCTCAAATCCCACTCCATCGCGCTTTACAAAAAGCTGCGCGACGATCCTGAATACCCTGTGGGCTATCACCACGGCGATGGCGGTATCCGTCTGGCAAATACCGAAGAACAGATGCAGGGCTATCGCCACTTTGCGTCCATGGCGCGGGGTATGGGCGTGGAGTACGAGGTCATCGACGCCGCGGAATGCGCACGTCGTCATCCCTTGATTTCAACCGACAACCTGCTTGGTGGGCTGTGGGACGGCGAAGACGGGGATATTGACCCCGCCCAATTGTGTCAGGCGCTGGCCTTTCATGCGCGCAAGACGGGCGCTGAGGTGTATCGCAACACGCCCGTGACAGGCTTGACCCAGCACAAGGACGACACCTGGACGGTTCACACCCAACACGGTGCGATTGATTGCGATATCGTCGTGAACGCGGGCGGCTACCGCGTGAACGAGATCGGCGCGATGATGGGGGTGCAGCATCCTGTGGCATCTATGGAGCATCAATATTTCATCACCGAAGACATCCCCGCCATTGCAGCAGCCGGACACCGTATGCCGCTGCTGCGCTGCCCGATATCAGACTATTACTCTCGTCAGGAAAAGGGCGGTCTTTTGGTTGGGTTTTACGAACAGGACTGCCGGAGCTGGGGCATGGATGGGATCAGCCCAAGCTTTTCGAATGACCTTTGTCCCGATGATCTGGACCGTGTCATGGATGTGCTGGAGGGCGCGTTTGAACGCATGCCGGCCCTGGCCGACGTGGGCATCAAGCGGATCGTGAACGGGCCGATCACCTACACGATTGATGGCGCGCCTTTGGTCGGACCCATTCCCGGCAAACGGAACGCCTTTTGCATTATCGGGTTACGCGCCGGCCTGGGCGAAGGCGGTGGCCATGGCTGGCTTTTGGCGCAGCAGATTGTGCAGGGCGAGGCGTGTTATGACACATGGGTGATCGACCCGCGCCGGTTCACCGGCCACGCCACGGTAGAAATGACGGCACTCAAGGCGATAGAGGATTATCAAAACGAATTCCGGTTTCATTTCCCCCATGAACATCGCCCCGCTGGACGCAATGCCAAGACAACACCGCTGACGCCGGTATTCGCCGCCGAGGGCGCGGAGTTCACCGTGGTAAACGGATGGGAGCGTGTCGACTACATCAAGCCGTCACCAGACTTTACGCCCTCCCTCAGCTTCAATTTCGATGAAACCTTCGACAGTGTCGCAGCCGAAGTGAACACCCTTGCCACAAATGTGGGGCTGGCCGAGGTCAACGGCTTCAACCGGATTGAGATCACCGGCACGGACCGGCACGCGTTCCTTGACCGTATGATGTGCGGACCTGTTTCAAAACGCGCGGGGCGCGTTGGATTGGGCTATCTGTTGAACGCGCAGGGCTGCGTCAAGGCCGAGGCAACCGTTGCCAACCTGCCCGCATCAGATCGCGGGCCGGATCGGGTCTGGTATGGATCGGCTGCCGCGTCGGAATATCACGATATGGATTGGCTGACCGCCCATCTTGACCCGGATGAGGACGTACAGTTACGCAGCCTGACGAATGATCACACCATCCTTGTTCTGGCCGGGCCGAAGGCACGGGCCGTGCTTTCTGATTGCGCGCGCGGCGACTGGTCTGCGGACGCTTTTCCGTGGCGGTCGGTGCGCGAAGGCTTCATCGGCTTTGCGCCCGCTGTGGTCATGGGGGTCAGCTTTTCAGGCGAACTGGCCTATGAGATCCACGTGCCCAACGCCTCGCTTTATGCCGCTTACCTCGCTCTGCGGGAGGCTGGCCGGGCATATGGGCTGTGCCTTTTTGGCGCACGCGCAATCGAGTCCATGCGGATGGAAAAGGGGTTTCTACACTGGAAAGCCGACCTGATCACCGAGTTCGACCCTTTCGAGACGGGGCTGTCCCGATTTGTGCAGCTTGATAAAAAAGACTTCGTTGGCAAGGCCGCCCTGCTGAAGCGGCAGGCAAACGGGCCAAATAAACGGTTGGTCACTCTCAAGATCGACACCCGCCACGCGCCTGCACATCCCGGTGCTTCGCTGATGCAGAACGACCAGGTGGTCGGCACGATCACCTCGGGCGATTACGGCCACCGTGTTGGCATGAACCTTGCCTATGCTTTCGTGGACCCCGATCTGGCAAGCACGGGTTCGACACTGGAACTGGACCTCTGCGGCGACCGGGTTGCTGCGCAAGTCAGTGATCCATCGCCCTATGATCCAGATTTCACACGGGTGCGAAGCTGATTGCTGAATTATGTCAGCATCGCGCGTCCCACCATCAGCGCGTGCGCCACGAACGAGCGACGGGCACACGCCCCTGTCATGGGACCGCGTTTTGGTCACAACAAACGCGTCACTTGCCATTTCAACTGCGCCAATCCGCATTTATAAACGACGCCAGCCACATGTCCCGCTGGACTCATATCTCAAAAGGCCGGGCGTTGGCCCGGAACCCGAATGGTTGAATGGAAAATTTCTGACGGTCTGACCGACTATGACGCCGCGGTGGCCGCGATGGAGGACCGCGTCAATGCGATCGCCGCGGGCCAGGCTGATGAGCTGATCTGGCTGTTGGAGCATCCCCCGCTTTACACCGCCGGCACCAGCGCCGACACCTCTGATCTGAAAGACCCGCACCGCTTTCCTGTCTACGCCACCAAACGCGGCGGGCAGTACACCTATCACGGCCCTGGCCAGCGGGTGGTTTATACGATGCTGAACGTCCGCGAACGGGGGCATGATGTTCGCTGTTTTGTCCAGGATCTGGAAAACTGGGTTATTGCCACTCTGGGCGAGTTCGGATTGACCGGGCATATCCGTCCGGGCCGGGTTGGCGTGTGGATCGACCGTCCGGACAAAGCCAGATTGCCTGACGGCCAGCTTGCCGAAGACAAGATTGCCGCAATCGGGATACGCATGCGCAGATGGATCAGTTTTCATGGCATATCCATCAATGTCGAACCAGATCTTAGCCACTTCGAGGGAATCGTGCCCTGTGGCATCACTGAGTATGGTGTCACGTCTCTGGTTGATCTGGGCATACCGGTGACGTTGGACAATGTGGACGTGGCCTTAAAACGCAGCTTCGACAGCGTGATGCACAGGCGCAGCAGTTGACTGATCCCAACAGCGACGCGGCCCGCCGCCAGTAGGATGGCGGCAAATCGGGTGTTTTGACTTAAGAACGCGGGTTAGCTTTTTGATAAACATTCAAAATTTCTGATAGGTTTCGATCGAAACCCAATCAGAAGCGATATGTAAGCTGCGACAATAAAGTTTGATCTAGGTCAAATAGATACGTTGCCGCCTGCCCAACGACCTTTTACAACGCCATGGGAACCTGAGGCACAGACAGCAAGAGTCGTGCCTCATCGTCAAATACATTCAGGAGGCAATTTATGGCAGACGCCGCCATTCACGGCCACGACCATGAGGACCAGCGTGGGTTTTTCACCCGGTGGTTCATGTCCACGAACCACAAGGATATCGGGATTCTATACCTGATCGCCGCGGGTCTTGCGGGCTTCATTTCAGTGGCCTTCACCGTCTATATGCGCATGGAGCTGATGAACCCCGGGGTTCAATACATGTGTATGGAAGGCGCACGCCTGACCGCAGCCGCCGTTGGCGATTGTACTCCGAACGGGCATCTTTGGAACGTTTTGATCACCGGTCACGGTATCCTGATGATGTTCTTTGTTGTGATCCCGGCCTTGTTTGGCGGGTTCGGCAACTATTTCATGCCTCTGCAAATCGGCGCGCCGGACATGGCGTTTCCGCGTCTGAATAACCTGTCGTTCTGGTTGTTTGTCGCGGGCACAACGCTGGCGATCTGTTCGGTGTTTGCACCGGGTGGGAATGGTCAGCTTGGATCGGGTGTTGGCTGGGTATTGTACCCGCCGCTGTCGACCAATGAAGGCGGCTTGTCGATGGACCTTGCGATCTTCGCGGTCCACGTCTCGGGTGCGTCGTCCATTCTGGGCGCGATCAACGTGATCACCACGTTCCTCAACATGCGCGCACCGGGCATGACGCTGTTCAAAGTACCGCTCTTCGCATGGTCGATCTTTGTCACTGCTTGGCTGATCCTTCTGGCTCTGCCGGTTCTGGCGGGCGCGATCACCATGTTGCTGACGGACCGCAACTTTGGCACAACCTTCTTTGACCCAGCGGGCGGTGGCGATCCGGTTCTGTACCAGCACATCCTGTGGTTCTTTGGTCACCCGGAAGTGTATATCGTGATCCTGCCGGGCTTTGGCATCATCAGCCACGTCATCGCAACCTTCGCGCGCAAGCCGATCTTTGGCTACCTGCCGATGGTGTGGGCGATCATTGCGATCGGGGCCTTGGGCTTTGTTGTCTGGGCGCACCACATGTACACTGTGGGGATGTCGCTGACGCAGCAGTCCTACTTCATGCTGGCAACCATGGTCATCGCGGTTCCGACAGGGGTTAAGATCTTTAGCTGGATTGCCACAATGTGGGGCGGCTCGATCGAGTTCAAAACGCCGATGCTCTGGGCCTTTGGGTTCCTCTTCCTCTTCACCGTTGGTGGTGTGACAGGCATCGTTCTGTCACAGGCTGGCGTGGACCGTGCATACCACGACACGTACTACGTGGTTGCCCACTTCCACTATGTGATGAGCCTGGGTGCGGTGTTTGCGATCTTTGCGGGGATCTACTTCTACTTCCCCAAGATGACCGGCAAGATGTACCCCGAATGGGCGGGCAAGGTGCACTTCTGGACCTTCTTCATCGGTGCAAACCTGACATTCTTCCCGCAGCACTTTCTGGGTCGTCAGGGCATGCCGCGCCGCTATATCGACTATCCCGAAGCCTTTGCGTTCTGGAACTATATCTCAAGCTGGGGCGCGTTCCTGTCCTTTGCATCGTTCCTGTTCTTTATCGGTGTGATTGTCTGGAGCCTTGTGAAAGGCCGCGCCGAGACCGCGAAGAACCCGTGGAACGAATACGCCGACACGCTGGAATGGACCCTGCCCTCCCCGCCGCCTGAACATACGTTCGAGCAGCTGCCAAAGCGGGAAGACTGGGAAAAGACCCACGCGCATTAAGGCGTCACCTTCAAAAGCCGAAAAGGCCTCAGCTTACGGCTGGGGCCTTTTTTCTGGCTTTCGCGCCGCAGCCCCATGACATGATCGCATCGCGCGTTACCTCGTTTCAGTGAAACAACACTTTTTTGCCTATGCCCTACACTTGGACCGAAGATTCGACAGATGCCTCTGAACTGCGCTTGTGGCCGCACAAATCCCTGCCCGCGCATGGGTTCGCGGCAACCATCCTTGGCATTTTCACCCTTTCCACGATCCCTCTTTACGGGCTTATCGGCACGGTCTTGCTGTGGGGTGTGTTGCCATTCATGCTGATGGCCCTGGGGGCGATGTGGTACGCGCTGCGACGCAACAATCGTGATCTTGAAATCATGGAGGTGCTGACATTGACCCCGGATGATCTGCACCTCACCCGGCAGACATTGAAAGGCGAAGCGCAGGAATGGCGCTGCAATCCTTACTGGACGCAGGTCAATATCCACCAAAAAGGCGGTCCTGTGCCCAACTACGTCACCTTGTCCGGTGCAGGCCGAGAGGTTGAGATTGGCGCGTTTCTGAGCGAAGACGAACGCAAAGCGCTTTACGCAGAACTAAATGACAAGGTTCGGCGCATCGCCCACCCTTGATCCGAGGCCCCATGGCACAGGTTCCCGCCGTTCCGAAATTCAAACGCGCGCAGCATCTTTTGCGCGCGTCTCTGTCTGGCGCGTTTGGACCGCCGGATGATCTGGTAGCGTCGGAAACCGCGGCACTGGCCCTGCGGGCGGCTCGTCTTCAACAGCAAACATCCGAGCAGGTCACCTTTCTGATCCCTCTTGTCGGAGCGCATCACGTCAAAGACTGGCCTGCGGTTGTGGATCGGCTGAACGCCACGTTGCGCAGCTTTATCAGGCAAGACAACCCAAACTGGACCGCGACCATTTGCTGTCAGCAAGAGCCTGACCTTCCGGATGACAAACGGATTGGCTTTCTGCCCTTCGATGATCCGACGCCTGGCAATGACAAGTGGCGCAAGCTGCGTGTCCTGGCGCAGTCTTTGCCTGCTTTGGCACCACGTCCGGGCTATGTGATGTCTTTTGACGCGGATGATCTGCTGCGGCAGGGCACCGTTACCGAAATGCTGAGACGCCAGAAACAGGGCGGATATCTGGTGCAATCCGGATTGGTCATGGACGTGGCCAAAGGGGATATTGCGTTGGCGGACAATCGCTCGCTTCTGACGCCGATGCGCAAACCTTTCTGGAAACTATGCGGCAGTTGCGCAGCCCTTTACCACGACCCCTCAGAGCCGACGTCCGGGGCCTTTCTGACCGAGATGACCCAACACGAACACCGGATGTTTCCCTATCTGTCCCGGCTGGCCGGGCAGCCGCTGACCCCGCTTGACCGTCCCTCTGTGCTTTACATGCTGAACCACGGCGACAATTTCGGCGCGCGGCGCGGGCGTGTCGGGTACAAAACCCGGTTCGTGCAAACCTACAAAATCCGCGACCCGCGCAAAATTGAGCAAATCAGGGACGACTTCGCCCTTGATCCCTAGGCGGCACTCAGGCGTTGGCCAATCGGTCTTTGACCATGGGGCCGACCGCCCCGAAATCCATTTGCCCGGTATATTTGGACTTGAGCGCCCCCATCACACGTCCCATATCGCGAATGGAAGATGCACCGGTTTCCGCCACAGCCGCATCAATCGCTTTGGCGACTTCTTCGTCGGATAGCTTGCGCGGCAGGAATTCATCAATCACGCTGATCTCGGACAATTCGCGTTCAGCCAGATCAAGCCGTCCCGCCTCTTCGTATGTTTTGGCCGTGTCTTTGCGCTGCTTGACCATTTTGCCAAGAATGCCAAGCACTTCATCGTCGCTCACCCCAACCTCGGCCCCGTCTCCCCGGGCTGCGATGTCGCGGTCCTTGATGGCTGCATTAATCAGACGAAGCGTTGACAGGCGCGCGCTGTCTTTGTCGCGCATGGCTTGCTTGATCGACGAAGTGATCCGAGTCCGAAGGTCCATGAATACCCATCCCCATGGTTAAACGAGCGCGCACCCTACGGGAGGAGCCCGCAAGACGCAAGCGGCCATCAAATAACGTAAGCTATTGATTTTAATATATATACCATTTTCAAGCCACCCTTGACCGCAAGACGCAGCACCCGTAGGTTCCAGACGATTTTACACCTGCGGAGTCGCGCCATGTCCAAGCTTTCAAACGACAAACCGACGGCGTGCCTTGCGCTGGCAGATGGGACGTTTTTCTACGGTCACGGCTTTGGCGCAACCGGAACATCGGTGGCGGAATTATGCTTTAACACGGCAATGACCGGCTATCAGGAAATCATGACCGACCCGTCTTATGCTGGCCAGATCGTGACCTTTACCTTTCCGCATATTGGCAATGTCGGCGTCAATCCGGACGATGATGAAACCGCCGATCCCGTGGCCGCGGGCATGGTTGTCAAATGGATGCCGACGCAAAGCTCCAACTGGCGTGCCACCGCAGAGCTTGGTGACTGGCTGGCGGCCCGTGGCCGCATTGCCATTGGCGGCATCGACACCCGCCGTCTGACTCGCGCCATCCGCCAGCAAGGCGCGCCGCATGTCGCGTTGGAGCACAATCCGGAAGGCACATTCGATCTGGAAGCATTGGTCGAAAAAGCCCGCGCGTTTTCGGGGCTGGAAGGTCTGGATCTTGCAAAAGATGTGACCTGCGCACAATCCTATCGCTGGGACGAAATGCGGTGGGCCTGGCCCGAAGGCTATTCGCGTCAGACTGCACCAGATCACAAGGTGGTCGCCATTGACTACGGGGCCAAGCGCAACATCCTGCGCTGCCTTGCAAGTGCGGGCTGTGATGTGACCGTTCTTCCTGCAACAGCCACAGCCGAAGAGGTTCTGGCACATAATCCGGATGGTGTATTTCTGTCGAACGGTCCGGGCGATCCTGCGGCAACCGGGGCTTACGCTGTGCCGATGATCCAGACGATCCTGAAGGAAACCCAGCTTCCGATGTTCGGGATTTGCCTGGGCCATCAGATGCTGGCCTTGGCGCTTGGCGCAAAGACCGTCAAAATGAACCACGGACATCACGGGGCCAATCATCCCGTTAAGGATAACGAGACCGGCAAGGTGGAAATCACGTCCATGAACCATGGCTTTGCCGTCGACAGCCAGACCTTGCCAGAAGGTGTTGTGGAAACTCATGTGTCGCTGTTTGACGGCTCCAACTGCGGGATTCGCGTGGCTGATCGACCTGTGTTTTCCGTCCAGCAACACCCCGAAGCCAGCCCCGGCCCACAAGACAGCTTTTACCTGTTTGAACGGTTTGCAGATTCCATGGCAAAGGCAAAGGCTGTCTCTGCCTAAGCGCTGTTAACCGCCGCTTAACCGATTAACGTTTAGCTGACCCCCGGACATATATTCGGGGACCAGCCGTGCAAAACCCAACACCTATCGCAGATTTGCCGTTCGTGCAGCCCAAGGCGCACCCGCCATCAGAGGATGTGGCAGAACAGGTTTTGCAAAGAGCCAATCAATTGGCCGCCAGCGCGCGCCGCCTTGATCCGGCAACAAACCCGCCTGACCCAAACCTGTCCAACCTACTGCCGCCCGAATTCTGCATTGAACACCGCGTTCTGCCCTGGGGCAAGCTGGGTGCTGCGACCCTTGTGGGCACGTCAATGGATGGCGACCGGACGCAACTGCGTGAAATGCTTGAGGATCAGATTGGCCCGGTGCTGTTCGGCACCGCAACCGAGGCCGATATTCATCATTACGTCACCGAACAACATCGCGATTACCTTGCGGATTTGGCGGAAAACCGGGTTCCCAGTGACCTGAGTTGCCGCGACATCAACAAACTGACAGTGCGCCGCGGCATTATGGCCAGCCTGTTTTTCGGTGTCAGCTTTGGAGTGATCTTTGTGTTTCCGAACGCGTTTTTTGTCGGCATCACGGCAGTCGCCATCACCAATCTGATCGCCTGCCAGATCTTCAAGATCTGCGTTTTCTTTGCGGGCTACAAGAAACCGGCCAAGATCACTTTGGATGTACCCCTGTCTGAAAAGCCGGTGGTCAGCCTGATGGTGCCGATGTTTCGCGAGGCCGCCATTGCCAACACCCTGGTCCAACGCCTCTCGCGCCTCACCTATCCAAAATCCCTGCTGGACGTGGTTCTGGTGCTGGAAAGCGATGATATCCAGACCAAGCAGATGCTTGCAGCCCAATCGCTGCCCAGTTGGATGCGGGTGATCGAAGTGCCTGATGCCTCGCTCAAGACAAAACCACGCGCATTGAATTATGCGATGATCTATACGCGGGGGGATATTATCGGGGTGCTGGATGCCGAAGACGCGCCCGCCACGGATCAGATTGAACGCGTCGTTGATACGTTTCATGCCGCGCCCAAAGATGTTGTCTGCGCGCAGGGCATTCTTGACTATTACAACCCGCATGCGAACTGGATTTCGCGTTGTTTCACAGTCGAATACGCCACCTGGTTCCGCATAATTCTGGCCGGTGCGGCGCGGCTTGGCTTTCCGATCCCGCTGGGTGGAACAACGGTGTTCCTGCGCCGCTTTGCGCTTGAGCATGTGGGCGGCTGGGATGCCCATAATGTGACCGAAGACGCCGATCTGGGCATCCGTCTGGCGCGTTTTGGCTATAAAACCACGCTTCTGCCCACAGTGACGCGCGAAGAAGCGAACAACCGGATGATCCCGTGGATCAAACAGCGGTCGCGCTGGCTCAAGGGGTACATGATCACCTATCGGGTTCATATGCGCAAACCGTTCCGGCTTTTGAAAGATCTGGGGCCGCGCAAGTTTCTTGGCTTTCAGTTCTTTTTCCTGACAACCATCCTGCAGTTCACGTTGGCACCGGTGCTTTGGGCGTTCTGGGTGGTCTGTTTCGGCATGTCCACGCCTTTCACAGACATCCTGCCGGATGGATGGACAGGGGGCCTTTTGGCCCTTTTTCTTTCGGCCGAGCTTATTTCACTGCTGATCGGGTTCGTGGCCGTGGCCCGGACCCAGCATGAAAAGCTGATGCCCTGGGTTCCGATGATGGTGTTCTATTTCCCATTGGGTGTGTTCGCCGTCTATAAAGCCGTGTCAGAATTGGTGTTCAAACCGTTTTACTGGGACAAGACCCAGCACGGCATTTCCAAGCCTGACCAGATCGGTGGCGACATTCACACCACGCATACCGGACCTTAATCCAGGGTTTGAGAGTCGAGCTTGAGCCGCGTAACAAACGCCACCGAAATATGGTCGCGCAACGCCTTGTAGGCGGCATCTTCATCCCGCGCCGTGATGGCATCGACAATCGCTTTATGCTCGGCCAAAGCGATTTCACCCCGCCCCTGCGCCGCAAGAGACGTTGTCGCCATCAACGCCATCGAGCGATGTACCAGATCCAGCTGCTGCACCAGAAACCGATTATGCGAAGCCAGATGGATCTGCTTGTGAAACCGCCGGTTTGCCCGCGCCAGCGCCGAGGGATCGTTCAACAAGGCCCGGTCATCATCGACCATGCTGCGCAGAACCTGAACCTCTTCTTCTGTCGCGTGACGGGCAGCAAGCCGTGCGGCCAGCCCCTCCAGTTCGGTGCGCACCACGTATAATTCGGCCATCTGATTGTGATCAAGCGATGCCACAATCAGCGACCGGCCATCGCGCGTCAAAAGAGATTGCGTCTCAAGCCGTTGTAATGCCTCGCGAATGGGTGTGCGCGACATGCCGAACCGTTCGGCTAGGTCGCTTTCAACCAGACGGTCGCCGGGTCGATACACGCCCACGTCGATCGCCTCGAGAATCGAGGAATACGCATCTTTCTGAGGTGTCTTTACTTCTTTCATACCGCGCCGCCTTTGCTGACCAGCGCCACGTTAACGGCGTCCTGACGAAAGACGCAAGTCTGGGCATTGCCGCGCCTCCAGGTCGGGCCTAGGTTAACGCTCATGGTAAAAGAAGCATTTGACCACGTGCGCCACTGGGTGTTCGATCTTGATAACACGCTATACCCGCCTGCGGTGCGTCTGTTTGATCAGATCGAGGTCCGTATGGTGAAATACGTGATGGACACCGTGGGTGTCGACCGGGACCAGGCCAACGCCTTGCGGGTGAAATACTGGCAGACCTATGGGACAACGCTGGCCGGTCTGATGCGCGAGCATGACGTCGATCCGGCACCCTACCTGTATGATGTCCACGACATTGATTTTTCGGTTCTGCCCAAAGACCCGGATCTTGCCGGCTATATAACCCAGCTTCCGGGCCGCAAGATTGTCTATACCAACGGCTCTGCCCCCTATGCGGAAAACGTCCTGAAGGCGCGCGGGCTGGACGGCATCTTTGATGCGATTTACGGCGTGGAACATGCTGATTTCCATCCCAAACCCGAACGCAGCGCGTTTGAAAAGGTTTTTGGCAAAGACGGGGTGAACACCAGCGCAGCCGCCATGTTCGAGGATGATCCACGCAATCTGGCAGCGCCGCATGACATGGGCATGCGGACCGTTCATGTGGCCGATGATGCAATCGACGCGCCACATATTCATCACCATACGGACAATCTGACAGAATTCCTTGCGCGGTTGTCCTGACGATTATCCACCGCCTTGCGGCAATTTGACAGTTTTGGTCAGGCATTTCGACCCTACCTCCTTTAATGACAAAAAGGAGTCTCAAATGTCTGTTTCCGATCCCAACCTGCGCGAACACCGCAGGCCGTTCTATTCCGCTGCCCTGACCGCGCTGAAAGAGGGGCAACCCGCAGCCATTTTTGTTCTGCTGGGCCTTTTTCTGACTGTTGTCGCGGCGGCGGTGATGACATGGGGCATCGTGGCCCTGTCGATGGTAGCCCTTGCCCTTGTGCCGATTGTCATGATCACGCTTGTGTTGATCACCGTCGGGAAATAGCACCGCGGGAAACCTGCCGCATCGCGTGTTGGGATGGTTCGGGCTAGACAGGGCGCGACCAGACCAAAACCCTGAGGGAAGACATGGATTACGATATCGTCGTTTCAGGAGGAGGCATCGCCGGATTGGCCGCCGCAGCGGCATTTGGATCGGATGGGTACTCTGTTCTTTGCATTGATCCCGCACCTCCAATCACGGATCGCGATGCAGAGGGGGCCGATCTGCGAACCACCGCCTTTTTGCAACCGGCCCGCGACTTTCTGGACGAAATCGGCCTTTGGTCGCGCCTTGAAAGCCACGCGATGCCGCTGCAAGTGATGCGCATTATTGATGCAGGCGGCGACGTTCCAGAACCCCGCGTCACCAAAGCCTTCAATGCATCCGACATTTCAGACCTGCCCTTTGGCTGGAACCTGCCCAATTGGCTGCTGCGGCGCGAATTCGTGGCGCATCTTGAAAGCATGGACACCGTAACCTTTCGGCCGGGCACAGGAACCGCCGCGCTGTTTACCCGAAACGCCGAAGCGCGGGTGACGCTGAGTGATGGCACCAAGGTCAGATGTCGCCTTGTGATCGCGGCGGATGGGCGCAATTCACCGATGCGCAAAGCCGCCGGAATCGGCGTTGAGACAACCCGGTTCGGTCAAAAAGCACTGGCCTTTGCCGTCACCCATCCGATCCCGCACGAGAATGTGTCAACGGAAATTCACCGGACCGGCGGACCGTTCACCTTTGTGCCGCTACCGGATCTGGACGGGCGTCCGTCATCGGCCATTGTCTGGATGGAAGAGGGCCCCAAAGCCCAAGCTTTGGCCGCGCTAGACACCGAAGCATTTGAAGACGCCATGACCACCCGCTCTTGCAGCCTGTTCGGGCCCTTGAAACTGGCATCGCGCCGCACGATCTGGCCGATTATCAGCCAACATGCCGAACGTCTGAGCTCTGAACGGCTGGCCCTGGTGGCCGAGGCCGCGCATGTGGTGCCCCCGATCGGGGCACAAGGTTTGAATATGAGCCTGACCGACTTGCGCGTTCTGCGCGACCTTATCCGCAAATCCGATGGCGATATCGGTTCGCGCAAGTTGCTGGATGCCTATCACCAGAAACGGATCATGGACATCCGCGCCCGTGTGGCCGGCATCACATTGCTGAACCGGACATCCATGCTCAGTTCACGTCCGCTGCGCGACATTCGGGCCAAGGGATTGGATGCGCTTTACACGCTCAAACCGGTGCGCAAAACGTTGATGCAACTGGGGCTTGGCGCGCGCGGCACCTAAGCCGCGCGGAAGCGCAAGCTTACGCCATTGATGCAATGGCGCTTGCCCGTCGGTTGCGGCCCATCATCAAAGATATGGCCCAGATGGCTGCCACAGCGGCGGCAATGGCATTCGGTACGGACCATGAACAAGGATCGGTCTGGCCGGGTGCCAATAGCATCAGCCTGGGCTTGCCAGAAACTTGGCCAACCGGTGCCGCTGTCGTATTTGTGCTCGGACGCGTAAAGCGCAAGATCGCAGCCGCGGCAGTGAAACATACCGGCCCGGTTCTCGGAATTCAGCGGCGACGTAAACGCGCGTTCTGTGCCGTGCTCGCGCATGACACGATACTCTGCCGGTGTCAGCATGGCATTCCACTCTGCATCGGTCCGCGTCACCTCAAAGGTGCCTTGCGAGGCCGTTGCCCCTTTGGCCGACGCAGTCAGGCCCAAAGCCGCGGCTGCTTTTAGAAAATGGCGTCTGATCATTCCGGCCTCCGTGCTGAGACCCTCAGATGGCCACTGGTGCCCGGTTTCTGCAAGGGCATCCGTCACACAATTGCGCGATGACGCGTGCCGTTTTGCCAGGTCGCTGTTTAGAAGCCCACCAGCACATTGCTTGAGACAGCAAGCCAAAGCACCAGAGCCGCGATTCCCCCGCCGACGGCATAGGGCCAGATCTGTTGCCAGATCGCGGTGCGCGGTGCGCTGAAGACATCCGCCTTCAATCGGCGCAGCAGTTGTGGCGGGGGCGTTTTGGGCGGGAGCGTGGCGAGAATAAACTCCGCCAACCGGGCGTGCCAAAGGGCAACCTCGGCCGCCGCCTCCGGCTCGTCTGCCAGCTTTGCTTCAAACTGTTCAGCCTCAAGTTCCGGCAAAAGGCACAGCGCATATTCCGCCGCCGTGACGGACACCGTCCTGTCTGGCATCAAACATGTCCCAACAGTGTTCAACGCTTTTTGCAACGACGCCCTGACGGTGCTGGCCTCTACATCAGACGCCGCAGCAAGATCGCCATAACCATCGCCATCCAGACAGACCCGTCGCAGCAAAAGCGCGCGTGCCGGTTGCAGATCCCGAAGGCAGGCGTCCAGCGTCATTGTGTCCTGTGTGGTTTCATGGTCTGTCCCCGGCCCTGTAAACAGATCCCGCGTATCCACCGTGTCAGTTGGTGAAAAGCGCACCCGTTTTATCGCAATCGCCGCTGCTCGGGCCTCGATCACCAGGCGCGCCATCGGGGCAAGATCACCGTCGCGAAACGCATCGGCATTCTGCCAGATCGCGGTGAAAAGATCCTGCAAGCAGGTTTCCGCCTCGGCGTGATCGTCAATCAGGTGATAACACAAACCAAACAACGCCCCGGAGGTCCGGGAATACAAAAGCTGAAAAGCCGATTGATCCGCCATTGCCACGCGTGCAAGCAAACTATCCGTCGTCTCTGGCACTGTCATGAACGAATTCCCGCGCCCTTTCCCTTGCTCCTCCGCCCATTATGTTGCACCACACGCGCAACACACCTATTGCAGAAGGATGTCCGCAACATGGCCGACGGGACGATCGACATCAACGCCAAACCCACCGAAGAAATCGTGGCTCGCGAGGTCTTTGGCATCGACTCGGATATGGTTGTGCACGGCTTCCCCGAGCGCACAGAGCGGGTGCCGGATATTGACAGCACCTATAAATTTGATCCCGACACGACATTGGCGATCCTGGCCGGATTTCGCAACAATCGCCGTGTGATGATCCAGGGCTATCACGGGACCGGAAAATCGACCCATATTGAACAGGTGGCCGCGCGTCTGAACTGGCCTTGCGTGCGCGTCAACCTCGACAGCCATATCAGCCGGATCGACCTGATCGGCAAGGACGCGATCAAGCTGGTGGACGGCAAACAGGTGACGCAATTCCAGGAAGGCATCCTGCCCTGGGCCTTGCGCAACCCGACCGCGATTGTGTTCGACGAATATGATGCGGGCCGCGCCGATGTGATGTTCGTCATCCAGCGGGTTCTGGAAACCGACGGCAAGCTGACACTGCTTGACCAGAACGCCGTTCTGACGCCGCATAAGTATTTCCGCATCTTTGCCACAGCCAACACCGTGGGGCTTGGCGATACAACGGGCCTGTATCACGGCACGCAACAGATCAACCAGGGCCAGATGGACCGCTGGTCGCTGGTGGCGACGCTCAACTACCTGTCGATTGACGCAGAGACCTCTATCGTCCTGTCCAAAGCGCCGCATTACAATTCGGAAAAAGGGCGCAAGACGGTCCGGCAAATGGTGACGGTGGCTGATTTGACCCGAACCGCCTTCATGTCTGGCGATCTGTCCACCGTGATGAGCCCGCGCACCGTAATCGCCTGGGCGCAAAACGCCGAGATTTTCCGCGATGTGGGCTATGCGTTCCGGGTGTCGTTCCTGAACAAATGCGACGAGTTGGAGCGCCAGACCGTGGCCGAGTTCTATCAGCGCTGCTTTGACGAAGAGCTGCCCGAAAGCGCAGCCAGCCTGAGTATCGCGTGATGGGTGTCGGATCGGCTGCGCCGATCCGATCCGCGNTCCGGGTGTCGTTCCTGAACAAATGCGACGAGTTGGAGCGCCAGACCGTGGCCGAGTTCTATCAGCGCTGCTTTGACGAAGAGCTGCCCGAAAGCGCAGCCAGCCTGAGTATCGCGTGATGGGTGTCGGATCGGCTGCGCCGATCCGATCCGCGCGCGCCTGCGGCGCGCGCGTTTTGCATATTTGGAAAAAGAAGACGCAGGGGCGGTTTTGTACAGCCACGCGGTGTATCCGCCTTCTGGCTTGTGACAATGACGGCTTTGCGGAACGATACGCGTTATGAACAAGCCAAGTGACAACCCCGCCGATCCGTTCAAGAAAGCGCTGGCTGAAGCCACCAAGGTGTTGGCCGATGATCCGGAATTGAGCGTCAGCTATTCGGTTGATCCCGCCGGACTGTCCGGTGATGCGATGCGATTGCCACAGGTCAGTCGCAGATTGACTCGTGACGAGGTGTTGCTGGCCCGGGGCACGGCGGATTCCCTTGCAATGAACCGGCGCTATCACGATGCCGGCACGCATTCGCGCTACAACCCGCAGGGCGAAATGGCGCGGGAGCTGTATGAAGCGATGGAAACCGCCCGGTGCGAAGCGATGGGCGCGCGCGACATGCCGGGAACGGCCGGGAATATTGACGCCAAAATCGGGCATGACGCGACCCGACGCGGGTATGACCAGATCACCGAAGCCTCCGACGCGCCGTTATCGGCAGCGGCGGGCTATCTTGTCCGGCATCTGGCCACCGGACGCGCGCTTCCCGAGGGTGCGCAGAACGTCATGGATTTGTGGCGTGGATTTATCGAGGATCAATGTGGCGGTAAACTGGACGACATAAACGACGTTTTGAACGATCAGGCGGCGTTTGCCCGCTTCACCCGGTCTGTCATCACCGATCTGGGCTATGGCGACCAGCTGGGCGATGATCCCGATGACATCGATGACGAGGCCGAGGATCAGGCCGAAGACGGGGCTGACGAAGAGCAGGAACCAGACAGCACCGGCCAGGACGACGATCAGGAACAGGATGCCGAGGCCAGCCCCGAGCAGACCCAAGAAGAGACGCAAGACCCGTCTCAGGCGCAGGTCTCGATGGACGAGATGGCCGATCAGGAGATGGGCGAAGAGGCCGAAATGCCCGAGGGCGAGGCCCCGCTTGAGCCGCCGCCCCCTGCCCCGATTTCCGAAGCCGACCCTGACTACAAGGTGTTCGACACCGCCCATGACGAGGAAATTCTGGCCGAAGAGCTTGCCGAACCGGTCGAGCTTGAACGGCTGCGCGCGTATCTGGATCAGCAGCTGGAGCCGCTGAAGGGGGCGGTAAGCCGATTGGCCAACAAGTTGCAGCGCCGGTTGCAGGCGCAGCAGAACAGGTCGTGGGAGTTTGACCTTGAAGAAGGCATCCTCGATGCGGGACGCCTTGCGCGCGTGGTCGCGAACCCAACAACGCCGCTGTCCTTCAAGGTCGAGAAAGACACCGAATTCCGTGACACTGTTGTGACGCTGCTTCTGGACAATTCCGGCTCTATGCGCGGGCGGCCGATTTCGATCGCTGCCATTTGCGCCGATGTTCTGGCGCGCACGCTGGAACGCTGTTCGGTCAAAGTGGAAATCCTTGGCTTTACCACACGTGCGTGGAAGGGCGGTCAGGCGCGTGAGAAATGGCTGAACGAAGGCCGCGAACAACAGCCCGGGCGACTGAACGACTTGCGGCATATCATCTACAAAAGCGCAGATGCCCCCTGGCGACGGACGCGCCCCAATCTTGGGTTGATGATGAAAGAAGGCTTGCTGAAAGAGAACATCGACGGCGAAGCGCTTGAATGGGCGCATAAGCGGATGATCCACCGTCCCGAGGCGCGCAAGATCCTCATGGTGATTTCCGACGGCGCACCCGTGGATGACAGCACCTTGTCGGTCAACCCCGCCAATTATCTGGAAAAACACTTGCGCGATGTGATCGCTATGGTCGAGCGGCGCAAGCAGGTCGAATTGCTGGCCATTGGCATCGGCCATGATGTGACCCGCTATTACGAACGGGCCGTCACCATCACCGATGTCGAACAGCTTGCGGGCGCGATGACCGAACAGCTTGCATCTTTGTTCGACAGCGACCCAAGGGCCCGGGCTCGGATGATGGGCATCAAAAAAGCCGTGTAGACGCGCGATGGTGTTCCGGCTTTGGCAAGCGACGCCTATCGTGTCGGGCGTGTGTGCCCCCAAAGTTCGAACACGGTGCAGGACGCAGTGAACGGCACAGAGAAAGGCCAAACCATGTTTCAGAGCTTTTCCGAAACCGCCTCGCCAGATCAGGGCCCGGCGCGGCTGTCCGCCCTCAGAGCGGTTTTGGAGCGGGAGTCCCTTGACGGGTTTATCGTCCCCCGCGCCGATGCGCATCAAGGCGAATACGTGGCGGCCCATGATGAACGGCTGTCCTGGCTGACAGGGTTCACAGGGTCGGCCGGGTTCTGCGTTGCGCTGAAAAAGACCGCAGGTGTGTTCATTGACGGGCGCTACCGTGTGCAGGTTCATGCGCAGGTTGCAGATGTGTATACCCCCGTGCATTGGCCTGAAACGTCGCTTGGATCGTGGATCGCGGATCAATTGCCCGATGGGGGTACCGTTGGGTTTGATCCATGGCTGCACACGGTGGCGCAATTGCGCGAGATGGAAACATCCGTTGGCACTGTCTCTTTGCTGCGCGTTGGCAATCTTGTAGACCGTATCTGGCAGGACCAACCCCCCCCCCNCGCGGATCAATTGCCCGATGGGGGTACCGTTGGGTTTGATCCATGGCTGCACACGGTGGCGCAATTGCGCGAGATGGAAACATCCGTTGGCACTGTCTCTTTGCTGCGCGTTGGCAATCTTGTAGACCGTATCTGGCAGGACCAACCCCCCCCCCCAAGCGCCCCGGCTTTTGTGCAGCCCGAAACCCTGACTGGTGACCCCCACGATGCCAAGATCGCGCGTCTGGCAGACACGCTGGGTGCGGCCAAACATGCCGTGTTGACCTTGCCCGACAGCATTTGCTGGCTTTTGAACATTCGCGGCGGAGATGTGCCACGCACACCGTTTGTGCACGGGTTTGCCCTGCTTCACGCCTCTGGTCAGCTGACATTCTTTGTCGATCCGGAAAAATGCACGAATATCGCCGATCACTTTGGAACCCGGGTTCGGATCGAGCCGGTGGATGCGTTTTTGCCGGCGCTGTCCTCTTTGGATGGATCGGTGCAAATTGATCCGGCCAGTTGTCCGGTCATTGTGGCTGACACGCTGCGCGAGGCGGACATTCCGCTTATCGAAGCGCCAGACCCCTGTGCGCTGCCCAAAGCTTGTAAATCAGCGGCCGAGCTAAGCGGCGCGCGGTCGGCACATTTGCGGGACGGGGCGGCGATGGCGCGGTTTCTGTGTTGGCTGGATGCGCAAACGCCAGGCACGTTCACAGAAATTGATGTGGTCAAAAGGCTGGAACGCGAACGTGTGGCAACCAATGCTCTGCGCGATATCAGCTTTGACACAATATCGGGTGCAGGACCAAATGGTGCGGTTGTGCACTACCGGGTCACCGAGGACACGAACCGGACCGTCGACACCGGGCTGTTGCTGGTGGATAGCGGCGGGCAATATGTCGATGGCACCACGGATATCACCCGCACCATCGCCATCGGTGCGGCAGGAGATCAAGAGCGATTGGCTTTTACGCTCGTCCTCAAAGGTATGATCGCAATATCGCGCTTGCGCTGGCCGTCCGGTCTGGCGGGGCGCGACATTGACGCTTTGGCCCGCGTTGCACTTTGGGAACACGGGTTGGATTATGCACATGGCACCGGGCACGGCGTCGGCTCTTATCTAAGCGTTCATGAAGGCCCGCAGCGTCTGGCCCGCGCCGGAACTGTGCCGTTCAAGCCGGGTATGATCCTGTCGAACGAGCCCGGGTTCTACAAAGAAGGTGCGTTTGGCATCCGGATTGAAAACCTGATCGTGGTGAAAGAGGCATCCGCGCTGGACAATCAGACGGTGACCGAGATGCTTGACTTCGAGACAATCACCTTCGCTCCCATCGACACGCGTCTGATTGATGCTACTTTGCTGACCGAGGCAGAGCGCGCTTGGCTGAACAGCTATCACACACTGGTATTTGAAAAGATCGGCCCGCTGGTGGACAGCGATGTTCGGTCCTGGCTTGAAACAGCCTGCGCACATATCTGACACACGGCAAAAGCGGTCACGGCACAGGCCGCACTTTATCACCAAAAGGGATGGAACATGCAGAAACATATTACAGTCAGGCCCGTTGAAGGCACTTGGGTTGTGCGCGCCGGTGGGGCGGTGATCGCAGAAAGCTCAAACGCGCTGGAACTGACGGAAGGCGACCGTCCCGCCGTGATCTATTTTCCTCGCTCCGATGTGGCCATGGCGTTTCTCGACAGCTCTGATCACAACACAACATGCCCTTACAAGGGTCGCGCGAGTTATTTCAACATCATGTCCAAAAGCTCGACCTTCGATAATGCGGTCTGGAGCTATGAGGCCCCGAAGGACGACGTGTCAGAGATCAAGGACCATCTGGCATTTGACGTCCAGGATGGCGTGACCGTCGAACAGCTTTGATGTCGGCATAGTCCGTCAACTGTGTTCTTCGGCGGCGGTTGCAGCCAGAGCCCGGTTATAAGCCTTCAGCGCATCGACATGAAAAAGCGCACCCTGCAGCACCGGGGTGCGATCAGGTCCGTCCAGACGCACCACCGGTAAAAACGCAACGCCCGATTTATCAAACAATGGCAGGGCGGTTTCGAGCGTGGCCTGGGCCTGCAGGTACAAGCCCTGTTCGATCATGGCATGACAGGCCGCTTCATCCGCCGCGTTTTCTGCTGTTGGCTTGCGCATCACGCCTTGAACCCGAAACATCGCCAAAAGATACGCTTGCGGCCCGGCGGCAAGATGCACCTTGCGACGTTCAAGCTGGGTCAAAAAGAACGACCGATCCACAAGCCGCGCCGAAACAGCCGTAGACATGGACACCGATATCATCACGGCCAATCCGGTTTGCCAGTCTCCGGTCAATTCGAACACGATCAGCGTGGTTGAAATTGGCGCGCCAAGAACCGCTGCGGCCACCGCCCCCATGCCTGCCAGGGCATAAAGCGTTGACGCGCCGGAATTGTCGGGGAACAGACCGGTCGCAATCAGCCCAAAGGCCAAACCGGTCAAGGCTCCCAGCATCAGCGACGGCGAAAACACACCGCCGCCCATGCGACCGCCCAATGTGATCGCGACAGCCACCACCTTGAGCATCGCAAACACAATCGCCTCGTGCCACAGCAACGCACCGGTCAGCGCGCGTGATGTTGTCTCATAACCGACACCAATGATATGCGGAAACCAGATAGCCAAGGCCCCCAGCATGACACCCGCAATCGCCGGGCGCATCAGGTGCGGCAGGTTCAAACGGGTCTGCAACCTTGTCCCCAGATCATCCGCCAGAAAAACCGAACGCATCATGGCAACGGCCACAAGGCCGCAGATCAGCCCAAGCAGGAAAAAGGCAGGCAACTCCAGATAAAATTCCACCGTGGTTGTGCCGGACAGGGTAAATTCGGTCACATCCCCGAAAACCAGGCGATTGATCACAGTGCCGGCAGCACTTGCCACAACAATGGGTGCAAAGGCATGAACCGCAAAATGCCGAAGCACAACTTCCAATGCAAACAGCGCCCCGGCAATCGGCGCATTGAAACTGGCCGAAACAGCCGCGGCCACCGCACAGCCCAAAAGATCGCGCCCGGTGATGCCATCGGCGCGGATTGTGTTGGACACCCAGGATGAAATCATCGCCGCGATGTGAACAACCGGCCCTTCGCGCCCCGAACTGCCCCCTGTGGACAACGTGATCCAGGAACAAACCGCCGAGGCAATCCCGGCCTTCTTCTCGACCCGCCCGTCATTCAGCGCCGCGCCTTCGATCACATCGGCAACCGTACGCACCCGCCCATCCGGCGTGAAGTAATGCAGAATGACCCCAACAGCCAAACCACCTAATGTGGGGATCAACAGCAGCATCCACCACGGCAAAGTGGCGGCATAGCTGTGAATGGTGGTGACGCTGGGCGTGCCATAAACCGTGGTCTGCAAGACTGAAATGGCAAGGCGGAAACCGGTTGCTGCCAAACCTGCTGCGATCCCGATCAAAAGGGCGATCAGCCAGAATTGAAACTGGGACGGTCCCTTATGGCGCAACAAATCCCAGCCGCGCCTGCCCTGTTTCTTCATTTCCAGAAATTGTAAATGCACAAGCGACGTCATACGCAGCGGCCCTCTCGGCACGTCAGAAACACGCCACGAACGGTTGTATTTCCAACGCTTAACCGAAGCGCCTTCCGGCTCCAACCCTTGGCCGATCAAAGCTTGTGACGGTCAATGTCAGAGTGCCCGCGAAACGGGTGTTTATCCAGCAAGAAGCGCCCGCGCGGCGGCGCGGGCCTCGTCGGTGATCGTATCGCCCGACAGCATGCGCGCGATCTCGCCCTCTCGGGCGGAACGATCAAGCGGAACAACCGTCGAGGTGGTCTGCGCATCGGCGACGCGTTTTTCAACCCGCCAGTGATGCGCACCCAACGCTGCAACCTGCGGCGAATGCGTCACCACCAGCACCTGCCCGCCATCCGCCAGCGCCGAAAGACGCCGGCCCACCGCATCGGCGGTCGCGCCCCCCACTCCGCGATCAATCTCATCAAAGATCAGGGTAACACCCGCGTCGCGCTGTTCTGACAGACAGACTTTCAACGCCAAAAGAAACCGGCTCAGTTCACCGCCCGATGCGATCTTGCCGATGGGGCCGGCAGGCGCGCCGGGATTGGTCGCAACCGAAAACGCCACTGCGTCATGCCCCTCCGGCCCGGCAGGCCCGTCTGTGATATCGGTCACGAACACCGCACGCTCCATCTTGAGCGGGGCCAGTTCTTCGCAGACCGCTTGATCCAGGCGCAAGGCCGCAGACACACGGCTGTGATGCAAGCCATCAGCAGCTTCAGAGAACGCGGCTTCGGCAGCCGCCACATCGGCCTGCAACTGGCCCAAGCGATCTGCGCCTTGATCCAGTGCCGCCAATCGGGTGCGCAATGTTTCGGCCAAACCGGCAAGGTCGTCAGGTGCGACATTGTGCTTGCGCGCCAACCCCCGCAAGGCAAACAGCCGTTCTTCTGCCGCTTCCAGTTCGAAGGGGTCAAAATCCAGCGTATCCAGACAGTGCGACACGCCACGCGCCGCCTCATCCAGCTCTGCCATGGCGCGGGCCAAAGCGGCAAGCGGGTCGTCCAGCTGACCCTCGGCTGCGTCGCTGACCCCTTCAAGCCATCGCAGCGCATCAGACATGGCCCCTTCGGCACCGTCCTGCCCCATGACCTGCGCCGCTCTGGAAATATCCTCGCGAATGCGTTCCGCCGCCTGCATCATACGCCGTTTGGCATCCAATTGCGCGTCTTCCCCCGGTTCCGGGGCAAGCTTGTCCAGTTCGTCAACGGCATGACGCAAAAAATCTTCCTCGGCCTGCGCCGCCTCATAGGCCGCCTCGGCGTCTGCCAATGTCTTGCGCGCGGCGGACAAAGTGGTCCAGGCGTTTTTGGTTGCCGACAAAAGCGCGGGATGATTGGCAAACTCGTCCAGCAGCGCGCGATGGCCCTTCGGGTTCAACAATCCCCGATCATCATGCTGGCCATGCAGCTCGACCAGGGTGTCGGACAGCGCGCGCAACATCTCGCCGCTGACACGACGATCATTGACCCAGCCCGTCTTGCGGCCATCCGCCGTATTCACCCGGCGGAGGATCAACTCGTCCGCATCTGCAAAGCCTGCATCCGCCAGAACGTCCCGAGCCGGATGCAGCAGCGGCAGATCGAAGACGGCGGTCACTTCGCCCTGTGCCGCACCGCTGCGGACAAGCTCGGCCCGTCCGCGCCAACCCAGAACAAACCCCAGACTGTCTAACAGAATCGACTTGCCCGCCCCGGTTTCGCCGGTCAGCACGTTCAAGCCCGGTTGGAACTCCAGCTCCAACCGATCAATGATCAGCATGTCTCTTATTTCAAGCGCGCGCAGCATTCTGTGCCGTCGGGTGCAGGATCACATGCACCACTCTCCGATCAAAGCCATTCACCCTTGACCATCTGGCGGTATACCTGACGCAGCCAGTTATCGCCCGTCGCCCGAAGCTCTAGGCCCCGCCCGGTCAAAAGCTTGAAGCTGTCTTCGTACCACTGGGTCGACTGATAGTTGAAGCCCAGGATCGCCCCAGCGGTCTGCGCCTCTTCGGTCAGACCAAGCGAAAGATACGCTTCGACCAACCGGTGCAATGCTTCGGCGGTGTGGGTCGTCGTCTGGAAATCCTCGACAACCACGCGGAATCGGTTGATCGCAGCCGCATAATGATCGCGCCGCAGATAATAGCGCCCAATCTCCATTTCCTTACCGGCCAGGTGATCAAACGCCAGATCGAATTTCAACACCGATGTCCGGGCATATTCGCTGTCAGGATAGCGTTCGATCACCGTTCGAAGGGCTTGCAACGCCTGGAATGTCAGACCTTGGTCACGCCCGACCTCTTCGATCTGATCATAATAACTCAGCGCCAGCAGGTACTGGGCATAGGCCGCGTCTTCATCGGTTGGATAGAAATCAATGTATCGCTGGGCCGCGCCCCGGCTGTTTTCGTAGTCTTTATTCTGGTGATAGGCATAAGCCTGCATGATCACTGCACGTTTCGCCCATTCCGAATAGGGATACAGTCGCTCGACTTCGGAAAAATAGAAGGCTGCATCTTCGGGATCACGCCGATCCAGCTCGAACTCTCCGCGTTCATAGATTTGTTCCGCAGTGAAATTCTCAATCGGCACGCCATCTGGCCCAAAGCCCGGACGCTCTGCATTGCCGCATGCGCTTAGCAACCCAATCAAGAGCCCCGCTCCGATCACAGCTTTCGCGTATCTGCCCGCTGCCATGCCCGTCACCTTCGTAAAACTGCCGTGGCTATCCATGCCACTTGTCTGCGTTCGGTCCTAGCACAGAAAATCCCAGTGCAAAACGCCTTTGAACCGCAATAGTTAGAGAGCAGTCATTACGTGGCGCAGCGCGCTCAGGCAACGGCGGGAATCTCATGGGCTTCAACACCCGCCCCGGGCAAGCGTGCCGCCAAAGAGGCATCGCATTCACGAATGCGATATCCGTCCGTTGTCGCGAACAATTCGCGCAGCAACATATTGGTCAAGGTATGTCCCGCCTTGTATCCTTCGTAATGCCCAAGAATCGGAGCCCCCGCCAGTGCCAGATCCCCCAATGCATCCAGCATTTTGTGACGCACCGCCTCATCGGCATGACGCAGACCGCCGGGGCTTAGAACGGTTTCGCCGTCAACGACGACCGCATTTTCCATCGTACCGCCAAGCGCCTTGCCCGCCGCGCGCATCGCGTCGACATCAGATGCCCGACAGAATGTTCGGCTGTCGCATAACTCACGCACAAAGGTGCCGTTCGCCAGATTGAGCGACTTGCTTTGTTTGCCAATGGCCTTGTCTGCAAAGTCGATATGGAAATCCATCGACAGCCCGGTGCCCGGCCCAAGCCGTGCCCAGCCCTGCGCTGTGTGCACTTCAACCATGCTCAGAACCTCGATCACGCGAATCGACGCCGACAAGGGCTGTATCCCGGCCGCCATGATGGCGCGCACGAAAGGTGCCGCGCTGCCGTCAAGCACCGGCACCTCTGGTCCGTCCACCTTGATCAAGGCGTTGTGAACCCCGCACCCTGCCAAAGCGGCCATGATATGTTCGATCGTGGATACCGAAACACCGGCCTCATTGACGATCAGGGTACATAATGGGGATTGCTCGGCATGATCGAACAGCGCGGGAATGCGCGCGTTGCCCAAACGGATATCTGTCCGCTGAAACACCACACCGTGATCAGCAGGGGCCGGGCATACGGTCATTGTGACCGGTAGTCCCGAGTGCAAACCGGTTCCTTCGAACCGGACAGATGATTGAACCGTCGTCTGCAAATGAACCTCTATCGGTTGCGTGCACACCCCCCAGCGCTGCACCTTCAAAACGTCATACAAACTGACTTAAGCTGCCTCAAATCAAAGTTTGTAACCGTCTGAAACACGGTCCAGAAAAATATAGGCGGAATCTTGCCTAAGGCCATAAGGCACTGATTTCAATAAAAAACGCCCCCAAATCCTGGGGGCGTTCCGTGCGCGGAAAGGCGCGAAATCAGTTGGCTTGGCGCCGCAAAAACGCCGGAATTTCGATGCGTTCCTGATCCGGATCGGCTTCGGGCTCTGCTGCGGGGGCCGCTGCACTTGTCTGGACCGGGGGCTGCGACGTGCGCCGCACGGGTGTTTCCTGCCCCTGCCCCGTCATACGATTGATCAGCGAATTGATCCCAAAACGCGGGCGTTCCGCATCCGCTGGTTCCGCTTCTGCCGGAGCGGCGTGGGCTGCAGGCCGTGCGCGCGAGGCCGCTGCCTGCAACCGCGCAAGGGCTTCGGCACTTGGCGTGCCCGGCGCTGGCGCGCGGGGTGCCACAAACTGCTCGGGATCGGCTTCGATGCTGTCTTCACGCGGGCTGAACTCGGCAACCTGGGGCCGGTAAGCTGGTGCAGGAAGCCCGTCTTCGTCGAGTGTTTCCTCGGGACGCGTCCGCTCTGTTTCGAAAATCGTCTCCATCTGCTCTTCGGCGGCCACCCGCTCGGCGTCCATGGTCCCGAACAAAGATGGCTCTTCCGCCGCTTCGGCAACGCGCGCGGCCACAGGCTCGGGCATCTGCTCGCTTTGCTCTGACTTCGCCTCTTCCTCAACCTGGGTAACCTGGGTCAACGGCGTCGCCAAAGACCGGCGCGGCACGGGAATGTCTGTCAGCACTTCGGTGGCATCAATGCCAGTGGCAACAACGCTGACGCGCATCATGCCCTGCATGTTGTCGTCCAATGTAGAGCCCACGATGATATTCGCGTCCGAATCGACCTCTTCGCGAATACGGTTTGCGGCTTCGTCCAATTCGAACAATGTCAGGTCGTGACCACCTGTGATGTTGATCAGAACGCCTTTCGCGCCCCGCAGACTGATTTCGTCCAACAGGGGGTTGGCAATGGCTTTCTCTGCGGCCTGAACCGCGCGATCCTCGCCCTCGGCCTCGCCGGTGCCCATCATGGCTTTGCCCATCTCGTCCATGACGGCGCGCACATCGGCAAAGTCGAGGTTGATCAGACCGGGGCGCACCATAAGGTCCGTGACACCCTTCACACCCTGATACAAAACGTCATCCGCCATCGAGAACGCTTCGGTAAAGGTTGTCTTTTCATTAGCCAGACGGAACAGATTCTGGTTCGGAATGATGATCAGCGTATCGACCACCTTTTGCAGCGCATCAACACCGTCTTCGGCCTGCTGCATCCGCTTGCCGCCTTCAAACTGGAACGGCTTGGTCACAACACCGACTGTCAGGACACCCAATTCACGCGCGGCTTGCGCGATGATCGGGGCGGCACCCGTTCCGGTGCCACCACCCATACCAGCGGTGATAAAACACATATGCGCGCCGGCCAGATGATCGACGATCTGTTCGATACTTTCTTCAGCAGCAGCGGCACCCACGGTTGCGCGCGCACCGGCCCCCAGCCCTTCGGTGACTTTCACGCCAAGCTGAATTCGGCTTCCGGAATGGCTTTGTTGCAGCGCTTGTGCGTCGGTGTTGGCCACGACAAAGTCAACGCCCTCAAGCGCCTTCTCGATCATATTGTTGACCGCGTTTCCGCCAGCACCGCCAACACCAAACACCGTGATGCGGGGTTTCAATTCTTCCTGTCCGGGCACCGAAAGGTTCAATGTCATCTATTTGTCCGCCTGCTACTGTCGCTCATTCAGAGCTTTTTCTGCACCTATTGCCGCAAGTATTATCGTCCAGACACCCGAAGGTCACGCAAAAAACACGAAATTGCCCCTAAATCTGGTCTAAAATCAAAGCCGTCTCGCGGAATTTCGCCAACTTGTCGATATATAGCGGAATTACTTCATCCAAACACAAGTCACCCGATACCACCCCACAGGATGCGGGTTTTCACGGATTCGTCATAAATATGGCCTGCTCGACCCTGCTTTTATTACCAAATCCTATAGCACACGCCGCGAAATTCTTCCAGCCCGGCCCAAATGAAAAGCAATGATTCCCCCGGACGATTGGTTGTGGCACTCCGCAATCATCCGCAGCTTACCAATTGTCCCGGAACCATTTTACCGCGCGCTTAAGAGATCGTGCCGGATAGCGATCCACCGGAATTTCGAAATCCCACCATTCGTCCTGTGGATGCGCTGCAAACAGGCACAAGCCCACCGCGGATGCAAATCCCGGCCCGGTGGCGGCTTGCGGCAACCCATGAACCCGCATCGGACGCCCAAGGCGCACCTGCTGGCCAAGGATCTTGGTCGCCAGCCCATCAAGACCGGGGATCTGGCTTGCCCCGCCGGTAAGCACGATTTGCTGGCTCGGCAGATGTTCAAACCCGGCAGCATCCAGACGCGCCCGCACCTCTTCAAGGATTTCTTCTACACGCGGGCGCATGATGCCAATCAGTTCAGCGCGGCTCACCGACCGCCGGTCGTGGTGCCAATCGCCGGTGTCACCACCGATTTCGATCATGTCGCGATCATCCATGCCGGTGGCCACAACGCCACCATGGAAGGTCTTGATCCGCTCCGCCACAGCCATGGGCACCTGCAGCCCCATAGAGATATCGCCGGTCACATGATCCCCCCCCATGCGCACGGCATCAGCGTAAATCATGTGCTTTTTCATAAAGATGGACAGCCCGGTCGCGCCACCGCCCATATCGATACAGGCCGCCCCCAGTTCCTGCTCGTCTTCGACAAGCGCCGAAACCCCGGACACGTAGGCCGAGCTTGCAACGCCTGCGAGCTCCAGATCACAACGCTTCATGCAATGCGCGAGGTTCTGGATCGCCAGCGCATCCACCGTCAGCATGTGCATATCGGTCGCCAGCTCCTGACCGATCTGACCGCGCGGGTCGATCAACCCGCTGCGATGGTCCAGCGCAAAATTCACCGGTTGCGCGTGCAGCACTTCGCGACCATGTCCGAAATCAGGCACGTCGCAGGCCGACAGCACGCGGGCCACATCCTGTTCATCAACGGTCGTGCCAGCCACTTCGACCTTGCCCGCCAAACCGTAACTGCGCGGGTCGGCCCCGGCAAAACAGGCAATGACGTGATCCACCCGGATTTGCGCCATCTTCTGCGCCGCCTGAACCGCTGTGCGGATCGCACGTTCAGTTTCGCCCATGGAATCGATTTCGCCAAATCGCACTCCGCGCGACCGCGTCGTGGCAGCCCCGATCACCCGAAACCCGGATTGCCCAGCCAAAGAGCCAATTGAATCGCTTTCAAGGCCACGATCCGTCCCGTCAAAGCGCAACACAAGGCACGCGATTTTCGAACTACCGATGTCGAGGATTGCAATCACACCTCGCTGCATCGCCACCCGCCGGATGTTTCGCATTGCCCGTTGAGACTCGTATAGCTCAATCATTCCACTGGTTCCCCTGCCTCAATCGCCCGGATGCGCAGCAACTCACGTACCGCGCCATCCGTCATTCTAAGTGTTGGTCGGGCGGGCAATCGCAGATCGACCCGCACGATATCCCGCTCCAGCATGTCCACCGCTTCGTCCATCGCAAGCACCCGTTCAAGCGCTTGAACCGCGTCCTCTTCGGGCAGCATGATCCGCTGATCCCGGTCCAGAACAACGTCCCAACGCCGTTCCCCCATACGCACCAAACCGCGCAGTCGCGGTGCCAAGGGTTCGACCGCATGGGCCAAATTCAACGCTTCCTCGACCCGCAAATTGGCCCCATCCCCGACGATCAGCGGAAGTTCCGGCCAATCCGCACGCAAAAACGCGGGCCCCACCAGAACGCCGTCTTCATCCAAAAGCTGCAACCCCCGGTCGTTGCGCCACAACACAACGGGAATGCGCTCTACAATATCGACCTGCAGAACATTGCCCTGACGCACATAAAGCCGCGCGGATTTTACCGGGGCCAAAGACACAACGGTTTCGCGCATGGCTTCCAGATCAAGGTCAAACGAACTGATCGGAAAATCGACCGGAAGCAGCTCGCGCACCCCTTGCGCCACCAGATCGCTGGCCCCGTCCACCGCCATCATATTCACCATGAACTCGGGGCGGCTTTCCACGTCAGAGCGCAGCTCGGCATAGGTGTCGACAATCATCTGCCGGTTGCTGTCGACCGACAGCCACCAGCTGGCAATCGCAAAAGTCAGCAAACATGGCAAACCAAACCGCAACAGGACCCGGAACAAGGGCGTCAGCATAAGACGCTCCATCCGGTATTTAAGCCGCGACGGGGCCGGATCGGGGCGCAGGTTCATCGGTGACATGACGCATCCTCAGCCATCCAGCGGCACAACGCGCCAAAACTCATTCCGACATGCGTGGCCTGCTCGGGCGTGAGGGACGTTGGCGTCATGCCGGGCTGTGTGTTGGTTTCCAACAGGATCAGCCCGTCCAGTCCGCGCGCCTCGTCCCAGCGAAAATCGGTGCGCGTCACCCCGCGACAGCCCAGCGCGTCATGCGCGCGGCGCGCGTAATCCAGACAGGCATTGGTGATCTCATCCGGCACCTCCGCAGGCACCACATGGCGCGACCCGCCTTCCTTGTATTTGGCGTCGTAATCATACCATCCATCGGTCAGGATATCGGTCACGCCCAGGGCGCGATCGCCAACAACCGTCGTTGTCAATTCCCGCCCCGGCGCAAAGGCTTCGACCATCACGGTCTGCGGCATCTCATCGCCCAGCGCCGGTGGCCCATTGGCCGCGTCGTGCACAAGATACACGCCGACGGATGACCCTTCATTATTCGGCTTCACTACATAAGGTGGGTCCATGACGTGACGCGCCTGCACATCCTGTTTCGTCGCCAACAGGCTCTCGACCACAGGCAGACCATGACGGCGATACACTTCCTTGGATCGTTCCTTATCCATCGCCAAAGCCGAGGCCAGCACCCCGGAATGGGTATAGGGCAGGCCCATCCATTCCAGCAGGCCCTGCACACAGCCATCTTCCCCCCATCGACCATGGAGCGCGTTGAAACAGACATCCGGAGACAAGGTTGTCAGAACAGAGGCAAGGTCACGACCCGCATCGACCTCATGAACCTCATACCCTTCATCCCGCAAAGCGGCGGCACATTCGCGCCCGGATGACAAAGACACCTCGCGTTCGGCCGAGGGGCCACCCATCAACACTGCCACTTTCGGGCTTGTCCTGCTCGACATACCCAAAATCGCCTCAAATCAGGGGGAAGCCCCCGCATCTGCCTGGGCCTTTGGCCCTTATAATTTTGCGCAACCTGCTCGTTGCACCGCCTCAACCTGCGAAGGTTTATCCTTCGTCAGACGGCATCGGTTCCCCGATACGTTTGATTTCCCATACTAACTCTATTCCAGAGTGTTGGAAAACCCTTTTTCTCACCTCTTCACCCAATCCCTCAAGCTCGGCTGCTGTGGCACCGCCCGTGTTGACAAGAAAGTTGGAATGCATCGGCGACATTTGCGCACCACCGCGTTGCGCACCGCGCATTCCGGCGTCATCAATCACCTTCCAGGCCTTGAGATCATGCACGTCATCCGCCCTGCCGGTCGAGGAAAAACCAGCCGGGTTGCGAAAGGTGCTGCCCGCGCTGCGATCCTTGGTGGGTTGCGTCTCGTCCCGTTTTCTCAGCTGTTCGGCCATTTTCGCGTGAAGCTCTGCCGGATCGGCCATTGCGCCTTCAAACACCGCTTCGATGATCACCGCCCCTTCGGGCAGCGCGCTTGACCGATAGGCAAGCTTCAGCTCAGAGGCGGGGCATGTCACAATATCCCCGGACCGCAAGACGGCACGGATCTCGATCAGGTGATCTGCAACATACGTTCCATAGCAGCCGGCATTCATGCAAACGGCACCACCAACAGCGCCCGGAATGGTCCGCAGAAACGTCAGATCGACGCCCGCATCCGCGGCCCTGCGCGCCACATGCGCATCCAACGCGGCAGCGCCAGCGGTCACACGGCCTCGTTCGACCGATATTCCATTAAATCCACGCCCCAAGCGCACCACAACCGCGCGCAATCCCCCATCGCGCACGATGAGGTTTGATCCAACGCCCATGGGAAACACCGGCATATCGGCAGGCAAGTCGCGCAGAAACGTGCTCAGATCGTCAGTGTCGGCAGGGTGAAACACCCAATCGGCTGGGCCACCAACGCGCAGCCACGTCAGTTCGGACAAGGGTTTTCCGGGGATCAATGTGCCCCGTACATCGGGTAGCTGTGTCATATCGGGCGTTTTGCCCTGACAGGGATTTGGCGTAAAGCCTCATTCCGCGCGGCGCGTCACCTGACGCACGATCCAGGCGATCAGATACCGCAGCGGCCAGCGAAACACGCTCGCCGCAGCCAGCGTGACCAGAAGCCCCGACACAACGCCGTTCTCCCAATATACCCAAACCAAAAGCGGGGCACCAACCGCCATCAGAAAATAGGCCCGACGCCAATGATTGTCGTTTGACGGCAAAGCCGCAAGAATGGCCGCCAGCACAATCCAGCTACAGGCAGCGCTCATCGAGATCGTCATTGCGGAAGCTCCACCTGTTGTCCCGTCAGTTTTTTCCAGAAGTATCTCAGCGGATTGCGATACATCGACACAAACGCAGCAGCCGCCGCCAAGGCCGGCCAAATGCCAATTCCCTGCGCGATCAGCACAATCAACACAGGAGCCGCAATCAACAACGCCACCCCCGGCACATATTGCAAACGCATCGGCAGCATCGCGACAATCGCGGAGGCGAAAACCCAAAGATTGCACAGCCAAAGAAGCATTGTTCTGACGTTCCGCTTGCTGCCGTTTCCATCACAGCGCGATTTTAACCAAAGCTTCTGGGCAAAAACGCGCCAGCAACAGGACAATCCCGTGGAATTGCAGCCTCTGCCACCCAGTCTGGGACCGTCGCGCCACACCAAAGAGACCGTGTATCAGCACTTAAGCGCTCAACCGCTCTGGCAACCCATTGGCCCAGGTCGAAATGGTGCCCGCGCCGAGGCAGACCACGATATCCCCCGGCCGCGCCTGTTCGCGCACAAGCCGCTCCAGATCGTCTTCGTTCAGGATGGCGCGGGCGTGGCGGTGGCCGTGGCGGATCAGCCCCGCCACCAGATCATCGCGCGACGCGCCCTCGATCGGCTCTTCGCCGGCGGCAAACACTTCGGCAATCGCCACCACATCGGCTTCGTTGAAACAGGCGCAGAAATCGTCGAACAAACTGGCCAGACGTGAATAGCGGTGTGGCTGATGCACGGCGATCACACGACCTTCGGACGCCTGACGTGCGGCCCTCAGCACGGCGGCTATTTCAACCGGGTGGTGGCCGTAATCGTCGATGATGGTGACCCCGTTCCATTCGCCCACCTTGGTAAAGCGGCGGTTGACGCCGCCAAAGGCGGCCAAAGCTTCGCGAATCTCGGTCTTTTTCATTCCCAGATGTCGCGACACCGCGACAGCCGACAGGGCGTTCGACACATTATGATCGCCCGGCATAGGCAGAGTACATCCTTCGATCACATCCTCTTCGGCCTGCAAGGCGATGTCGAAATGGGCAACACCTTTCTTATAGGTCAGGTTGATCGCCCGAACATCGGCCTGCGCATTGAACCCATAGGTGACCACCCGGCGGTCCGTCACCTTGCCGACCAAGCGCTGAACCTCTTCGTGATCGGTACAGCACACCGCCAGCCCATAAAACGGGATGTTCGAGACAAAATCCTGAAACCCTTCGCGCAGACGGTCGAAATCGCCCCAATGCTCCATGTGTTCGGGATCAATATTGGTGACCACGCCAATCGTCGCCGGAAGCCGGTTGAACGATCCATCGGATTCGTCGGCCTCGACTACCATCCATTCACCCTGGCCCATCCGCGCGTTCGATCCATAGGCGTGGATGATCCCGCCATTGATCACCGTGGGATCAAAGCCACCGGCAACCATCAGTTCCGCCATCATGGTGGTGGTCGTCGTCTTGCCATGGGTTCCCGCAATCGCAATGTTCGATTTCAGCCGCATCAGCTCGGCCAGCATATCGGCGCGGCGCACCACCGGCAGGCCGCGCAGACGGGCTTCGTCCAGTTCCGGATTTCCCGGTTTGATCGCGGTCGACACAACCACAACATCCGCCCCATCCAGATTTTCGGCGCGTTGGCCTTCAAAGATGCGGGCCCCCAGGTCGGCCAGACGGTTGGTGATTTTTGATGCCTTCAGGTCAGACCCCTGCACCGTATAGCCCAGATTGACCAACACTTCGGCAATGCCGGACATGCCAATGCCACCAATGCCGACAAAATGGATGGCCCCGATATCAACGGGCAGTTTGGTCGCGGCATTCATTCCAATGATCCTTCAGGGTCTTGCGGCCTGTGTCCGGCAAGGGTTTCCACCAGCGCGGCAAGATCGTCTGCCGCGTCCGGTTTTGAATAGCGAACGGCAGCCAGCGACATTTGCAAAGCGGCGTCCGGATTGTTCAGCACAGCCGCGATTTGTTCCGACAGGCTTTCGACGGTCAACATGCTTTCGGGAATGCGGATCGCGGCACCGGCCTCCACCAGCCCCTGCGCATTGGCCGTCTGGTGATCCCCAGTCGCCGCAGCGTAGGGCACCAGAATCGACGGGCGACCAATGACCGAGATATCGGCGACACTCGATGCACCAGAGCGTGAAATCACCAATTGCGCCTCGGACATGCGATTGGGCAGATCGTTGAAGAACGGCTGCACATCCGCCGTGATACCGTTTTCGGCATAATACGCCGCCACCCGCTCACCATCTTCGTCGCGCGCCTGATGGCTCACCCGCAGGTGCTGCAGCGTGTCCAGTGGCAATGCGGCAATTGCAGGCGGTACAACATCCGACAGAATCCGCGCGCCCTGGGAGCCGCCGATCACAAGGATCGACATCGGATACTCCCCTGGCGAAATATAGGCCGCCGCCGCCCGGTCCTTGATGCTCAGGCGGACAGGATTGCCGACATGCACAGCCGCAACACCGTCTGGCACGGCCGTTGGCCAGGTGCCGCAGGCCACCTGATCGACGCGGGTGGCAAAAATCCCGTTCACGCGGCCCAACACACCGTTTTGTTCATGGATCATCCGAGGACGCCGCAGCGCCCAGGCCGCACCCAAAGCCGGGATCGACGGGTAGCCGCCAAATCCCACAACCACGTCCGGTTTGTCTTTCAGCATCCGCGCCGCCATTGACGCCACACCACCGACAATCCGGAACGGCACCAGCGCCTTTGCTGTCACGCCGCCTCGCGCAAAAGTCGCGCTGCTGACCTGTTCGATCTCGGTCGAATGCGGAAATCCACCGGTATAGCGCGCCCCCCGCGCGTCGGTGGACAATTTCACCCGCCAGCCACGGCGCAGCATCACCTCGGCCAAAGCCTGCGCGGGAAACATATGCCCGCCAGTGCCGCCTGCTGCGATAACCAGATATGGTTTGCTCATAAATGCCCCACCCATGGATAGCAGGAGACAGACCCATCTGGCAGTGATTTGTCAACAAAGCGCAACGCGAAACACTCAAGATGATGTCTCTAGCGCAACCGTCCTCGCAAGATGTCGCCGATTTCGCCCTGTGGGCGGGTCCGCGTGAACGCCAGCAGCATCCCCACCGCAATGCCGCCCGCAATCAGCGACGATCCCCCGTAGCTGACAAAGGGCAGCGTCATGCCTTTGGCCGGCAACAAACGTACCGCGACCCCCATATTGATCATCGCCTGCACACCGAACATGCAGGCCAGCCCTGTTCCCGCCAAGCGGATAAACGGATCACGCTCGCGCATCAGGCGCATCAGCGACCGCACGACAATCGTGGCGTAAAGCGCAATGATGATCAGCACCAGAACCAGCCCGTATTCTTCGGCTGCCACCGCAATGATGAAATCCGTATGCGCATCGGGAAGCGACCATTTCACCTGTCCTTCACCGACCCCCACGCCAAAGAAGCCCCCTTCGCGAATGGCATTGGTGGCATAGCCAAGCTGCGTTGTCGGATCGACATCCGGGCTTAGAAACCCGTCAATCCGCCGCGCGAAATGTTCGGAATTCTGATAGGCCACGGTTCCCGCAAAGATCACCAGACCGGCCATCCCGATCAGCAACACCATCGGCGCACCGGCCACGAAATACATCACACCCCATCCAAACAGCACCAGACAGGCCTGACCAAAGTCCGGCTGTAGCGCCAGCATCAGAACGATGCTGACCGTCATGGCAAAGGACAGGGTTTTGCCCGGCGGCCCGCCCAGATCCTGACTGGCCGCCAACAGCCATGCGGCAACAATCACAAAGGTCGGCTTCAAAAACTCGGAGGGCTGCAGCGATCCAAAGCCGATGGAATACCACCGCACAGCGCCTTTTCCGAAATCGGTTCCGAAAAACGGCAGCAAACACAGGCCGATGAAGGCAAAAACGAAACCGATAACCGCAAATCTGCGCACCAGAACCGGGCTCAGCATCGACGTCACGATCAACACAATCAAAGCTGTCCCGCCAAAGAACGCCTGTCGCTGGACATAATGAAACGGCGCAAAACCATTGCGTTCGGCCAAGGGCGGAGAGGCTGCAAGCCCCAGCAACAGACCGATCCCGAACAGGATCAGAATGCAGGACAAGGACCACTTGTCGACCGTGCGCCACCACTTCGGCAACACAGGTTCCCCTGCGCGCGTCGGGACTGCGCCATAGACCATCTCTGTCATGGGTTCACCGCTTTATCTGCCTCAATCGCCCGGGTTGTCCCGGATCTATCGTTACATCTTACAGCATATGATTCGCCCAATCCAGAAGAATGATCCACACGCCATATCACTTGCGCATGGGCGCAATCCGTGGTGGGTGCGCCACATGCAGGTAAACACGCTTATTCTGGGGGCCGGAGCTGCGGGCATGATGTGCGCCGCACAGGCCGGGCCATCGACATTGGTGATCGACCACGCCAAGGCGCCGGGCGAGAAAATCCGCATTTCTGGCGGCGGGCGGTGCAACTTCACGAACATGCACACCGACCCCGCCCGTTTTCTGGGGGCCAATCCGCATTTCCACAAATCGGCCCTCAAACGCTACACGCAATGGGATTTTCTGGATCTCGTGGACCGTTACAAAATTGCGTGGCACGAAAAGACACTGGGGCAGTTGTTTTGCGACGACAAGGCGACCCAGATCATCGAGATGCTGCGCGCCGAACTGACCAAGGCCGGGGCAGAGCTGTGGCTCAAGACATCGCTGGTCGACCTCGACCATGATGGCACACATTACAAAGCCAGCCTCGACCGCGACGGCACCCGCCACACCGTCACCGCGCGCAATCTGGTGCTGGCGACGGGCGGCAAGTCGATCCCCAAGATGGGTGCCACGGGCCTTGCCTATGACATCGCCAAGCGCTTTGGGCATAGGCTCACGGAAACCCGCCCTGCCCTTGTCCCGCTCACCTTCACCGACCAGCGCTTTGCACCGCTGTCCGGGGTCGCCACACCCGTGGTCGCGCAAGCCAATGGCACCGCCTTTGAAGAAGCAATGCTCTTCACCCATCGAGGCCTCAGCGGACCTGCGGTGCTACAGATCTCAAGCTACTGGACCGAAGGTGACCCGGTCACGGTCAACCTGCTTCCCCACACCGATTTGGCTCAGACCTTGAAAACCGCACGCACAACCCACGGCAAACGCAACGTGACCACCGCGCTTGGCGATGTGCTTCCTGAACGGCTGGTTAGCTTTCTGGCAGACGATCTTCCGCTGGACGGCAATGTCGCGGATCTGTCGGACAAGCGCATTGATGACATCACGACACGCCTCAAACACTGGTCGCTGACACCCTCGGGCAGCGAAGGCTACCGCACCGCCGAGGTGACGCTGGGCGGTATTTCAACCGACCGGATAGACAGCAAAACCATGATGTCGCGCGATGTGCCGGGGCTCTACATGATTGGCGAAGCGGTGGATGTGACCGGCTGGCTGGGCGGCTATAATTTCCAATGGGCCTGGAGTTCCGGCGTCGCGGCAGGTCAGGCGATTGTTGCGTCATCTTGAAACCACCCTCAATCTGCGTCACATCTGCTTCCCCATGACGAGCGCCGAGATGACAGCACCCAAAGCCCCAAACGCCTTTCTTCGCGGTCCCTTGCGCGATCTGGCGAACCGGTTGGGCCAGGGCAGCACTGCGCCAAAGGCGCAGGAACGGATCTGGATCGACCCGTCACGCCTGACCTGCATTTACACCCGCAATCCGGCAGAAACCCCCGATTTTAAGCGGCGGCATTCGGGCATGGTGATTGACGGCGACTGGGATCTGAACGTCGAACCGATTGACGACTCTTGGAAAATCGCCGCATGCCTCGCCCATTTCCGGGACGGTGTATCTTGGAGCGACACAGATGTGTTCACGCGGATGCAGGCGATGATTGCAAAGCGGGGACAGTTCGACAGCTGCCGAACCATGGACGACATCCTCACCCGCTACGCGCAAATCGACCTCCTGTTCGACGCGATCCGCACTGACGGTTTCCGCGACGATACGATCATCAAACGCGGCACACCACGCCTGCCCGAAGGGGTGTTCATTCATATCGACCGCCATGGTGATCCGATCTTCGGTGCCATTGGCAACCACCGCATGGGCATCGCCCGCGCGCTTGGCCTAACCCGCATCCCGGCGCAGCTGGGCGTGGTTCATCCCGACGGCGCGCCGCATCTTGCCCGTTACAGAGACACCACATGAGCACGCTCAAAGAAGCCATCCGCGCCGGTGTGCATGTCAAAGCCCTGCGCGACATTGCCAACCGCCTGCGCTTTGGCCCGGATGCGCCGCAAAGCGATGAACTGATCTGGGTCCATCCCCGCGACGTGGTCAATTGGTACAAGCCCGACCCGCAAAACGGTGCCCCACGCTTTCGCAGGCGGCATTCCGGCATGGTCGCGCCCGGCGATTGGGACCGCTCTACCAAACCGTTCGGCAGCCACCTGAAGCTCAACAGCATCCGCAAGCATTTCGAAGACGGTGTCCCGTGGGAGGACACACCGCTTTTTGACTGGATGCTGAAAGAGATCGACATCCACGGGCGGATTGACGGCTGCTACACCCGCGAAGACCTGATTGCGCGCTACGAACGGCTGGATCGCATCTACGAGGAAACCAAGCACACGCGCCGCCTCCGCCCGCATGGGTCCGTCAACGACACGCGGCGCGAACATGGTGGTATTCTGGTGCACATTACCCGCGACGGCACGCCGTTGCGAGATGGCGGCGGCATGCATCGCTTTGCGATTGCCTATATCCTCGATTTGGAAAAAGTGCCCGCGCAATTGGGTGTCATCCACCCCGATGCGGTCGCCTCGGGTGTTCTGGCAAAACTGCGCGAGCCGCCCGATTAAGTCCCGTCAAGCGCCGCGTGCACCTGCGCCACGAAATCGTCACCGCGTTTCTCAAAGCTGTCATACTGGTCAAAACTCGCCGCAGCCGGGGCCAGCAACACAACATCGCCCGCTTCCGCCTCTGACACAGCGCGCTGCACGGCGGTTTGCATCGTACCACACGCCTCGGCCTCGACCCCTGTCAGTTGCACCGCAAATCCGTCCGCTTCGCGCCCGATCACATAAGCCTTGCGCACTTGGGTCAGGCCGGGGGCAAGCCCGTCCAGACCACCTTCTTTTTGCAACCCGCCGCAAATCCAGCGAATGTTTTTGAACGCCAGCAACGCCTTGAGTGCTGAATCCACATTCGTCGCCTTGCTGTCATTCACAAAGGTCACGCCGTTTGCTTCGGCCACGATCTGGCTGCGATGGGGCAAGCCGCCGAACGTGCCCAGCGCTGTCTCGATCGCGCGCGGGGCCACGCCCAGCGCGCGCACGGCGGCGTAGGCGGCACAGGCGTTCTGGTGGTTATGCGCGCCCGGCAACCCCTTGATGGGGCGCAGATCAATCGACGCCACCTGTCGCCCCTTGCGCCATTCCGTCAGAAAGCCCTTTTTCGCAAAAACCAGCCATCCCGGCCCGGTCAGCTTTTGCCCCGAGGACACCCGGATCACGCGATCATCTCCCGGCCCTTCGGCCAGTTGGTTGGCGATGTAGCGTCCTTCGTTCTCGTCCACACCGATCACCGCGCGATCCGGTCCGCCCTCGGCAAACAACCTGCGCTTGGCGGCAAAATACCCACCGAAACCCGCGTGTCGGTCCAGATGATCCGGCGACAGGTTGGTGAACACCGCCACATCCGGCGTCAGCGCGCGGGCAAGGTCGGTCTGGTAGCTGGACAGCTCCAGCACCACGACGCCGCCGTCACCGGGCGGATCAATATCAAGCACCCCGCGCCCGATATTGCCCGCCAATTGGCTGTTAAAGCCCGTTTCTTCCAGAATGTGATGGATCAGCGCCGAGGTGGTCGATTTCCCGTTCGATCCGGTGATCGCAATCACACGAGGCGCGGTGTCGAAACGGTCCCACTCGCGGGTCCCCAGCGAGCGGAAAAAAAGTCCGATGTCGTTGTCCACCGGCACGCCTGCATCCCAGGCGCGTTCAATCACCGGGTTGGGCGCAGGGTACAAATGCGGGATGCCGGGGCTGACGATCAGGCTGGCCACCGCATCGAACGCGCCGTCACGGGACAGGTCACGTGTCTCGAAGCCGTCCGCCTCTGCCGCCTCGCGCGCCTTGGGGTTGTCGTCCCAACAGACAGGCATCGCGCCGCCCGCCCGCAAGGCCCGCGCCGCCGACAGGCCAGACCGGCCAAGCCCAAGCACCGCAACCTCTTGCCCGTCAAATCCCTGAACCGGGATCATGCGTTCAGCTTCCGCAGGCGCGCTGTTACGGACAGCCCATGCGCCTCAAGCGATTCCGAGGTCGCCAAAGTCTCGGCCGCCGGGCCAATCGCCCGCAGCGCATCGGGCGACATCTTGGCCAGTGTGGTGCGCTTCAGGAAATCAAGCACCGACAGCCCAGACGAGAACCGCGCCGACCGCGCCGTGGGCAGTACATGGTTCGGCCCGCCCACGTAGTCGCCAATCGCCTCGGGCGTCCACTGGCCCAGGAAAATCGCCCCCGCATGGGTGATCTTGTCCGCCAACGCATCCGGGTCCGCGACGCACAACTCCAGATGCTCGGGCGCGATCCGGTCGCAGAGCTCTGCCGCTTCATTCAAATCCCTGACCGTCATGATGGCCCCGAAGTCGCGCCAAGACGCGCCGGCAATGGCCCGCCGTTCAAGCGTCTCAAGCCGTTTTGCCACCGCCTCGGCCACAGCCTGTCCAAAACCCGCATCGGTCGTGATCAACAACGATTGCGCGCTTTCGTCATGTTCCGCCTGGCTCATCAGATCCAGCGCGATCCAGTCCGGGTCGTTGTCACCATCGGCAATCACGAGGATCTCCGATGGACCCGCGATCATGTCGATGCCCACCTTGCCGAACACCCGCCGCTTTGCCGCCGCCACGAACGCATTGCCTGGCCCGGTGATCTTGTCCACCGGCGCGATGGTCTGGGTTCCATAGGCCAGCGCCGCCACCGCCTGCGCGCCGCCGATGCGGTAGACCTCGTCCACCCCGGCGATCCGCGCGGCCAGCATCACGAGCGGGTTCGCCACACCATCCGGTGTCGGCACAACCATCGCCAAACGGTCCACCCCCGCCACCTTGGCAGGCACCGCGTTCATCAGGACCGAGGACGGATAGCTCGCCAATCCGCCGGGCACGTACAGCCCCGCTGCCGATACGGGCGTCCAGCGCCAGCCCAGCGTGGCTCCTTGCGCATCGGTCCACATCTCGTCACTGGGCATCTGCCGTTCGTGGTAGGCGCGGATACGCTCTGCGGCTGTTTCCAAAGCAACGCGCTCCGCCTCGGGCACCTTGGCAATCTCGGTGTCAATCTCGGCCTCGGACACGCGCAACTGGTCTGCCGTAAGGTCAAGCCGATCAAACTTTGCCGTCAGCTCCAGAACCGCCGCATCGCCGCGCGCCCGCACGTCGGCGATAATGCCTGCGACTACGTCGTCTACATCTGGGCTGTCCTCGCGCTTGGCGGTCAGGATGGCCTGGAAACATGTCTCGAAATCAGGGTCTTTGGTCGACAGAAACTGTGGCATCAAAGCCTCCGGAAAAGGTGTCGGCAGACACTTAGACCGCAGCGCCCCAAGCCTCAACCCGGCCGGGCAAGATCGGCACCGTCCAAAGACAGGATCATCAGGACATCATCACGTGCGACACCGTCGATGATCACGGACCGGGGCCTGCGCCCAAAGACGTGAAATCCCATAGAGCTATACAACGCCCGTGCGGCAGTATTGTCCACATCCACCACCAGCTCTGCCTGCGCCACACCCACCTTACGCAGCTCATCCAGAAGAGCCTGCATCAAGGCGCGGCCATAGCCCTGGCGTTCGGCCTCGGCCCGCACATAAAGCGGGCCGATATCCGCCATGTGCCGCACCCGTTTCGGCCCGCCGCGCCGTGCTGCGACAAATCCGACAAGCCTTACAGTGTCATCATATGCCCCCAGCGTCAGCGATGTCTCAAGCATCCGCGCCACGTCTTTGTTCGGAATCGGGCGCACCTCTTCTGCACTGAACAGAAACGCATTTGGCACCCGCATCAACCCTTCGGCCCACAGCGCCCGATAGGCCGACAGGTCTTTCGGCGTCAGCCGCCGGATCATCATTCAGGATGGCCCGGCACTTTGCCAGAAACAGCCGCGTAAGGTTTGGTCACATCCCGCAGCGCCACTTCAAGGTCTTCAACAGACAGCCGAAGCGCGCCATCACCGGCCAGTGTCAGCAAAACGGCCTCTTCGGTGTCGTCATAATTCACCGCCAATATGGACAGGATGGTATCCGCATCGCCCCGCTCCACGCCCTGACTGGCCACACGCGACACATTTTCAATCGCCAGCACGGATTGCACCCGCTCGGGGGTCCGTCCGGCACGGTCCGCCAAGGGAATATCCTCCCAGCGGAAGCGATTGAGCAGGATACCAAACCGCTTTTGCTTGGGCTGCCACTGCATCTCGGTCGCGGGAAAGACCGCATCCTGACACAAGGCCGACAGCACCTGCAGATCCTCTTGATCCATCGCGACAAGCCGAAGCGGCCGCGCGTCCCCGTCTTCGAATGTGGCGTCTCTACTCATTGTTCTTTCACCCGCTCGATCCTGGCCCCGACGCCAGACAGCTTGCGCACAACATGTTCATAGCCCCGGTCAAGGTGGTACACGCGGCTCACAACCGTGTCGCCCTCAGCCGCCAATCCGGCAAGGATCAACGACACCGACGCACGCAAATCGGTCGCCATCACCGGGGCACCGCGAAGCCTGTCCACACCCGTCACTGTTGCATGCCCGCCCTGGACATCAATCTGCGCGCCCATCCGGATCAATTCCGGTGCGTGCATAAACCGATTCTCGAAGATCTTTTCCTCAAGAACACTTGTCCCCTCGGCCGTACAAAGCAGTGCCATCATCTGCGCCTGCAAATCGGTCGGAAACCCCGGAAAGGGCTCGGTTGTCACATCAACAGCGGACACACGCCCATTCCGGCGCGCAACTTTCACCCCGTTCGGCGTTTCCTCCACATGGATTCCGGCCTCGTCCAGTTTTTCGCAAAACGCCGAGACCAGATCTATCGTACCGCCCAGGCACTCTACCTCGCCACCACAAATCGCCGGGGCCAGCATATAGGTGCCAAGTTCGATCCGGTCGGTGACCACCCGGTGCGTCGCTCCGCCCAGACGATCCACACCCTGGATGGTGATCTCTGACGTGCCTTCGCCGTCGATTTGCGCGCCCATCTTTTGCAAACACCGCGCCAGATCCACGATTTCCGGCTCGCGCGCCGCGTTTTTCAGAACCGTGGTGCCTTTGGCCAAGGTCGCTGCCATCAACGCGTTTTCGGTCGCGCCGACAGACACAAAGGGAAAATCGACAAGACCACCGCGCAGACCACCCGCAGGGGCTTTGGCGTGGACATAGCCATCCCGCAGATCAAGCTCCGCGCCCATTGCCTCAAGCGCCTTGAGGTGCAAATCCACCGGCCGCGCGCCAATTGCACAGCCACCGGGCAACGAGACCTCTGCATGGCCGAACCGCGCTAGAAGCGGCCCGAGAACCAGAATCGACGCCCGCATCTTGCGCACAATGTCATAATCCGCCCGCTGCGAGGTCAGATCATGGCTGGACATCGCAAGCACCTGCCCCTCCTGCAACGCCTGCACCTCGGCACCCAAGGACTGCAACAACAGTGTCATGGTGCGAATATCGCTCAGACGGGGGGCATTGGTCAGCGTCAGCGGCTCTTCACTCAAAAGCGTCGCGGGCATAAGGGTCAAACAGGCGTTCTTAGCACCCGCGATTGGAATCTGGCCATTCAGCGGCCCGTTCCCCGTCACTATTATCTGGTCCATAGGTGTTAACTGCCCTCACTCGTTGGTTTTTTCTTTGTATTGATGTCATTTGCCCCCGCATCCACGGCCCGCGCGCGTGCCTGTGCCTTGCGCCGCGCCAGATTGGCTTTCAGCGCCGCCTTAAGCCTGTCTTCGCGCGCCTCAGCTTTGGATTTTCCGGATGAAGGTTTCTGCGTCATGCCGCCTTCCTATCGCAGAGGCGAAAAAGGGTCCAGATTGCCCTTGCACCGTTTCGGTTTTGCGTCTACTCACCCGCCACGCAAAACACCGCGCCCGGCGCTGCTGTAGCTCAGAGGTAGAGCACTCCCTTGGTAAGGGAGAGGTCGAGAGTTCAATTCTCTCCAGCAGCACCATCCAAACCTGAACAATATGCTGGATTTGTGCGATGGCCCACCGCATGATCGGGGCAGTTCATTTTGGATATGTGATTTTATGACACCGAGTGTTTCGGACACGGAGACACCGTCTCAGAGCGCCGCTGAACAAGAGCTGGAACAGGCGCGCGCGCGGCTTGATGCCGGAGACCGGGCAGCGGCACTGGCGATTTGCCGCAAATATTTATCGCGCGACATTTTGCTACCGGACGCCTGTGTCTTGTCCGTCTTGCTCCGCGACTTGGGAGAGACCGACGCGGCAGATCAGATCAGGAGTGTCGTGCTTGAAACGGTACAAGCCGAAGCGCGGCGCGACACAATTGCGACAGCCGGTGTTCTGTCGGGAACCGAGCTGTTGCTGTCCTTGGACGCCATTGACGAGGCGCTGGCACACTGCAAACAGGCTCATGCGCGCGCTCCGGATGATCAAGAGATCATGAACGCGCTTGTGTCGTTGTTGATCAATCTGGATCGGCTGGACGAGGCCCAGGCCGTCGCAGCGGCTTATTGCGACCGAAACAGCGAGAAATTTAACGTCCTCATACATATAGCGACAATTTTTTCGCATTTCGAGGCACGCGATTTCGCGTTGAAGCTTCTCAAGTTGGCCGAAGGTCAATGCACAGACAAAAACCAACGCGCCAAAATCGACTACTTGCTTGCGGCAAATGGCGCGGCCGTGTCGAACCTTGACCAACACGGCATGGCGGTGGGTCTTTTTGACGGGTTCGCAGACAGCTATGACGAGAAGTTGCAGACCCTTGAAAATAATGGCCCTGCCATGGTGTTGGCAGCGCTCCAAGATCTGGGTCTGCCCAAGCGAAAGACGCGTCGTGTGCTGGATGCGGGGTGCGGAACCGGGCTGTGCGCCGGTTTTCTACGGGGCTACGCCAAACATCTGATGGGCGTCGATATTTCTGTTGCGATGCTTGAAAAATCGCGTGCCCGAGGGATTTACGATCTGCTTGCGCGCACCGATCTTTCGATCCGGGCCACATATCCCGAGGATCAGTATGACATGATCGTCTGCGCGGATGTTCTGGTCTATTTCGGCGCGCTGGACACAGTGTTTGGGAATTTCCACGATGTTCTGGTGCCGGGCGGCTGGCTGGTGTTCACCGTCGAAAATGAAAGCGACCCGGCTGTGCAGGCGCGGTTCAAGCTGTATCCCTCTGGTCGCCATAAACATTCGCAGGACTACCTGTGTCAGACACTGACCCGCGTCGGCTTTCCCAAACCCAAGCTGATGCACCGCGTGCGCCTGCGAAACGAGATGACACAGCCCGTTATGGGCACGGTTGTCGCCGTGCAAAAATCGGCTTTGGCCTTCTGACAACATAGACGCCGACGTCTTGTCCGGACGAAACCGCAGGTCTGCCGGCAACACCTTGCTGGCAAGACCTTGCTGGCAACACAAGGCGCTGATACCTACGGCATGTTGTTCCTTTGGGCCATTTTCCATGCGCGCAGCGATCGCGACAGGCGAATATCATCTGGGTGGTGAGACCTTCATCAACCGCCATATTGAACACCTGTTCGGTGGCAATACCGTTGTGGTGTGCGGTCGTTTTCACGGCGACAACCCATATGGAAAATCCTATTTCGTGCGCCGTGACGGGTTGTCTGGCCGCGATGCGCTGGTCGCTCCGTGGTGGCTTTTGCGCAATCGTCTGCAGCACGGCACATCCCGACTGCCCTTCGGAGAAGCCAAAGACGCTCTGACGAAATTCCTTCGAGACGAAAAAGTCGACGTGATTCTGGCGGAATTCGGCACACAGGCGCTGGCGTTGGCTCCGCTGGCAAACAGCCTTGGTATCCCGATCTTTACCTATTTTCGCGGCACGGACGCCTCCAAGGCCATTCGCACGGAACGCATGCGCGCGGCCTATCGAAAAATGATGCCGCGGCTGACAGGCGTGTTCTCTGTGTCCCGGTTCCTTTTGGACAATCTGGAACGAAACGGAATCGTGCATCCCAACAGCAACGTGATCCCGTCGGGCGTCGACATCCGGAAATTTGCCCCGCAAGACAAGGTTCCGCTCAGTTTTCTGGCGGTCGGGCGTTTCGTCGAAAAGAAAGCCCCCCGGATCACGCTGCGCGCCTTTGCCGATGCCACCAGGGATTTGCCAGAGGCCCGGCTTGATTTCATCGGTGACGGCCCGCTGCTTGAACCGACCCGCGCCATCGCCGAAGATCTGGGTGTCGCCCAGAAGATCCGCTTTCACGGAGCCCAGCCGCACAACACGGTCCGTGACCGGTTGATGAGCACGCAGTTCTTTTTGCAACATTCCGTCACCGCGCGGGATGGCAACACCGAAGGCCTGCCAACCGCCATTCAGGAAGCGATGGCCTGCGGATGTATCACCGTCTCGACCCGCCACGCGGGCATCCCCGAAGCGATTGACGAAGGCGAAACCGGGTTTCTTGTGGACGAACATGACCAAGCCGGGTTTGCAGCCGCGATTGCCAAAGCGATTGCCGTTCAGGATTTGTCCGAGATGTCCAGACGCGCCCGCAGCACCGCGGAGGCGCGTTTTGACAATCATGTGCTTTTGAAGATTCTCGAAAAACACATTCTGGACACGCTGTCCGTCGCTGCTTGATGGACGCAGAAGACAGCTGAAAAGGGCCACTGATGCTGCTCTACCGCCTTTTGATGATGGTCCTCGCTGGCGGTATGGTCGGCAAGCTGTGCCTGCGACGCGACTGGACCACGCTGGGGGATCGGCTGGGGCGGTCCGGCCCGAAGGATGGGGTTGCACGGCTTTGGATACATGCCGCCTCCAACGGGGAACTGGGGTCGGTCAAACCTGTGATCGACGCGCTGATCGCCGACGGGTGGCATGTGCTGATCACCGTCAACACGCCCAGCGCACGTGATATGGCCATTCGTTGGGCATTGCCGCATACCGATATCCGCCTCGCCCCGGTGGACCTGCCCCATGTGGTGCAACGCATGTTCCGCGCCTGGACGGTCACGGCCTATATCACCGTCGAAACCGATGTCTGGCCCCAGCGCATCCTGACCTGTCCGGGGCCGGTTCTGGTGCTTGGAGGGCGGCTGACGGAACGGTCCGCCAAAGGCTGGGCGCGATTTGCGGCGCTGACCGCCCGTGTCCTTGACCGTGTCGACTACCTGTCTGCACAGGACGCCGCCTCGCAGACGCGGTTCCGCAAGCTGGGATTGCGCGACGCGGCAACCGGCCCGGTCTTCGATCTAAAAGCCCTTTATACCCCGCCGGAAATGCCCGTACCTGCCGATCTCGAAGACCAGTTTGATCGCCACAGCACATGGCTTGCCGCCTCGACCCATGCAGGCGAAGAGGCTGTGATCCTCGACGCGCACAAACGTGCCCGCGACTCGGTTCCGCAGCTCAAACTGATCCTGGCCCCTCGCCATCCAAAACGGGGCGATGACATCGCCGATCTGATAGAGGCAAGCGGGCTCAGCTATGCCCGTCGCAGCAAGGGCACGCCCCCGGACACCGCCGATGTCTATCTGGCCGATACGTTCGGAGAGATGCCGATCTGGTATCAGTTGGCGGGCACAACCTTTATCGCAGGGTCATTGTCCGATCGTGGCGGCCACACCCCATACGAGCCCGCAGCCTTTGCCTCGGCGCTGCTTCATGGTCCGGACGTGCATAACTTCCGCGCCGCCTATGGTCGCCTGCAGGACCATGATGCGGCGATTATGATCTCCTCGGCAGATGCGCTTGCCAAAGGGGTTGTTGCCTTGTCAGACCCGGCAAAACAGGCCCAGATGGGACAGGCCGCGCAAGCCGCATTGCGTCAGGACACCGATCTTGAAACACTCTTGCGCGACATTAACACCGCACTCGGTGCTTGATGTCCGCGCCACTGTGCCTATTCTTGATGGGTCACGAAAACAAACACGGCAGAGCAGCCGACAGAGACGCGCATATGATCCAGTTCACACTGAAATGCGAAAATGATCACCGGTTTGACAGCTGGTTCCAATCCGGCGCGGCGTTCGAAAAGCTGTTTTCGACCGGCATGGTCACTTGCGCGGTCTGTGGATCGTCCAATGTCAGCAAAGCCATGATGGCCCCGCGCGTCAGCACCAAGGACGCCACCCTGCCGACACCTGCCAAGCCCAAACTGTCGCAACCGGCAAGCCCGGCCGAGCAGGCACTGGCCGAGTTGAAAAAGCACGTGGAAAAAAATTCCGATTATGTCGGCAAAAACTTCGCCTCCGAAGCGCGGGCCATCCATTCAGGTGACGCGCCCGACCGCCCGATCTGGGGCGAAGCGCGCGGCGAAGACGCCAAAAAGCTGGTCGAGGACGGCGTCCCCATTGCGCCACTTCCGTTTACACCAACGCGAAAGACGAATTGATGGCCGTCCTGATTACAGGTGCCAATCGCGGCATCGGTGCCGCGCTTTTCGCCAAGGCCCAAGCGCGCGGGCATGATGTCATCGGGACCACCCGCGCAACAGACGATCCGACCTTGCGCCCTATGGATGTCACCGATCCGGACAGCGTCACCGCTTTGGCCGCACAGCTTGCCGAAACGCCAATTGACCTTCTGGTCTGCAATTCTGGTGTCTTTCTGGAAAAGGGCCAGCCCGCCGATCGCCTGACCGATACGCAACTTTGGGCCGACACATTCGCCACAAATGTCACCGGCGTGTACCTGACCGCGATGGCGTTTCTGCCCAATCTGGCATTGTCCAAAACCCCCAAGATTGCGATTATTTCCTCGCAAATGGGATCAAGCGAACGCGCTGGCGGTCAGAACTACGTCTATCGCGCGTCCAAAGCGGCGGCTGTCAATCTGGGGCGCAACCTGGCTGTAGACCTCAAGACCCGCAATATCGCTGTGGGCATCTACCATCCCGGATGGGTGCGCACCGACATGGGCTCCAGCGCCGCATCAATCAGCACCGAACAATCGGCCACCGGCCTGTTCGACCGATTTGACCACCTGTCCCTAAACACCACCGGGTGTTTTGAAATGTGGAACGGCGATCCGATGCCGTTCTGACCATACACGCACAGGCTTGATCATAAACCGCCCCGCAATGCGCCACCGCACGCGGCCTGCTCTTGCACCCTTGCGCCACCCCACGTAAAGGACCGGCAAGTTTGACCCCGGGGAGGCCAGAATGCCCATTCTCGTGATGAAATTCGGCGGAACGTCTGTTGCGACGCTTGATCGGATCAAGCGCGTGGCAAAGCGCATTGGCGTCGAGGTTTCCAAAAGCTACGATGTCATCGTCATCGTTTCGGCAATGTCGGGTGAGACGAACAAACTGGTGGGGTTTGTGAACGACACGTCTCCGCTGTTTGATGCGCGCGAATACGACGCTGTGGTCAGCTCGGGGGAAAATGTCACCGCCGGTCTTATGGCGTTGACACTTCAGGAAATGGATGTGCCGGCCCGCAGCTGGCAAGGATGGCAGGTGCCGGTCAAAACCACCTCGGCCCACGCCGCCGCGCGGATCGAAGATATCCCGCCGGAAAACATCTTGCAGAAATTCGATGAAGGCATGCGCGTTGCCGTGATCGCCGGATTTCAGGGCATCGGCCCGGATGGCCGCATCACCACGCTTGGACGCGGCGGATCTGATACCACAGCCGTCGCTTTTGCCGCGGCCTTCGGGGCAGAACGCTGTGATATTTATACAGATGTCGATGGCGTCTACACCACCGATCCGCGTATCTGTGAAAAAGCCCGCAAGCTGGACCGCATTGCGTTTGAAGAGATGCTGGAACTTGCATCGCTTGGGGCCAAGGTTCTGCAAACCCGCTCGGTTGAATTGGCGATGCGCTACAAGGTCAAACTGCGCGTGCTCAGCAGTTTTGAAGAACAATCAGACAAGGCCGGCACCTTGGTCTGCGATGAGGAGGATATCATGGAAAGCAATGTTGTGGCTGGTGTGGCCTATTCCCGCGACGAGGCCAAGATGACCCTGGTGTCAGTCGCCGATCGTCCGGGCATCGCGGCCGCGATCTTTACCCCGCTGTCCGAAGCCGGCGTGAATGTCGACATGATCGTGCAGAACATCTCGGAAGAGGGCCGCACCGACATGACGTTTTCATGCCCAACCGATCAGGTGGCGCGCGCAGAAAAGGCCATGAAAGACGCCAAAGAGCGGGGCGACATCAACTTCCACGACATTGTTGCCGACACAGCGGTCGCCAAAATCTCGGTTGTCGGCATCGGCATGCGCAGTCACACTGGCGTCGCTGCAAAAATGTTCGAGGTCCTCTCGGCAGAGGGGATCAACATCAAGGTCATTACAACCTCCGAGATAAAAATTTCCGTACTGATCGACCGGAAATACATGGAACTTGCCGTCCAAGCACTGCATGATGCGTTCGAATTGGAAAACGCCGCCTGATCACGTGACACAGCGCGTCACGCAGGCCGGTCCGCAAGGGGCACTACATGGTTGAGCGCGCCGAAAGCGAAAGCCGCAAACTGCTTGGGCGGCTGCGCGACACAATGGCCAACGAGACCGCCGGTCAGGAACGGTTGGATCAGATCACCCATCTGACCGCGGATTCGATGGGCACCGAGGTGTGCTCGATCTATCTTTTCCGCGATGAAGAAACGCTTGAACTGTGTGCAACGCAGGGTCTCAAGCCCGAAGCGGTTCACCAGACCCGGATGAAGCTGGGCGAAGGCCTGGTCGGGCGCGTCGCCCGAACCGGCAAAATCGTCAACACCGCCAACGCCCCGTCTGCGCGCGGGTTCCGGTATATGGCGGAAACAGGCGAAGAGATTTATTCCAGCTTCCTTGGCATCCCGATCCAGAGACTGGGAGAAAAGCTGGGCGTTCTGGTGGTGCAATCCAAGCAAGCCCGCGAATTTATCGCGGATGAAATCTATGCGCTCGAAGTTGTGGCCATGGTGCTGGCTGAAATGACCGAATTGGGCGCGTTTGTCGGCGAAGGGGCCGCGTTGCGCGCGCGCCACACCGAACCGGTCTTGTTGCGCGGCTCGACCGCACAGGAGGGCACGGCCGAGGGTCATGTCTGGCTGCATGAACCGCGTGTGGTTGTGACAAATCTGGTGGGGGATGATCCCGCACGGGAACGCGCGCGTCTGCTCGAAGCGGTCGAAAACCTGCGCATCAGCGTTGATCAATTGCTGGCAGGTGCCGTGGAAGACACCGAACAGGTTCAGGTGCTCGAAGCATACCGGATGTTCGCCAATTCCAAAGGCTGGCTGCGCCGCATGGAGGAAAACATCGACCGTGGCCTGAGCGCCGAAGCCGCCGTGGAAAAGGAACAATCCGACGTGCGCGCCCGCATGTCCCAGGCGAATGATCCATATCTGCGCGAACGCCTGCAGGATCTTGACGACCTGTCAAACCGCCTGCTGCGCATCCTGACCGGCCAAGGGGTGCAAACAGGGGCCGACCTGCCCGAAAGCCCGATCCTTGTGGCGCGCAATATCGGGCCCGGTGAATTGCTGGAATATGGGCGCAAGCTCAAGGGGATCATCCTCGAGGAGGGCTCGGTGGGCAGCCACGCGGCCATTGTCGCCCGTGCCCTTGCCATCCCGCTGGTGATCCACGTAAAGCGCATCCAGAACGAAGCGTTGAACGGCGATCATGTGATGCTGGATGGCGATCAGGGTATTGTCCATCTGCGCCCCGACGACACGGTGGTCACCGCGTTCCGCGATAAAATGGCGATGCAAGCCAAGGCGCAGGAACGCTATGCGTCGATCCGCGACAAATCGGCGATCACGCTCTGCGGCAAAACCATCCGGCTCGACATGAATGCAGGGCTGATGGCGGACCTTCCGTCGCTGGAAAGCTCCGGAGCCGAGGGCGTCGGTCTGTTCCGTACCGAACTGCAATTTCTGGTGCGCAGCCAGATGCCCAAGCGCAACGAACTGGCCGCCCTGTACGCTCGGGTACTGGATGCCGCCCAGGGCAAACGCGTAGTGTTCCGCACACTGGATATCGGATCAGACAAGGTTCTGCCCTATATGCAGGCGCAGGATGAACCCAACCCGGCCCTGGGCTGGCGCGCCATTCGGGTCGGGCTGGATAAACCGGGAGTGATGCGGATGCAGCTGCAAGCGCTTCTGCGCGCCGCCAATGGCCGCCCGCTGTCGATCATGTTCCCCTTTGTTGCGCAATACGAAGAATACACCGCCGCTCGCGCCGAAGTGGACAAAGCCATCGCCCGCGAAAGCAAGCTGGGCCACGTCCTGCCCGAACAGCTTGAAATCGGTGCGATGCTGGAAACCCCTTCCCTCGCCTTTGCGTGCAAGAAATTCTACGAGGAGGTCGAGTTTGTGTCGATCGGCGGCAACGATCTCAAGCAATTCTTCTTTGCTGCCGACCGCGAAAACGAACGTGTCCGACGCCGTTACGATACGCTAAATGTCAGTTTTCTGACATTCCTCGAAGATATCGTTGCCCGCTGCACGGCCACCAACACGCCCCTGTCGTTCTGCGGCGAAGACGCCGGACGCCCGGTCGAGGCCCTGTGCCTTGCTGCCATCGGGCTGAACGCCCTGTCCATGCGCCCCGCCTCTATCGGCCCGGTGAAACACTTGTTGCGCCGCTGCAATCTGGACGATGTACGCACGGTGATTCACGATGCACGCGACGCGGGCGAACAATCCGTGCGGCCTGCCGTTATGGAGTATTTGCGCGGACTTAGCTGACCGCTTCACGCCATCTGAGTGGCGGCATACAGCACATCTGGCCGTTTGAAGAGTCGGTATTTCAGGGGGTCATGGCCATGTCTCAAGCCCTTTGCTGACCGGACCGGTGTTCAAACAACCAAAAGAACCCGAACCGACCATTGCTCACGAATGCTTTCGAAAATTGGTGCACAAACGCGATCTTGATGCCGCCGCACTCGAAACAGGAAACAGGGTTCGGGCAAAGTCCTATCTTTGCCCGAACCCTGAGTTTACAATCCTCTGACTGCGCGCTTCAGCCCTTCTGGCTGATCAAAATCGGATGCTCCGCTTCGCGTGCTATCACAGTGATTGCGGGCGAACGGGTGCGCAATGGTCCGGTGCCGGATCATAAAGTGGCCCAAAGCGCCCCGTCCGCTCTTGCCCCGAAACCTGCCGGGAACATACTCAATTTGAGCTATTAACGTTAAGATATCGTGAAGCGGACGGGCGATTTACACAAATTACAGAGTTTTCAATGTCCGCTTCAGATCTTCCACCAACAGCGTCTCGGATTGACCGCTCTCAATCGCCAGACGCCGCAGACCGAAATGCACATGCGCCATTTCCTGATAATAACTGGTGAACGCATAATTTGTTGCCGCCCCCGCAGCAGCCCCCAGGATCGGCACGGTCTGCGCGGCAAGCTTTTGGCCCAGAACTGTCGCCAATCGTGGTGATACCGATTTCAGGATACCGTGAACAGCCGCCCCGGTCAGGGTCACACGGGTGCTGAAAAACGCGGTGTTCGCCCCGTCGTCGGCCTCTAATGGACCAGCGCTGGCAAACACAGTCAGGCAATCGGCAAGGACATCGGGATCATTGGGGTCAAAATCATACTCGGTGGCGATCCCCTGCACGGTTCGCAGCAAAACCGTTGTGGTCACCGGCAGCTCTGCCAGCGCCGTGGGCAACCCCCCGGCACCGCCAACAGCCCCCATCGCGGTTGTCACCGCTGTGTTGAGCCAGCCTTTCTGGTCCGGCACAAGCCCCCGCGATTGTTTCGCAGTGTGCAGCGCCACCATCAAAGCCCGTTCCGTCGCCCCCTCCAATCCGGTTTTCACCGGGTCAGGCAACCGCTCCAACAGGTTCTCGGCACGGCCGCCAATCATATTGAGGACTTGCATGCCAACGCCCCCTGCAGCCTTGTGACGGCGGGCAAGTTCGGCAATGGCGGTTTGTGTGTCCAGTTGGACAAGGTCAGATCCGGTCATAACCATAAGATTGGGGCTTTGGCCGCCCTTATCAAGACGCAGGTGTCACAGGCCCCTGAACGACATCCCAGGCACCAGGTTGCAAGGCCAGCCCCAGAACCCGCGCCGGGTTTGTCGGAGGCGGCATCAGCACGCCGCTTAAAGGCTGAAATCCAAAGCGCTGATAATATGGCGCATCGCCCACCAGCAGCACCCGTTCCCACCCGTCATTGCGCGCCTGATCAACGCTGTCGCGGATCAGCGCGCCGCCCAGACCTTCGCCTTGTGCGGTTGGGTGTACCGCGATGGGGCCGAGCAACAAGCTCTTGGCGTCCCCCACCTGAACCGGCCAATACCGGATCGCGCCGCCCAGAATGCCCTGATCATCGCGCGCCACCCGTGACAGCGCGCGCACCGGCTCTGCGGCGTCACGCAACCGATAAGACGACAACGCCTCTCGGCCCGGTGCGAAACACAAGTCATAGAGCGCTTCGACCTCCCACCAGTCTTGTTCGGTTTCCGGGTTCAGGGTGAACATAATCTCGGTCTGTTATTCCGCATGCACCCCCCGTGCATTCCGCTGTGAAACCGCCTATCACGCCGGGAAATGTTCGGCAAACAAGGAACCGGATCTCAATGTTCTACCGCCCCGAAGACGGCCACGGCCTGCCTCATAACCCGTTCAACGCCATTGTCACGCCTCGGCCCATCGGGTGGATTTCGACCCGCGGCTCTGACGGGCGGGACAATCTGGCCCCCTATTCGTTTTTCAACGCCGTGGCCTATGTGCCACCGCAGGTGATGTTTGCCTCGACCTCGGCCAAATCGGATCGTGGCGATACCAAAGACAGTGTGGCGCACATTCGGGAAACCGGTGTTTTTGCGGTGAATATTGTCGAATACGCGATGCGCGATGTGATGAACCAAAGCTCGGGCGCGTGGGACAAATCGGTGGATGAATTCGAACTCGCAGGTATCGACAAAGCCGAATGCGACACCATCGCATGTCCGCGCGTCGCCAACGCACCCGCAACGCTGGAATGCAAACTGACCCAGATCGTGCAATTGCCCGGTGAGGCGAATTTCACCGTGTTCGGCGAGGTCACTGGCGTGCATATGCGCGATGATTGCATCAAGGACGGGATCTTTGATGTGCTGAGTTTCAATCCTCTGACCCGCATGGGCTACCGCGATTATTCGGTGATCCGCGAGAAATTCAGCCTCAAACGGCCCGGAGAATAGGTCAGCACGCATTCCCAGGGCTCCGCCCATTCTCACCTCAAACCATTCCCCGGATGGTTTGTATGCCAGAGGAACAACCGGTTCGAATTGTTTCGCGCGCGAAACAAAAGGTCCGGTCCGGTCCTTTAACAAAAGGTTAATACGACATGGCACTCAAAAGACTTCTAACCGAATTTGGCATGGGATCATCGCTGCGGCGTCAGGATTATACCGAAGCGGCGTCGCGCGCCGTACGGGACGCGCTTTGGCACAATTCGATCAACCTGGCCGAGCTTTATGGCAAGGACAAATCCGAGATGCAGATCACGGTTGAGGTGGGTGTGCAGCAGCCCGATCAGATCGACATTGATACGCTTCGTACGCTTTTTCCGTACGGTCAGGTCACCGTCGTGCCGCGCACAGGCGGGCTTGACGTGCCGCGATCCGATGGTGGCACACCGACGGTCATTGCCAATGTCGCGATCTCGGTCGCGCTGGATGTGGAGGGCGCGGCATGAGCGATCAGCGCTTTATCATCGAGATGGGGATGGGCAACGACCAGTATGGGATGGATTACACCAAAGCCGCCGCCCGTGCGATCGAGGACGCGATCCGGCATTCGTCTATCCCGCTGTTCGAGGCCACGGGCCTGCCGCATGACCAGATGCGGGTGCAGGTGACCGTTGGTGTGGCTGATCCATCGCAAGTCGATTGTGCGGCCTTGGCAGAAAACCTGCCGCGCGGCCGGGCCAGTGTGCAGGCGGTCGAGGGCGGATTAAATGTGACCAACCCTGATAACGGGACCGTACTTGTCATGGCAACGGCTGCAGTCGAAGCGTTTTTGCCAATCCAGGTGTGAGCGATGCTTGTGGCGGCCATGCGGGACTTTGCTGCCGTTCAGCATCAACAAAACAAGGTCCGCTGTTCGCAAGGAGACTTTTTTCAGCACGGTCATTTTTGTTTCTCGAGATCAAACAATGACGCGAACTCGCTCCGCGACGAAAGTGTTACCACTGGAACGTTCGATCCGAAGCGATCAATGCCACTCGCTATGCGAGGCGCCACCCGCGTCTCGAAAGTCCAGATGAAGGTCAGGAACTCGCGATCAGGTAACTGCTCAGGGCATCCTTCGGCCATGTCGATCCGAACTCTGCCGTGGTTAGCGAGAACTCTTCGCGCGACTCCGCCCAATGCGACACGTCGCGGAACTCGAACCCATATCAAGAGATCAGCGCGAGGGAGACGGAGATCGAATGTCGATACAGTTGTGCCGTCCATGACCCACCGATCCCTTGTCACCAAATCGGCAACAATCACGCGTTGCTCCTCGCGGTCTCGGACTTGCCAGCCGGGCAGCCAGCGGACGTCTCGATCGTAGGATAGATACTCTAAGTCAAAGCGTTCCGATATCTTGAGAGAGAGCGTGCTCTTTCCGCCACCCGAACACCCCACCACGAGCACACGTTTCGCGGTTCGCAGCACTAAGGCCGCTTCAGGAATTGATACATATCTGGGCATTCCAGCGACTCCAATCCCGAACAACGCTCTAGGCGTATAGCAGCCATTTGCGACGGGTGCAGCATCGGTCACTCAGGGCTCGAAGCTGCCGTTGACTGGTGATGCCGCGCAATGATGCGGGCGTGCGGCTCTTTTAGAGCCACACGTTAATGGTCGCCGAGAATGCCGGTTTTTACACCGTAATCCACGGCCAGCGCGTAGTCCGGATCATCGTCGTTTTCGACAACAAGGTGGCCTGCCTTGGACAGCAATTTGTGGCAGTCGCGGCTCAGGTGGCGGAGTTGGAGTTGTTTGCCGGCGGCTTCGTATTTGCCTGCGACGGCTTCGATGGCTTGAAGCGCCGATTGGTCCACGACGCGGCTTTGGGTGAAATCGGCGATCACGAGGTCGGGATCGTTTGCGACATCGAAAATCTCGGTAAAGCCATCGGATGAGCCGAAGAACAGAGGCCCTTGAATCTCATAGACTTTCGCACCCTTCTCAGTCGTGCTGTCGCGGGTGATGGCGTGAATGCGGCGGGCGTTGTTCCACGCATAGGCCAGCGCCGACACGATCACACCGACAACCACCGCCACGGCGAGGTCTTCGAGGACGGTGACAACGGTGACCAGCAGGATGACGAACGCATCGGTCAGCGGCACTTTGCGCAGGATGGTCAGCGAGTTCCACGCGAAGGTACCAATCACCACCATGAACATCACACCCACCAGCGCGGCCAGCGGGATCAGTTCGATCAGGGGCGCGGCAAACATGATGAAGATCAGCAGAAACAGGGCTGCCGCGATACCGGCAAGCCGTGTGCGCCCGCCGGATTTGACGTTGATCATCGACTGACCGATCATCGCGCAGCCGCCCATACCGCCGAAAAAGCCGGTGACCGTGTTGGCGACACCTTGCGCGATACATTCCTGGCTTGCGCCGCCACGTTCGCCAGTGATTTCGCCGACAAGGTTGAGCGTGAGCAGCGATTCGATCAGGCCGATCGCAGCGAGGATGACGGCATACGGGAAGATGATTTCGAAGGTTTCCCAAGTGAGCGGAACCGTCGGGATGTGGAAGCTGGGCAAACCGCCCTGGATAGAGGCCAGATCGCCCACGCGCGGCACGTCAAGATTGAAGCCAATGACCAGAGCCGCGACAACCGCAATACCGACCAACGGCGCAGGCACAACGCGGCTGAGGCGCGGCATAAACCAGATGATCGCCATTGTCAGAACGGTGAGGCCCAGCATCAGATAGAGCGGCATACCAGACAGCCATTCGCCGCCCCCCATGCCGTGGCCGGTGTTTTCCACTGATCCCGGCACCTTGAACTGGCCCAATTGGGCAAGAAAGATCACGATGGCCAGGCCGTTGACAAAGCCAAGCATCACCGGATGCGGCACGAGTCGGATGAATTTCCCCCATCTGAGCGCCCCCGCGATGAGTTGCAGCACCCCCATGAGCACAACCGTCGCAAAGAGATATTCAACGCCGTGTTCCGCCACCAGCGCCACCATCACAACCGCCAGCGCGCCGGTCGCGCCCGAGATCATGCCGGGTCGCCCACCGATCACGGCGGTGATCAGACCGACGATAAAGGCGGCATAGAGGCCGACCAGCGGGTGGACACCGGCCACAAAGGCAAAGGCCACCGCTTCGGGCACCAGCGCCAGCGCGACGGTCAGGCCGGACAACAGTTCTATCCGGATACGCGCCGGGGTCAGACGCTCTTTCGGCATCAGACTGAGATCGGGAATGGCGAGGCGATTGGCAAAAGCTGCCAGCAGACCTTTGGGCATGAAGACTCACATACGGCTTGGGGGTTAAGGGACGGTTAGTGGGTTCGCGGGTAAAAAACCATTGTTGCAAGCGCGAGGCTGCTATGCGTTGCACGCATGTCACGGTTGTTCCAAGGTGACGGGGATGTGACAGTCGTGAAGGAAGGATATGTATGGCACAGCGCAAACTTGGGGTGATCGGAGGATCGGGGCTGTATGCCATAGAGGGGTTGACCGAGGCCGCCTGGCACAGGGTTGATACGCCCTGGGGAGCCCCGTCAGATGCGCTTTTCTGTGGCGTGCTGAACGGGCTTGACCTGGTGTTTTTGCCGCGTCACGGACGCGGACATGTGTTCAGCCCGACAGACATTCCCTATCGCGCCAATATCGACGCGTTAAAGCGGCTGGGTGTGACCGATGTGATCAGCGTCAGCGCCTGTGGCTCTTTCCACGAAGCAATGGCCCCTGGCGATTTTGTTATTGTGGATCAATTCATTGACCGGACCGTTGCGCGCGCCAAGAGCTTTTTCGGAGCGGGCTGCGTGGCGCATGTGTCGATGGCGCATCCTGTCTGCTCAACGTTGGGACAGGCCTGTGCCACAGCGGCGCGCGATGCGGGTGTGACGGTGCATGACGGCGGGACATATCTGGCCATGGAGGGGCCACAGTTTTCGACTTTGGCCGAATCACGGATGTACCGCGATCAATGGGGATGTGCGGTAATCGGCATGACCAATATGCCGGAAGCCAAGCTCGCGCGCGAGGCAGAGCTGTGTTACGCGAGCGTGGCGATGGTGACGGATTACGATTGCTGGCACCCGGAGCATGATGCCGTGGAAGTGACGGACATCGTGCGCGTTTTGACGGGGAATGCCGAAAAGGCCCGTGCCATGATCACCCGCTTGCCGGACCTGCTGGGGACAGAGCGGTCGGGCTGCACGCAGGGCTGTGATACCGCGCTAGAGCATGCCGTGATTACCACTCCGGAGGCGCGCGACCCTGACATGATGAAAAAGCTGGACGCGATCGCCGGGCGCGTGCTTTCTGGCGCGAGGACGTGATTTGCGGAGCATGTGATGCCGTTTGACCTTTGGCTGACATTTGTAGCGGCGTCGACCGCGTTGTTATTGATACCGGGACCGACGGTTTTGCTGGTCCTGTCCTATGCCTTGAGCCAGGGACGCCGGGTTGCTGTGGCGTCGGCCAGTGGTGTGGCCTTGGGGGATCTCATCGCGATGAGCCTGTCCCTGGCGGGGCTGGGGGCCATCGTGATGGCGTCGGCGACGGTGTTTACGGTGCTCAAATGGTATTGGTGCCGTCTATCTGATATGGCTTGGGATCAAACTGTTCCGCGCCGCGCCGGATGCCGGATTGCCGAACGCGCCTGATGCCTCTGGGGCGCGGACTGTGTTCGCGCATACCGCGTTGGTGACCGCGTTGAACCCGAAATCCATCGCCTTTTTCATCGCCTTTGTGCCGCAGTTCATCACGCCGACCGCCCCGTTGGGACCGCAATTTGCAATCTTGATCGCCACCTTTGTCGGGCTGGCGGCGCTAAATGCGTTTATCTACGCGCTCACGGCGGACCGATTGCGGCTTTGGATTGCAAAACCCGCCGTGATCACCGCCCTGACCCGTGCGGGTGGGGCCACTTTGATTGCCATGGGCGCTTTGACCGCCACGGCGCGACGCACAGCATGAGGACTGCATGACGCCGACCAAAACCGTTCGGGACTATATCCGGACAATTGTCGATTTTCCGCATGACGGAATCTTGTTCCGCGATGTGACAACGCTATTCGTCGATCCACGCGGGTTTCGGATGGCAATTGACCAATTGCTGCATCCCTATGCCGGTGTGCGGTTTGACAAGGTGGTCGGGCTAGAGGCGCGTGGCTTTATCCTTGGGGGCGCGATTGCGCATCAGTTGTCGGCCGGATTTGTTCCGATCCGCAAGAAAGGCAAATTGCCCGGCGCGGTGATCTCTGAGGAGTACACGCTGGAATATGGCGACGCGGTCATGGAAGTGCATGACGATGCCATTCAGGCCGGGGAAAAAATCTTGCTGGTGGATGATTTGTTGGCAACCGGCGGGACGGCAGAAGCCGGGCTTAAACTGATCGAACGACTGGGAGGCGAGACGATTGGCTGCGCCTTTGTCATCGACCTGCCCGAGCTTGGCGGGCGCGCCCGGTTGGAAGCGATGGGGATGGATGTGCACGCGCTATGTGCCTTTGACGGCGCATAGGCGCAGCCCCCTAAAGACACAAAAACCGCCACACCTCAAGGCCGCTGTGTGGCGGATGATCAGACGTTAAACGCGTCGGCCCAGTCGGGGTGTTTGCGACGTTGGGCATTCACAAAGGGGCACAGCGGCACGATCTTGAAGCCTTCGGCGCGGGCGTCTTCGACCAACCGCGTCACCAGAGCGAGCCCCGCCCCGGTGCCACGAAGCGCCTCTGGTACGCCGGTATGATCGGCGATGCGCATCGTCGGAGATGCGATCGAATAGGTCAGTTCCGCCTCCACCTCGTCGAGTTGAATGATGTAACGGCCCCTGGTGCCGTCTTCCTCGCGGGTGATGTTGAACTTAGACAATCGTGGCCTGCGTGGCAGCGCGCAATTCGTCCTCGGTGACACCATCGGCGGTTTCAACGATTTTCAGCCCGCCTTCGACAACATCCATCACACCCAGATTGGTGATGATCCGATCCACAACACCGGTCCCCGTCAGCGGCAGGGTACATTCCTTGAGCACCTTGCTGTCGCCGTGTTTGTTGGTGTGATCCATGACCACGACCACCCGGCCGACACCGGCGACCAGATCCATCGCGCCGCCCATCCCCTTGACCAGCTTGCCGGGGATCATCCAGTTCGCCAGATCGCCGTTTTCGGCCACTTCCATCGCGCCAAGGATTGCCATTGCGATCTTGCCGCCACGGATCATGCCAAAGCTGGTCGCGCTGTCGAAATAAGCGGTTTGCGGCAATTCGGTAATCGTCTGTTTGCCGGCGTTGATCAGGTCGGGATCTTCTTCGCCTTCATAGGGAAAGGGACCCATGCCCAGCATGCCGTTTTCGGATTGCAGTGTCACTTCGATACCTTCGGGAATGTAGTTGGACACCAATGTGGGGATGCCGATCCCAAGGTTCACATACCAGCCATCTTGCAATTCCTGCGCCGCGCGCGCGGCCATTTGGTTGCGATCCCATGCCATGATTTCATCCCTTCGGTTTTCAATGGCCGCACAGTGGCGGCGTCAGTCTTTGATATCGGTGAAGCCGACAGGCACGTCGACCAAAATCACGGTGCCCGCGGCACCGCGCACCACGTTCAGCGTCGCATCCAGGCCGTCAAGCAAGGTGGTCACCAGACGCCCCCCAACAGAATTGGCCGATGGAAAGCCGGTCTTGCCGGGGATGCCCACCCCGTCATCGGCGATGGTCATCCGCAACCCGCCCGCAGCCAGACGGTTGACGCGGAGTTCGAGATAGCCCTGATCCAACCCGTCAAAGCCGTGCTGAAACGCATTCGAGACCAGCTCGAATGTCATGAGTGCGACGCGAACCGCCGTTTCCAGGTTAACCTCAAGCGGTTCAACAAGCGAGACAAAGCGCACGCCGGGGCGGCCTTCGTTATGGGCAATCGTGTGCGAGATGCGCGACAGCAGCGAGCCAAGATCAATGCCATCGCGATCCGACTGGGTGTCGGCCAGCTTCATTTCTTCGTACACAAATTGCAAGCATTCGAGCCGACGCGGCAGCACTTCCAGAGTTCTGAGAACTTGCTGGCGGTCACGTTCGGATTGCGCGTTAAACAGGCCACCGCTCTGCACCAGAGAATTTACGATCAGGCCAAGGTCTTGGCTGACCCGCGAACACACCGCATCAAGATTAAGGCGCGCGGCGGCACCTGCCTGATCCTGTTCATCATCCCGCAGCTCTTTCTGGATACCTAGAAAGTAGATCGGTTGGCCGCTTCCATCCAGAATTGGGGCCATCAGCAACCGGTTTATGAAAGGTTCGCCATTTGCGCGGTAATTCAGGATGTCGACGCTGATATCCTCGCGCGCTTCGATTGCGCTGCGCAATTGGCGCACGGTGTCGGGATCGGTGTCGGGGCCTTGCAGAAAACGGCAATTGCGCCCGATGACGGAGGATCTTTGATAGCCGGTCGTGCGTTCAAAGGCGTCGTTCACATAGACAATCGGATTGTCCTGCGACAAAGGGTTCGAGATGACCATCGACACGTTCAACCGGGAAAAACCGGCCAACGCCTGACTGTCCTCAAGCACCGATGTCAATCGACGCCGCTGGGCAACGCGTTCCACTCTTGTGCCCTACCTTTTGTTCACGCGGCCGGACGCGGGCGGGTCGTGCGCTGTTCGATGCGCTTTTCGTGTTCGCCCTGGATGATGCGGTGAACATAGATGCCCGGCAGGTGGATGTGATCGGGGTCAAGCTCTCCGGGGCGCACGATCTCTTCGACCTCCAGAATGCAGACCTTGCCGCACATGGCCGCGGGAGGATTGAAGTTGCGGGCCGTTTTGCGGAAGACCGCGTTGCCTGTGGTGTCGGCTTTCCAGGCTTTGACGATGGACAGATCGGCAAAGATGCCCTCTTCAAGGATATAGGTTTCGCCGTTGAACTCCTTGTGGTCCTTGCCCTCGGCAATCACCGTGCCCACACCTGTTTTGGTGTAAAATCCAGGAATCCCCGCCCCGCCCGCGCGCATCCGCTCAGCCAATGTGCCTTGGGGATTGAATTCCAGCTCCAGCTCTCCGGACAGATATTGGCGCATGAATTCAGCGTTTTCTCCGACATATGAGCTGATCATTTTTTTGACCTGGCGCGTTTGCAGCAGGATACCGATGCCAAAGTCGTCGATGCCCGCGTTATTGGAGGCAAAGGTGAGGTCTTTTGCGCCGCTGTCGCGGATGGCGTTCAACAAAAGCTCTGGAATGCCACTGAGACCAAACCCGCCTGCCGCGACGAGCATCCCATCCGTCAGGACGCCATCCAGTGCCTCGGCCGCCGATCCATAGACCTTTTTCATCGACATTCCCCTTGTCATCTATATCGCGTTGCTTTTGGCAAGTCGTGCGGATCAAGTCAACGGGATCAGGTCATTTCCGGCCCTGTGCGAAGGTCGTAGGAGCGGCACCGTTTGTGTGCCGTGATGAGGCCGGTTGCACAGCAGGCCCCGACGCGGTTTTGCGTGGGACTTGCATCTGCGACGGGTCTGTGGATCTGGGGCGCGTCAGTCCTGTTTGGCGACCGGAGCCTTTTTCGCAGCAGGCTTTTTGGCGGCCGGTTTCTTTTTCGCAGTGGTCTTTTTGGCAGTCGTCTTTTTCGCCGTCGCCTTTTTGGCAGCCGGTTTCTTTTTACCGGATTTACTGGCTTTTTCTGCGATCAGAGCCATGGCCATGTCCATGGTCACTGCCTCTGGTTCCACATCTTTTGGCAGGGTTGCATTGACCTTTTCCCATTTCACGTAAGGCCCGTACCGGCCTTCCATGATCGCCACCATGCCGCCGTCCTGCGGGTGTTCTCCCAGTTCTTTCAACGGCTTGGCAGCGGCACCGCGTCCGCGACCGGGATTGGCGCGTTTGTGCGCGATCATTTCGACCGCGCGATTCATGCCGATTTCGAACACGTCCGCCGGATCTTTGAGATTGGCGTAGATCGGTTTCGCGTCCTCTGGACCTTTGTGCATGATATATGGCCCAAACCGGCCAAAATTGGCGCTGATCTCTCCGCCGTCGGGGTGTTCGCCCACCAAGCGCGGCAGGCTGAGCAGGGTAAGCGCCTTTTCCAGCGTCATTTCATCGGCTTGCCAGCCCTTGGGCAAACTGGCGCGTTTGGGTTTTTTGTTGTCTTCGGTAACTTCGCCACGCTGCACATAGGGGCCAAAGCGGCCGGAGCGCAGGGAAATCTCGTCGCCATTGTCTTCGCCCAGAACCCGGTCGCCTGCTTCGGCCGCATCGCCACCGATGGGGCGTGTATAGCGGCATTCCGGGTAGCGCCCGCAGCCGACAAACCCGCCCGAGCGCGAGGTTTTCAGATGCAGCTGACCTTCACCACAGAGTGGGCAGGAGCGCGGGTCGGTGCCATCCTCGCGGGGGGGATAGAGCTGTGGCGCAAGCGCGTCGTCCAGTACGTCAAGCACTTCGGTGATGCGCAATTCAGAGGTTTCCGAAATCGCCGCCGAGAAATCACGCCAGAACCGGCCCAGCAGATCCTTGTAGTCTTTTTCGCCCGCGCTGACATCGTCAAGCTCTCCTTCGAGCGCCGCTGTGAAATCATATTCCACATAGCGCTTGAAGAAATTCAGAAGGAAGATCGTGACGATACGGCCTTTATCCTCGGGGATCAGGCGGTTCTGGTCTTTGCGAACGTATTCGCGATCCTGAATCGTGGTGATGATGCTTGCATAGGTCGAGGGGCGACCGATGCCCAGCTCTTCCATCCGTTTGACCAAAGTTGCCTCGGTGTAGCGGGGCGGCGGCTGGGTGAAATGTTGCTTGCCCAGCACGGCCTCGTTTTCGGACAGAACGGCTGCACCGTTGCGGTTGGGGCCTTTTGCGCTGTCCATTGCTTCTATGACAGTGTCTGCCGCGTTGGGATCGGCGGTGCGGAACTCTTCGAAGTAGGATTTTTTCGCAAATCCCGCCGCTTCCCCTTCCGAGATTTGCGGCAGGCGCTTGTCGTCGTCATCGGCCGCGGCATCATCGCGGCCCTCTTCGTAGACCCGCAGGAATCCGTCGAACAGAACCACCTGCCCGGTTGCGCGCAGCACCACCTGGCCGTCATCGCTGCCCACATCGACCGTGGTCCGTTCAAGGCGTGCGGATTCCATCTGGCAGGCCAGCGTGCGCTTCCAGATCAGGTCATAAAGCTTGCGTTGATCCGCTTCGGTCAGTTTCAGTGAAGCCGCGTCGCGGGTCATGTCTGTGGGACGGATACATTCGTGGGCCTCCTGAGCGTTCTTCGCCTTGTTCTTGTAAATCCGTGGATTTTGCGGAACGTAGCTGTCGCCATACCGATCGGTGATCGCCGCGCGGGCCTCGTTGACCGCTTCGGGGGCCATGTCGATGCCATCGGTCCGCATGTAGGTGATATGCCCCGCCTCATACAGGCGTTGGGCGGCATTCATCGTCTGGCGCGCGCCCATTCCGAACTTGCGGCTTGCCTCTTGCTGAAGCGTTGAGGTCATGAAGGGGGCCGACGGGTTGCGCGTGCCAGGCTTGGCCTCGACCGATTGGACCGACAGGTCCCGGGAGGTGATCGCCTGAACCGCCAGCTCGGCCTGGGTTTCGTTTTCCAGATCGTAGCGGTCCAGCTTTTTGCCGGCGAGCACCGTCAGGCGGGCCTCGTAGTCCTGGCCGCGCGGTGTGGTCAGCAAGGCCTTGACGGACCAGTATTCGCGTGGATTGAACGCTTCGATTTCCATTTCGCGTTCGACGATCAGGCGCAGGCACACGGATTGCACCCGCCCGGCAGACCGCGCGCCCGGCAATTTGCGCCACAAAACCGGGCTGAGGTTGAACCCGACAAGGTAATCCAGCGCGCGGCGGGCGAGGTAGGCATCGACCAGCGGAACATCAATGTCGCGCGGATTGGCCATGGCTTCGGTCACGGCGGCTTTGGTGATTGCGTTGAACGTGACCCTTTTGACATCGGTCGATTTCTTGATCGAGCGCCGCTTGGTCAGGGCTTCTTTCAGATGCCATGAGATCGCTTCGCCTTCGCGGTCGGGGTCGGTGGCGAGGATCAGGGCGTCATCGGATTTCAGCGCCTCGGCGATGGCGGCGACATGTTTGCGGGAGTCATTGGCAATTTCCCATTTCATGTCGAAATCGTTCTCGGTATCGACCGATCCGTCCTTTGGCGGCAGGTCGCGCACGTGCCCGTAAGACGCCAGCACAGTATAATCAGAGCCCAGATACTTGTTGATCGTTTTGGCTTTGGCGGGTGATTCGACAACAACTACAGGCATGACGCTGACCTTTCCAAACAACCCGGAAGCGGCCCGGGTGGACCGCATATGGCGGCGCAAGATGTGGTGTGCAAGCGTGAATTGTCAATCGGGTGGCCCGGGGTGGCTTGTCGGTGCTGACGTGAGCCGAGCCGCGTTCAGGCGTGATGTTTCGCGGTGCACCGGGGCGCTATGTCTTGCGAAAATTGACGTATTTACAAGCAGTTCGCACTTAGCTGACCCGTGAAATGAGCCCACCCGGGTGACGGTGAACCCGCCCATCCAATTCCAGGTCGGTCAGCGCAGGCGACACCGCGCGGGATGTCGCACCCAGATCGCGGATCAGCTGATCCTCCCCAACCGGAGAGGGCCCGAGTTGATCGAGGATCTTTTGATGCAGGCGCGCCGCTTCTGCCAGCGTGTGCTTTGGTTTCGGCGGTTGTGCGGGCTGTTCCGGAATCGGCGCAACAAGCGGTTTTAACGCTTCGATAATGTCGTCGGCATTGCGCACCAGACGGGCACCGTCGCGTAAAAGCATATTGCAGCCGCCAGCGCGCGCGTCAAAGGGATGCCCCGGCACCGCCATCACATCACGCCCCTGATCCAGCGCGGTGCGCGCGGTGATGAGCGAGCCCGATTTTGGGGCGGCTTCAACCACCACAACGGCCTGTGCAATGCCGGAAATGATGCGGTTGCGCGCGGGAAAGTGACGCGCTTGTGGCTGTAAGCCCATAGGTTGTTCGCTGAGGCGAATCCCGCCCTGTGCAACGATATCTTGTGCCAGTTTGGCATTTTCCGCCGGGTATAACACATCGACCCCGCCCCCCAGAACCGCCACGGTTCCGGTGTCGAGCGCGGAAATATGGGCTGCAGTGTCCACACCCCGCGCCAGCCCCGAGACAATGACATATCCGGCATCGGCCAATTGACCGGCCAGCGCGCGCGCCATCCGGGTGCCAAGAGACGACGCGTTTCGCGCGCCGACCAGAGCGATCATCGGTTTTTCAAAAACGTCCGGCGTGCCCATCGACCAGAGCATCGGCGGCGCATCATCCAGATCGGCAAGCGCTTTGGGATAGTGGGCATCGCCACGACAGAGCAGGCTTGCGCCGACATCGCGTGCGGATTTCATCTCCGCCTGAACAACCGCGTCCGGGCAGGGTTCATAGGTTGAAACACCGGCGGCCCTGGCAATTTCGGGAAGATGCTCAAGCGCGGTTTCGGCGCAACCGTAATCGCCCATGAGCCTGTAAAACGTGCTCACGCCGACACGGCGGGAGCGCAAGAGACGGAGCCAGGCGACCTTTTGGTCTTCCGTGGTGGGTGGGATTAGGGGGTGAGTGGAAGAGTTGTGTTCCAATGGTTGCTGTCCCCGTCTTCTTGCAAGACCAGGAATAGCCAACCATTGGTTAATCAGCCGTAAATCACAGCCCTAGAAATTCTACAAAAACCACGCTCGCGACATAGCATGTTGTTTTCATAGTGAATCTTTATGCCTGAGCGCCGCCAACGGTCAGTCCGCCGATCATGACAGTGGGCTGGCCCACGCCAACCGGCACCCATTGGCCCTGTTTGCCGCAATTGCCCATGCCCGGATCAAGTGCCATGTCGTTGCCCAGCGCGCGGATCTGATTGAGCGCGGTTGCCCCATCCCCGATCAGGGTGGCCCCTTTGACCGGCGCGCCGACCTTGCCGTCTTTGACGCGGTAGGCTTCGGTACATGAAAACACGAACTTTCCGTTGGTGATATCGACCTGCCCGCCGCCAAATCCGACGGCCCAGATCCCGTCTTTCAGATCGGCCACGATCTCTTGCGGGTCGGCGTCACCGCCCAGCATATAGGTGTTGGTCATACGCGGCATCGGAATATGGGCATAGCTTTCGCGACGGCCATTGCCGGTCGGATCGACCCCCATGAGGCGCGCGTTCTGGCGGTCCTGCATAAAGCCCACCAGCTTGCCGTCTTCGATCAGAACATTCTTGCCGGATGGTGTGCCTTCGTCATCGACACTGATGGAGCCGCGTCGATCCGGGAGCGTGCCGTCATCCAGAACCGTGACGCCTTTGGACGCCACCTGCTGGCCCATCAAACCGGCAAAGGCCGAACTGCCCTTGCGGTTGAAATCCCCTTCCAGACCGTGCCCTACCGCTTCGTGCAGCAAAATACCCGGCCATCCCGGCCCAAGCACGATGTCCATCACTCCGGCCGGCGCGGGCACCGCATCAAGGTTCACCAAGGCAATGCGCAGCGCCTCGCGGGCCTTGTCCTGCCAACCGGCAGGCTCCAGCAAACCGTCGAGCATCACACGCCCGCCGCCGCCTGCGGTTCCTGATTCGCGGCGACCGTTCTGTTCGACAATGACGCTGACATTGACGCGCGTCATCGGGCGGGTGTCAGAAACAAGCGTGCCTTCGGGGCGCAGAATGGCCACTTCTTGCAAGGACGCGGCGATTGTTGCGCTGACCTGCACGACGCGCGGATCAAGATCACGGGCAAAGGCATCGATCTCGCGCAGGGTGTCGACCTTGACGGGGAAACTGTGCCCGGCGATCGGATCGGCATCGGTATACAGCTTGGTGTTGGTGCCTGACGGTTTATCCGCCAATGTGCCACCGCCCTCTCCGACGGCCAGCCTGGCGGTTTGTGTCGCGCGTTTGATAGCGGCCTCCGAGATGTCGGTCGAATGGGCGTATCCCGCAACCTCGCCGCGCACGGCTCGGAGGCCAAACCCTTCGGACGCATCATAGCTGGCGGTTTTGACCCGCCCGTCATCGAACATCAGCACTTCGGACCTGCGGCGCTCCAGAAACAATTCGCCGTCTTCGGCTCCGGCGACCGCCTCTTTCAGCAGCGACAAGGCCTTGTCCCGATCAATATGGGTTTCAAACGGTTGGAAAGACGACTCGGTCATGGAACCTCCGGGGAACAAATTTGATCTAGATCAAAGAAAGTGCGGTTTTGCCGCAAGCAAGCTTCTTTTCCTGATGAACAGAATATGGTTTTAAACATCGCCAAGACAACGGGCCTCCGGACGTGTGATGACATGACGCCGTCGGATTCCGAAACTCTATAATATTCGCAACCGATCAGGGTAAGACATGCAACTCAAATCATTGCTCCTGGGCTTGACTGCCGCTTTGGGCGCCGCACCCGCCTTTGCGCAGCAGACATTGGAAACCATCGGCCGTCCGGTCGATTCAGGTATCGGCTTTCAACCGGCCGCAACCGACCTCGCACGAGACCTTCAGTGGCTTGACGGTGTGATCCTTGTGATCATCACGGTTATTGTCCTGCTGGTGACCGGATTGCTGGCGTATTGCGTTGTACGCTACAACCGCAAATCCAACCCGAACCCCTCGACCTTTACCCACAACACTCCGGTCGAGATCGCGTGGACGATTGGTCCGATTCTGGTTCTGGTCTTTATCGGAGCGTTTTCGCTGCCGGTGCTGTTCAAGCAGCAAGAGATCCCGGAGGGCGATCTGACGATCAAAGTCACCGGGTATCAGTGGTATTGGGGCTATGAATATGTCGGCGAAGATCTGGAGTATGATTCCTACATGATCGGATCGCCGTTCACCGGCGGGGACAACCGCATGACGCCCGAAGTCGAAGCGCAGTTGATCGAAGCCGGGTTCGAGAAAGAGGACTTTCTTCTGGCGACTGACACATCTGTGATCGTACCGGTCGGCAAGACCGTTGTGATGCAGGTGACCGGCGCGGATGTGATCCATTCCTGGACGATCCCAGCCTTTGGCGTGAAACAGGACGCGGTTCCCGGCCGCCTGGCCGAGCTGTGGTTCAATGCGGACAAGGAAGGCATCTATTTCGGCCAGTGTTCGGAACTGTGCGGCATTGCGCATGCCTATATGCCGATCACCGTAAAAGTGGTCAGCCAAGAAGCCTATGACGCCTGGCTTGCTGTCTCGAAAGAGGCAGGCGGATATGTGGATGTTCGCACCGTTTTGACCAACTAAACCAAACGCGATGCGCGCAAACCCACTTGCGCGCATCGAGGGTCGCACGACCCACCCTGCCCTTATCTTGTTGAGACACACGTGACCGATACCAGCATCAACACCCAAGCGCGCAGCCAGGACACCGAAGCGCAGTTCAGCGATTACTACGCGCTGCTGAAACCACGCGTGATGACCTTGGTTGTGTTTACCGCCTTTGTCGGATTGCTGGCGGCACCGGCCCCGGTTCATCCGTTCATCGGGTTTTGTGCCATTTTATTCATCGCCATCGGCGGCGGTGCGTCAGGTGCGCTGAACATGTGGTGGGATGCGGATATCGACGCTGTGATGAAGCGCACCCAGCGCCGCCCGATCCCTGCGGGCAAGGTGACCGGGGATGAGGCCTTTGCCATCGGGATCGCACTATCGGCGTTTTCGGTTGTGTTCCTTGGGCTGGCGTCAAACTGGGTGGCTGCAGGGCTGCTGGCCTTTACTATTTTCTTTTACGTCGTGATCTACACGATGTGGCTCAAGCGCTGGACACCGCAAAACATCGTGATCGGTGGCGCGGCAGGCGCGTTCCCTCCGATGATCGGCTGGGCGGTTGCAACCGGCGGGATCAGCGTTGAATCGGTGCTGATGTTCTGCCTGACCTTCATGTGGACGCCGCCTCATTTCTGGGCGCTGGCACTGTTCATGCGCAAGGATTACGACAACGCGGATGTTCCGATGCTGACGGTCACACATGGCCGTCGCTCCACCCGCATTCACATTCTGGTCTATACCGTCTTGCTGGCGATTCTGGCGATTGCGGCCGGGTTCACCTCGATTGGCGGGCCTGTTTATCTGGCGATTGCGGTTGTTCTGAACGTCCTGTTCCTGCGCGGGGCCGTGCAGATCTGGAAGCGCGACGAGGAGATGTCGGAGGCTGACAATTTCCTTGCCGAACGCAAGTTCTTCAAACTGTCCCTGCTCTACCTGTTTGCGCATTTTGGCGCGATCCTGATCGAAGCCGGATTGGATAAGGTCGGGGTGTGGGCATGAGCCTGTCTAAACAACACGAACTGCACGAACGCCGCTATAGCCGCAATGTGGGCGTTGGTCTGGTCCTGGTGGGCGTGATTGCGATCGTTTTTGGCCTGACCGTCGTGAAAGTGACGCGCGGCGATTATGAACCTGCAGCAACGCAAACGGTGACACAATGAAGACACTTGATCCAAAGACCAAGACGGCCCTTCAAGGATTTGGAGTGGTTCTGTTCATGGGCGCGATGGCCTGGGCGTCGGTGCCTTTATACGATTGGTTCTGCCGCGTGACGGGCTATGGCGGTGCGACCAATGTCGCCGAGGCGGGCAGCACCGAGATTCTGGATCGCACCATCAAAGTGCGGTTCGACGCATCGCTTGAACGCGGCATGCCGTGGGAATTCGAGCCCATGCAGCTTGAGGTCGAGCTGCGTCTTGGGGAAGAAGGGCTGGCGTTTTACGAGGCCTATAACCCCACCGATCGCCCCATCGCCGGAACAGCCAGCTACAATGTGGCCCCGTTTGGCGCGGGACTTTATTTCTCGAAAATCGCCTGTTTTTGTTTTGAAGAGCAGATCTTGATGCCGGGAGAGCGGGTGGAAATGCCCGTCAGCTTTTTCGTAGATCCCGACATCATCAACGACTCGGACGCAAAACACGCGAAACACATCACCCTGTCTTATACGTTCCACGAGATCGAGATGTCTGAAGACATGCAGGCCATGCTTGACATCAACGCATCTGACAGCGGTTCTTTGAACTAACGCCTAGCCACGAGGGACAACAACACATGGCGCACGCAAAAGATCATGATTATCACATTCTGAACCCCTCTATCTGGCCATTTCTTGGCGCAGTTGCGGGGTTTGTGATGCTCTTCGGGGCGGTTCTGTGGATGCACGGAAGCGGGCCCTGGATGTTCCTTATCGGCCTTGTGGGCGTTCTTTACGTCATGTTCGGCTGGTGGGCGGATGTTGTCGCCGAAAGCCAGGTGGGCGATCACACGCCGGTGGTGCGGATCGGTCTGAAATACGGCTTTATCCTGTTCATCATGTCCGAAGTGATGTTCTTTGCTGCGTGGTTCTGGAGCTTTTTCAAACACGCGCTGTACCCGATTGATCCGGGCGGGATGAGCCCTGCGATTGACGGCCCGTGGCCCCCCGCCGGGATCGAGACCTTCGATCCGTGGCACCTGCCCTTGATCAACACGCTGATTCTGCTGTGCTCGGGTGCGGCTGCCACATGGGCGCACCACGCGCTGGTGCATGAAGACAACCGCGAAGACATGAAGTGGGGTTTGGTCATTGCCGTGGCTTTGGGTGTGATCTTTACCGGGCTTCAGGCCTATGAATACACGCATGCGGGCTTTGGCTTTGCCGGCAATATCTACGGGGCCAACTTCTTTATGGCGACCGGGTTTCATGGCGCGCATGTGATCATCGGCACGATCTTTTTGTTTGTGTGCTACCTGCGCCTGCGTCGCGGGCACTTTACCCAGGACAAGCATATCGGATTCGAGGCGGCTGCCTGGTACTGGCATTTCGTGGACGTCGTCTGGTTGTTCCTGTTTGCCTCCATCTACGTCTGGGGTGCCTGACCGCCGCGTTTGGTCGAATCCTGGGTTGAACCCGAACGACGACAAAGGATAAAGCAAGGCGCGCTGGTAAGGCGCGCCTTTTTCACGTCACGGAGCCTGTCGTGTCCCGATACATTGCCCCTTTGCTGTTTGGACTGGTCGGCACTGCACTCCTGCTGTGGCTGGGAACCTGGCAAATGCAGCGGCTTGCGTGGAAAGAGGGGATTCTGAATGAGATCGAGGCGCGCATTGACGGGCCGTTTCAGGACATTCCGCCTGTGACTGCGGTGCTGCCCGAACGCGACCGCTATCAGCCCGTGGCGCTGATCGGCACCATTGGCCGGGAAGAGCTTTTGGTGCTGGTGTCTCAAAAGCGCGTGGGTGCGGGGTATCGGGTGATTTCGCCCTATACCTTGAATGACGGGCGGCGGGTGCTGCTGGATCGCGGGTTCATCCCGGTGGATCAGCGCAATGCGGACAGGTCACGCGTGGACGAAACGGTTGAAGTGCAGGGCAATCTGCATTGGCCGGATGACCGCAACAGTTCAACACCCGAGAACGACATCGCTGGAAACACCTGGTTCGCGCGCGACATTGACGTGATGGCCGACGCGCTGAACACCGAGCCTCTTTTGGTGATTGCTCGCAACATGTCGCCACCTGATCCCGGTGTGACGCCCCTGCCGGTGGACACCAGCGGCATTCCGAACGATCACCTGCAATACGCAATCACCTGGTATTCGCTGGCCGTTGTGTGGCTGGCGATGACGGTCGCCCTTATCTGGCGACAACGCAAAGGCAAGGAAGGCACGGCCTGATGCAGTATATCTCGACCCGCGGCAAAGCCCCGGCGCTTGGATTTGAAGACACGATGCTGTCGGGCCTCGCCCGCGATGGGGGCCTCTATGTGCCCGAGACGATCCCGACGCTTTCGACAGACGACATTCGCGCCATGCACGGTCTGCCGTATGAGGAAGTGGCCTTCCGCGTGATGCGGCCCTTCGTGGGGGATGCGTTTACCGACGAGGTGTTCGCAGACCTGATCGCCAAGGCCTATGCCACGTTCGGCCACGACGCCCGCGCGCCCTTGGTGCAGCTGGGATCGGGGCATTTTCTGTTGGAGTTGTTCCACGGCCCGACGCTGGCGTTCAAAGACTTTGCGATGCAGTTGATCGGGCAGATGTTTCAGGAGGCGCTATCGCGGTCTGGCAAACATGTAACCATCGTGGGCGCGACGTCGGGCGATACTGGATCGGCGGCGATCGAGGCGTTTCGGGGGCTGGATGCGGTGGATGTGTTCATCCTCTACCCGCATGGCCGCGTGTCCGAGGTGCAGCGGCGGCAGATGACGACACCGATAGAATCCAACGTGCATGCGCTGGCGCTTGAGGGCGATTTTGACGACTGTCAGGCGCGGCTCAAGGATATGTTCAACGATTTCGACTTCCGCGATGGCGTGAAGCTGGCCGGGGTCAACTCGATCAACTGGGGCCGTGTTCTGGCGCAGGTGGTCTACTATTTCTCTTCCGCTGTGTCGCTGGGTGCACCGGATCGTAAAGTGAGCTTCACCGTGCCCACTGGCAATTTCGGCGATATCTTCGCAGGCTACATTGCCAAGCGTATGGGCCTGCCGATTGACCGGCTTGTCGTGGCCACGAACCAGAACGACATCCTGCACCGCTGCCTGAGCACGGGCGGCTATGTCACCGACAGCGTCACGCCGTCGATCAGCCCGTCGATGGACATTCAGGTATCGTCGAATTTTGAGCGCGCGTTGTTCGATGCCTATGACCGCGATGGCAATGCGGTGGCGCAGCTGATGGACGAGCTCAAGGCGGGCGGGTTCCATGTCAGCCAGGGCGCGATGCAGGTGCTGCGCGAGCATTACGACAGCGGGCGCGTGTCCGAGGATGAAACGCTGGCGATGATCGCCCATGCCAACAGGCATATGGGCGAGTTGCTGTGCCCACATTCGGCCATCGGTGTGCAGGTCGCGGAAGAGTTGAAGGACCCGAACGTGCCGATGATCACGCTTGCCACCGCGCATCCCGCCAAATTCCCGGATGCCGTGGAAAAGGCCAGCGGCATTCGCGCGCCCCTGCCCGAGCGGATGGCGGACCTGTTTGAGCGTGATGAGCGTGTCACGCGGGTGAAGAACGACCTTGGCCAACTTGAAACCCTTATCAAAGATCGGATCTCCTCTTGACCGTCCAGACCGCCACACTTTCTAACGGCTTCCGCATCGTGACCGAGCATATGCCCGGTCTCGAAAGTGCGGCTATCGGCATCTGGGTCACCGCCGGCGGGCGGCACGAACGGCCCGAACAGAACGGCATTGCGCATTTCCTTGAGCATATGGCGTTCAAGGGCACCGAGACGCGCAGCGCGTTGCAAATTGCCGAGGCGATCGAGGATGTGGGCGGGTATATCAATGCCTATACCTCACGGGAAGTGACGGCCTATTATGCCCGCGTGTTGCGCAATGACACCGGGCTGGCGCTGGATGTGATTGCGGACATCCTGCGCAATCCGGTGTTTGATCCCAAAGAGATCGAGATCGAGCGTCACGTGATCCTGCAAGAGATCGGTCAGGCTCTGGACACCCCCGACGATGTGATCTTTGACTGGCTGCAAGAGCGCGCCTATCCCGATCAAGCCCTGGGCCGGACCATTCTGGGCGAAACCGACCGCGTGTCGGGCTTTGCCGAGGGGGATTTGCGCACCTTTGTCACCGAACATTATGGCCCGGATCAGATGATCCTGTCCGCCGCTGGGGCAATTGATCACGACACGGTTGTCGCCCAGGCCGAAGCGCTGTTCGGCAATATGGAGGCGCGGCCGTCGCTTGTCGCGGACACGGCACAGTTTCAGGGGGGTGAAAGCCGTCAGGTCAAGGATCTGGAACAGGCGCATATTGCGCTGGCGTTTGAATCGCCCGGCTATCGCGATCCGAATTTCTATGTGGCGCAAGTGTATTCCGTCGCGCTGGGAGGCGGTATGTCAAGCCGCCTGTTTCAGGAGATCCGGGAAAAGCGCGGGTTGTGTTATACGATCTTTGCCCAGACCGGTGCCTATTCCGACACCGGTATGACAACGATCTATGCGGGCACAAGCGGCGATGAAATCCACGATCTTACGCATTTGACCATTGATGAAATGAAACGCGCAGCCGAAGATATGTCACCTGCCGAGGTGGCGCGCGCGCGGGCGCAGATGAAAGCCGGATTGTTAATGGGGCTCGAAAGCCCGTCATCGCGCTGTGAACGTCTGGCGCGCATGATCCAGATCTGGGGCGAGGTTCCGCCGCTAGAGGATACGGTGTCCCGGATCGACAGTGTCACCACCGGCGATGTGCGTGATTTTGCAGAGCAGCTGGTGCGCGAGGCCCCGGCGGCGCTGGCGCTGTATGGTCCGGTTGCGGAGGCACCTGATCTTGACGCGCTGCATCTACGTCGCGTGGCCTGATGCTTGGATTGCGGCGTAAACTTCGGCTCGACACCGAGCGGATGGTCTTGCGCCCACCGATGCACAGCGATTTCAATCCCTGGAGCGCGTTGCGGCTGGACAGCGAGGCATTTCTGGCCAAATGGGAACCCAGCTGGGCCGAAGACCACCTGACCCGGCGGGCGTTTACCAATCGGGTGTATTGGGCCAATCGCGCGATCACCAGTGGCACCGCCGTTCCGTTGTTCCTGCTGCGCCGCGAGGACAATATGCTCATGGGGGCAATCACACTGGACAATATCCGGCGCGGTCCTGCACAGGCCGGCACGTTGGGATATTGGGTTGGTGCCCCGTTTGCGCGCCAGGGATATATGCGCGAGGCGATTGAGGCGGTGGTCCACTATGCCTTTGATCGGCTAGATCTGAGCCGGATCGAAGCGGCGTGCTTGCCCGAAAATCAGGCGTCGCGTGGTTTGCTGGAAAAATCGGGTTTCAAATATGAAGGTGTGGCGCAAAGCTATCTGCAAATCGACGGGCGCTGGCGCACGCATGTTTTGTATGCGCAGCTTCGGATGGACCGGCGCGGCCGCACGGATGTCGGCTAGGCCCCGCTTTGCGATCCGGCTGTGCAGACGTGATTGAACATCCCGTGTGAGGCGGGTTTTCCTAGACCCGATCCAGAACAATGCTAGCTTTCCAGCAGGAGGGCTGATCATGTTTCTGAAACGTTTCGGACTTGCTGTCATCATGGCAGTCATGGCAACGGCTGTTGCCGCACAGGACAATCGGCGGCCAAGTCACTGTCTGGCGATTGCGGATGCCACGCCCGGTGCCGCCTTTGTGCAAAAAGCATCGTGGACGCAGCCCGTGCCTGACTTCAGCGTCCGGCTGCATTATGTTGGGCACGCGACATTCCTTTTGCAAACGCCGGGCGGGCTTAACGTGGCCACCGATTTTACCGGGTTTCTGGGAATGACCGAGATGATACCTGACGTGGTCACCATGAACCATGCGCATGAAACCCACTGGACGGCTTATCCAGACCCCGGCATTGACCACGTGCTGCGGGGTTGGGGCCCGTTCGGAGAGGGCATTGACCATCATCTGGACCTTGGTGAAATGTTGGTGCGCAATGTTTCGACAGACATCCGGTCGCGCCAGGGTGGTATCGAAGAGAATGGCAATTCGATTTTCATCTTCGAGGTTGAGGGCCTGTGCATCGGCCATCTGGGGCATCTGCATCATGAACCGAACGAACAGCAATACGCGGCGATAGGCCGGTTGGATATTGTCATGGTGCCGGTCGATGGCGGATATACCCTGCCCCGGGAAATGATGGTTCGGATTGTCGATCGGTTGAAATCCAGCATTGTGGTTCCGATGCACTGGTTTTCCGATTTCGCCCTGAACGCCTTTCTCGAAGAGGTGCAGGAGAGTTTTGTGATTGATCGCCGTGACAGTCCTTTTCTCGAAGTGTCGTTGCGTGACCTGCCATCGCGCCCTACGGTGGTGGTCTTGAGACCTGAAAGACTGCGCGACGCGTCAGACCCCTAATTTGGAGACCATCTATGCCCCGCGATTCGGCAGACCGGACATTTATCGAGACATTGTCCCAGCATTTCGCTGCGGATATGTTTACCCCGGCGGAGCAATCTTATCTTGATGAGCCTCGCGGCAGGTGGCAGGGCGCGGAGGGTTTTGTCGCCCGTCCGCGCAGCACCCAAGAGGTTGCCGATCTGGTCAAAGCCTGCGCAGAGGGTGGGATCGGGATCGTGCCATATGGCGGTGGTACAGGTTTGGTGGGCGGGCAGATCGCCCCCGCCAGCGACACCAACACCCCGTTGATCCTGTCACTGGAGCGCATGACCCGGATCAGGGCCATTTATCCGCAGGAGAATGTGCTGGTCGCCGATGCTGGCGTGATCCTTGCCAATATCCAGTCTGCGGCGGCGGACGCGGATCGGTTGTTTCCTTTGTCATTGGCGTCAGAAGGATCTGCCCGGATCGGCGGTTTGTTAAGTACGAATGCCGGTGGTGTGAATGTGTTGCGATACGGCAATGCGCGCGGACTGTGTCTTGGTCTGGAGGCTGTGATGCCGGATGGGTCGATCTGGCATGGGCTTAAACGACTGCACAAAGACAATTCCGGATATGATTTGCGCGACTTGTTGATCGGGTCCGAAGGCACATTGGGGATTATCACCGCCGCGTCGCTCAAGCTGTTTCCCCGCCCGGCGGCGCATGGAACTGCGTTTTTTGCCATCCGCGATGCGGATGCAGCACTTGGTCTGCTGTCTTTGGCGCGCGCCCAACTTGGTGAATCCATCAGTGGCTTTGAATTGATCCACAGGACCGGTTTGGATTTTCTGACCGAAACCTTACCCGATATCCGCCAGCCCTTTCCCGGTGCGCCGCCGGAATGGATGGTTTTGATTGATATTGGCCTGCCCCGCGGGATTGATCCACTGGCTGCGTTGGAAGAGCTTTTTATGTCCGCCGAGGCAGACGGCATCGCATATGACGCGATCATTGCCCAGTCCGAGGCGCAGCGACAAGAATTCTGGTCGGTGCGCGAACATATCCCAGAAGCAAACCGACGCATTGGATCGGTGTCCAGCCATGACGTGTCGGTGCCGCTTGGGGAATTGCCGAATTTCATCGCGCAGGTTGAACAGGCCATTGGACAGATCGGTGAATTCCGGACCAATTGTTTTGGTCATGTCGGTGACGGCAATCTGCACTTCAATGTCTTTCCGCCGCCGGGGCGGACGCGGAACGACTATCTAAAGGAACGCGACCAGATCAAGCGCGCGGTGCACGACATCACCCATGCGCTGGACGGCTCGATCAGTGCCGAACATGGTATCGGTCGACTTAAGAAAGCGGATCTGGCGCGCTATGGCGATCCTGTCAAACTTGCTGCGATGCGGGCGATCAAGGATGCGCTTGATCCCAAGGGCATCATGAACCCCGGTGCTGTTCTACCGTGAGGCCACCCGAAAGACGCAGCCATCCGTGACCAGTTGCGGCGGCGTCAGGCACAAGCCTTTCGCCGTCTGGAAGGCTTGCAGCACTTTCGGAATGTAAGACCGCGTCTCAGCATAGTCCGGCACACCTTTGTTGCGCAGCACCGCATTTTCGCCAGCGTTGTAACCGGCAAGCACGAGGATGACATCGTTGTCGAATTTCTCCATCAGGAAATCAAGAAACGCCACGCCCCCCTTGATGTTTTGAGCCGCCGACAAACGATCATCGACCCCGAACCGTTCTGCAGTGGCGGGCATCAGCTGCATCAGCCCCTGCGCGCCAACCGCGCTTTCGGCATCGCTGCGGCCCGCAGATTCGACAGATATTACCGCGAGAGCCAGCGCAGGAGAGACCCGCGTTCCCACTGTGTTCATCAAGATGTCCCGCCCATACCGTTCGGCGATGTTTTGCAGGTCTTGCAAACGGGGGGCTGCGACGCCTTGCCCTGACGGCGGATTGGAGAGCCGCACAAGGGCCGGATCAAGACGCCCCGGGGCCTGAGCATCCAGCGAGGGTGATATGTCATTCCAGAACCAGGACAACACATCCCCACCCCCGGCCCGTGGCTGGGCAGCCGGTGTTACAGGCACAGACGGGGTCACAGGTGCCTGCGGCGCAATCTGAACGGTGATGCGTTTCTTGGTTCCGGAACTTGGCGGCTTGACGCGTTTTGCCGAAAATTCCGGGAACGGTGCCGGTTCGGCCTGAATGTCGGACACGGAAAATGCCAAGGCGCAGACGGCCGTGATCAAAAAACGATTCATTTTCAGGTTCCTGCTCGATACCCGCTTTGTATGAGTATCGCACAATCTGATGCTCAACACCATTTCGTTTCTAATTCGGCTCCAATGGAATTCCGCGCCAACAGCCGGAGTACACCATTTAGAGAAAAATTAACGTATTTACTATTTTATTATCATTCTAAATCAATGGCTTAACGATTTATCCGTCAGTTTTTCACTAGGCTGCAAAATCGGACCAATCGCGTCAAACTGCTGCCCCAATGTGACAGCTATAACTACCCATCCAAGACGGAATGGAGCGAAAGAGAGAGCGCTCAACACAAAGTTCCGGGTTTGGTTAACGTGAGCAAAATTAGGACGAATGGAGACTACCATGATCAAGTTCATCAAAAACTTCCGCAAAGACGAAAACGGCGCCGTAACAGTTGACTGGGTTGTTCTGACAGCTGCGGTTGTTGGCCTTGCAGTTGCTGCCTACACAGCGATTGAAGACAGCAGCACCGGCCTGATCGGCGCGGCCGGTGGCGCGGTTACAGGCCAGAACGACGGCTTCGGCGCTCCGTAAGAGTTAAATGGGTTTGTCTGACAACCGTGGTTGTTGGCACCGCCATTGCTGCCTTGGTGGCAATGGCACTTCGTAAAGAAGACGTTCACACGATTTCTAAAACGATTGTCACTTCCCTGTTTTACGGTGTCAGCGTCCCGCAACTCTACTGGATAGCGATATCCCTCGGGAAAGATGCAGAGATTGCATCTTTCCCAGCTGCCGAGCACGAAGGAGTATAGCGTGACAAGTTTTTTAAATACGTTTCGCAAGGACGAAGACGGCGCAGTCACAGTTGACTGGGTTGTTCTGACTGCTGCAGTTGTTGGATTGGCCGTTGCTGCCTGGTCCACAATTGAAGACAGTTCGCTTGGTTTGATTGGTGCCGCTGGCGGTGCCGTAACAGGCCAGAACGACGGCTTCGGAAGCTAAAATGGCTCTTTGCTAAGATTAGGGTGCGCTCTCGCGCTCCCTTTTCGAGGGTGGGATACGTCGATCCGTCTCAAGAGGGTACCATGTGTGGTGCCCTTTTTTTATTTGAAACGGTCAATTTCTTTCTTCGGACACAATTGATCCAAGGCGACGCCACAATCCCTCGATACGTGTTTGGAAACAATTTGCTCCCTAAGCAGGTTTGTCTGCATTTGGGATTTGAAAGGAGACAATATGCGTATCGTCTTTGGCCTGGTCCTCTTGGCAGGTTTGGCGCTGGCCGGCTTCGCCGTTTATATGGCGCAGAACTATATCGGAGCCTACGAAAACGCCCTGAAACAAGAGCGTGATCGCGCGATCGAATCGGTGCCGACACAAAAGATTTTCGTCGCGACCCGAGCGATTGAATACGGTGAACAGATCACGCCAGAGGATGTCAAACTGGCGCATTGGCCAAAAGGGACATTGCCGGAAGATTTCTTTGACGAAGAAAAGCCAATCATATCAGAGGGCGAAAAGGCCCGTGTTGCCCTGCGGCGGATCGAACTGAACGAGGCGTTTATGGGCGTGAAAGTCAGTGAGCCGGGTGGCGATGCCGGTCTGACGTCCCGTTTGAAGCGTGGACAGCGGGCGTTTGCGATTAAGGTCGATGTGGCATCGGGCGTTTCGGGCTTTTTGCGCCCGGGAGACCGCGTGGATGTCTACTGGACAGGTCGTGTCAAAGTTATCGACGCCAATGTTCCAGATGGGGATGTGACCAAGCTGATTGAAACCGGTGTCGAGCTGATTGCAATCGACCAAACATCTCAGGTGGACGTCAACAATGCCACCATCGCCCGCACCGTCACTGTCGCGGCAAGCCCGCAGCAGGTTGCGGCTTTGGCGCAGGCGCAATCAACCGGCCGTCTGTCATTGTCGCTCTTGGGACGTCAGGATGATACGGTTTCTGGCGCGGTTGAGGTCAACCAACTGTCTCTTTTGGGGATCACTGCAACAGAAGAACGCGCCATTCCACAAGCTGAACAATCCTGCACAATTCGCACTCGGAAGGGTGGTGAAGTGATGGAAATCGCAATCCCTTGTACCAATTGACCGCGCAGCCACTTAATGTGGCGCGCTCTCAAACGGCTGTCTTTCGGAAGAGGCGCAACACATTGTTGCGCCTTATCCACATGAAGGGATGCACTGAAATCATTGATTCTTGCAATAAAACACGACTTGACGCACTTTGCTGTCAATACCGGGCGAAAAGACCCACTTCTGAGGCGTGTTCCGAAAGGCAGGTTACATGTATACGAGCAGACCCTTCAAGGCCGCCCTTCTGGGTGCGGTTCTTGCCCTCACTCCAATCGCGCATTTTGCAGCAGCAGAAACAGTGCGCGTCATCCGAACAAACACCGAAAGCGCGTTGAACGTCCCGATGAACCGCGCCGTGGTTGTTGAAAGCGAAGTCCCCTTTGCGGAGCTTAGCATCGCAAACCCGTCAATTGCCGACATCTCTTCCTTGTCGGAGAGGACAATTTACGTTCTGGGAAAAACACCCGGCACGACCACGTTGACCATTCTTGACGGCAACGGGCAGCTGATCACAAACGTAGATGTGAGAGTGGCACCGGACCTGAGCGAATTCAAAGAGCGTTTGCGGCAGATTATTCCGGACGAAAAGATCGAAGTTCGCTCTGCCAACGATGGCATTGTCCTGTCCGGCACCGTGTCCAGCACGGCACGGATGCAACGCGCCCTGGATCTGGCGCAGCGCTATGCGCCTGAACGCGTCTCCAACCTGATGAGCGTTGGCGGTGTGCAACAGGTTATGCTGAAAGTCCGGTTCGCTGAAATGCAGCGGTCCGTGTCCAAAGCCTTGAAATCCTCGGTTAGCCTGGGCGGTACAGTCCTTGACGGAGATCTTGGATTAGGAAGCGAAACAGGAACCTGGATCGACGGCAACAACACTTTGGGCCAGCCGGTTGACGTGTCACCGGGAACGGAGGGCGGTATTCTATTCGGCTTTACCTCTGGCGGGCTGGAAGTTGGAATTTTGCTGGAAGCGCTGGAATCCAAAGGGGTTGTGCGCACACTTGCCGAACCGAACCTGACGGCCCTGTCCGGGCAAGAGGCCAAGTTTTTGGCGGGTGGTGAGTACCCCGTTCCGGTGGCTCAGCAGGACGACCAAATTTCCGTCGAATTCAAACCGTTCGGCGTCGAGTTGAACTTTATTCCTCGGGTTATCGACGGGGATTTGATCAATCTGGAGCTGGAGGCGGCCGTGTCGTCGCTTGACCCCGACAGCGGTATTGATTTGGGTGCGATCCGCATTGACGGGTTCACACGCCGCGAGACGTCGACCACGGTGGAGCTGCGCGATGGCGAAAGCTTTGCCATTGCAGGTTTGTTGCAGGATGATTTCCGCGATCTGAACGGCCAGGTTCCATGGCTTGGTGACATTCCGGTTCTGGGTGCCCTCTTTCGCAGCGCGGAGTACCAACGCGAACAATCAGAGCTTGTCATTATCATAACCCCGCATCTGGTCACACCCACGCGCGGTGAAGCGCTTGCGCTTCCGACCGACCGTGTGCGCCCCCCCACCGAAAGCGATCTGTTCCTGTTTGGGCGGGTTGCCAATGATACCAGCCCACTGCGCGGTGCTGTTGGTGAAGTTGCCAAACAGGACTTTAGCGGCTCTTATGGCTATGTGATGGATTGAGGCGATGGCACTTCAGAAAAACCTCCGTATCCCTGCTGCTCTTACCGGTTTGGCGCTGCTTGCCGCCTGTGCTGGCAGTGACCCTGTCTACAGCGCATTCAGCCGCGAGGCTGGGGCGCTTGTTGATCCCGGGAATTTCGGCAACGCAACCATGAACAACATGCAAATCATGAATGGCGAGATGCGCTATACCTATGATTTGTCTCAGAGATTTGCCAGTGAGGTCATGACCACTGTCAATTTCGCCTTTAACAGTGCGGTTCTGGATTCCGGTGCGCGCGACACTTTGCGGGAACAGGCCCATTGGATTCGCCAGTTTCCCGAAGTGCGCTTTCGGGTCTACGGCCACACCGATGCTGTGGGCAGCGAAGCCTATAACAAGCGTCTTGGCCTGAACCGTGCGCATGCTGTGGTCAATTACCTGGCATCCCAGGGCATCGACAAGTCGCGGCTTGAAGCGGTCGTGTCATTTGGAGAAACGCAGCCCCTGATCGTCACGGAAGGTCGCGAGCGCCGAAACCGCCGGACCGTGACCGAGGTTTCGGGATTCGTGGGATCACATCCAACGGTTATGGATGGTAAATACGCCGAGATCATTTACCGCGAATACATCAACAGTGCTGTTCCCCGATCCCGCCTGTCGGGCATCCAGGGCAGCGACTTTGCCACCGAAGAATAAGGAAGCGGCCCCATCAGGGGCCATTCCATCGGCCTGAAATACCGTACAATTTCGGTATTTCGGCCCCAATGTTGCCAAGTTTTTCACCGACTTTCGGACCGTAGCAGTCCAACCCGACCGAGTCGGGTTCAATATCCGGGATGTGCAGAACGCACATGACTGATGTTGGAAAGTTGAGAGGAAACGAGGCAAATGACGAGTATCCTACCAAGCACACCGCAACCGGCACCGCTTGTCGCGTGTACAATAAGCCGGGATGTTCAGGAGTTTGATCTTCTGATCGAAGACATGGAGGCCGTGCTTGGCGAAGGTTGGGGAGATCTGGGATTCGATGAAGCCCTGCATTTCTTTTCACAGCCAGATGGCGAACAACTTGAATTTGTAGCCTTGGCCATAGACGCCGAAGATGAAGCGAATGTTGATCATCTATCGGCGATTATCGAGGCCGCCAAAGCGCAAAAAATCAAGGTTGTCCTGATCGCACATGACGTCACCCCGTCGGCTTTGCATCATCTGTTGCGTCAGGGGGCCGACGAATTTGTCCCCTACCCTTTGCCCGAAGGTGAATTGGCCGCCGCCATAGACCGTATGCGGGCACCGCCCATTCCTCAGATGGCTTCCGCAGATGGATCTCCGGTGACGCTTTCACATGATGGGGACGGCGTCATCATTGCCGTACAAGGCATGGCGGGTGGCTGCGGGGCGAGTACCTTTGCCACGAACCTGGCGTGGGAATTGGCAACCGTTGGCAAAGACAAGGACGCCGGGCCCAAAGTGTGCATTATCGATCTTGGCCTGCAGTTCGGAGCGGTGTCCACATATCTTGATGTGCAGCGCCGCGAATCCGTGCTTGAGCTGTTGACCGACATGGAATCCATGGATGACGATAGCTTTGCCCAGGCTTTGGAAACCTTTGAGGACAAGCTGCAGGTGTTCACTTCGCCGGCTGACCTGCCCCCGCTGGACATTGTGGGACAGGCGGAAATTCAGAAATTGCTGGATACTGCCGCACGTCACTTTGATTTTGTGGTGGTCGACATGCCGCCAAGCCTTGTTCAATGGTCCGAGACCGTTCTTTACGCAGCACAGGTCTATTTTGGCGTGATCGAGCTTGATATGCGTTCGGCACAAAACACGTTCCGTTTGAAAAGAGCACTTCAATCCGAAGATCTGCCCTTTGATAAAATCCGCTTTGTGCTCAATCGCGCACCGCGTTTCACAGATCTTCAAGGCAAGAGCCGTCTGAAACGGATGCAGGAAAGCCTTGATATCTCGGTTGATCTTCACATGCCGGACGGCGGAAAGGCTGTGGCCGAAGCCGGAGATCACGGACAACCTCTGGGGCTGCAGCAACCCAAAAACCCGCTCCGCAAAGAAATTGCAAAGCTGGCACAATCTTTGTTTGAAGTCGGTCAATCCGACGCCGAAGCCGCCTAGGGGAAAGACATATGTTTTCGCGCTACAAAAAAACCGGCGATGCGCCGATCGCGGCCGTGTCCGCCAAGGCACAGGCGGCAGCCGCCTCTGCTCCGCCGGATTCGGTTGACCCCAGCAAAGTCAAACGTCGCGTCATCTCCAAAAAACCAGGCGACGTGCAGCCCATGGATCGCGAGAAAAAGCGCAAAGAGCGGTTGAGCGAGATAAAGCTCGAATTGCACCGGGCGCTGTTGGACAACCTGAACCTCGCCGCGCTTGATCAGGCGACCGAAAACGAACTGAAAGAAGAAATCAACGCAATCACGTCCGAAAGCCTCCAGGAAAGAGGCATGGTTCTGAACCGTGAAGAGCGGATCTCATTGAACCAAGAGCTTTATGATGAGGTCAAAGGGCTCGGCCCGCTTGAAACGCTGCTGAAGGACGAAACTGTCAGCGATATTCTTGTCAACGGTCCGCAGCAGATCTTTGTGGAGCGCGAAGGTAAACTGCAACTGAGCGACGTTACCTTCAAAGACGAAAAACACCTGATGCGGATCATTGACAAGATCGTATCGGCGGTGGGTCGTCGTGTGGATGAATCGAACCCCTATGTTGACGCCCGCTTGCAGGACGGATCGCGTTTCAACGCGATGGTGCCGCCCATTGCGGTGGATGGCAGTCTGGTTTCCATTCGTAAGTTCAAGACCGACAAGCTGAGTATCGACGATCTTGTCAACTTCGGTGCCTTCACCGAAGAAATGGCCGTCTACCTTCAAGCGGCGGTTGCGACACGTCTGAATATCATCGTGTCGGGTGGTACCGGTTCCGGCAAAACAACAACGCTGAACGCGCTGTCGTCGTTCATCGACGACGCAGAACGTATCCTGACCATCGAGGACACGGCGGAACTTCAGCTGCAACAGACCCATGTGGGACGCATGGAAAGCCGCCCGCCAAATGTGGAGGGCAAAGGTGCTGTCAGTCCGCGCGACTGTCTGAAGAACGCGCTGCGAATGCGCCCTGACCGGATCATCGTTGGGGAAACCCGGGGCGAAGAAGTAATCGACATGTTACAGGCCATGAACACCGGCCACGATGGATCGATGACAACCATTCACGCCAACAGCGCCCGAGACGGTGTCAGTCGTCTGGAAAACATGATCGCAATGGCCGGTATTGAAATGCCGCTCAAAGCGATGCGATCGCAGATTTCGTCGGCTGTGAACCTGATCGTGCAGGCCAGCCGTCTTCAGGACGGTTCACGGCGGATGACGTCGATTACGGAAATCACCGGGATGGAAGGCGAAGTCATCTCGATGCAGGAAATCTTCCGCTTTCAACGTGTTGGTCTGACGCCAGAAAACAAGATCATCGGACATTTCACGGCCACTGGCGTGCGGTCCAACTATTCCGAACGCTTTAAGATGTGGGGGTATGATTTGCCGCCCTCCATTTATGAACCATTCAACGGGAACTATTGACCATGACACTTAGTGCAGAACCCATTGTCTATGGCCTGATTTTCATTGCCGTTCTGGTGCTGGTCGAAGGCGTCTACCTTGTCGCGTTCGGCAAGTCGATCAGCCTTAACAAACGCGTCAATCGTCGTCTTGAAATGCTCGATAGGGGCACAAAGCGCGAAGAGGTGCTGGCCAAACTCCGCAAGGAGATGGACCAGCATATGTCATCGCGCGGCCTGCCGCTGTATTCGATCCTGGCGGATCGGGCTCAGAAAGCCGCAATCGCCTTTACGCCCAAACAGCTCATTATGATTATGGTCGGCGTCAGCGTTGTGGCGTTTGTCGGCCTGACCATTGGCACCGAATCCGGGCTGGCCGTGCGCTTGCTAATGGGGGTCGCGCTGGGTGTGGGTGGTGTGTTCATGTGGGTGAACGGCAAAGCCAAAAAACGCATCGCGATGATCGAAGAACAGTTACCGGATGCGGTCGAACTGATGGTGCGCTCTTTGCGCGTTGGCCATCCGTTTTCGTCGGCGATTTCGATTGTGTCGAAAGAAATCAAAGATCCGCTGGCCACCGAATTCGGCATCATCGCTGATGAATCCAGCTACGGGCGCGATATCGGTGAAGCGTTGAAAGCCATGGCAGAACGTCTGGATATGCAGGACATGCGCTTTCTGGCGGTTGCCGTTTCGATCCAACAACAATCGGGTGGTAACCTGGCTGAGATCCTTGAAGGTCTTGCCAAAGTGATCCGCGCCCGGTTCCGCCTGTTTCGCCGCGTCAAGGCTATCACTGCCGAAGCGCAATGGTCCGGCAAATTCCTGTCAGCCTTTCCTCTTGTCGCTCTGGTCGTCATTCAGGTCAACGACCCCAACTACTATGACGAGGTTCTGGATCATCCATGGTTTATTCCGGCATGTTTCCTGGTCGGCGGGCTTTTGACGGTGAACCTTTTTGTCATGCGCATGCTTGTAAATATCAAAGTCTGAGGTCCGGATATGGAAGTCCTGAATGCAATAATCGTCGATAAACTCGGCCCTGCGGGACCGATGATTGCGATGGCGGGCCTTGGCGTCTTGCTATTGCTTTTGGCAATCCCGATGTTTTTCGTCTCCAACTCCAACCCGATGGACCGGTTGAACACCACATCGGGCCGCAACAAACTGGATGCTGAAACACGCGCTGTGTTGCGGGAGAAAGGCAAAAACGACAAGCTGAACAAATACGCGCAATTCCTTGAGCCGCAGAACGAAAAGGAATTGAGTGATATTCGCATGAAGCTGTTGCAGGCGGGGTATCGCGGCAAAGACGCGGTGCAATACTATTATTTCATGCAGTTTGCCTTGGGCATCGGCGGTCTGATCCTCGGTGTCGCTTACTTCACCCTGATCATGGATTCGTCTGAAGCGACAACGCAGCAGACCCTGATGTATACCCTTGGACCAGGTGCGGCCGGGTATATGTTCCCCAAATACTGGGTGACGAAACGGGTTCAGACCCGCCAGGAAGAGATCGAGGGCGGTTTCCCTGATAGTCTGGATATGATGCTCGTCTGCGTTGAAGCCGGGCAATCCATGGACCAGTCCATTGTTCGCGTTAGCAAAGAGCTTAGAGCGTCGTATCCAAGCCTTGCCGAGGAATTCGAGCTGGTCAGCTATGAAATGAAGGCCGGCAAAGACAAAACCGCGGTTCTGAACGATATGGGCGAACGCTGTGGTGTGCAGGATGTGATGTCCTTTGTGACCGTTCTGAACCAAAGTCAAAGCTTTGGTACACCGATTTCCGACGCGCTTCGGGTGTACGCGGCAGAAATGCGTGACAAACGGGTCATGCGCGCGGAAGAAAAAGCAAACAAGTTGCCCACCAAAATGACTTTGTGCACTATGATGTTCACCGTGCCACCGCTGTTGATCATCCTTGTGGGTCCTTCGGCGATGGGCATCCAGCAGTTGGGACAAATGGCAGGGCCGTAATCCTATGAAACTTGGCCGGTTTTGGGCCCTGTGCACGTGTTTTGGACTTGCCGCCTGTGGATCAGGCGGCTTTTCCACGTCAGACGACAGGGTGTTCGCGCCCAGTGTTGATCCGCGTGGCACCGCTGTCGATCCTTTGATTGTGGGGCATCGGCTGATGGCGGCGGGTGAATACGATCTTGCCCTCAGTTCGTTCCGGCTTGCTGCGGCGGATCGGGGTTTGACGCCCGAAATTGTCACATCTTTGGGGTCCGTCAACCTCGCGCTTGGTCGGCTTAATCAGGCGGAAGAGCTGTTACGGCGGGCGGTCAAGGATGACCCCGAAACGCCGGATGCCTGGAATAATCTGGGCGTGGTCCTGATTGAACGCAATAAAACCGCCGAGGCCGCGCAGGTGTTTCGTCGCGCCTTTGCGCTCGACAATGGCCAAAGTGTTGCAATTCGCGATAATCTTCGCTTGGCACTCGCAAAAATGGAAAATTCGCAGTATAAAGAAGATCAAGAACAAAAATATAAGCTTGTGCGGCGCGGCAGCAGTGATTTTCTGGTCCGTCCGACACAGTAAAGAGGCAGAGCAGTAAAAGGACGCAAAAATGCGCCATCCCTTTATCGTGACCCTGTGTGTGACAGGGGCGTTTGTCCTTTCCGGATGTGAGAAAGGTATCGACACAGAAGCCGTTGATCGCGAGTTTCAGGGCGTTAACGCCATTGATGGAACAAACCTCAATGATGTCATGCTGACGGTCTCTGACCCAAATGAAGCGGCATCCTATTTCCAACGCGCCAATCAAGCAGATCCAGATCGCATTGATTTGATGCGCGGTTTGGCGATTTCTCTTGTGCGCGCCAAACGGAATGTCGAAGGCGTTTCAGCCTGGGCCCGTGTCGTGGCCCATGAAGAGGCCACAAATACCGACCGCGTTGAACTTGCGGATGTCCTGATCCGCAACAACGAATGGGATCGCGCAGAAACCGTTCTGAACGCCATTCCGCCCACTCATGAGACATATAAACGCTATCGTCTTGAAGCGATGATTGCCGATAGCAATCAGCAATGGGACAAGGCCGACAGTTTCTACGAAACGGCCGTGGGTCTGACCACGACACCCGCCTCTGTGATGAACAACTGGGGGTTCTCAAAGCTGTCGCGCGGCGATTATTCAGGCGCAGAGCGCCTGTTCACCCAAGCCATCCAAAGCGACAACGCGCTTTTCACAGCGAAGAACAATCTGGTTCTGGCACGCGGCGCGCAGGGCAATTACGTCTTGCCGGTCATTCCCATGTCCCAGACCGAGCGTGCTGAATTGCTGCACTCCATGGGTTTGGCGGCTGTAAAGCGTGGCGATGTCATCACGGGGCAAGGCCTTATGCGGGAAGCGATCGAAACGCATCCGCAACATTTCGAGGCGGCAGCCCGAAGTCTCAAAGCGCTTGAATCCAATGTTGTGAACTGAGCGTCCTGATGGATATCTCGGCCTATTCCGCGTTGCTTTTCCTGCCATTCGCGCTTCCCATTTGCGTGTATGTGGCGTTTTCGGACATGCGCGACATGCGCATTCCAAACCAGATGGTTGTCTTGTTGTTTGTCGTTTTTGCGGTGGTTGGCCTTTTTGCCCTGCCGCTTGACGTGTACGCTTGGCGATATCTACACGTCATTGTGGTTCTTGTGGCGGGAATTGCCCTGAATGCCAGCGGCGTCATGGGGGCCGGTGACGCTAAATTCGCCGCCGCCGCGGCACCCTTCATTCAACTGGGCGATGTGCAGTTTTTGGTGGCGCTGTTTACCGCCAACCTTCTCGCGGCCTTTGTCACGCACCGCATAGGCAAATACACCGCGCTGAAAAACGCTGCCCCACATTGGGAAAGCTGGACAAATGCAAAATTTCCCATGGGTTTGGCACTGGGCGGCACATTGGCCTTGTATCTGTGTCTGGGGGTCTGGTTCGGCAAATGAACTGCCAATAACCCGTCCCGCCCTAGCCCTTGTGTTGCCACAATGACCTGACAGGTTTCCCGCAACTGTATCTGGCACAGCAGAACCGGGGCACAAAATGAACATGCAACCCAACGCCGTGATGGCACCCCCACCACCCAAGCGCATGGAAGACATGCAGCTGCAAGCGGTGATGATGCGTGACATCATGCTCAAGACGATCTTTCGCAAGAACGTCTCGACCACCACGGATATTGCAAAATCTGTGTGCTTGCCCGTGCCAATCACGCAAGAGCTGATCGACCATGCGCGCAGCCAATTGCTGCTGGAAGCCACCGGAACCCTGAACGCGAATAGCGGTTCCGAGATGGGCTATCAACTGACCGACGCAGGCAAGGCCAGGGCGCTCGATGCGCTGTCTCAATCGGAATATTATGGCCCGATGCCAGTGCCGCTTGACGTTTATTCCGAACAGGTCAAACGGCAATCCATCCGCAATATCCACATCTCCAGAGATCAGCTGACCGGTGCCATGGGGCATCTTATCCTGCCGGAAGATCTTTTGAGCAACCTTGGCCCCGCCGTAGGTGCAGGCCGATCCATTCTGATGTACGGCCCGCCGGGCAACGGGAAATCCTCTATCTCGAACGGCATCCGCGACGCGATGGGCGACAAGATCTATATCCCGCATGCCATCGAATATGCCGGACAGGTGATTACAGTCTATGACCCGATTGTCCATTCCGCCGCTGAAGGTGCGGCCAACAACACTGGGCTGCGTCTGACCAACAGGTTTGATACCCGCTATATGCTGTGCGACCGTCCATCGGTGATCACAGGGGGCGAGTTGTCGCTGGACATGCTTGACCTTGTCTACAACCCGACGGCTCGCACGTATCAGGCTCCGCTTCAGCTGAAATCGACCGGCGGCATCTTTATCGTCGACGACCTTGGACGTCAGGCCGAACCGCCGCAAAAGCTTGTCAACCGATGGATTGTTCCGCTGGAAGAAGCCCGCGATATTCTAGCCTTGCAGTCCGGTGAGAAATTCGAAGTGCCTTTCGACACGCTGGTGATCTTTTCGACCAACTTTCACCCAAACGAGATTTTTGACACCGCCGCCCTGCGTCGTATCTTTTTCAAGATCAAGATTGATGGCCCGGATCAAGCAAACTTCCTCAAGATTTTCTCGATGGTGGCGAAAAAGAAAAAGATCCAGCTGTGCGAAAAGTCACTGATTCACCTTCTCAAGACGAAATATCCCACAATCAACAATGTCTACGCCAACTATCAGCCGGTGTTCCTGATCGATCAGATGATTGCCGTGTGCGATTTTGAAGGCTGGCCTTACAAAATGACACCAGAACTGATTGACCGCGCGTGGGCAAATATGTTTGTGAAAGACGAACACATCGTCAAATAAGCGAAATTTGGCGATTGCCCCGATGGACGCGGCCTTCAGCTTCAATGGTTCATATTTTGCAAATTTCCGTCTTGACGACAGCCCATGTCGCCCGTAATCACGCGACGGTCTGGCGGTGTAGCTCAGTTGGTTAGAGCAGCGGAATCATAATCCGCGTGTCCGGGGTTCAAGTCCCTGCACCGCCACCATTTTCCTTAATGGTACCGAACATTGCGCTGAACGGGCAACTGCGGTCCCCGACTTCATATTTCCGTTGCGGTTGCGCATTTTTGACGTTGGTCAGCCTCACACCGTCTGAATAAATGCGCATGTCAAAACATCTGTCGTATCGGGGCTGTGCGCCAAAGCAGTTCCGGCACTGGAAAATTTCATATACGCGTCATTCATGGACATTATTCTTGTAACTGCGGTCATTGCATCGCTTTTTATGGTCATCGGTGCCGCAGAGCCGCTGGCCGCGCGGTTGCGCCTGCCTTTCACCGTTATTCTGGCGATTCTGGGCCTTTTGATCGGCACGGCAGCACTTTTTTTCCTGCGCACCGATTTGACCGATGCGTTGAACCCGGTTGCCGAAGCGATCCTTGGGCTGCCGATCAGGTCTAATGTTTTTCTTTACGTCTTTCTGCCAACCCTGCTGTTTCAGGCCACGTTGGGAATGAATCTGCGTCGGATGCTGGATGATTGGGTTCCGATCATGGTTCTGGCTGTCGTTGCTGTGGTCGTGGCGACATTAAGCGTGGGATACGCGTTGTCCTGGGCCAGTGCCTTGCCGCTTGCCGCGTGCCTTTTGATCGGTGCGATCGTATCGACGACGGACCCATCCGCGGTTGTGTCGATCTTTCGGTCAATTTCGGCCCCCCGACGCCTTTCCCGGATCATCGAAGGCGAAAGCCTGCTGAACGACGCCGCCGCTATTGCGCTGTTTGGTCTGTTCATGGGCTTTGTCATGTTCGGCGTGCCAGACCCCAAGCTTGGCGACGCTTTGGCACAATTTCCGGTGCTGATTGCCGGTGGGGCGCTGACCGGCTGGTTGGCCGCGCGTATTGCGATCTGGGTGATGGCGGTCTTTGGCGCGCATGAACTGGCGTTGATTTCTGTGTCTGTTGCCCTGCCCTATCTTGCTTATATCGGGTCGGAACAAATCGTTGGCGCATCCGGTGTGATCGCTGTGGTCGTGGCGGGTTTGACACTCAACTTAACAGGTCCGGGCCGCGTGCCGCCTCAGGCGTGGGTCAATCTGCGCGAAGTCTGGGATTTGCTGGCCCATTGGGCGGGTGCCTTGATCTTTATTCTAGCCGCCCTGTTGATCCCACGTTTGCTGGAAGATGTCCGCTGGAGCGATTTTGCCCTGCTTGGGGTTGTCATCCTTGCGGCAATTGCAGCGCGTGCCGTCATTCTGTTCGGATTGCTGCCGCTGCTCACGCGGTTGAAGCTGTCGCCGGATGTCGACCCACCCTATCGCGCCGCCATCCTGTGGGGAGGCCTACGCGGCGCGGTCACTCTGGCCTTGGCACTGGCAGTGACTGAAAGCCTGCGGGTTCCGGTCGAGGTCAAGCGTCTGGTGGGCATCCTTGCGACGGGCTTCACTCTTTTTACGCTTCTGGTGCAGGGAACGATGCTGCGTTCGGTGATCGGGTGGCTTGGCCTGGATCGGTTGTCTCCGTTGGATGAAGCGATGTCGCGACAGGTCATCGCCGTTGCCTTGCAGACCGTGCGCGAGGATGTGGCACGGACCACCGAAGATTACGCTTTGCCCCGCGATGTTGTACGGTCAGAGGCCAAGATCTTTGGCGCGCGATTGGAGGACGCCGTCAAAACCGCAGAAGACAGCGTGGATATCCAGGATCGTGACCGGATTACGCTGGGTCTTATTGCACTGGCGGGATTTGAACGGGACACCATTCTGAAACGCGTGCGAGAAAGAACGATTTCGGCGCGTATGGCGGAACAAACCTTGCTGGACGCGGATCGTCTGATCGAAGGCGCGCGCTCGGGTGGGCGCAGCGGGTATCGCCGCGCCGCGCGACGCTCGGTTGCTTATGGCCGGACCTTTCGCGCCGCAGTCTGGCTGAACAACAGGTTGGGTATTTCGGCCCCATTGGTGCGCATGACAGCGGACCGGTTCGAATTGCTGCTGTCGCAGCGCCTGACTTTGCGGGATCTGGATGCTTTTATTGACGGCCGCATTCGCCGCATTCATGGACGGCGCGTTGCGGATCTGCTGCTGGAGCTGCTGAGCCGGCGCATTGAAATGGTCGAAACCGCATTGGAAGGGCTGCGCCTGCAATATCCCGGCTACGCAGAAGAGCTGGAACGGCGCTTTATCCGGCGAACCGCCTTGCGTCTGGAAGAACGTGAATACGCCGCAATGCGCGAAGACGGGCTGATCGGCGAGGAAGTGTTTACCACACTGATACAGGATTTGGCTGGACGCCGCGCCGCCGCAGAAGGCCGCCCGCGACTGGACATCGCTTTGCAGCGTCTTGAACTGATCGCGCAATTTCCGCTGTTTGCCGATCTTGACGAGAAATCGGTCAAGCGTTTGGGCCGCGCGTTAAAGACCGAATATGTCAATGCAGGCAGCGTCATCATGCGCAAGGATACCAGGGCAAAAAGTGTGTTTTTCATCGCCTCGGGTGCGGTCGAGCTGGAAAGCGCGGGCCAGACATGGCGATTGGGCAGAGCGGAAATGTTCGGGCAAGTCGCGATCCTGATGCAAAAGGCGCGCCGTGCAGAAGTCCGCGCAATTGCACCAACCACGCTTCTGGTGCTGGACGTCACACGGTTCCGATCTTTATTGAACAAAAGCGCCGCCTTGCAAACCGCAGTCCGGGCCAGCGCCGAGAAACGGGGCATCGACCCGGATGTCCTTTTGAAAGAAAACACAGCCGACGCTTAGGCGGCTTTGGTGGCAGGTTTAGACTTTTCGCCGAGAATCCCCTCTGGGCTTTCAATGCGAATTGGCCGACACTGCGCGGACATGACGGGCGGCATCCGGGGGCCGCAGTCCTTTGACAGCTTGCAAACCAATGAGAGACATGGGCGTGGACGAAGCGAGCGAGACTAAACTAAAACGGCTCGAAGCTCAGTCTTTTTCAGTGCGTTATCCTGACGGCACGCGAGACGCCCATTTGTCAGGCGAACTGTCCGTCGCAACCGTAAGCCAAGCCGTCGGGGAATTTGATGCTTGGCAATCCGGCGATATTTCCAAAATCGACATGTCCGATCTGACCCGGTTGGACACGGCGGGGGCCTGGGCCCTGGTCACGTTGCAAGCGCGGCTGTCCGACGGGGGTGCGCCGGTTGAGATCACGGGGATCAGCGACAAGGCAAAAAGCCTGATCGAAACCGTCGAAGAGTCTATGCCGCATGTCAAAACCCCGCCGCAGAGCCAAAAATCTATTGCTGCCTTTCTTGACGCGGTTGGACAGCGCGTTGTCACAAGCGTTTTGTTCTTACGTGCCCTGACCGGGTACTTGGGCATTTTTCTTCAACGGCTTGCACGCGCGATCCGCCATCCCAGCGAATTCCGCCTGACGTCGCTTGTGCATCATTGCGAAGAAGTCGGGGTAAAAGCCGTGCCCATTGTCGCGCTGATGGCGTTTTTGATTGGGGTTGTTCTGGCTTTTCAAGGGTCCGTGCAGCTTCAGCAATTCGGCGCAGAGGTATTTGTGGTTGACCTCATCGCGATCTCTATTCTGCGCGAACTGGGTATATTGTTGACGTCGATTATCGTCGCGGGGCGAACGGCCTCTGCTTTTACGGCTTCCATCGGGTCGATGAAAATGCGCGAAGAAATTGATGCGATGCGCACGCTCGGGCTTGATCCGGCCATGAACCTGTTCGTCCCGCGCATTCTTGCGCTTTTGATCATGTTGCCCATCCTTGGGCTTATCGCCAATCTTGCCGGGCTGATCGGGGGCGGATTGATGGCATGGATTGATCTGGGCATTTCGCCTGCGATGTTTCAAACACGGCTGGTCGAGGGCACATCGGTTGATCATGTCTTCGTGGGGCTTATCAAAGCGCCGGTTTTCGCATTGATCATTGGGGTTGTTGGCTGTCATGCGGGCATGCAAGTCCAAAGCAACGCCGAATCGCTTGGTCGTATGACATCAAACGCCGTTGTCACGGCCATCTTTGCGGTGATCGTTGCCGATGCCGTCTTTTCAATCTTTTTCGCACGGGTCGGCATATGAGCACGGATGAAATCGTCATTCGCTTGCGCGGTATCCGAAACCAATTCGGAGAACAGGTTGTGCATGATGACCTGGACCTGGATGTGTATCGCGGTGAAATCCTTGGGGTTGTCGGCGGCTCTGGCACGGGAAAATCCGTTCTTCTGCGCACAATCACCGGTTTGCAAAAACCGGCCGCCGGAAGCGTGGATGTGTTGGGCACGAATGTGTTGACCGCCGATGAAGACACCAGGCAGGCGTTGGAAAATCGCTGGGGGGTAATGTTTCAGGACGGTGCGCTGTTTTCATCGCTGACCGTGCGCGAAAATGTCGAAGTGCCGATGCGTGCGGTCGAAGGTCTGGAACCGGAGATCCGCAAACGACTTGCCGACCTGAAAGTGTCGATGGTTGGCCTTGAATATCTGGCGGGCGACAAATACCCGTCCGAACTGTCCGGGGGGATGCGCAAGCGGGCGGGGCTGGCACGGGCGTTGGCGCTTGATCCGGATATCGTATTTCTGGACGAACCGACCGCCGGTCTGGACCCGATCGGCGCGTCGGCGTTTGATGAATTGATCCGTGGATTAAGCCATTCACTGGGGCTGACGGTTTTCCTTGTGACCCATGATCTGGACACTTTGTACGCAACCTGCGACCGAATTGCCGTGTTGGCCGAGCGAAAGGTGCTGGTGACTGGCACCATGAAGGATATGCTGGGCGTCGATCACCCATGGGTGCACGAGTATTTCCATGGCCCCCGCGCCCGCGCAGCGGCACAAGAGGGGCCGAACACAGGCGATCAGAAAGGCGATTGAGTTGGAAACCAAGGCGAATTTTGTTCTGATTGGCGCGTTCACACTTGCGGGCCTGTTGGGGATTCTTGGTTTCTTTTTGTGGTTCGCGCAGGTCGAACTCGACCGCCAGTTTGATTACTACGACATCCAGTTTTCATCGGTGTCCGGTCTGGGCAATGCCTCTGACGTGCGCTTCAGCGGTCTGCCGGTTGGCCAGGTGGTCAGTGTGCGTTTGTCGCCTGATCAAAGTGGAACAATCCTGGTCCGGATCGAGGTGGATGCAGAAACGCCGGTACGGACGGACAGCGTGGCCACCATCGAGGCGCAGGGCGTCACGGGCGTGTCATTTGTCAGCCTGAGCGGCGGTAGCCCCCAGTCAGATTTGCTGGAGCCGACAGAGGACCAACCCATTCCCGAAATCACCGCAGGACGCTCGACGCTGCAAAGCCTTTCGGAAGATGCGCCGCTTTTGTTGCAGGAAGCCTTGCAATTGGTAACCGATGTCAGCGAGTTGCTGGGGGCCGACAACCGCGAACGCATCACAAGCATCATCACCAATGTCGAAGCCGCCTCTTCGGATTTTTCAGAAACTCTGGACGGGTTTTCGGCGGTGACCACCACCGTCAACGATTTTGCCGAGCAGATCAATCGCTTCAACGAAACGCTTGATACATTGACGGGCGATCTGAGCGAGGTTTTGGCAACGGCGGATACAACCTTGGTGTCCATCGGAGAGCTGTCTGAGCAAGGCAAAGACGTTCTTGCCTCCAGTGACGAGACATTGACGCGCGCGCAATCGGCCATCACCCGCACCGAAAACTACATCAATGATGAGCTAAGCGCGACAACCGAAGAATTGCGCATGACGGCGGCCGCGGTGCAGACCGAAGTCACCGCTCTGGGCGCGGATGCACGGGCTTTGATGGACACATTAAACACAACCGGCGAAACTGCCACGGCGCGGTTGCAAGAAGCGCAGGCCACGTTGCAGGCCACCGATGCCGCCATTGGCCGGCTGGACGCCATGGCCGTCAGCATTGGCGAAACAGCGGACAATGTCGACGCACTTATTCAAGAAGAAGGCAGACCGCTTTTGTCAGAAACCCGGGCCATGCTGGTTGAGGCGGATCGCGCAATTGCTTCGGTGGCGACGATTGCCACTGACGATCTGCCGCTGATCATTGCCGATATCCGCCAGACAGCCGAAACCTTCCGAACCGTCGCGTCTGACGTCGGGGGTAATTTGACCGCATCCAGTTCCGCCGCCGAAGAGGTGTTGGAAACCGCGCGCGTCACATTGGAAGATGCGCGCGTGTCATTTGCCAATGCCAACGACACGCTGGCGGCCATCACCGATGCGCTTGACACAGGAGAGCAGGCGCTTGGCGCGGCGGAGCGCGCGTTCACCGGCGCGGATCGGATCATCAACGAGGATCTATCGGGCATTATCGACGGTTTTGAACAGTCGCTTGCCAGTCTCAATACCGCGATTGGGCAAGTGTCTGCGGAAATTCCCGGAATTTCCACCGATCTCAGGGCGGCCAGCCAATCCGCCGCCGAAACCTTTGCGGAATTACGTCGCCTGACGGATGCCGCATCGCCATCTATTCGCGAGTTTACCACAACAGCGCTGCCGCTTTATTCAAGGCTGGCGCAGGAAAGCCGGGCGCTGATTGCAAATCTGGATCGCCTCACCAGCCAAATCCAGCGAGATCCCACACGGTTCTTCCTTGATGCTGAAACGCCGGAGTTCAGACGATGATGAAAAAGACACTTGTGCGTTTGGGTTTGGTTTTGGTCGCCCTACCGCTTTTGACCAGCTGTGCCGCCATCTCTGCACTTAGCAGTGCAACGCAGCCACTTGACGTGTACGAGCTGCGCGCACCGGGCGATATTGTGTCCTCTGACGGACGCGCTGCGGCACAGGATGTGATTGTCGAATTGCCCACCACAAGCGGAGCATTGGCGACGGACCGGATCATGATCCGCCCGAATACACTACAGGCGCAATATTTGCCTGACGTCCGCTGGAGCGAACCGACCCCGGTGATGGTGCAGACATTGATGCTGCGTTCTATCGAAGCGACCGGCCGCGTGCGCTATGTTGGGCGAACACCTTTGGGAACCAGTGGTGATTTTGCGTTGGTTACGGAAGTGATTGATTTTCAGGCAGAACTGAGCCCGGACGAAGAGACGACAATCGTCCGGATCAAATTTTTGGTACGGATGGTCCGAGAGCGGGATGCGCGTATTGTGGCCAGCCGGACATTTGATGCCAGCGCCGCCAGCACGTCGACAGAAACCGCGGCCATTCTGGAAGCGTTCAGTTCTGCGTCGGATCAAGTTTTTGTCGAGTTCGCCAATTGGCTGCGGACAGCACTGTGACATGTTCTGCAAGACACACGTAACCCCTTATCATCCCGCCGGGACCGTAAAAAACATGGGCTAGCCAGAGCGAAACGGACGGGTCGCGTTTTGTGCCATCAGGACGTCCGCTTTGGCGAAAAGATGTTCGAGGCGCGGGTCGACATTGGTGGGCGGCCGCGCCACGTCATGCTGGCGCAAACGGCTGATCAGCCGAGACACCCCGCCTTTGCGACGCGCGCGTTTTTGCAACTCGCGTTCAGCGGCTTCACTGTCCAGTGACAGGTCCGTCGTTAAATCAATGACATCTACATCTATTGAAATTCGATGCCCCCCATTCCCGTTTATTGCATACGGGCTTTCGGTAGCTGCGCGCACAACAGCCATTTTCAGATCATCGAGGTTGAGCAGGTCTGTTTGTGACAGCGGCAATACGAGTGCTTTTCCACCAATCGCGCTTGCCAGATCGCATTGCGGCAGCATGTGTTGCAACCGCAAGTGCATCGCGGCAAGCAAGCGTTTCCGCATCACCGGAGCATTCCAAAACGACAACATATGCGTTGGGCGCAGTCGAATGACCAAGGCACGGGTATAGGAGCCATCTGCCAGAGCGGTAGCGCGGATCATGCATTCGCGCTGCATTCGGGCAAGTGTCATCAGCCCACTATCGTGATCAACCGCGACCGAAGCTTTCAACACCTGTTCGCGTTCGAAATTGCGCCGCTCTGCTTCGAGGATACGGGCCAAGAGGGGCACCGTCAGCAGGTTCAGAACCAGAATGGGCAGCGCTGCTTCGGTGAAAAACCAGAACGCCATTTCCGCTGGCAACATGAAAGCCGCTGTAAGGTGCAATGACATTATCATTGCCAAAACGATCAATTCGCGCATCCCCCGGTGATCGGTTTCTGTAAAAAGCTTCTGCCAGAACCGTCCTGCGGCCCATGCGATGATCATTGAGGCGATCCCCGCCCAAAGACCGACACCACCAATCCCGGCGCGGGCACATATGCCAATGGCCAGGGTCAGAAGCGCGCCGGGTGCTCCCAGAAAGGCACCGGCAAGGGCTATTGGAATATTGCGAAGATCAACGATCATCCCATCAAACGGTTCAATCGGATGATGCATCTCTAACAAGGCGACAAAGCCAAAACACGTCCCCAGCCCCAGCTGACCCAGCATTGGCAGGTGTAACAATCGTCGAAATCGGGCATATGCCGATGCCAGCGCAATAATAAGACCAAGAGCCGCGATCAAATCCAGCCATGCACCAAAAGTCGTACCCACAATACCCCCCACATTCGGTCAATGGGGCGTTTATCGCGCACAAGACTTAATCGTGCGTTAGCAGATAAAATGAGAATTGTTTTTTCCACACATAACCATGGCAAGGGCACGTCCATTGGGAACCGGGTGTCAGAGATCATTCCACACGTTCAATCCCTTGCGGCAAGGCCCGAAAACAGCGGCAGACACTGCCATTTTTACGCCTAGACGCCACCGTCCCGCTTGCGGGTCCAGCGGTGCAGCCAGACGGGGCTTTGCGCCTGTCCGCTTGCATCCCGCAGGACCAGTCGCAGCTCAAGCACACTGACATCACCGGGCGCGAGCAAAAACGTCACCCGAGAGCCGCGTTGGTCGGGCAGCGCGAAAAACCCAAGACCAAACACCGTGTCAGATGGCGCACCTGTCACCGAAAGATCCGGGGTCAAACCATTGGGTGCGCTGGCAAAATCGATGACAAATCGTCGGCTTCCGGGCTGGTCATGTTCACGTCCGCTTCGGGATTGACGAAGGGCAGCCGCGCTGTCTTGTGCCGGCGCGGACGTGGTCCAGGTCAAACGGTATTGATACTGGTGTTCCTTTTGGGCTGCCAACGGGGCGTCCGGCCGCCAGAACGCGACAATATTGTCGAGAAATTCGGTCGCGGTCGGGAGTTCGACCAGCATCACAGCCCCTGCACCCCAATCTCCAATTGGTTCCACCTTTGCCGATGGGCGGTCTTGATACTGCGCTTCGGTGTCCTCGAAATCCTCATAGTCTCTGGGTGTTTGATACAGGCCGAAACTGACAGGCGTCTGGTCTGCAAAGGCAGATGTCTCCACATGCCTGGGGTTTGCGATAGGCCGCCAGAGCGTTTCTCCAGCGCCGTTTTGGATCATCAACACATCGCTGTCATGAACGCGTGGACGGAAATCATCCGAAACCGCCGCGCGCATCGGTCCTTTGAGATACATCGACGTCAGCGGCGCTATTCCAATCGTGTCGATCCGGACCCGAGGCAGCACGGTAAGGGACACGTCCATGACGGTCTGATCTCCGGGGGTCAGGGTCATGTCGACATACCCCGCCAAAGACGGGCTATCGAGAACGGCTTCGATCCGGATGCGATCTCCTTGTCCTTCATGCAGACGGAACCGCGTAAAGCGCGGAAATTCTTCCGGAACAGCACCACCAGTTCCCAGCGCGACAGCCCGTGCCGACAAACCATAGACCATGGAGCGGCCAATCGCCCGGAAATAACTTGCTCCCTGAAAGACCGCCACTTCATCCATGACGTCAGACGCATTAAGGGGATGTCGCAGGCGAAACCCGGAAAACCCCGCGCCCGGCGCGGTGGCAGGAATGTTATCGAAATATCTGGGTTCAAACGTGAAAAGCGAGGGCGAAAATGGCAGTGTTTGCGGCACCCCGTCAGACTGTCTTTCGATCGTGACCGGATCTGGGAAATACAAACCGGGTGGCAGCAAATCGACCGTAAATCCATCCCCCTGGGGCAACATCGCGGCCTGCCCGTCTTTGGGTCGGATACCGCGATAGGCGTTGTAATCAAGGCCGTTAAACGGCGGTGGCAAGACCCCTTTGGGGGGCGTATATGGAAGCGCCGCGCTTTGGCGGGCCTCGTCCAACAATGATGAGGATGCCCCGCTATCCGCGCGCAAAGCAAGGGGCCAGGGCGATGCGCCAGCAGCCAACATTGCCAGTAAGGACCGTCTTGAAATCATCTGCGTGCCTCGGCTCATATTGCTACTGCGACGCGCCGGGCCACATGCGCGAAAAGATGCCGTCTTTCTTGATCAGCCCATGATGAAGCGCTGCCCCGACATGCAGGGCCGCCAGAAAGGCAATCGTCCAACCGCCATAAAAATGGATGGTTTTGGCCACTTCCGCCAACGTGTCAGATCGCGGGACCAAAGCGGGCACGCCCAGCGCGTCGAGGCTTTCAATCGGAAAGCCGCCAGCGCGAACACGGATATACCCGGCCAAGGGCATGATCAGCAAAAGCGCATACAGCACTGCATGGGTCATCCCTGCGATCCTGGCCTGCCAATCCGGCAGATGTGTCGGTTCTGGCGGTGGCGGATTGCGCCAGCGATACAGCAAACGCACTGTAATCAGGATCAAAAGCAGCACACCCACATTCTTGTGAAAGATAAACAAATTGTTCTGCAATGGACGGCTGAGTCCTTCGCGCACCATCAAAAACCCAACCGGGATCATCAGCAGCACAAGAAGCGCCATAGACCAATGAAGCCAACGGGCCGGAGCTTTGTAGGCTTGCGACGGAATTGTCATTTGGGGTGTCCCCGCTATGATTTATAAAAACAGGAGCAGATGATCGGACAAAACGCTCCTTCGCAACAGTTTCAATCCAATCCTTTGACGTAAGCAAGGGCAGAGTTCCCCGCGCAGAATATGATGGCCTCAAGCAAGTCTCACCAAGTCTCCGATGATGCCAGACCGCGGCGTGAACCGACCCGCGTGGCATCGGATTCGGGTATCAGAGCACAGTTTGCGGTCCTGTCTCTGATCGGTTTGTTCGGCTTTTGTGCCATGGTCTGGTCCCTGACCGGCGAAACATCGCCAAAAGCAATGGCTTTGGGCGGGGTCATTTACGGCATCGTGTCGGTGATCGCGGGAAAGGCTCTGACACGATCCTACCCCTATAATCGCGTTGGCTGGTGCAATGCGGTGACGGTTTTCAGACTGATGTTGACCGCAGCGCTGATATCCTGGCTGTGGGCAACGCCGATATCTGTCTGGGTGGTTTTTCTGGTCGCCCTTCTGGCGTTGGCCCTTGACGGTCTGGATGGCTGGTTGGCGCGCCACGAAGGGTATGTCTCGGCATTCGGAGCGCGCTTTGACATGGAGGTCGACTCTCTTTTGGCGCTGGTTCTGGCGATGCATGCCTATCTGACAGGCACGGCGGGGCTATATGTTCTGCTGCTTGGGGTGCCGCGCTATGTGTTTTTTGCTTTGCATATCCCTATGCCATGGCTGGCAGGCGATCTGCCGCCCCGGTTCAGTCGAAAGCTTGTCTGCGTCTTGCAAATCTCGGTGCTGATCCTTGCCGTCTTTCCGCCAGCATCACCCCTGTTTGTCACGCCAGCCGTCATATTCACCATATTGGCCGTGATGTGGTCATTCTGGATAGACGTGCGGTACTTGCGACGGACCTTTGCATGACCGGTTTGACCGCGCGAGGCATTGCCGCCCTGGGTTTGGCTGTGCTGGTTCTTCATATCGTTTTGATCCAGCCAAACCATCCGGCGGCGATGACGTGGCAAGCCTTGTTTGTCTTTCCACTCGAACTTCCGGTCATTCTTTTTGCACTGATCGCGCTTGGGCCAACCAAAGCGGCAGGGATACTCCGCGCTTTGCTTGCGGCGGCGCTGACGCTGATTGCGGTTCTCAAACTGGCCGATTTCATCAGTTTTACCGCATTGTCACGCGGGTTTAACCCGGTCACGGACCTGGCGTTGATCGAAGCGTTGATACGCTTGTCAACTGGTGCCATGGGGCCTGTTCTGACGGTTCTGGCGGTGATCGCAGTGCTTTTCGCCATCGCGGCCATGGTTTGGCTGTTGTGGTGGGCCACGGGCGTTTGGTCGCGCCTTGCTGTCCCGCGTATGACCCGAGGCGTGTCAGCGGTGGCTGCGATAGGCGCGGCGGTTGTAGCGACGGCAGAGATCGGGCAGGCCATGGGGCGCTGGAGCCTGCCTGCCCCCGCACCGGGTGCCGCGTTCACCGCGCGAGTGGGTGTCGAGCGGGCGGTGATGGTTCAAGAGACGCTTGCCGAATTGCGCGCCTTTCGGAACACCGTCACACAAGACCAATTTTCCGGAACAAAAGATCTTTTTGCAGCGATCGACCGCGATGTTCTGGTTGTCTTTATCGAAAGCTATGGGCGCACCAGTTTTGATACGCCGTTTTATGCAGAACTGCATCGCGCCACGTTGTCGGACTATAAAACCCGACTGTCACAGCTTGGCGTGGCGCAGCGCTCGGGTGTTTTGATGTCGCCAACCAAGGGCGGCCAAAGTTGGCTTGCACATGCAACCGTGGCCAACGGGCTATGGATCGACAACCAGATCCGTTATGGCGCGGCGTTGACCAGCGGGCGGGATACGCTTTTTCATCATGCACAGAACAACGGCTTTCACACCGCAGCAGTGATGCCGCAGATCACGCTCGATTGGCCGGAATCCAATATGATGGGTTTTGAAACCGTGCTGGCGGCCAAAGACCTTGGATATCAGGGAGAGCCTTTCAACTGGGTGACGATGCCGGATCAGTTTACGCTCACGGCACTTGACCGATTTTTGCGCAACCCGGTCACCGATCGGCATGTCTTTGCTCAGGTCGCTTTGGCATCCTCCCACGCGCCCTGGACCCCGGTTCCCCAGATTGTTCCCTGGGACCAGATTGGCTCTGGCGAGCTGTTCAACGAAATGGCCCGGTCAGGTGATCCGCCAGACGTTGTCTGGCGTGATCGCGACAGGGTGCGCCTTCAATACAAACTAGCCGTAAACTATTCAATTCAGGCGGTTTTTGAATATGCGATACACCACGCGGCTGACCCGCCGCTGATGATCATCCTTGGCGACCATCAAGCGGCGGAATTCATCGCACTGGATGATCGGGCGGATGTGCCCATCCATGTGATCGGGCCAGAGCATCTGGTGGCACGTCTTTCCGAGATTGCCCCCGCCGATGGGCTGATCCCGGCAGATGACGTTCCGGTGATCGCTATGGACAGGGTGCGCGACATCCTGTTGAACGCGTTTAGACATGAACAAATTCACGAGGTCGCCAATTGAGCATGCGGCTGTTCCGTCACCTTTCCCCGACTGTATCGCGGGTTTTGCAACTGACCGTTTTTGCAGGCCTCATCGTGCTTGTGTGGTATACCGCAGACGGGTGGGCGGCGGTGTCGCTTTTGCACACCGCCGATCCTGTGTGGTTGATGGGGGCGGTGGCGCTGCTGACCTTGCAAACGGTTTTGTCGGCACAGCGCTGGCGGATCACCGCAGACCAACTGGGGCTGACCATCCCGTTTTTCGAGGCGATCCGCGAATACTATCTGGCACAGGTTGTGAACCAATCCCTTCCCGGTGGCATCCTTGGTGACGCTGGCCGTGCCGTTCGGGCGCGCAAGGATGTTGGGCTAATGATTTCCGGGCAAGCCGTGGTGTTTGAACGCCTGGCCGGACAGATCGGGCTGTTGATGATCCTGCTGTTCGGTCTGGGCCTAAGCGTGATCGTCCCGGTCGGTTTCACTTGGCCTGTCTGGGTCATGGCCCCGCTCGGCATCCTCTTTACCGTTCTTATCATCGGTCTGATCGCGCTTGTCATGACCGCGTGGCGGACACCAGTACGCGACGGCACGTTGGGGGGATTTGCGGCCTCATTCATGCACGCAACTGCAGCGCCCAAAGTGTTGGGGCCACAGATTTTCCTGAGCCTGAGCACCGCATTTTGCAACATCGGCGCATTCGCCTTTTGCGCGGCGGCGCTGGGTCTTGGATTGCCGGTACTTGTGGTGGCCACGCTTGTGCCGCTGATCCTGTTTGCCATGGTCATCCCGCTGTCCATCGGCGGATGGGGGTTCCGCGAAGGGGCGGCGGCCCTGCTATTTCCGGTGATGGGTGCCGCCGCAAGCGAGGGGCTTGCCACCAGTGTCGCATTTGGTCTGGCGTTTTTACTGACCGTGCTGCCTGGCCTTTTGTTGACGTGGTTGCGACCAATTGCACCTGTTCCGGAACAACAGTGACCTAAATCACGTAAGACTATGACAGATCATACCCGTTTTACCCAACGCCAAGGGATTGAAACCGTATTAATCGAAGGAACGACGCGATGACCCCGTTTTACAAACCAACCCGGCGGCACCTTCTTGCAGCGGGCGCGGCCGCGTTTGGCACCGCGACGCTGGGCAGCCTACCCCATCGTGCACTGGCGCAAACACCGGTCAGCCTGCAATTGTCGTGGCTGCACTCAACCCAATTCGCGGGCAGTTACATCGCCCTTGATCAGGGCTGGTGGTCAGAAGCGGGTCTTGACGTGTCGCTTTTGCAAGGCGGCCCCAATGCCCCTGTGGAACCTCCGGTTGTGTCGGGGTCTGCGCTGATCGGGATATCGGCTGCAGATTACACCGCAGCGGCGGTGGAACAGGGCGCACCTTTCAAGATCCTTGGGGTGGCCATGCAGAAAAACCCGTTTGCGATCACCTCCCTGGCCAGCAACCCGGTCAACACTCCCTCCGATCTTGAGGGTCGGAAGATCGGCATGGCGCTGGCCAACATGCCGGTTTTGAAAGCGCTGTGCACGTTGAACGATGTGAATTTCGACGCGATCGAGATCGTTCCAACGCAATATTCGCCCCAGCCGTTGGTCGCGGGCGAGGTGGATTGCCTGCTGAGTTGGGAAACAGATTTGCCGGTCGCCATGACGGTTCAGAATGTGCCGAATGTGACGATGCTTATGGCAGATTACGGCTATTCGGTGCATTCGCAAACCTACATTACCACCGAAGACAGTCTGGCCAATCGCCGCGACGACATCGTTGCACTGATGTCCGGAGAGGTGCGGGGCTGGACCCGGTATCGCGATGACACCGATGCGGCCACCGAGCTGACTCTAAAGATGTTCCCGGATGCGGGTCTTGACCGCGATGTGCAGCGTCTTCAGGCAGAGCGGCAGGTGCCCTTGATGTTCTCGGAGCTGACAGATGCCAACGGCTTTGGCTGGTGGACGGATGAAACCGTGGCTGCCAATATTGAAACGCTCAAGCTTCTTGGACGCAACGTGACCGCCGATCTGTGGGACAGGTCAATCCTTGAAGAAATTCACGGCGCATAAAGACGCCATGTCGGTTCCGGTTATCTGTACCGAGGTTGCCAAAACCTTTCGCGGCTCCATAGAAGCCGTATCGCCGATGACAGTGTCATTCGCTGCGGGACAGACAACCGCGCTGGTCGGTCCGTCGGGATGCGGAAAATCCACATTGCTTCGGATGATCGCAGGGCTGGAGACGCCCAGCGCGGGCCAGATCACCATCGCCGACCAGCCACCCGAAGTGATCCGCCGCTCTGCGGGACTGTCTGTGGCATTTCAAGATCCGTCGCTTTTGCCCTGGCGCAGTGTGCGCAAGAATATTGAACTGGCGCTTGATCTGGCCCGGATGCCAAAGACCCCCAATCAGATCGAGCAATTGATCCACCTTGTTGGGCTTGACGGTTTTGCCGACACGCGTCCGGCCGAGCTTTCGGGTGGCATGCGCCAGCGCGCGGCCATTGCTAGAGCGCTGTCAACACGTCCCAAGCTCTTGCTTTTGGATGAACCGTTCGGTGCAGTTGATGAATTGACGCGCAAACAATTGGCAAATGATCTGCCCGGCATCTGGGAGGCCAGCGGCACGACAACGCTATTGGTCACCCATTCGGTCAGCGAAGCCGTGGCACTGTCGGATCGGGTGATCGTGCTGTCGGCAAGACCGGCGCAGGTGGTCGCGGATATCGATATCCCCTTCGCCCGGCCGCGAACGCCCGACCTTTTGTACAAGGCTGAATTTACCAAAATCATGGACGAGGTATATGAGGCTCTTGCCAAAGGGGTCAGCGGCACGTTGCCGAAAGCCGCCCAGTGATGTTCGCTCGCGCGGTAAAACCAGCTGCACGGCACCAGGTTGGGCCAATCCTGGGGCCGCTGCTTGTTCTGGTGATCTGGGAAATACTGGCACGCGCGGTCAGCGCGTCTTTTGTTCTTGCGGCACCCTCTGCCATCATTGTCTACCTCATTGAAAACGCAGGGCTTATGGGCCGTGCGCTTGGGGCAACCTTGTCTCATGCAACGCTTGGCTTTGTGATCGGCAATTCAGCGGCTGTCGCTCTTGCCGTTGTCGCCACCGTCCTGCCCAGAAGCGAAACGCTGATCCGTGGATTGGCGTTATTGGTGTTCTGCCTGCCCTTGGTGGCAACAGGACCAATCCTGCGTGTTGTCTTTGGGCCCGGACCTTGGCCGCAAATCACACTTGCGGCCTTGGCGGTGTATTATACCACGTTGATCCCCTTGCTGGTTGGGTTGCGTGCCGTGCCTTCGGGCTGGCTGGATCTGGTGCACAGCTATGGGCGCGGACGTCTGACCGCCTTGATCCATATCCGCTCTATGGCCGCCCTGCCCTATCTGGTGGCAGGATTGCAGATCGCGGCCCCGGCGGCATTTCTGGGGGCTATGGTCGGAGAGTTCACCGGAGCCGAGCGGGGCATGGGCGTGCTGACCATTCGCGCGATGCGAGGCATGAATGTGGATATGACGTGGGCGCTGGCCAGCGTCGCAACCGCGGTCGCCGTGATCAGCTATCTGGCCATTGGCTGGCTGGCCCAGCGCTTTTTGCGGGACGAGCCTCCGATCTTGCTGGCCCCTCCTGTGGCCGGGTCTGCATCGCACCGCCGATGGTCGGCTGTCCTTAACGGAGGACTGATCCTCTTGACGGCGGTTGCCCTGTGGGCGACCGCCCTGCAGGTGCTGGATCTCAACCCGTTTTTTGCCAAAGGGCCGCTAGATCTTTGGGACGCCTTGTTTGTGGCCCCCGATGCCGGCGAAACCCGCGCGGCGCTTGCCAAGGCGTTGGCGCAAACAGCGTGGTTCCTTGTGCCCGGCTATTTTGCCGGCCTGATCAGCGGCGCGGTTCTGGCGATGACGATTGTCCTGTTTCCGGCCTTTGCGGGAACAGCCATGCCGCTTGCCATTGCGCTTCGGTCGGTTCCGATCATCACGACAGCACCCTTGATCGTGCTGCTTCTTGGGCGTGGTGCGGTTGGAACAATCGTTCTGGTGGCAATCATGGTGTTTTTTCCCACCTTTGTCGCCTGTCTGCATGGATTGCGTCAGGCACCTGGCCGTATTCTGGATGTCTTTGACAGTTACGATGCCGGGCCTTTGGACAAGCTGTTGCGCGTGCGCATTCCCGCGATGTTGCCTGCGTTCTTTGCTGCCGCGCGTATGAATGTGCCCGCCTCGGTCCTGGCGGTGACAGTTGTGGAATGGCTGGCCACTGGCAATGGCATCGGCAGTCTTATGGCGCTATCCGCATCTTTGTCAGATTACGACATCTTGTGGAGTTCGGTTGTCATTGTCGCAGCGTTGTCGGCGGGGGGCTATGCGGCTGTTGAATGGGTCGAAAAGCGTATGCTGACCCTCTATGCGCCAGAGCAGCTGACATGACACTGCGCAGGACAGCCTTTGCAATTCCGGGCGATCTTAACACGGTGACGGGCGGGTATATTTACGAACGCCTGCTGCTTGAGACCCTTCGAACGCTGGGACATGACGTTCAGCACATTCAGCTTGGTGCCTCCTTTCCAAACCCGTCTCAGGCCGACATGGACCACGCGGTGCGCGCATTGACAGACCTGACGCCAGACAGACCGTTGATCCTGGATGGCCTTGTCTATGGGTCGATTGCGACACACGGCTTGGCACAGGTGCGCGCCCCGATTGTGGCGATGATCCACCACCCGTTGGCGTTGGAAACCGGCCTTGACCAGATGCAGCGCGACCACCTGTTCAGAACGGAGCGTGACAATCTGGGACTGGCGCAGCACGTGCTTGTGCCCAGCCCCCACACAGCGGATATTCTGGCGTCCGAATACGACGTACCGCGCAATCGGATTACCATCGCGCCGCCCGGAACGGTCCGACCAGATGCCACGAGGCAACCAATCGACCCGCCGATGATCCTGTCTGTCGGGATACAGCATGCGCGCAAAGGCCATGATGTCTTGCTGCGCGCGCTGGCCGAACTGGATCACCTGCGCTGGACCGCGACAGTGGTTGGCAGCGCCTATGATCCAGACCACAGCACCCACCTTAAAACGTTGGTCCGGCATCTTGGCCTGACTGACCATGTGACATTCACCGGTCAGATCCCTCAGAACACGCTTGACCAGCTGTATCGCCAAGCAACGGTTTTCGCCTTGGCGACGCGTTACGAAGGGTACGGCATCGTGTTTAACGATGCCCTCGCCTGGGGTCTTCCAATTGTGTCCTGCCGCACCGGGGCTGTGGGGCAAACCGTGCCGGACGACGCCGGAATTCTTGTTCCCCCAGATGACCCGGCAAGATTTGCAACCGCTCTGGAGACTGTTCTTTCAGACACCGTGCGGCGAACATCCATGACAAATGCCGCCTTGCGCCATGGGCAAGATTTGCCAAGCTGGACAGACACCGCGCGCATTGCCAGCGGTGTTCTGAACACGCTGCATGTGTAGGAAAACAATGTGCGAAAACCGACCACCCTGCCCCATCGTAACTTTCGCGTCAGGCTGGGTCTGAGATGACACGCCGCTCTGCCCTTGGGCGATCCTTCGATGTCTATTACCGCGATACGGCGCGGGCTGACCGGATGGATGCGCTGAATGCCCAGTTTGTTCCCAAGGGCGGTTTGGCCTTTGACATCGGCGCACATGTCGGGGATCGGACGGCCAGTTTCAGGCGGTTGGGGGCGGCGGTGGTGACGGTTGAACCGCAGCCAAAAGTCTTTCGCGCGTTGCGCCTGATCCATGGGCGCGATCCCAACGTGGCCTTGCGATGTCAGGCGGTCGGGGCGCAGATTGGCAGAATTGATCTTTACATCAATTCGCAAAACCCGACCGTGTCGACCGCGTCCCAAGATCTGATTGCCGCAGCTCGTTTCGCCGCGTCCTGGCAAAGAGAGCTTTGGGAGACAAAGATCTGTGTGCCTGTCACGACGCTTGATGAACTGATGTCCGAGCATGGCGTGCCGGATTTCATCAAGATTGACGTCGAAGGGCACGAGCTTGAGGCGCTTGAGGGGCTGACCACAGCTGTTCCCGCGCTGTCGTTCGAATTCACAGTCATCCAACGCAAACTGGCCCTTTTGTGTCTTGAACGTCTGGCGGAACTTGGGCGCTATGTCTTTAACTATAGCCTGGGCGAAGACCATCACCTGCGCCTGCGCCGCTGGGCAGATGGGAAACAGATGGCGCAGATCCTGCGCACATTACCGGACGCGGTGAATTCAGGCGATGTGTATTGTCGACGCGACTGTTGAAACGCCACTATCGGCGGTGCCCTTGGCTATTCTTGCCGCTGCAGGAACCAATGATTGTCGCCCACCCTGATCAGATTGCGCCGCGCATCGGCTTTCAGCCCTTGATTTAATAGCTGGTTAAGGTCGTCTCCGACTTCGGGGTTGTAGATATGATACAGATGTCCAGTCGGGCTGCGCACATGCAAATCGCTTGCATCAATCACCTCGACCCCGGCAAGGATCGACACGTCATTGCCCGCCTGTCCCAGCCTCGGATAGCCATGCACCTGTTCCGACAACAATAGCGGTGCATCCGCATCGGCAACGTAGATCGTGATGCTTTCGGATATATCGCGGATTCGGGGCAAAAGTCGTGAGAACAGACCAAAATCCATATCGGGGGCCAGCAAGGCAACATGCCCGACGCGCACCTCTGGATAGCGGGCGGCCACATCATACAGCGCCAGCACCATTCCGCGCCCGCCCAAACTGTGACCGGCAAGGTTGAAACCGCCACTCCCAAAGCTGTCATGCATCCGCGCGATTGTGTCTGCGATGTCAGGCACACTCCAATGCAGATCGGCTTCGTCACGGGTGTATTTCGTGACCTCACCATCGGAGGGCCAACTGAACCAAAGGAACCTGCCCTGCAACCCGGCGTTTTCCTGAAACACGGTTGCCCGACGACAGCCTTTGTCGAAATCGACGTAAAACCCATGTGTGTAAAGCGTGGGGGCATCCCCGGCGCTGGATGTTGCCAGATCTGCCAGCAGACGCTTCACCGTTGTTTCCCGCAGCGAGTCGAGCGTCAGAATTTCATCCGGAATCGGAAACGGGACCGCGTTTGCCATCGACGACAGAAAATCAAGACTGTTGTCCCGGATGGCACAAAACCCGGCGGATAGATCGCTCGCGCGTGTGTCGCCGTAGTATTTGCCGGGATCATCACTGCCGGTTTGGTTGCGTTGTGTCACATAGGGGACGCCCCGCTGGACCTGCTCTGCATGCGCGACGCGTAGGCCCGATCCGGTGGCCAATAGCGCAGTGATGCACATGATCCGGCACAGATCTTGCAAGGATCGATATCTCAACTGGTGGCTCCTATTTGGCACGTCACACCCAGACCAACCGATCCGCACAATAGAACCGCGCATGGCACCCACGCCCTGACCGGGTGCGGATCATCTGAGGCACCACCGTGGTCACAAAAGTGGCGCAAACAGGCGCGCGATGGGTGAACCGATGCGGATACGCAGGGATTGCTCTGCCAAGGGTTTGTCCAGAAGAAACGCATGTTTGAAATCCTGTTCCAAAAAGCTCTCAACCCGTGTGGCAAATCCAGTGTCAAACCCGACGGCCATCGCCTCAAAGTTGAGGCGGAATGACCGGTTGTCGAGGTTCGACGTCCCGATCGCAGCCAGATCATTATCAATAAGAACAACTTTCTGGTGCATGAACCCCGCATCATAGCGCCAGATCTGTACGCCAGCGGCGCGCAATTCGTCAAAATAGGCAAACGCGGCAAGCCAGGGAATGTAATGGTCGATCACTTCGGGCACCAGCAGCCTGACATCTTTGCCGGCAAGTGCAGCATGTTTCAGTGCACTCAGGACATCCGTATCGGGAACGCAATAGGGCGATGCAATCCACACCCGGTCCCGCGCCGCGGCGATGGCGGAAAAAAAGAACAATGCGCCGGTTTCCATCTCATCTCCCGGCCCTGTCGGTACAATAAGACCCGCGATGTTGGCGTCAGCACGCATCGTTGTCCAATTGAGAGACCCCGCAATTTCTTCACTGGTCGCGTAGTGCCAGTCCTCCAGGTAAACCAACTGCAATTGACTGACGATACATCCCTGCAATTTGAGATGTGTGTCACGCCACGCGCCAAAGGTTGGATCGCGGCCCATATATTCATCGCCCACATTCAAACCGCCGGTGAAACCCACCGTGCCATCCACGATCACGGTTTTGCGATGGTTTCGAAAGTTGATGGCGAAACGATGCTTGGCTTGTTTCCTGGACCTTGGGTCAGCCACCTGGACGCCAGCCTCGCGTAAAGCGTCGATATAGGCTTTTCCCAACCCCTTGCTGCCAACCGCATCCGTCATGAAGCGCACCGTTACCCCCCGCCGGGCCGCTGCGATCAAACGGTCCTGAAAGACGCGGCCGATCTGGTCATCGTGAACAATGAAAAACTGTACCAGCACATATGACTCGGCCGCATCAATGGCTGCGAAAATGGCATCAAACGTATCCGCCCCATCCAACAAGGGTATCATGTCATTGCCGCCAACAACCGGTAAGGCCGCGATGCGTTCAAATGGTTTGGCGTTGCGGGACAACGGCGCGTCAGGGGCATGCGCGATGGCCAGCTTTTTCACACCCTCGATTGTCCGCGCACTGGACCGTCTTGCCACCAGATAGCCGCGAAACCGGTGATGGCCCAGAAACAGATACGAAATCACTCCGATATAGGGGGCTGCCAAAAGGAATACGACCCAGCCCACCGCGCCTTGGGGCGTGCGCGCGCCTTTTATGGCCCGCCACGCACAGATCACAGCTGCGCCCTGCAGGGCCACCACGACGAAAATCGACAAGGGCAAATCCATGCGGGTCTCCAAGACATATGCAGGCGCTGGTCGTGCCTGCCGGATAGATGGTGCCATCGTAGAAGACGGCACTAACTTATCTATTCACAAAACACGCATTACCAGACCGAACCCGGCCGTGCGCTGCAAATTGCTATGCAGGATACACTGCAGGCCGCCAAATATCAGCGTGATGGGCGATCAGGCGCTAAAGACGGCGACCCGTCGTAGGATCAAAGACATGCGCCTGACCTTCCTGAATTTTGAATTGCATCGTGCCTCCCGCCTGCTCAAGCGGATGCACGCCGGGCAGGCTCACTGTGAACTGATCGGGATTTCCGGCAATGTTTCCGTGCAGAAGCGTGTTGGCCCCCAGAGGTTCGCTCAAATATACCGAGACCTTGATGGGTCCACTGTCATCCGGGTCAAGATGCTCTGGCCGAATGCCCAGCTTGACCGGCCCATTCCGGCCCGACGCCCGTGTAACAGGCACATCGTCAAGATACACTTGTCCCTCCCGAAGTTCGGCATCCAGTATGTTCATTGCCGGGCTGCCGATAAACTGCGCCGCGAAGAGGGTTTGCGGTGTTTCATATACGTCCAGCGGGGTTCCGATCTGTTCGGCGATGCCCGCATTCATCACGATCATTCGGTCGGCCATGGTCATCGCTTCGACCTGATCGTGGGTGACGTATAGCGATGTGATGCCCAGCTTGGATTGCAATTGCTTGATCTCAAGACGCATCTGCACGCGCAGTTTGGCATCAAGGTTCGACAGCGGTTCATCGAACAGAAAAACCGCCGGTTCACGCACAATCGCCCGCCCCATCGCCACACGCTGTCGCTGGCCGCCAGACAGTTCGCGCGGCTTGCGGTCCAGCAGCGCATCAAGCTGCAACAGCTTTGCCGCATCCTCGACCTTGCGATTGATTTCGGCCTTGGGCAGCCCCGCGATCTTGAGCCCGTAGCCCATGTTCTGCAGAACGCTCATATGCGGATAAAGCGCGTAATTCTGGAACACCATCGCGATGTCGCGATCCATCGGTTCTTTGTCATTGGCGCGATTGCCGCCAATCAACACATCTCCCGCCGTGACCGATTCAAGCCCGGCCACCATCCGCAACAGCGTGGATTTCCCACAGCCGGAGGGACCGACAATCACGATGAATTCGCCATCCGCGATCCGGGCATCAATACCGTGGATCACATCCGTCTGGCCAAAGCTTTTCTTGACGCCCTGAAGGTCAACCGTCGCCATAGTCTATTTCTCGCTGTCTACGAGGCCGCGAATGAACAGCCGTTGCATCGAAATCACCACGATCACCGGCGGGATCATCGCCAGAATGGACGTGGCAAGAATTGTCGGCCAATGCGCGAAATCATCGCCAGATGGGAACATTTGCTTAATCCCCATAACGATGGTGTTCATCTCGGGATCGGTGGTGATGAGGAGCGGCCAAAGGTACTGGTTCCAGCCATAAATGAACAGGATCACAAAAAGGGCCGCGATGTTGGTGCGGCTCATCGGAACCACGATGTCGCAGAAAAACCGCATCGGTTTGGCACCATCCACTCGCGCGGCTTCGGCCAATTCATCCGGAATGGTCAGAAAGAACTGGCGGAACAGGAATGTCGCGGTGGCAGAGGCGATCAACGGCAGGATCAGGCCAGAGTAACTGTTGAGCATGCCAAAGCCTGCCACCACCTCAAAGGTGGGCACGATCCGCACCTCGACGGGCAACATCAAGGTCAGAAAGATCATCCAGAAGAACGCGGTGCGAAACGGGAACTTGAAATAGACGATGGCAAAGGCCGACAAGAGCGAGATAATGATCTTGCCCACGGCGATCCCGATCGCCATGACAAGCGAATTGAACAGCATCGTGGCGACAGGGACATTCACACCCGAAAACAAAGCGTTCTTGTAGTTGATCAAGAACTGATCACCGGGCCAGATCGGCATCGGCGGCTGGATTATGTCTTGTTGTGTCACGGTGGACGCGACAAAGGCCAGCCAGATCGGAAAGAAGATCACCAGCACACCAAGGATCATGAACACATGCGTCAGCCACAGGCCGGAGCCGCGTTTCTCGACCATGCCGTCGGGTTGGGGTTTCGGCTTTTTCGGCGGGACCGCCACTGCAAGAGGGTCTGCGTTGGTCATCAGTAGTGAACCCGCTTTTCAAGATACTTAAACTGGACCACGGTCAGCAAACCGACCACGATCAACAGGATCACCGATTGCGCAGACGATGACCCAAGATCTTGGCCCACAAACCCGTCCGAGAAAACCTTGTAGACAAGGATGGTTGTGCTTTGTTGCGGGCCACCGGCGGTGATCGTGTGGATCACGCCGAAGGTTTCAAAAAATGCGTAGACGATATTCACGACGAGCAAAAAGAAGGTGGTGGGCGACAGCAGTGGCAACACGATGGTAAAGAACCGCCGCCAAAAGCGCGCGCCGTCTATGGCTGCGGCCTCGATCACCGATTTCGGAACCGCCTGCAGGGCCGCAAAGAAGAACAGGAAATTGTAGCTGATCCGCCCCCAGGCCGACGCCACAACGACCAGCCCCATTGCTTCGCCCCCGTTCAGCACATGGTTCCAGTCATAGCCCAGCTGGCCAAGATACCACGAAATCACGCCCACGCGCGTGTTGAACATGAAAAGCCAAAGCACACCTGCAACCGCAGGGGCAACCGCATAGGGCCAGATGAGCATTGTTCGGTAAACACCGGACCCTTTGATCAGACGATCCGCGATTACAGCAAGAAACAGCGCGGGGATCATCGAACAGAGCGTAACAAGGATCGAAAAAACCGCCGTTGTCACGAAGGACGCGCGGTAGAACCGGTCGTTCAGCAGGAATTCAAAATTCCCCAATCCGACGAATTGCGATGACAGACCAAACGGGTCGGGAATAAACAGGGATTGCCAGATCGCTTGACCGGCAGGGTAGAAAAAGAAGATGGCTGAGATGATCACCTGAGGGGCAATCAACAAAAGCGGCAAAAGCCAGCCACGGAATGTGACCTTTTTTTCCATGTCAAACGTCCCCTCGGTGACAGGCGGGCCAATACGGCCCGCCGCTGTGGTTCTGAGCCTTAGCGGTTGGCGCTTTCAAAGCGGCGCAACAACGCATCGCCACGCTCTTTCGCGCTGTCCATGGCTTCCTGAGCGGTCTTGTCGCCAGCCCAGATCGCTTCCAGCTCTTCGTCGATGATGCCGCGGATCTGATCAAACGATCCAAGGCGCAGACCTTTGGAATTGGCGGTCGGCTCTTTCGCGGTCATCTGGATCACGGCAATATCGGTGCCGGGGTTTTCTTCATAAAACCCCGCCTCGCGGGTGGCCTCGCCCGCTGCGGTGGTGATCGGCAGATAGCCGGTGTCCTGGTGCCACTGCGCCTGCACATCCGTGGAGGACAAGAAGGCCAGGAATTCGCCGACGCCTTTATACTCTTCGGCCTCGTGACCTTCGAGCACCCAAAGCGATGCGCCACCGATGATGGTGTTTTGCGGCGCATTGCCGACACCTTCCCAATAGGGCAACGGACGCACATCAAAGTCGAACTCGGCCTCTGCCGTGATACCCGCATAGCCCGCAGAGCTTTCGGTGAAGAGCGCGCATTCACCAGAGCGGAAATTGGCACCCCCTTCGTTGCGGCGGCCTGTGTAGATGAATTCACCGTCCTGCGCCCATTCGCCCATCGCGGTCAGATGCGCAACCTGCGCTTCGCCGTTCAGAGCCAATTCAGTGTCCAAACCGGCAAAGCCGTTGTCCTGGGTTGCAAACGGCACATCATGATAAGCCGAAAAATTCTCAAGGTGAATCCAGCTTTGCCACGCCGTGACCAGCGGACAATCTTCGCCACCGGCTTTCAACTGTTCAAGAACCGCGTCCACGTTTTGCCATGTCGACAGATCGGTATCGGGGTCCACGCCCGCCGCTTCAAACGCATCGCGGTTCACCCACAAAACAGGTGTGGACGAATTGAACGGCAAGGACAGCATGTCGCCATCGGTGGTGGTATAATAGCCTTTGACCGAACCGATATAGGCATCAGGATCAAAGGTCGCGCCGCTTTCGGCCATGACTTCGAACACCGGCTTGGTCGCGCCTTCGGCGGCCATCATCGTGGCTGTGCCCACCTCGAACACCATGAGGATATGCGGCTGTTCGCCAGCACGGAAGGCCGCGATACCGGCGTTCAGGGTTTCGGAATAGTTGCCCTTGTGGCTTTGCACGACAACGTAGTCGCTTTGGCTTTCGTTGAACTGCTCAACCTGAGCGGCCACCAATTCGCCCAGGCGACCGGTGAAGGCATGCCAGAACTGAACTTCGGTCGCAGCCGACGCCGCAATCGGTGTGAGCACGGTGCTGGACAGGGCGATCCCTGCAATCAATGTCTTTTTCATTTTCTCTCCCATGCGCCCTGTTTTGGGCGCTGTTGATGACGGGCATGACCTGCCCTTTATATGCGGTCGTGACGAACACCCGCGATATTGATGGTCTGGATATGCCGACTTTAGCAATCCATAAACCGATTGAAACATGCGTCTGTAACACCTCTTACGTCGCAGATATGTCAGGGACGTGTCAGGACATAATCTGGCGAAATGCCCGAAACCTCAATAGCTTGCGGTACGTCACTGTCAGCAAAAAATCCATATCCGGCAATCAGGGCAGATGACACCCCGGCCGCATGCGCGCCCAGGATATCGGTATGCAAGCTATCGCCCACCATGACGGTCCTAGATTTATCAACCGCGCCCAAACGCGCGAAGGCAAGATCATAGATATTGGCATAGGGTTTGCCGTAAAATTCCGGGGTGACCTTGGGCAATTTCGACAAACGATGCGCAAAATACCCTGGCTCGACCGTGAACCCGGTTTCGCGCGGCGCGACAATATCTGGATTGCCCACAAGAACCGGTCGCGCTTGCGCCGCCAGGGCCGATTCCAGACGCGCTTGCCGCGCCTCTGTCCACGTTCCGCTGCCGATCAAAAGAAAGCCCTCTGCTGCGGCGTATGCGGCCGGATCGTCCAGCAAGCAAACCGTGCGGACCGATCCCAGATCGTGCAGCCCGTCTACGTCGCCTCCCATCACACCCCAAAGGCGCTGGTCCTGATCGCGCAGGGCGGTTGCAAGCGATTGACGGCTGGTGATGATATCATCAGCCCCGAATGGATAGCCCAATCCTTGATACTTTTTGACGAGGGAGGCCAAAGGCACGCTTGCCGCGTTGGACACGATCAGCACCCGCTTGCCTGCAGCGATCAGCGTCTCGACGCGGTTTTTCACACCGGGGATTGCCGTCTCTCCGATATTCAGAACACCAAATGCGTCCAGCAAAAACACATCGTAATCCGCGCTAAGCTGCGAGAGATTGTCCAGATAGACGGTCTCGGGCGACACTGGCTGAACAGCAGGCAATACATGCCGGACGGCCTCGTATTCGGCGAAGGCCTGATCAACAGTCATGGAATTCAAATGATCGCGCCCCGTACCTTGGCCGACACCCACTCGCTAAGCACGACAGCCGCAAGAATCACCAGCAGAATCAGGCTGACCTGTGGCCATGCCAACACGTTGAGCGACGCCGACAATTGCAGACCGATGCCCCCCGCCCCGACAAGGCCAAGCACCGTGGATTCGCGAATATTGATGTCCCAGCGAAACACCGCGATGCCGGCAAAGGCGGGCATGATCTGCGGCACGATCCCATAGGCCATGACCTGCCAGCGGGACGCCCCTGTTGCGGTGATCGCCTCGACCTGGCTTTGGTCTATTTCCTCGATCGCCTCATACAGCAGTTTCGCACAGAAGCCGATGGACCGGATTGCAATGGCAATCACCCCTGCAAACACGCCCGGACCGATGATCGCAATCAACAGCAGCGCCCAGATCAAAGAGTTGATCGAACGGGTCGATACGATGATGAGCAGCGCGATAGGCCGGACAAACACCGCCGAGGGCGTTGTGTTGCGCGCCGCCAGAAATGCGACCGGCACAGCCAGAAACAGCGAAATAATCGTTCCGAGCGTCGCGATGTTCAACGTGTCCCAGATCGGGCGCCCCAGCTGTGTGATGTATTCCCAGCGCGGCGGCGTTGCACGTTGCCAGATGTCGTCGGCGATGCGCGGCGCGTCCCAGACAAAAAACCAGGTGGTTGCGTCAGAGATGCGCTGCCAGCACACAAGAAACACTGCCATTCCAAGCAACCAGCCAAACCAGCGCACAAGGGTTTCACGCGGTGTGCGTCTGCGCCAATCAACGCCGTCGTCTCTTTCGATAATCGGCATTACTGAACCCTCGCCCGGATGACGCCTGACAAATATTCAAGCGCCATGACAATGCCGATGATCAGCAACAAAATGGCGGCTGCCGTATCATATTCGTAACGATCAAATGCGGTGTTGAGCGTGGCTCCGATACCGCCCGCACCGACCAGCCCAAGGATCGCGCTTTCGCGGAAATTGATGTCGATCCGGTACATCGACAATCCAACGAGACGTGGCATCACCTGAGGCTGGACGCCGTAATTGATCCATTGCATCCACTTGGCTCCGGAGGCCTTGATGGCTTCGGCCTGAACCTTGTCCATCGACTCAATGTCTTCGGCCAACAGCTTGGACAGAAAGCCGATTGTCGCAAAAGACAGGGTCAGAAAACCCGCCAAAGGCCCAAACCCAAAGATTGCCACAAGCAGAATTGCCACAATGATCTCTTGCAGGGCGCGGCTGACAGCGACGATTCCGCGACAGATCATATAGACCGGCAAAGGCGCAATATTGCGCGCGGCCCCAAGGCCAATGGGAATTGAGATCAGAATACCCACAACGGATGCGGCAACCGTCATCACGATGCTTTCCAGCAGCCCGCTCCAGATGTCGCCGGCGCGCGACGTAAAATCGGGTGAGGTGAACGCCAGCACGAATTGCGCCCCTCGGTCCAGCCCTTCATAAACACGCGACCAATTCACCTCGATCGTCATGAAGGCGGCGATAAGGTAGGCGATAAACCCGATGATCAGCGACCAGCGCAGCGTCGGGTTCGGTACAAAGCTGGGTTTGCGCCATTTTGTACCCAGCATGTCATCAAGTTCACGATGGCTCATTCCGCAGCCTCGATTTCGTCTTCGTCATCAACCTTTTCGATGGTCGCTTCCCAGTCTTCCTCACCGTAAATCTCGGTCAGCTTGTCTGGAGTCAGACCGGTGGGCAGGCCGTCATAGACAATCTCGCCAAAGCGCAGGCCGACGACGCGGGGCACGAACATCTGTGCCAACGCCACGTCATGAATGTTGATGATTGCCGCAAGCCCACGCTCCTGACACAGCTCGGTGATCAGACGCATGATCTGGCGGCTTGTCTTGGGATCAAGCGATGCAGTGGGTTCGTCCACCAGCAGCAGCTTGGGGTTCTGGATCAACGCCCGGCAAATGCCGACGCGCTGACGTTGGCCCCCGGACAGTTCATCTGCCCGCTTGTCTGCCATATGCAACAGGCCAACCCGGTCCAGCAGCCGGAACGCCTCGTCGATGTCCGATTGCGGATATTTACGCAGGAAACTGCGCCAGAAGCCGACATAGCCCAACCGCCCGGACAAGACATTCTCCATGACGGTCAGCCGTTCGACCAGCGCGTATTCCTGAAAAATCATCCCCATCTTGCGCCGCGCCTTGCGCAACGCACCAGACCCCAGTTTGGTCAAGTCCACATCGTCCAACAGGATTTCCCCGCTGGTCGGTTCCACAAGCCGATTGATACAGCGGATCAAGGTTGATTTCCCTGCACCGGACGGGCCGATCAACGCCAGAACCTGGCCTTTGGGTACATCCAATATGATAGATTTCAGCGCTTGGTCGCCCGTTTTATAGGTTTTCACAAGCTTGTTTAGGCGCAGCATAAAAGGCCCCCAGACGGGTTGGTGACAGGCCCGTGTTTGGGCCCGTCAGTCAAGGTTTCACGCGACTATTCGCAGCTGTAGCTGACGCCGTTTGCTTCGTCGATCTGACGAATCACAGCCCAGAATTCCTTGTAATTCATGGGAAGGAATTGACCTTCGTTAGACTTGGAAAATTCCTCCTCAAGCGACGTGCCTTCCCATTCAAAGTTTATGAAGGCATCGCGGATCTGCTCCTGCAACTCGGGTGTCAGGTTATGCGCGGTGCCGTAGCCCGTCGTCGGAAAGGTCTGAGAGGTGTAAATGGACACAATCTGATCTTCGGACACCACGTCGCGTTCGGTCATCCGGTGAAGCACCGAATTGGCGATTGCCGCCGCCGGGTAATCCTGGTTCGCCACACCCAGAATCGAATTATCATGTTTGCCTGAAAATACCGGCTCGAAATCCCGCTCTGCTTCCATGCCATATTCCGCCTTGAGGATCGCGGACGGCGCCTTGAAACCGGAATTGGATGTCGGCGCGGTAAAGGCCATCTGACCGCCCTTGATATCCTCGACTGTCTCAATGCCACTGCCGGGATAGGTGATGATCTCCATCTCGTAGCCGAAACTGCCATCGGTTGCCGCCATCAGGGCAAAGGGGCGGAACCCCGCACAGTTCACCGCCAATGGGTTTGATCCTGTGTTGAAACCAGCCACGTGCAGGCGACCCGACCGCATCGCTTCAATTTGCGCGGCATTGCTCTGGACCGGGAAAAAGACAACGTCTTTACCTGTCACTTCGGACAAGTGATCAATAAAATCCGCCCAGGCCTCGGCGTAAACGGCGGGGTCTTCGACAGGTGTGTAGGCGAAAACCAATGTGTCGGGATCTACAAGATCAGCAGCATCGGTCGGAATATCCGCAACCAGATCGCCGTCCACATCACAGTAGCGCTCATCCAGTGTGCCACGCGGACAGTCTTGCGCAGACGCAGCGCCGCCAAGGGCGACAAATGCCGCGACCGATGCACTTAGCACAAGTTTTGTATCTAGTTTCATATGTCTTTCCTCCCAGGTGAACCGGCGTTTTCGCCGTTTATGCAAATTTTGCTTCGCTTGTGCGGCCGATGTTCAATCCGCAATTTTCAATGCGACTTCCGACGCATCGAGCGCGGTCAAAAGACGGCCGTTTGGTTTTTGGTCAACAACAATTGTCGTAAGGTCATCCAGCTCGCTTACACTAGCAAGCCCTTTTCGGCCAAACTTGTCGGAGTCGATCAGCAGATGTCGGTTGGTCGCTCGGCGCAACATCATACGCTTTACCGCAGCAAACCCCTGTACGGTTTCACTTGGCCCTTCTTCGGTCAGACCTGACGCCCCGATAACGGCATGGTCCACATGAAACCGGCCCAGAAATTCGAGGGTTTCGGTTCCAATCACAGCCGATTCCGCCGCCAGATACTGGCCCGGACACATCAAGACATCACAAACGCCATGGCCCAACGTCATCGCCACGGGGATTGAATTGGTCACAACCGTGCATGGGGTCTCCAGATATGCCAGTGACCGCGCCATCTGGATCGTGGTTGCGCCGGAATCGATCATCACGGTCTCGCCCTCGCGGACGAGTTGTGCCGCAGCGGCCCCTATGCGTTCGCGTTGCGCGGTGCGCGCCGTTGCTCGTTCATTCAGGCTGGGATAATGCCCCTGTGCCGGTGCCGTTGCGCCACCATGCGCCCGATTGATGAACCCATCCTGCGCCAGCGAATCCACATCCCGGCGGATGGTTTCTGCTGATACATTGAACCGCTTGGCCAATTCTGTGATGCGGACATGCGGGCTAAGCTTCAACTCAAGCAGGATCTGCTTGCGCCGGTCCGTTTTTTTCAGCCGTTTGGCCCCGTCAAGGTCTTTGGATATGTGCAGGTTTTGGTGTGTCATCGGCTCGGCTGTGAAACAGGTTGCACTAGGATTGTGAGGTTTACACAAGTTTTGCAACAAATTTTGTTGTTTTAGCCTCGGATTCTTGCGGCTTCATTGACGAGTATGCAAACCTGGCCGGGTCGCACGGCTTTGGTTCATGCGCTTTTTTCCGGTACTTCCTTCGCCTGCTCCGCGTAACTAATTTATGCGTAAAAACGAAAACGCCCGCTCGGATGAGCGGGCATTCTGTGCAAAGCTTCGTTTTTTATACAGATGCGGATTTCGAACGCGGGCCAGCAATCAGCCAGATGATAAAGCCAACCAAAGGCAAAACCAAGACAAGCAGCGACCAGCCAACTTTCGAACCGGTGCTGGCGTTCGACCCAATGATCGAAACAAGCGCCCATATATTCAGAACAAGCAGGATCAATCCGCCAATTCCTGTTACTTCAACTCCCATCTTACTCTCCTTTTATGTCGCTTAGGCTTTTTGTACTTCGGTACAGCTTTTGAGCACTTCATCGCCGTCTGATTGTTCAATGAGATACGCAGGCTCTTTCTCGCTGGCATGTCGGGTCACGCCGGTGCCTTTGATGGTTTTTGTGACCTTTTGCGTATAAATCTGGGTCACAGAACCTTCTGCGGTTCCATTGCCCCACTCCCAGGTGACAGTATCGCCAATTTGAATTGCCATCACTGCGACCGCAACGCATTGATCAGTTCATCTTTGGTCATGTCAGATCTGCCGTCTATGTCCAATTCCTGCGCACGTTCATAAAGATCATCCTTGGTCCAGTCTTCATAGGGTGACGCCTTACCACCTTTCCGGGATGGGTTTTGACGATCATTCGCCTGCGCGTTTGCGATACTTGCCGCTTTCTCTTTGCCGTAACCTTTATCTCGCAACGCCTCGTAGGTGTCGTCGTCTTTGATGCTGGGGCCGTGATCTTCTACCATGAGATGCTCCTTTCAAGCCCTGAACGCGCAGAACGCCAAAAGGTTCCACAGCTGGCTCCCAATTCGAACGTTTTCGGCTTTTTTGAAAGCATCTTCGGCACTCGTTGAATACAGCAGTCCGTTACTAAAACGCATCCGTTTGATGTGATCTAAGCGCTCTCTGAAACGGCGCGCACGGGAACCGGTTCATTTACCGTCAGTGTTCGATAGGGGAACGGAATTTCGATATTCGCGTCATCCAACGCGCGTTTGATGGCTGCGACAACCTGATCGCGGCTGGCGCGAATATCGACCGGCTGTGATCCAGTCCACCATGTCACCTGAAAATCAATCGAGCTGGCACCAAATGCTTTGGCAAAGACCTGAACATCGCGCACATCATCCCGTACCATATCAACGGCACGCACTGCTTTGATAATGACGTCGCGTGCTTCATCGACATCCGCACTATAGGCGACACCGCAGATCAATTCAGCGCGGCGCAGCTCTTTGTCGGTGCGCACAGTTACCGAGTTATGGAACAATTGCGCGTTGGGAACGACCACCAACTGTCCGTCGGTTTTTCGGATATGCGTGTCGCGAATTGTGATCGCCTCAACTTTGCCCTCCGCCCCTTCACACTCGATATGATCGCCAAGCGCAAATGGTTCGCGTAACAAAAGCAAAATGCCCGCAAGAAAGTTTTCAAAAGTATCCTTGAATGCAAAACCGATCGCGACTGATCCCAGCCCCAATGTCGTCAGGGCACGGCCAGGCGTGATCGTGGGAAAGACAATCGTCAGCGCAATCAGCCCACCTGCGAGCCATAAAATTGTACTGCTCAACAATTGGAGCACTTCAATCAGATTACGGCGCAAAGAAGCCCGCCGCCCAAGATTGGCCACCAATGACCGGACACCCCAAACCACACCGGCCGTAAGTGTGAGAATAACAATTGCAATAAAAACACGCGGGGTCGCTGCCAAAAGGCCAGAGAACCAACCCTGCATCTGCTCTAACATCGGTTGCGGCAGTGTATTGGCCACCAGTTCGTCAATATTTTCCATGCCGGGCAAACGCGAAACTTGGCAGTTTGTTCCAGGCGACGGAACCTTTTTCGCCATCGCGCATTGGGGTTTGGCATTACTTGGAGACACATATGTCCGAAGCATCCGGTCGATCCCTGACGGAAGAACGCAAGGAAGACGAAGCCGTCGAAGAGGCCGCACATCTGTCCCCGCGGCTGATTTTCGAAGCTATTCGCAGAAGCGGCGAAGAAGAATTAAAGCGCCCCATGCGCGCCCTGTGGTACTCGGGTATCGCGGCGGGTATCTTGATTTCCTTTTCGGTCTTGGGCGAAGCGCTTTTGAGGTCTCACTTGCCCGATTCAGAATGGCGTTATGTCATCGAGAATGCCGGGTACACGTTCGGGTTCCTTCTGGTGATATTAGGACGGATGCAGCTGTTCACGGAAAATACCATTACAACGGTTGTTCCGGTTGTCATCAATCCGAGCAAATCCGCATTCCGCCGCACTGCGCGGCTCTGGAGCGTTGTTCTTATTGCAAATGTCGTGGGCGCATTTGCTGTTGCGACCTTTTTCGCCTACAGCCCTGTTCTGGCCGATGACGTGCGTCAGGCGTTTATGGACCTGTCTTATCACGCAACTGGCATGCCGCCCCTGGAAGGGTTCTTACGGGGAATTCCTGCCGGTATCCTCATTGCGGCACTGGTTTGGATGTTGCCGAGCAGTGAACATAACCAAGTGTCTATCATTGTCATATTCACCTGGCTGATTGCCCTTGGCGATTTCACCCATATCGTCGCCGGATCAGTTGAAATGGCGTTTCTTGCCGTGCAGGGACTGATCGGGGTTCAGCAAGCCGTTCTTGGGTTTTTCATCCCTGTGCTTTTGGGCAATGTGGCGGGCGGCACTGTGATCTTCACAGTTCTGGCCTGGGCCCAGATCAAGCCAGAGGTCGATGGGTAATCCCCAGATAAACTCTGAGGCAGGCCCCTGAAATGACAGCGTCAAGCGTTAGTTCCTGTTCAGTCAGGAATTGGATGTCACCAGTCCTTATCTCAAAAGAGCCACTGCAGTGCCTGAACTGCAGTGGCTTTGTACGACTCTGTGCAGTAAAGTCTTGTGGCTTTAAACGCGGTAAGACCCGGTTATATGGGCACCACGAATGCTTTTACGCGCTTTGTCATCAGTCAGACGTCTCTCGGTGCGGTGTGCTCAGAAAAGCGAAACTTTGGCAGATTGTGTAATTTAGACCGGTACACCTGTCACCACATCCACATTCAACCCTCTGTTTCTTCGGTAGAGATGAGTTGCTCGACGTCATCTTCAGATGTGCCCGTGACAGACACGAGAAACGCGATCAAAAGTATACCTGCGAACGCAACAACAGCACCGATCCCCCACAAGGCGGGGCGATGACGCTTGGCTTGCTTTTCGACATTGGTTTTCTCGGCAGACATGTGACTCCTTTCAATTGCTCAATAGGCAAACCAACGCGGAATAAATTTGTTCCAAAAAATCTGGAACCGATGCGACCGCGATTGCATTGATCAAGGAATATTGCCCGCACAATGGCGAAAACACAAAAAGGGTCCAACGTATTGATGCAAAAGACACCAAACCGCATTGTTTTCTGTTTGGGGTTTAGAGACCCGTCAAACGGGTGCTGCGTGTCGGTCATTGTAAACACATCGCAGGAGATGCTGGAGCAGACGTCAAATTTTGCCTCGTAATTTGCGCGTTTGACCAGATGCAGGGGTCGCCCGATGGCGACCCCTTTTTGTGCATTAACCGAAAGGACAAACCCTTGGCAAAGAAATACCTGACAGACGGCCCGGTATGGCACGCGTTGGCTAGTGTCTCTGCTCCAATGACGTTTGGCATTTTAGCGGTTTTAAGCGTCGGATTGGCAGACGCGTATTTCCTTGGCCAGTTGGGCCAGGCTCCGCTTGCTGCAATCGGTTTTGTCTATCCTGTGACCACCGCCATTACATCGTTATCCTTGGGTCTGTCCGCCGGGGCAAATGCGGCGGTCAGTCAAGCCATCGGAAAGGGCTCTGATAGTGATGCGCCGGCGCGTTTGGCGCTCCACGCGTTGGGGCTGGGTTTGCTATTGGCGATTGCGGTCGCTGTCGCGTTCTGGGCGCTGTCTGCGCCTATCTTTGTTTTGATGGGGGCAAGCGACGCGGCGTTGATCGAGGCCAAGGCCTATGCGCCGTTCTGGGCCGTGTCCTTTCCGTTTCTTGTCGTGATGATGGTCACCAACGCGGCATTTCGCGCCAACGGGGACGGCGCGACATCAGCGGCCATCATGGTTCTGGGGGCTTTGATCAACATCGCCCTCAACCCGCTACTGATCTTCACCTTCGAGCTTGGCACCCAGGGTGCTGCGATCGCAACGGCGATCGGGCGTGCGTTTGGCGCTGTTGTCGCCGTTGTCTATGCGTTTCACACCGGCGTGCTGTCACGATGCGCAAATGTGTTGTCTGGCGTGGCGCATTCGATCAGACAGGTTTTAACCGTGGGTGTCCCGGCGGCGCTGTCCAATGCGATCAATCCTGCAGGCATATCACTGGTCACAGCAGCGGTTGCGACACTGGGCGATGCCGCTGTGGCCGGTTTTGGTGCTGCGACCCGCGTTCAATCGGTGGCGTTGGTGCCGCTTTTTGCGCTGTCTGCAGGCATTGGGCCGGTTGTCGGGCAAAACTGGGGGGCCAACAAACGTGACCGGGCGCGCACTGGCGTGCGGGACGCGTGGGTCTTTTGCGGCGGGTATGGTGTTTTGCTTGCGATTGTCCTTACCAGTTTTGCAAACCCGCTGGCCGGAGTGTTCATCGAAGATGGAAAGGCCAAACAATACGCCGCCCAATACCTGTCCATCGTCGGGTGGAGCCTGTTTGGCTACGGTGTGCTTGTCACGGCCAACGCTGCGATGAATGCCCGCTCGAAAGCAGGGTATTCGGTGGGGTTAAGCCTTGCGCGCATCTTTGCAGTATATGTGCCGCTGGCCTGGTTGGGATTGATGACGTTTGGCTATTCAGGCATTCTTGCCGCGGCGGTTATGGCAAATGTTTTTGCCGTTGGAGGTGCCTGGTGGTCGACGCGCAGGACGGGCCTGCACCCGTTTCACGCCTGAGAATAGTGTCAGGCGTATTTCGCATCGGCCATTGCAGCGCGCGTTTGTTGGCGATGATCCCGATGCGCCCGTCCGGCATTGACCAGGGCCCTGAAGATGGCGCGCTGACGGTGCGCATAGAACAGATGTTCAGGATGCCATTGCACCCCCAGCGCAAAGGGATCACGCACGCGTTCGACCGCCTGAACCATACCAAAGCTGTCGCGCGCCGATACGCGCAGCCCGTCGCCAAGACCCGAAATCGCCTGCGAATGCAGGGCATTCACATACATCGGGTCCGGGCCGCAAAGTTGCTCAAGGCGCGTGCCCGTTTCCAAACATACCTCTCGTTTTGGCAGAATTGTTGTAATCTTGCGGGCGGCGGCAAATGTCGTCCAGGCATCCTGATCCAATGTGCCGCCCAAGGCGACATTCAGCATCTGCGCGCCTCGGCATATGCCAAGCACGGGAATGTTCATGTCCAACGCGTCTTTTGCCAGGGCGAGTTCGAAGCAGTCTCGTGCTGGATCTAGCCGGGCGGAAAGACCGATTTTGCCACCATAAAGTTCGGGGCCGACATCATCCCCACCCCCGATAATCACGCCATCAACAGCATCGAGGTCAAAATCGCGCGTCGCATCGCAGCGTAGCGCACGGCCACCCGTCAGCCAGACATTCAATGCGATCAGGGGAAACACACGCCACCCCGTGCGTTTGGACACGCTTACACCGATCAGCGGGCGGGTCATTTGAGGTCTCCCAGATTATATTCAGACAAAATCTCAGCCGACGTTTCGGCCCAGTCATTCATGCGTAAAAACCCGGTTTTTCGGGTGGCCCATGCTTGGGTCAGTTTTCGCATCAGTGCCGAATTGGCCGCCACCATTTCAACCAGATGCCAAAGCGCCCACGGCTGTCTCAAATCCCAGGACGGCTCGTCAATCCGACAATCCGGCATACGAAAATGAAAGGTTGGACGCGCCGCAGTTTTGGTCTTGGAAAACGACGCGGCAAACGTCTCTGGACAGGCAAATTTAAGCAAAGGCAGCAGATCCAGCCCATGATTTCGCGAGTGGATATGTTTGGCGGTGACCTTAAGGACATCTTCAATGCCGGTAATTTTGTCCTCAAGCATTTCGGTGACAAACTCGGCCGGCCATGGTGCCACAAACGGCAAGGCACGCCGGGTCAAATCAAGGTGTTCAACATGCCGTAGGTGATCTTCCAAAAGCCCAAACGCCCGGATTGTCGCCAAACTGTGCGGATCGTCCGGGTCAACCACTTCGGGATTCAAATGGACGCCAAAGCCCAATAACACGCCTGCGCGTGATCCGGTCGCCCCGGCCTTGCGCAGTTTGGGCAAAAACGCATTAAAGCGTTCAAGGCCCTCCATATCCAGCGGATCGGTGATGATCTCAAGCGGGACAATTCCGGTTGCGGCGTCCAGCCCTCTGCGCACAATCTCATTGTCACTATCCTGTCGCGCCGGGGTGTCCAATTCAACCGTCACATCGCCAATCTGTGTCCCGACCACTTTGCGAAGGAACGGGTCTGTTCCTTCAAACTCACCGCCAAGCGTGTCTTTCACGATAGCGCAAATGTCTTCGATATCCAGCCCGGCCAATTCAATTTCCACCCCGGTTTTCCGGGGCACGCCGTTTTGCGTGTCGGGGTAAGGCAAAGGCGCAAAGCCTGAGGCGGCATGCATGGGATCTCCAGATTTATCAATCTATTGCAGGGAAACGCAGGTTCGATACACATAGTTCCGCGCTCAGGCGGCTTTGAGTCTTTGGTCGCTTTCTGGCAGACGATCGTCCCCCGGAGCAGTGATCAGCGCCGTGACCCAAACCAGAACCGGCAACGCGACGATCCCGCCAATGGGGCCCCAAAGCCAAAGTCCAAAAAGGATACTGACAAACACCAGCAGCGGATTGACCCTCAGCCGCTGCCCCACCAGGGCCGGCGTCACAAATTGCGCTTCGGTCAGGTTTAGCAGAAAAAACGACAAGGCCGGGGCAAAGGACATGAGGCCGTTGAACTGAATGATCCCGGCCACAAACAGCGCCGCAATAAGCGAGATCGGGCCAAGATATAGCACAAAGTTCATCAAAAAGGCCGCGGTTCCCCAAAGTACGGCATTGGACAGGCCAATCAACGTCATGACGCCAAACACGGCCAGTCCCAGCCCGGCATTGATCAGCGCTATGGTCATGAAATAATGTGAAACCGCCCTGTCAGCCGTATAAAACGCAGCCCTGTGGGTTTGTGACACCGCATAGATTTCGTCTCGGGTCAGCAGGAAAAAGAACAGTGTGCCCGCAAAAATCATCACCTGCGCCATGAAATTCGGGGCCAGCCACAATGCGTCGATGATGTTCGGCATTGCCGAGGCAACCGCATCTTCCCCATTCAGGCCCAGCGTTTCCTCAAGGTCCGGTCCGATCCCGTCAGCCCCTTGAAACAAAGCCGCAATGTTTTGCAACCACAGCCGCAGTTCCCATTGAATGCGCGGGATCTGATCAATTAGTTCGGTGATCATCGGCCCCAGCGCAATCAGCAGGACAACGATTGCGGCACCTGCAAACAGAAGCGCGGAAAACGCGCTGACAACAACAGGAACGCCAATCCGGCTTAGCTGTTTGACCAGCGGCGCCAAAACCACGCCGATGACCAGCCCCAAAACAATGGGCGCGATAAGCGTCTGCGCCAGCTTAAGGGCGGTGACACTTGCGATGATCGCAATGATCAGCAAAGACCATCCCGCAGTGCGCGGTGGCGCAGGGTCCATCAGGCGGCTTCCGTATCTGAGGTGAACGCTTTTTCACCTTCACGCGCAGCAGCATCAATCGCGGCTTTGCCTCGGGCTTCGATCTCTGCCAACTCGGCTTTCAGCGTGGCCTCGGCGGACCGCAACAATTGATCGCGCTTGGCCCCCAGCAATGCACCTTCGGTTCGGGTGGATGGCAAAAGTGCGCCGATCAAGGCACCGACACCGGCAACGGCCAAAGCAGTTGTCAAAGGCTGGGCCTGATGCGCCTCTCGGGCTTGCGCCGCCAATTTGCGGGTGTTGCGCTCGACCGCTTCTTGCGCATCAAGCGCCTTGAGCCGCGCGTCTATCACGCGCTCCCGCGCCGATGGTGGCAATTGATCCAGACCGGAATCCAGCATTTTACGCATTTTCGATGCCGATTGCGGCGGTGCCTTCGAGGTGACCCGCGCGCGCGCTTGAAGCTGCGCATCAGCACGCGCAATGCGCTCTGCCTCGGTTCCCAATGCGTCGGGTTTGGGCGTGGACGGGCGGTTGAGCGCAACCAACGCAACCCCCAACCCGATCAGTGCCAGACCCGCCGGATTGGCCCGTGCGTGATGCAACGCGGCTTGCGCAATATCCTCGGACGCGCCGGATGCCTTTTCCACCGCCTGATGTCCCAGCTTGCTGGGCGCAAAGGCACGGATCAAACTTGCCAGCGCCGTGTGCGCCTGTGCGCGATGATGGTCGGCTTTGCTTTCAAGTGATTTTAGATCGTCAGACACGGGTGGCCTCCTCGAATGATGAAAGATCGGTGCGTAGATTTTCCAAGGTACGTTTCGGCGCAAGAGAGCTTTGCTTGATCATGCGTGATCCCACCAACGCGAATATGGCAGCGATACAAAGCACAAGCACGCTGGTTGCAAGTGCCGCCCAGACAAGCGGAATTCCAAGCGCTGCCAGCGCAAGCACCCCCGTCAGGGCAAGTGCATGAAACGCCACCAAAGCAAACAACAAGGCAACTGCCAGGTACACGGCCCCGGTTCCGGCCCGATTGATCGCTTGTGACATCTCTGCCCGCGCCATGTTGAGTTCCGCCATGATCAAGCCACGCAGGTGTGCAATGAACGCCCGGATCAGGTTTGGTGCAGCGCTGAGGTCAGGATCTGGCTTCTGTGTCATCGTGCAGACCCTCCTGTATTTGAAAGATGATCGGTCCATGGATCATGCACATCGTCATCCGCATGTGTCGGAGAGGATTTCAGAAACCGCGCGGCGGCAAATCCGGCAAGCGCTGCCCCGCTCAGAAACAACACCGGGTTGCGACGTGCAAACACTGCAACATCGTCAACCAGCCCATCAATGGATCGGTCCCGAAGCGTCTGTGCCATACCCTCTATCCCCTGTGCCAGCTGCGCAAGCGCTGCGGCCTGCAACGATCCGGGGTCAAACGCGTCAGAGGCGCGCTGCGCTGCATCGGCTGTTTGATCAGCTTCCTCAACAACGCGATCCTGAACGCCTTCTGCAGTCTCGCGCGCGGTGTGTTGGGCTTGCGCCTTTGCGTCATCAAGCGCTTCTTGCGCTGTATCAGCAAATGAAGATTGGGTCATTTCCGTCTCCTATGCCTTGGCCGGTACGGCCAGTATTTCTATTTTTGAAGATAGCGCATTGCGCTGTGTTAATAGGATTTCGTTCAAATCGCCACGGTGCTGCATTCCATCAACGGCTTTATCCTCATCGAACAGCATCCGATACTGGCACTGCTCCACAGCATCTAAAAGGTCGTAGCCGTCATTCATGTCAACACAGGCGTCCACTAGGTTGTGCAGGGCGTCCCGTTTCTGTGGAACTTCGAACCGGGTCATCTGGTCCTCCATGATATTTGACGGGTAACGCATTGACACGGCATTCGGTTCCCTGACCTGACAAAAGCTTGGTGTTGACACCACACCGACGTCCATGTGCGGACCGCGATTTATATCAAGGGGCGTTTGGGCAAATCCGGTTCTGTGACATGCGCCAATCTGGCCAGCTCGGCCGGTTTCAGAACGATCAGCCGACCGTCTGACCAGTCTGCAACACCCGCATCCCGCAGTTTGCCCAGTGTTTTATTCGTGTGAACCAGCGAAAGGCCCAAAGCATCTGCCACGTCTTGTTGCTTGTAAGGAAGCGGCACACCCTTGTTGCGCTCCAGCCGCAAGGCTGTGAGACGCGCATGAAACCTGTGCAGCAACCAAGCGATTTTGCCGGTTGCATCCAATTGGCCAACGGCAACCAAAGCTTCGCCCAAAAGGTTCTCTTCGGTGGCGGACAGGTGGGTCATATCATATGCCCGCGCGGGTTGGGATTTGAACAAGGACCACAATTCAGACCGATTGAAAACACATAGCGACATAAGGGTCGTAGCCTCTACGGTGTGGCCCATTTCGCCCATAACACCGCTTTGCAAGCCGATGAAATCACCGGGTAAAACAAATCCAACCACCTGTCGCTCTCCGGTGGACAATGTCTTGTAACGCAACCCCATGCCGGTCAGCACCGTGAACAACTGGGCCGAAGAGGCACCTTCGACCAATATCTCGGATTTGGGCTCTGCTACAAATTCACCGGTTTTGAAACGTTGAAGGAACGCGGTCTCCTCCTTTGTAACATCGTCGAACAAAGGCAACGCGCGTAATGGGCAATTGTCACATTTGGTGGTCATGTTTTCCTTTTACTATGTCACAGTTTAATGAAGACCCGCCGCGGACATGAGATACCCCGCTCCAAAGATTGGAGCGTGACGTGACCGATAGTTTCTGGATTGAGGATGTGAACCTCGCTGTCCTGACCGATAGCCCCATCGAGGCGACTGACATCGCTGATATGGCCCGCCTTGGCGGGTACGGCCCTGTTGCCATATTCCGAAGCCCCACTGCAATAGCAGCGCTGCTGAACGATGGAGAGTTGCGCCCGACAGCCGTCATATTAAGTCGAACACTCAGCACTGACGAGATATCGGCCTGCCTTGCCGGTGCGCGACTGGTAGGTGCCACGTCGATCCTTGTGGACAACGCGGCACATACCAGTCTTGTGGATCAATCCTTGCAATTGCAACGCCCGTTTTCCATGAACCAACTGCAAGCCGCATTTGACATTGCAGGCCTGCTGCGGCGTTAGTCGCGACCACGCATCGCCATTCCAAGCAATACGCCGACACCTACAGCCCCCAACAAGGCGAGACCTGGGTTTCTGCGCACGGCCGACATAGCGCTGTCCTGTGCGGACATAAACGTATCCTGTGCCTCTGAAAGCGCCTTTTCGCCCTCGTCCCGCGCGGTCGCGACAGTGCGCTCAACAGATTTGCGCGCGGTTTCAACGGCTTCTTCGGCACGCTCTTTCAGATCCGATTGGGACGAAGCAGTATGCGTTTCAGGGGCTGGAGTTGAAGTATCTGTCTTTGTCATTGTGCTGTCCTTTCGATTGTCTTTGTCTGTGTAACGACCAACCCCCCAAGAAGTTCCATGGAACATTCCCAACCGCGCCACGTTATTTTTCTGATCGAGCAATATATCGGAGAAATACCATGCTTTATTGGGCCATTCTATTTTTCGTCGTCGCTATTGTTGCGGGTGTTTTTGGATTTGGCGGCATCGCCAGCGCGTCTGCTGGTATCGCGCAGATCCTATTCTTTATCTTTATCGTCTTGTTTGTCATCGCACTTCTCGTGCGCGCCTTGCGCGGAAAAACGCCACGATAAACACGCCGCATCCCCAAGATGCCGGGCCCTGATGATCCGGCATCTTTTTGTATTTCAAACAGGAGTTTACATGAATCGCCGAGACGCCCTTACCCATGCCATTTTGACCAAACTCCCCTTCGACAACGACACGTATGCAAACCTCATTCAGGCGCATGAAGACATTGCCGCGCCTTTTGTGACCCAGAACGGCCAGTCTGACGGTCGCGTCGATTATGTCAAAGGGGCCAACATCGTCGGTTGTCATCACTTGGCTAACGCCATTTCCACGCAAGGCACACTGCAATGAAAGATGCGCACATGACCCGATACAGAACCGGGGCGGTTGCGGTGTTGGAGGCGCTTGAGGCGCATGGTGTCAACACGATTTTTGGCGTGCCGGGCGAAGAAACGACAGCGCTTATGACGGCCATCGAAGACAGCGCTCTGACATTTGTGCTGTGCCGACATGAACAAGCCGCCGCGTTTATGGCGTCTGTTCATGGCCGATTGACCAACACACCCGCCGTATGTTTGTCGACACTAGGACCGGGGGCCACAAACCTTGTCACCGGTGTGGCCGATGCGCAGCTCGATCATGTGCCGTTGATTGCGCTGACCGGTCAGGCAGGGCGCGATCGTCTCAAACGGGAAAGCCATCAGGTCATCGACCTGGAAGCGCTCTTTGCGCCGGTCACGAAACAAAGCCGCACGCTGCTGATGGCAGACGATATCCCCAGTTCAGTCGCCGAAGCGGTCCGTCTAGCCAAGCATGAAAAACCGGGCGCGGTTCATCTGTCCCTGCCCGAAGGTGTGGCGGCCACGCAAACAAATGCACCTATCGTCCAGGCCCGTTACACACGACCGGGCGCGGCGCATACCGACAGCCTGCGTGATGTGGCAAAGGCCATAGGCGCGGCCGAACGTCCCATCGTCGTCGCCGGGGCCGGTGTTTTGCGCGACAAAGCTGTGGATGCCGTAACAGCGTTTGTCGAGAACACCCAAATCCCGTTGGTCACAACCTTTATGGCCAAGGGCATTCTAGCAAAAGATCATCCCCAGATGTTGTTCTCGGTTGGACAACCCCAGGACGATATCATCGACCGCGCCTTGCAAGCCGCCGATTTGATCGTGGCCATAGGTTTTGATCCCGTGGAATACGACACAACAAAACTGACACTGGGCAAAACTCCGGTTGCAGCCATATCGCTTGCCCCCTCACCTGTTGACAGCGGCTGGCACATCACCGCCGAAGCGGTGGGTGAATTGTCCCACACGCTCAGCAGCGTCACCGCGCATTTGAATGAAGCACGGTGGCCGACATGTCCGACATTTGCGTCTGTCCGGGACGACATGATCCAACATTTGTCGCGTCCGAACGGATCAGACCGGAATGGGCTCATGTCGCCCCATGATTTATGTGCCAGCGTGTCCGATGTGATCCGTCCGGAGGACACCGTTATCAGCGGTGTCGGTCTTCACAAACTTTGGGTCGCGCGGCAGGTGATCGCCAAACGAGCCGGGCAAGTGATCGTGCCTAACGGATTGGCCGGGATGGGCCTTGCCCTGCCCGGTGCCATAGCCGCAGCCCGCGTTCAAACAAAAGGACGTGTTCTTGCCATTTGCGGCGACGGCGAGGTGATGATGAACCTTCAGGAAATGGAAACCGCGGCCCGACTGGGTTTGCGCCTGACCATTATGGTCTGGGAAGATGGCGGATATGGCCTGATTGACGAACATCAGGACGATGACCGTCCGGAGTTCAGTTTCAATAATCCCGTCTGGTCAAAACTGGCGCATTCATTCGGCTGGACACACGCCCATGCCAAAACCGCGCATGATGCGTATCAGTTGCTGCACGCGGGTCTGACTGCAGAGGGTCCAACCCTTGTTTCCGTTCGGGTGGACTATGCATTGGGTGGTGGACTGCCCACCGCCGAGAACGCGGCCTGACGGAACACAACACCGATTGCGACGTTGTTTGAGCAGGTAACGAAGGAGATGACCCATGAAAGACGCACTGCGCGTAATGCCAAGCACTGATGATGTATCCACCGGGGTGCGCGACACTGCCACAATCGCAAATGCAATTGGGGATGTCCTCTCGGATACGTATCGGCTTGTCTTCAAAACACATGCCTATCACTGGAATGTTGAAGGCCCGTTGTTTTATTCCATCCACAAACTGACCGAAGAACAGTACGAGAATATGTTCACCGCCGCCGACGAACTGGCAGATCGTATTCGCGCGCTGGGGCAACTGGCCCCATCAGCAATGGCCGATATTGTGGCCCGTTCCAAGATCGAGGATCGCAGCACGGATTTGACCGCCGCAGACATGGTCGAAGACCTTGCCGCCGATCACGAACGCGTTGCACACCGGTTGCATGCCTTGATCGGTTTGGTGGAAGGCAAGAAAGACCCGGTGACCGAAGATCTGGCGACCGAACGAAGTGCCTTTCACGAACAAGCCGCATGGATGCTGCGGGCTATTGCCAAGTCATAGACGGTGTTGATTGTAGCGAAAGGGGGCGGCTTTCACCGCCCCTTTTTTGTTAAACTTTAAGGGTTTCCGTCGAAGAAAAGAACATCGCCTGACTGACCGCCGCACGAACCTGATCTTCGGTATAGGGTTTGGAAATAAGGAATGCAGGCTCCGGACTATCGCCTGTCAACAAACGCTCCGGGAAAGCTGTGATAAAGATCACAGGGATATCCGGCGTTTGCTCAAGGATATCGTTTACCGCATCAATACCGCTGGAGTTGTCTGCCAGCTGAATGTCAGACAGGATCAGATTTGGCAGTTCCTTGTCGAACAGATCCAACGCACTTTGCGCTGTGCGTGCAACCCCGGTGACCTGATGGCCCATATCGCCAACGATGGCCTCTAGATCCATCGCAATAATCGCCTCATCCTCGATGATCATCACCTTACCGGCCACCGATTTCGCCATTTCTGTATAGGCAACATCAATCAGTTCCCGGATCTCAGCCTCAGAGCGGTTCATCACCGTCGCGATATCGTCGAACGACAGCTCCTCAATGGTATGCAACAGCAACGCTTCGCGGGTGTCGCGGGTCAGGTTTGACAGATGCTCAAGCGCCTTGGCTTGCGCGCCGTCCTCTTCGGGTTCAAATTGGCCGCCACTTGTCGACCAGATGGATTGGAATACTTTATAAAGCGCAACACGCGGTGATAGATCACCGTCAAACAGGCTCATATCGGCCAAGATCGCCTCCAAGGTCAGGATGGCATACCGATCCCCGGATGTCTGTGATCCAGTCAAGGCACGTGCATACCGACGCAGATATGGTAGGTTTTCGCCGATCCGGGTTGTGATGTCGGCTGATCCGTTGGCGGTCATGGATGTAACTCCCTCAAAAAAATTTCCACTCTCATGGAACCAAACGCTCGGAACCGCGTTAGGTTCCAGAAAAATAGCAAATCTGTGTGAGAAAATGAACCAGCATCCGTCCAGACCAAACCTGTCTGAAGAGATCGACGCAAATCTCAAGCGTGCGTTTGATCAGATCAGCAAGGAAGAGGTTCCCGACCGTTTTTCTACCCTGCTCGCCCAGCTTCGTGCAGCTGAACAGGCGCAGGCTGGCAAGGAGCAACACTGTGACACTTGATCCCCGTGACGAGCTGATGGAACATTTGGGTGCAATGCGGGCGTTCGCGATGAGCTTGACGCGCAACCCGGCCCTTGCCGATGACATGGTACAGGATTCACTGGTCAAAGCCTGGACCAAGATTGGCACGTTCGAGCCAGGCACAAACATGCGGGCGTGGTTGTTCACTATTGTGCGCAACACTTATTATTCTCATCACCGCAAAGCCCGCCGCGAAGTGGCGGATGTAGACGGGGTGTTGTCCGAAGGGTTGGCACAAAAACCAGATCATGATGGCCGTTTGCAAATGCGCGATTTCAACACCGCATTTGATCAACTGAACGATGAACAGCGCGAAGCGCTGGTGCTGGTCGGGGCTGCCGGTTTTTCGTATGAAGAGGCAGCAGAAACCTGTGGCGTGGCCGTAGGCACAATCAAAAGCCGGGTCAACAGGGCCCGCAGCCGCTTGACGGAACTGATGTCTATTGACGAAGAAAGCAGCATGGAAATGACTGACTCTGTAACCGCTGGTATCGTGGCCTCTCAGCGCAGCGTTGCCTGATCACACTGCATGTCGGTGTCGCGTTTCCTGCCCAAGAGATTGATCACAAGGCTGGTGTTTCTCATGACACTGGCCTTGTTGCCGCTTGGCTTGATCTCGATCTGGCAGACCAGTGTTGTCGTGCAAGAAGCCGAGGCCCTGTCGCGGGCGTCTCTCTTGTCGCGGACCAAAGATGAAGCCAGCGAAGAACAGCGACTGGTCCAACAGGCCCTCGGCGCGGCACAGGGTATGGCAAGCGTCGCATTATCCCTGGATGCCGAACGGTGCAGCCGGGCAATGCAGCGATTGGTCGATGAAAACCCGGACTATATTTTCGCAGGATTTGTCCCGTCCAGCGGACGCATGTCCTGCAGCTCTGTTGACGTGCCCGTCGACTTGACGTCCGAGCCTGGCTTTGACACCTTCATCAATCGGTCAGAACCATTTGTAGAGGTTAGCGCCTCAGGTGCTGTTACCGGGCAACCGGTTTTGATCATAACTCATGCTGTTGTCGATGACAGCGGATTGCAGGGGCGCATTACGATCTCGATTCCGCATTGGCGGGCACGTGAAACGCTGAACGAACGAGACGCGGCATCCGGCCTGAAAATTGCATCCTTCAACTCTGCCGGGGATTTGATCGCCACAACCCAGGGCGTGAAAGATCCTGTCGGATATCTTCCTCAAGACATCGCATTGGAAGATCTGCCCGCCCGCAGCAACACCACATTCCGCGCGCTATCGAATGACGGGCGACAGCGGCTTTTTGCGGTCGCACCGCTTGTCCCCGGCACGCTTTATCTGGTGGGAAGCTGGCCCATCAAAGCCTCCAACAGCATTGCTCCGGGTTTGGCAAGCGTCAGCCCCATCCTTTTCCCCGCTTTGATGTGGGTTGCCGGATTGGGTGTCGCTGTTCTTGGCCTGCAGCATCTTGTGATCAGGCACATCACCGTGTTGAGATCCGCAATGCGCCAGTTCGGTTTAGGAGAACGGGACGCCGACGGGCTTGAGCTGATCAATCCACCCCGGGAATTCGAAGATACAGAGCGCGCATTCAACAGGATGACCAGAATTCTGTCCGAAGCAGAGGCGCGTCAGAAGGCAGATTTGCGCGACAAGGAGGTGCTTCTCAGAGAAGTTCACCACCGCGTCAAAAACAATCTTCAGCTGATCGCATCCATCATGAATATGCAGATGCGCCGTGCCCAAAGCACGGAAGCCAAACTGCTTTTGTCAGGGTTGCAGCAGCGCGTGCGCGGGTTGGCAATGCTCCACCGGACGCTTTACACAACCACAGATGTCTCGACCATCGACAGCAAAGAGCTGGTTGAAACCGTCGCGATGGATGCGTCAAACCTGATCCCGGACAGCAAGATGGAGGTTGTGACCGATCTTCAGTCCTTCCCGCTTTACCCGGATCAGGCCGTTCCGCTGTCCATGCTCGTTGCCGAAGCGCTGACCAATGCGTTCAAATACTCGGACGCGTCCGAGGTCGACACAGTCATTCGCGTGATACTGGAAGAGCACGCGAACAACGTCGCGCGTCTTATGATCACCAATCCGATTGGGGACGTGGAAGACGATTACGAAATCGACACAGGCGACAAGCTTGGCTCTCAGCTGCTCAAGGCGTTCATTAGGCAGCTGGATGGCACAGCACATTCCGGCATTCGCAACGGACTGTTCGTCTTTGAAATCACATTCGAACGTCGGGATTTTGAGGGTCACAGGAATGCCGGATGATTTTGAAGTTCTCATTACGGCAAACGAAGCCTGGCCCGCATTCGAACGCGCCGTTCTGAACGCGCGCCAAGAGGTGATCGCGGGATTTCGCATCTTTGACATGCGCACGAAACTGCGGTCCGCCGAAGCCCGCAAGATCGGTGACGACTGGTTCGATCTGCTGGCGCATGTCGCCAATAATGGCGTGTCCGTTGACCTGACAGTCAGCGATTTTGACCCCGTCGTCGGAACCGATCTGCACAAAATGGCCTGGAGTACAGTGCGCCAGGGCAAGGCTTTGGCCGAAATCGTAAACGCCGATGCCGGTGCCGTTTCGGTCCGCGCGCATTTGCACCCGGCCCAGGCCGGAGCACTGCCCTGGATCAGCCTTCTTCCCGCCGTTCTGAAACGCAGATCGTCCCGTCTTTCGGCGCTGGACCCGGACGAACGTACGCGACAGGCTGTTGGGCTTGATCTGGATGACTTGCCGCAAATCTACACAGTGACGCATCACCAAAAACTGGCGGTGATTGATGGCGAAATCCTGTATTTGGGGGGCCTTGATCTGAATGAACGCCGCTGGGACACGCAGTCTCATGATCTGCCTGCCTCTGAAACCTGGTCCGACGTTCAGGTTCTGATGCGCGGCCCCGAGGCCGCAGAGGCGCGCGCCCATCTTCAGACCTTTGCGCAGGCCTGCGCTGGGACACGCGCCCCCTCGAAGGCGCAGCATTTGAAACGCACCCTTTCAGCCCCCCGGCGTCTTCAGTTCCCCTTCATCTCGCCACGTTCAGTGCTGACGGAAATCGAAACCGCCCATTTCGACGCTTTTAAACGCGCGCGGCGACAGATCTATATCGAAACCCAGTTTTTTCGGTCGTCCCGGATCGCGAACGCTCTGGCGGACGCGGCTGCGCAAAACAGCGATTTGCAACTGATGGTCATACTGCCCTCGCTGCCCGAAGAGCTGGCCATACACGATCAAAGCGACGTAGAGACGCGCTATGGCATGGCGCTGCAAAAGGCCGCGATGGACATCATTCGCCACGGCTTTGAGAACCGGTTGACCCTTGCAACACCCGTGCGCCCCAGTCTGGCCGCGCGGGATACAAAAAAGACGCTGTGCGGCTCTGCGATCATTCATGTTCACAACAAGGTTCTGATTGCGGATGATGATTTTGTCCTGATCGGATCCGCAAACCTGAATGGCCGGTCCCTGCGCTGGGATACAGAGGTGGCGATTTCGACGGACACGCCCGCGCGCGTTGCACATGCGCGCCAAAAACTGTTTCAGCATTGGTGGTTTGATGCACTGCCTGCCGAGGCCATGAACGTCGTGCAGCAGCGTCAATGGTGGCACGACCAGATTGCACGAAACGGCGTAGCGCGCCCGGAAAACAGAACCGGGTTTCTTGTGCCGCATGATCCGGCAAACCACGCGGACATGGCACAGCCCCTTCCCGGGGTGACCGAAGATTTGGTTTAGGGAACCATGAGGATGGAAAATCCGTTCTTTTTTCAAGACTTTCGGACCAACGGAGACTGATATGACCCACGGACGTAAGGCATACCGCCCCTCGGAAATCCCGGCTCCGGGGCTTTTAGATGTCGCAGTGCGCATTTGGCAAAGGCAGGCCGAAGCCAATCTTGGTCTGATTGCCGCCGGGATTGCATTCTATGGTCTGTTGTCCTTGTTTCCGTCCATCACCGCCAGCGTGGCCATCGCCGGTCTGATCATGGATCGCAGCGTCATTGTCGAAAACTCGGCTGATTTTGCCGCCGTTCTGCCGGATGCTGCGCAAGATATTATTCTGGGACAAATGCGCGATGTAACGGCCGCCGATGGCAAAGCTCTTGGGTTTGCCGCCATCTTCTCTATTTTGCTGGCGCTGTATTCTGCGTCCAGGGCCATTGGCAATTTCATCTCGGGGCTGAACATCGTTTACGAAGAAGATGAAAGTCGCGGTTTCATCTATCTCAAACTGTTGACGCTGGGTCTGACCCTGCTCGTTCTGATCAGTCTTATCCTGGCACTTGGGGTTGTCGCCATTTTGCCCGCGATTGCTGCATTTGCTGATATCGTGCCGCTTGTCGCCGATGCCATTATGTATGCACGCTGGCCCATTCTGTTTCTTGTCGGCGCGGCCTGCATTGCCCTTTTGTACCGTTTCGGGCCAGACCGTCGCGCCGCCAAATGGCGTTGGTTGACGCCCGGAGCCGTGATTGCCTGTCTGCTTTGGGTGGCCGGCAGCATCGGATTTAGCCTCTATGTCCAGTCCTTTGGCACGTACAACGAAACATTCGGGGCGTTGGGCGGTGTCATCATCCTGCTGACTTGGCTTTGGCTGTCGGCTTTTGTCGTGCTTCTGGGAGCCCTGATCGACGCTGAACTGGAAGCCCAAACCGGCCGTGACAGCACAATAGGTGCGCCACGCCCGCGCGGTGAACGTGGTGCCTACAAAGCAGACAACCTGGGAAAATCGCGGTCTGACCCTGCCGAATGACGCAGAAATAATATTCGAGAGTTGAACAAATTATTTCAGGAAAACCGGAACCCAACCGCACCCTTCTGAGTTTAGCCCATAGACACAGGAGGACTTCGACATGAAGATCGGATTAGTCATCGCAGCCGTTGTTGCGGTCATCGCTATCGCATTCGGCGTTTACATGATCGACATCGACCAGACGCAGGAAGCACAGCTTCCCGAAGTGACTGTTGAAGGCGGCGAACTGCCCGCTTTTGATGCCGAAGTTGGCGACATCAACGTGACAGAAGAAGACATGACCGTCACCGTTCCCAACCTTGAAGTAACACCCCCCGACGATGCCAATGCGGCATCCGATTGACGACGAAAAGGAGAAATACGATGGATAAAGACCGCATTGAAGGCAAGTGGACCGAAATCAAAGGCCAGCTTCGCGAATCCTATGGTGACCTCACGGATGATGACATCGAAGAGGCCAAGGGCGACCGCGAACAGATGATCGGCACGCTTCAGCAAAAGCTTGGCCAAACAAAAGATGAAGTCCGCGAAACCGTGGACCGTATCCTTAACAACATCTGATAAAATTGCGCCCGAACCATCAAACCAGGTTCGGGCGTTGTCGCTTTGACCGCCGCGTGGCCCGCCTATCGCGTGATGCGAAGCGTGACAATTTCAAACCGGCCAACCTCCAGCAAGACGCGTTTGCCGGAAACCTGCGGTTGTTTTGACAACTCTACACCAAATAAATCGGTTCTCCGAACATCAGCAGGTTCATCGCGGAATACCAGTTCCGCTTTTTGCGTCTGTCCCCGGGATTCGAACAGGCGCAGATCATAGGTGTTTAGCTTGTTTGACGGAACAAGCGTTTCAATCAGGATACCCGGCGTTAAACAGCGCACAAACGCATCCCGGTTTGACGACGCAGGCGCCTTGCGCGGCGCAACCACGCGGGCTGGCGCATTCAGATCATAGGCTGCATGATCCAGCAGCGACCGATCCTGCCCATCATATGCCAACAGCGCATAAGTAAAGGCGTGACGCCCCTGATCCGCCTGGGGATCTGGCGAGGTTGCGCTTTTTATCAGGGTCAGTCGCAGCGTATTGCGATGAACATCATAGCCGTATTTACAATCATTAAGCAGCGCGACAGCCCCGGTTTCATCCGAGATCTGTGCCCATTTCTGCGCTGGCACCTCGAACCGGGCTGCGTCAAACGCCGTATCGCGTGACGTGGCCCGCTCAATAGTGCCCCACTGGATGTCGAACACCGCTTTGGGGGCCGTGATCGCCACCGGAAACGCCACCTTCAGCAGCATATGCGTTTCGTGCCAATCCACGTCCGTCACAAAATCAAGCCGCCGCGATCCGGTATATAGGCAAAGCGTTTGCGTAATAACACTGTTGCGCCAGTGATGGACCACCCGAACGCTTGCCCGGACGGGGCCGGTTTCAACCACGTTTATCGTGCTGGATGTCGCGATAACCTCTTGGCGATCTTCGATATACGGGTCGATATCCCAGGCGTCCCAACAGATCGGGCGATCTTCAAACACCTGTAACTGGTTGCCCAGCGCTCCGTCCGCCAGAATGTCCCGTCCTGTCGTTTTGTCGAACAGCCGCGACAGCGCGCCGGTTTTCTGCACTTCTACACAAAGTAGGTCATTTTCCAGAACCGCGATCCCGTCCTTGATACGCGCACTGGCAGGGTGCTCTGGCAAACATGCTGTAGACAACGGCACGTGCGCATAGCTGGGAACGTCGCGCAACAAATACACCGCACCGTTTTTTGTCGGTTGACCCGGCGCATCAGACGGGATGTCAGTTTCAACAATTCGGTCCCCGCAGGTCGGTAACGTGCTCAGGACCAATGGCTCTGAACCCGCCAAATGCTGTGCAGCTACGCGGGCGGCTGCGTCGGCCGCTCCGAAAATTGTATAGAAATCTTGTTTCGCATTCTCATAAACCGCACCAATCGACGTGCCGGTGACGATGTCATGAAACTGGTTCAGACACAGGAGTTTCCACGCATCCGTCAGTTTTGGAACAGTTCCTGCCATCACAGCAAGTGCCTCGGCCTCGTGCAGCGCCGCCTCGGCTTTGCGGTTGGCGCGTTTGATCCAGGCCTGAGAGGTGAAGACGCCGCGGTGGCCTTCCATGTAATGTTCTCCCTGCCAGATCGGCATCTTGTCCCAAGACGCCGCCAAGGCGGTCATCGCCGCACGCACCGTACTCATTTTCAACCGTGGCATTCCGGGCATGGCGGCATAGGCATGGGCTTTGGCCAATAGGTCGTCAGTCGGGCCGCCCCCGCCATCGCCATAGCCGAAACAGATCGGCAGATTGTCCCGCAGCGCGCCGGTCGCATGGGTCAGGGTGCCCAAAACTTCGGTGGCGCTCAGATCGCTTTTGTAATTTGTGGGAAAAGGCAGATATTGCACGTCACGCGGCGTTGTCAGGATATGCGCCAAGACCCGGCTGCCATCAATGCCTTCCCAGATATGGCTGGACCACGGCACGCGGTTGATCTGGTTCCAGTTCAGCTTGTTGGTGACAAACCACTCTAGCCCGGCCAGCCGCATCAATTGCGGGATCTGTCCAGGAAATCCGAACGTGTCAGGCAACCACAACACCGGCGTTTCCACATCGCCGAACTCGCGTTTGAAATAATCGCGGCCCAGGATCAGCTGCCGCACCAATGCTTCACCGCCCGGAATGTTCAGGTCCGGCTCGACCCACATGCCGCCCATGACTTCCCATCGCCCTTCAGCCACCCGATCTTTGAGCCGTGCGAACATGTCGGGATAGTCCTGGGCCATCATCTCGTAGAGCGCGGGTTGCGAATGGCTGAATCGAAACTCAGGATCACGCGCCATCAAGCGCAAGACATTCGAATAGGTCCGGGCATTTTTCAGGCGGATCTGATCAATGGTCCACAGATAGGCAATGTCCATATGCGCATGACCAATACCATGCAGCACTGTCTCAAGCGGCGCACCCGCCTGTGATATTCCGGCCTCAAGCCGGCCGAGCGCCTCTGGCACCGACGCATAAAACGCCTCTCCCATCGGATCGCGTGTGTCCAACACCTGAAATGCCTCGTTCAAGGCATCCAGCAAACCGGCACCTTCCGGCGTTTCGATGCCCAGCACACCAACTGTATCGAACGCAGCATTTGCCTTGCGCAGAAAGGCCACCGTGGTCGGACATTGTTCCACAAGTCTCGGCTTGCCCATGAACAGCTTGGCCTTGTGGTCGGGGTCCGGCGGCCAACCGGCCAACCCCGTCCATCCGTGCAACGACACGTTGTGATCCGCGCCATCAGCGATATCCGCATTTAACGGGATCGTGTTGTGATACCGGTCCGCCGAAGCGACGGGAACGTGGTCAATATGCACCAGCGCTTCGGGATGGTTAAAAATGTCACCCAAGACCCCCAGCGGCAAATACAAGGCAAGGTTGTGCGCGTCCCACCCGCGCGGCACCGTGATATGGCTGCGCATAACAAAATTGAGATCTGCGCGTCCCCAATAGCTGTCATGCGCGATTATCTCGACCTGTTCAGGATCATGGCACATCGCGGCATCAACGCGCGCCGAGGGCAGCGCCACCAGCTTGAACGGAGGCAAAAGCTGAAACCGCCGATGCACCAGCGGCGCGATCAGCTTGAGCCGCGCGCCGATCTTTTCTTTTGTCAAACGCCAGTGATGATAGGGCGCGACCACCACATTCACTCCTGTATCAGCGAAAAGCCGGCGATGGTTCCACGCATCACGGTTTTTGAACGAGCCAGGGTCTGCACATCCGTGCTCTGGTCCGATTCACTTTGCCCCCAACTGCGGTTCAGGTCGGGCCAGGGGATAGAGTCGATCAAAAGCTGAGTATAGGGATGCTGCGGCGAGCCGATCACCTGTTTGGGCGGCCCGGCCTCGACCACATGGCCTTTATACAGAACCATCACGTAATCACTGACGTGATAGGCCGTGGCAAGGTCATGCGTGATGTAGAGGATCGAGATCCCGTACTTGTCCTTCAAATCATAGATATTGGACAGGATCGTCGCCCGCAACGATGCATCCACCATCGACACCGGTTCATCCGCGATCAACAGCTTGGGCGACAGCATCAAGGCCCGCGCCACGATCAGGCGCTGCCGTTGCCCACCCGACAACTGGTGCGGATAGCGCGACAGCACCAGATCAGGGTCCAGCCCGACAGCCGCGCACGCCTCTTCCATCGCGGTTTGCGTATGCCCGTCGGACTTGGCCAGACCAAACTGCTTGAACGGGAATTTCAGCGCGTGGTTCACGCGGTAGAATGGGTTGAAACAGGCATAGGGGTCCTGAAACACCGCCTGCACGTTCTTGCGAAACTCCAAGGATTGCGCAGCGGACATCTTCTGGATGTCCTGCCCCTCGTACAGCACCTGGCCTTGGCTTGGCGGGTTAAAGCCCAGCATGATCGACCCCATCGTCGACTTGCCCGACCCGGATTGCCCCACAATCGAAATGATCTGCGGCGTGTCGCCCTGCAAGGTGAACGACAGCGGATGCAACGCGGTCACATCGCCGTAATCCTTGCGCACGGTCTCAAACCTGAGCAGCGGTTCCGAACTGTCCCGTTTCGGCGCATCAGCATTGCGTTCGGGGTTGAGAAAACTCTCGCCCCCCACCAACGGCACGGACCGGATCAGGTCTTGCGTGTAAGGATGGTCAGGCGCTTCGATGATCTGTTTGACGGTGCCGTGCTCGACCAATTCGCCGTCCTTCAAAACCGCAAGCTCATCTACAGACTGCGCCATGAGCCCCATGTCATGCCCGATCAGGATCAGCCCCGATCCAATCTGCGCCTGAATGTCCTTGAGCGTCTGCATCACCTGCCGCTGCGTGACCACGTCCAAAGCACTGGTCGGCTCATCCGCGATGATCAGGTCGGGGTTCAGGATGATCCCCATGGCGATGCAGACACGCTGCTTCATGCCGCCGGACAACTCATGCGGATACAGGTTCGCTGTGTGCGCGGGGAGACCTACGCTGGCCAGCGCCTCATCGGACCGGCGTTTCAGCTCTGCTTCGCCAACATTGCCCTCATGCGCGATGATCCCGTCCCACATCTGCGGCTCGATCCGCATCACGGGGTTGAGAGAGTTCATCGCGCCCTGCGGAATGTAAGCGATGCGCGACAGGCGGGTGAGGCGCATTTCCTCCTCAGAGAGCGCAAGCACGTCGATGCCCGCCAGATCAATCGAGCCCGACGCCACACGCCCCGGCTCTGCCAGCATCTGCATCACGGCAAGCGCGGTTGTTGTCTTGCCGGACCCGCTTTCGCCGATGAAGCCCACGCGGCGGCCTTGTTCGATGGTCAGGTCGAGGTTCTTGACCGCCTGAACGATGCCCTTCGGCGTGGGAAACTCGATCGACAGGTCCTTGAGCGTGAGAACAGGTTTATCCGTCATGACAATTTCCTCAGACGCGGGTTCGACACCTCGTCCAAACCGAGGTTGATCAACAGCAACCCGATGAACATCACCGCCAGCAGAATCGTCGGGATACCCCACCACCACCACAGGTTCTGGATCAAAGCGCCCGCATTGATGGCCTCGTAGATCGTCCGGCCCAAAGTCGGGATACGCTGCGGACCAAGCCCCAGAACCTCCAGCCCGACGGCGGTGACAATCGAGGTCGTCACCGACGCGATGAACGACCCGAACAGATACGGCACAAGGTTCGGCAGCATCTCGCGGAACATGATGTGGCTGGTCGACGCGCCCGAAAGCTGCGCCATCTGCACATAGCCCGACTGCTTCATCGACAGCACTTGCGCCCGGATTAGGCGGGTCGGCGACTGCCAGACAAACCCGGCAATCAAGAGCGCCATCATGGTCAGCGTCACATCACCAAAGGCCGACTGGAACACCACGAGGATCAGAAGCGGCGGGATGGTGATCATCACGTCCGCCAGAACGCGGATCGTGTCATCGATGCGCCCGCCCAGAAACCCGGCAGAAAAGCCAAGGAAGATGCCAATCGACATCCCGATCAGCGACGCGAGCAACCCGACGAAAAGCGTGTTCGGCGCGCCCACGATGATCATGGCCAGCATGTCGCGCCCGCCGCCATCGGTGCCCAGGGGGTAGTCCCAGATGCCTTCCTGCCGCCGCAGGTTTTCAAATCCGACAGGGGGCAGCTTCAACGGGGCAGACCCGGTGAACACCAGATCGGGATCCCAGAAAATCCGCCCCAATAGCCCCAGCGCAACAATCGCCAGCAGCAATCCCACGCCCCAAAGCAGCTTTGGGTTCATCCACGGAGTATCAAACCGCCTGATCCGCTTTGCCTGACGCTTTTCGGCCCGCGTCATAGGCACATTTTCTTGCGTGCTCATGCCTTCGCCTCATGCCGGATACGTGGATCAATGAACGGGTACAGCAGATCGACCAAAAACACCGAAATCGCGGTCATCAGGATAATCACGTAAGAGACCCCCTGAATGACCGGGAAATCCTGATTGAGGATCGCGTCATAGAGCAGCTTGCCCATCCCGTTATAGGCAAAAATGCGCTCCACCAGCACCTGCCCCGCGATCAGCAACCCGACCTTCAGCGCAAAGGCGGTGATCTGGGGCAGGATCGCGTTGCGGATCATGTAGCGGTAAAGGATATACCGGGGCCGCAACCCCTTGGCCTCGGCCAGCTTGACGTAATCTTCGCCTTGAACAGAGATCATCAGCCCGCGCATGCCCAGCGCCCAGAAGCCGAAGGTCACGATCACAATCGACAGCGCGGGCAGGAAGCCGTGATGCAGGACCGACAGGACAAAATCCCAGGTCCAGCCCGGCTCTACCATGATCCCGTAGGCACCGGTGAGCGGGAACCATTGCAGCTTGGCCGCAAAGATCCACATCAGCAGCAGCCCCGACAGGATCGGCGGGATCGAGGTGAACACCATCGCCGCCGGGATCGCCACGCGCACCAGCTTGGGCGACCGGTCCCAGACCATCAACGCGCCCAGCAGGTTACCGATGAAAAACGTGATGACCAGCGACAGGATCATCAGCCCCAATGTCCACGGCAGCGCGTTCAGGATCAGCGTTGACACAGGCGTCGGAAACGCTGCGGTCGACAGGCCAAAATCAAACACCAACGCGCCGGTCAGGTATTTGACGTATTGAACGATCAGGGGCTGGTCGATCCCCATATTGGCCCGCAGTTGCGCCAGGATTTCTTCGGAATTTGCCACCGACCCCGCCCCGGCCGCCATCCGGCCCAGCGCAATTTCAGCCGGGTCCACAGGTGACAGTCGCGGGATGATCCAGATGATCGTTGCAGCGATCAGGATCGTCAGAAACAGCGTTACAACACGGTTAATCAGATAGGCGCGCGGTATGCGTCCCATGGGGCAAACCTCCGGGGCAATCGGCGTGTGCGGGCACACGCCCTAAGGCACGGGTGGGGTGCAGAGAACCCGCACCCCAAAAGCGTTACATCATTCAGCTTTTTCGAGGTTGTGAATGATCTGGTGCGTGTGGTTCCACCAGAAGAACGGATGGTTGTAATAGTTGTCCGCCGTGGGCCAACCCGTCCAATAGGTGGTGTTCATCGGCAGCAGCTTGGCGGCCTGCACCAGCGGGATAAACGGCATTTCGGCGTCCAGATACTGATAGGCGTCGGCCACCAGTCCCGGCACCGCCTCATCCCCCAAGGGACGCGCCGCGATATCGGCCATGATCGCGGTATAGGCCTCTGCCGCTTCGCCATCCCACCGGGCGGTGTTGTTGAAGCCGGGGCTGCGTTCGCCAACCGGCACCACATCTGCCGTGGTGTAGCGGCCCATGGATGCCCAGGGTTCGTTCACAGACCCGCAGGACAGCCAGCTATAGGACATCTCATAAGATCCAAACGGCAGAACCTCGCCCCAAAACACGCCGTTTTCCACCGGCACTGCGCGGGCATCAATCCCGGCGCGCTGCAACTGTTCGACGATCACGTCGATGGTGCGCGTGTATTCGGTCGAGGCCGAATTGACGTGGATGTTCACCGACAGCGTTTCCCCGTCCTTGGTGTAATAATCCCCGTCTTTCGTCCAGCCTTCGCCTTCGATCAGCGCCTGTGCCGCCGCAGGGTCGGCATTCGGCGACAATCCATAGCCCGCATCCACAACCGCGTTGATAAACGGATCCATTGATCCGTATTGCGCAAACATCGTCTGGCTGGCTTCGGTCGTGCCTTCGTAAGCGATGTTGACGATCTGGGTGCGGTCAATCAGATGCGCCACCGCTTTACGCATATTGGCATTGTCCCAGGGGGCCACGGTGGTGTTGATCTCAAGCTGGCGCGCACAGGGGTCGGATGCCGCGTAGGGATACCCATCATGCCAAGCAATCACGTTGGGGTTTTGCGCCTGTATCGCTTCGAACGTGCCGATGGTCACGTTCTGCGCCGCATCCAGCTGGTTGGACAGCATCAACTGCGCGCGGCTTTCCTCACCACCGGATTCCAGGAAGATCACCCGTTTCGGCGCGGGCAGGTCCATGAACCCGGTCTTTGCCCCCCACCAATCATCATTGCGATCCCAGATCGCCCGGTTCGAACTGGCCGACGTAAAGGTATAGGGCCCGGTGCCAATCGGGGGATAAAAGGCAAATGTCGCGGCGTTTTCGCCGCTCCAGATATGTTCTGGCATAATCAGGAAAGATCCAAAGATCCGCACACCGAAGTTTTCGACCAGAAACCGAGGGTTCGGGTTTTGCAGGATAAAGGTGACGGTCAGGTCATCCACCTTTTCCACGCTCGCCACCTGGCTGCGGATGGTTGACGCTTCGCGGGATGAAATCTCTTCATTGGTCATCGCCAGATTGACGGTAAACACCACATCATCGGCGTTGAATGCCTCGCCATCGGACCACTCCACACCATCGCGAAGAGTGACCGTGAATTCGGTGCTGTCCGCATTCGATTCAAACCCGGTTGCCAACCACGGATCAAGCTCGCCCGAACCATAGTTCAGAATGAACAGCGGCTCCCACATGGTCTGGTGTGCGCCATGCATCCGTTTTGTGCCGGGCGTCATCCAATTAAAGTTCTCCGGGTCCTGAATGGTGCGATCGAGGTCAAAAATAACCGTGTCTTCGCGCGCCACGTCCTGAGCGAGCGCCATACCGGCAAAGGCAGCTATCGCCAGCGCAGAGGCGGCCATCCGCAAAACAGGTGTTGTCATAGTCTTCCTCCGTGTTGTGGGGTCGTTGCCCCGATACAATGCGACTTTACACGAATTGTGCAGCCGTTATCGCACATAATCCATCACCAGAACCCGGGTACGTTCTGGCAGCGTCTGCTTGGTGAGTTCCGCCGTGGACCCAAAGCTGAAATCTACATCTTCATCTTTGAAATGGCTAAGAAAGCTCTCGATCCACATCGTGTTGCGCGGGCGGTAAGTCAGCGTGCGAAAATGCATCGGAATGACCAGCCTGGGCTTCACCCGATGGATCATCTCCATCAGATCGGGCAACTCAATGGTCAGATACCCGCCTGCCAAAGCGAACAGAATATCCGTATCTTCAAAAAAGACCTGCTGCGCATCGGTCAGTGGGTTGCCCACATCCCCCATATGCGCACATTTGATACCATCCACGGTGAACCGGTACATTCCGTTTTGGCCCGGCACCGCGTGTTCCGGATGATGATCCCATTCCGCCGCCTCGATGGCGGTGATCTCAACACCTTTGGCCGTCTGCGCCCCACCCGTTTGCGCAACGGTCAGGGCGTTCACCACTTCGGGCGCACCGGCAATCAGATCGGCGCGGCAATGGGCGCTGTCATCGTCGGACGAAATGATCACCAGATCGGCTGGATCTTTGATCGGGGCGTATCCCACACCCTCTGGTGTATACGGGTCGGTTATGATGCGGGGGCCGTTTTTGGGATCAAGTCCAAAAGACGCATGTCCGTACCAGGTAATCTTCACGCAGCGCGATCCTCCAATATTGCCGGGCATAGGCCGGGCGCTTGTCGTGCTGGTGTCAGTTTTGTCCGGTCACGGGTGCGGCGTCCAGTCCTTTGGCCTGTTTCGGCGCAACACCGCTGCCACATGAACGGCATCTAGCGGGTTTCCTGGATACTTTCGATATATTCAAGCAAAGCCACCAGCTTGCGAGGCGTGGGCGTCATAACGCCCCCGCCGGTGTCCAGAGGTATCAGATCACCCTGCAACAGCGCTCCGAATTCCGGCATATTCGGTCCGGTCATGTCCGACTGTGCATAGCCATCAATAGCCGACAAGACCTCGACCCTGGGGAACACATTGTCATTGCGCACTTTGATCAATGTCAGGTCCGCAGGGGCCACATCCATTGCCCGGGCCATGGGACCGTTGCCTTTGCCATCGGCACCGTGACAGACCGCACAATTTTCCATGAACAACACGCGTCCGTCACTGGCCTGCGGCATTTCTTCGGGTCCGCAGGCGGCAACAAGCAGGCATGTTGCGCTGGCCACCAAAAGGCTTTTTGTCTGTGCGGGCATGTTTGGGCCTCCTTGCTCGATCCCGGTCAGAGTGCCTGTCTTTCAAGGCGCGCGCAACCGGGCCCGCGCAACGCGGCTGACGCTTGCCGGTCCGGGCTGTCAGTCCACGCGCAATCCACTGATCGACGCTCTGATCCGGGTGTCGGTGTCATCGCTGTCACCCGACAGGGCCACCCCCACAAGCGCCGCACCGCCGCCGCCAAAGGCATTGGCATAGTCCCGTCCCAGATTGACAGTTTCCGAAGCAGACCCGGTGCCCGCCCCGCGCAGAACAATCGTTTTTCCCCGAGACCCCAGATACGGGCTGCCCAGCACCGCACCACGTTTGTGGGCCCCGCCCCAGACATAGACAAGCACCCGCGCTGCGTCATTGGTCAGCAGCTTACGCACACTGGCCCCCTGCAGCGCCTGCGCCTGATCTGGCGGGAGAAACACAAAGTAAAGCGCCAGATTGCGATCATCCCCACCCTTTTGGCGCAAGTCGGTGGCCGGAACCCCTTCGTCAACGCGCCAGGACCACTGCGCCGATGTCGCGTTCCAGTATGACGTGTCAAGCGGGCGATAGGCCAAAGACACCGATCCGTCCGATGTGACCGACACCGAATTGCCGTTGAACCCGTATGTGTTCGATGAAAACAAAGAAAACTTCTGCGTTTTCCAGGCCCCGTCAAACGACACCGGGGCGGCGGAAACCGGCACCGCCATCAGCGACAGGACAATAACGGCAGCATAGCGCAACATAGGACAGACCTTTCTGATACGCCTTGTCCTAACAAGGGCACGCCCTGTTTCGCACCAAACGTTCCCGTGAAGTCAGTCTTTGCGCGCGGCCAGACGGCACGTTGCGTCCCACAAGGCATCGGGCACATCCACTGTCTCATGCAGGCGTTTGCCACGACCCGGCATGCGTGCGCCGTCGTCCTGCAGTACCGCGTCGGCCAGTCCGGCAACCATCGCATGAAAGTCCGGCCGCACACCGGGATCAATCAGCAAAAAGCAATGACCAAGGTCATGCGGATGACCTTCCGGTGCCTTGAGCGGCCTCACATCGCGGCTTGCGGTCCCACCGGCCAGACCTGCGGCCATGATTTCCACCATAAGCCCCAGGCCCCAGCCTTTGTAGCCTCCGACACTGCACAGCGATCCGCTCAGGGCTGCCTCTGGATCGGTTGTCGGATGACCTTCGGCATCCACCGCCCAGCCTTCGGGAATTTGCTCTCCTGCGGCCTTGGCCATGGTGATCCGGCCAAGCGCCACGGTTGTCGTGGATTGATCAAACATCATCGCCACGCCACCATCGCCATCCGGCACCGCGAATGACATCGGGTTTGTACCAATCATCCGCGTCTTGCCGCCCGGAGGGGCCACAATAGGCGATGCGTTTGTGTAGCCCATCCCGATCAATCCCGCGCGGGCGATCGCATCAGTGAACCAGCCCAAAGCCGTGCAGGTATGCGCATGACGCACCAGAATGCTGGCCAGCCCGTTCTCTCGCGCTGCTGTCCTGCCTGTGTCAAATGCCTTGGCAAACGCCGGTTGCGCAAAGCCGTATTTGGCATCCACCTCGACAATACCGGGACGCGGTTTAGAGACCTCTGGAACAGCCTGTCCCTTGACCCGGCCTGTCAATAATTGCTTGCAGTAGCTTTCAAGATAATACAGCCCGCAAATCCGGTTATCGCGGGCTTCGGCCCACGCAATGGCATCCGCCATTGTGGTAGCAACCGTGTCACTGGCCCCATGCGCGACCAACGCTTGCCGTGCGACCGTTTCGATTTCCGAAATTGCAATCTGTGTCATCATCTGCCCTCCGTCAGCGCCGCCACATCGCCCACGGGACACGCAGGGTCAAGCAGAAGTCAGGCTGCCCTCGTCCAGACGCAGCTGACGATCCATGCGCCGCGCCAAATCCATGTTGTGGGTCGCAATCAGGGCGGACAGCCCCGTGGTGCGTACCAGGGTCATCAGCGCGTCGAAGACGGTGTCGGATGTCGCCGGATCAAGATTTCCCGTCGGCTCGTCCGCAAGCAGCAATGATGGCCTGTTGGCAAGCGCACGGCAGAAGGCCACCCGCTGTTGTTCGCCCCCCGACAATTCGGCAGGCCGGTGATGTGCCCGTGCGCCCACCCCGACACTCTCAAGAAGCTCTGTCGCGCGGTCTTGCGCCTGCTGCCTGGACCGGCCCGCGGCAAGCTGAGGCAGAACGATGTTCTCGGACGCGCTGAATTCCGGCAAAAGGTGATGGAACTGATACACAAACCCCACCTGATCCCGCCGCACCACGGTGCGCTGTCGATCGGACTGGCCGGTTACATCCTGTCCACCGATCTCGACCGTTCCCGTGTCCGGCGTATCAAGCAGACCTGCGATATGCAGCAACGTGGATTTACCCGCACCGGATGGCGCGACCAAAGCCACGATTTCCCCCTTGGCCAAGCGCACATCAACGCCGCGCAAAACCGTCACCGCGCCGGGTGTTCCGGCGTTGTAGGTTTTTGTGATCCCGGTCAGCCGCAGCGCAACATCATTCATAGCGCAATGCCTCGACCGGATTCATCCGTGCCGCGCGCCGGGCGGGAAAAAGTGTCACGATGAAACTCAGCCCCAGCGACAACGCAACTGCGCTCAGAACATCGGCAAGGTTAAGTTGCGCCGGAAGCTGATAAATCCCACGCACTGCCGGGTCCCAGACCCCGCCACCGGCGACATAATTCACAAACGAAAAGATCGGATCGATATAAAGCGCAAAGAGGCAGCCAAAGACAACGCCCGCGACCGTCCCTAGAATTCCGGTGAACGCGCCACAGATGAAAAAGACCCGAAGGACAGACCCTTCGGTCAAGCCCATTGTGCGCAGGATTCCGATATCCCGGCCCTTGTTTTTCACCAGCATGATCAATCCCGAAACGATATTCATGGCGGCGATCAGAACAAGGATCGACAAAATGATGAACATCACATTGTCCTCGATTTCCAGCGCGCGCAGAAAACCGCCGCTGGCGTCCTGCCAGGTCCAGACAAGCGCACGCGGTCCGGCCACCTGAATAATGGGCAGCACCATCGCGTCCACCCGGTCAGGGTTTTCGACCATGACTTCGATCTCGTCGGCCACGCCGTCGCGATTGAAGTAAAGCTGCGCCTCAGCGAAGGGCATGTAGATACGGGTGCGGTCGATGTCATAGCGACCTGCGGTAAACACATAGACCACCTCGTAGGCCTTCACCCGCGGACTTGTTCCGAAGGCGGTGCGCACACCGTCCGGAGAGATCAGCTTGACCCTATCGCCCAACGCGACACCCAGTTCGCGCGCAACGCCCGAACCGATGGCGATCCCTTCGGTAAACCGGCTCAGATCCCCCTGCGCGGTGTCCGGGTTTGCGACGCGGGGAACGGTTGCCAAATCCTCTTGCGCGATGCCGAAGACCTCGACACCGGCATTGCGGCTGTTGGCGGTGGCCATGACCTGCCCCTTGACCAACGGCGCGGCGCGGGTCACGCCGGGCACCGCAGCCACTGCCTGTGCCACAGCGTCATAATCGGCGATGGTACGCGCCACGCGCCCCGATTGGTCACGTTCCGCACTGTAATAGACGGTCACATGCGCGTTGGAGCCAAGAATTGTATCCACAAATTCGGCGCGAAATCCCGAACGCACGGCCAATGTCGCAATCAGCGCAAACACCGCCAGCGTGATCCCGATCAGACTGATCCATGTCATGACGCTGACACCCCCTTCAGCCCGGCGCGCGCGCAGGTAGCGCCATGCGATCATCCATTCAAACGGGGCAAAAGGGGGCGGGGTCTGGGCCATTACGGGTCTCTCACTGCTCTGAGTGCTAAGTGGCGGCTAGGATGCAGCGGGTCAAGCACCTCTGCTTAGGTCCGGATTGGACCTAATGTTTCGCACGCGAAACAATGGGTCAGGGTCGCTGCCCCATACAACACCGCTTAGACGGCGACTTGCCCCATCCCGTTGCAACCGGCATAGAGACGGCATGACAGGACCTCGCTATCCCAAACTTATCGCCGACCTTCCCTCCACCGTGCCATTTGTGGGCCCCGAAGTGCAGGAACGCCAACGCGGCGCACCGTTCAAAGCGCGGCTGGGGGCCAATGAAAGCGTGTTTGGCCCGTCACCCTTTGCCGTTGCCGCCATGCAGGAAGCGACAGCGCAATGCTGGCAATATGCGGATGCGACCAATTACGATCTTATCCAGGCGCTGTCTGCGCGGCGCGGTGCGCGCGCGGACAACATCATTGTCGGCGAAGGCATTGATGGCCTGCTGGGCTATCTGGTCCGGCTGCTGGTGGCACCCGGCGATCCTGTGGTCACGTCGGACGGGGCCTATCCGACCTTCAATTATCATGTCAGCGGGTTTGGCGGCGTGCTGCACAAGGTGCCCTACTCCAACGACACAGAAGACCTTTCGGCTTTGATTGAAAAGGCCCGCGAGGTGGATGCAAAACTGATCTATTTCGCCAACCCGGACAATCCCATGGGCAGTTGGCACAGCGGCAGCAGCATCGAGAAAGCGCTCGACACATTGCCAGAGGGCACCGTGCTTTTGCTGGATGAGGCCTATATCGAATTTGCCCCGGCGGGCACCGCTCCGGTGATTGATCCTGACGACCCACGCGTCATTCGCTTTCGCACCTTTTCAAAGGCGTATGGCATGGCCGGGGCCCGCGTGGGCTATGGTATCGGGGCACCCGGTTTGATCAAAAGCTTTGACAAGGTGCGCAATCATTTTGGCATGTCACGCATCTCTCAGGCGGGCGCATTGGCTGCATTGGAAGACGACGCGTGGCTGGACGAGGTGGTCGATCTGGTCAAGGATGCCCGCACCCGCATCGCCTCCATCGCAAAAGCGAACGGTCTGAAGCCGCTGCCATCTGCAACCAATTTCGTCACCATAGACTGCGGCAAAGATGGTGCCTTTGCGCGGGCGGTGTTGGCCCAGCTGATTGCGGATGGGGTGTTTGTGCGTATGCCGTTCACCCCACCCGGAGACCGGGCCATCCGGATCAGCGCCGGGCGTCCGTCCGAGCTCGACATTCTGGAACAAACCTTGCCAGGCGCGCTAGAGGCGGCACGCGGCTGACCAGATGCGGACCTTTCCGGGAATTTTTGAGATATCTGTCAGTTTCACTCTGACATAGGCGCAATATGCGCTATCGTCCTGCCGCAACACGCAGATATGTGTCGGAGGCAAAGATGGACAATCCGCATCCCAAACGGGTCGAAGATTACACCACGGCCGCTCTCTTTCTGATATTCATAAATATGCTTTGGATCTTTGGTATGATCTGGGCCAAGTTCGGCCTTGTTGCCGTGATCGTAACGGGATGGGCGGTTAACTTTTTAATCACACGACTGGATCACTACCGCGCCAGCCGCGAGATAAAATGGTCCCGCTCAGACGCCTGAAATCACCTTGGCCGCCGCGCTTGCGCCCCCGGCCCGATGCGGAATGTCCAACGCGCCAAGCCCGGCCTCGACCACACCAAGAAGTCCCAGGATCATATGGGCGTTGACGTGACCCATATGGCCAAACCGGAAGAACCCGTCGCTTTGTGGGTCCTCCGGCGTGCCCATTCCCAGACCGATTCCCAATGTGACCCCGGCAGTATCCGCGCACCAATGCCGCAGCTGGGTGCCAAGCGGCTTACCGATGGACAGGGCCGTGACGGCGTGGCTGCGCAAGGCACGATCCGGCACGGTCAGGCGCAGCGGGCCGTCTTGACCCCAATGTTCGCAAGCGGCCCAGATCGCGCGGGCCAGCGTTGCGTGACGGTCCCAGACGGCCTCCAGTCCTTCGTCGTGGATCAAATCAAGCGCGGCGCGCAATCCATAAAGATGATGGGTTGGGGCCGTTCCGCCAAAATATTGATAGAACGCATCGGGGTCGGCACGCTGCGTCCAATCCCAATAGGTGCTGACCTGTTTCATTGATTTGCGCATCTCGGCGGCGCGATCATTGAAAAAGACAAACCCCACGCCCGGAGGACACATCAGCCCCTTCTGTGATCCGGTCATCGCCACATCAACACCCCACGCATCCATCTCAAACCGGTCGCAGCCCATTGCCGCAATGCAGTCAGCGATAAGCAAAGCAGGGTGGTTCAGGTCGTCGAGAATGGCGCGCAACGGGGCGAATTCGTTCCGATTTGAGCTTGAGGTGTCGACATGCACCGCCAAAACAGCCTTATAGCTGTGCGTTTTGTCAGCCGCGAGCGTGTCGCGCACGCGGTCCAGATCGAAAGTTCCGCCAACGTCGAACTCCAGGACATCGACCTCGATCCCGCAGGTTCTGGTCGTGTCGGCCCAGCGCTGTGCGAAAAAACCGGTGGCCAGAACCAGCACCTTTTCACCTGCCGCGACCGTGTTCGCCAGCGACGCCTCCCAGGTGCCGTGACCATTGCAAATATAAATGGCCGCATGACAATCTGTCCGGGCAACGCGCTTCAGATCGCGGATCAGGTCCGGCATCATATCTGGCAATTCGCCATCATAAATGTTGGGCGATGCACGGTGCATGGCACGCAGCACCGCGTCCGGAACCACGGATGGGCCGGGAATGGCAAGATACGTGCGACCATTGGCAAGAGACATGAAGAACCTCAAAAAAATGGGGGGCGAGCAGCGAAATGCGCAGGCTGAGCGGACCGTAATCAATTGTGGCGCATCGTCAATAACCCCACGGCGCTTGCCAGCGTCGGCCGCAATCTCTACATCCGCGCCTGATGCGAAAGGAACAGCATGCTGGGACGGCTTTGGACAAAGATCGAAGATGCAGAGCGTAAACTGCGTCGGTCGTTCGGGAAAGACATCACCACCCCCCGCGCGCGCCGTTGGTCAAAGTTTCATTACCATTTTTTCGATCATGCCTTTCTGCGCATGTTCTGGACCAATTTCTTTGAAATCGCACCGGGTGTGTACCGTTCAAACCAGCCCACCCACGCCCGTTTCGAGAAATACAAAGCGATGGGGATCAAGACCGTGATCAACCTGCGCGGGGAGGACAAACACGCCCATTATCTCTTTGAAAAAGAGACCTGCGACGCGCTTGGCCTGACGCTTTTGAACGCCAAGTTGCAAGCGCGCCATGCGGTCAGTCGGAAAAAGATCGTGCATGTCATCGACACTTTGCGGCAGGCGGAAAAGCCCTTTGTGTTTCACTGTAAGTCCGGCGCCGACCGCGCGGGTTTTGTGGCGGCGCTCTATCTCATGGTGTTCGAGGACCAACCCGTTGACGTGGCGCGCAAGATGTTGTCGCTCAAATATATTCACCTCGATTTCACCGCCACAGGTGTGCAGGACTATATCCTTGACGTGTATGCAGCACGGGTTGCGCGATGCCCTATCGGCTTTGAAGACTGGATTCGCACCGAATATGACGGTAAGGCCATTCAGGCCGGTTTCGACAGCAAAACCCCAGCCGACAAATTCACCTTCGCACCTGCGCTTGTGTCATGACCGACGCGTCGATCAATCCAAAGGGCCTGCTTCTTTGGGTGTGGCGCGGCTATCTGGCCAAACATTGGCGTCTGCTGATTGTAGCGATGGTGTTCATGGCGCTCGAAGGCGGGATGTTCGGCGCGCTCAGCTATATGATGAAACCCATGTTCGACCGGGTGTTTGTCGGAGGGGATGCTGACGCGATCCTGTGGGTCGGTCTGATATTTCTTGGAATTTTCGTCGTGCGGGCGGTGGCAAGCATCGTGCAAAAAGTGCTTCTGACCCGCATTTCGCAATTGTCCGTTGCCGACATCCGGCAGGATCTGCTGGCGCATCTGATGGTGCTGGACACGGCCTATCATCAGACTCATTCGCCCGGCTATCTGATGCAACGCGTCGAAGGCGACGTGGACGCGATCAGCAAGGTCTGGCGCACGATCATCACCGGCGCGGGGCGGGATGTGATTGCGCTGATCTCTCTTTTTGCGGTGGCGATTTCGGTGGATTGGCGCTGGACGGTTGTGGCCCTTTTGGGGGCTCCGATCCTGATCGCGCCATCGGTGTTTCTGCAACGCTATGTGCGAAAGGAAGCCCGCCGCGCACGGGATGTGGCCGCACGGCTTTCGGTGCGGTTGAACGAGGTCTTTCACGGCATCACGCCGGTGAAACTCAACGCGCTGGAGCGCTATCAATCGGACCGCTACGGCAAGCTTACCCGGGAACGGGTGCGCGTGGAAACCCGAAGCGCGCTGGGTCAGGCCACGATTCCCGGCATGATTGATATCATGGCCGGTCTCGGGTTTATGGGGGTGCTGTTCTACGGGGGTCAGGAAATCCTGTCAGGCGACAAAACAGTTGGCGATTTCATGGCGTTTTTCACCGCAATTGGCCTTGCGTTTGAACCCCTGCGCCGTCTGGGCAATGTCGCGGGGGTTTGGCAGGTGGCCGCGGCGGGCATCGAACGCATCCGACAGATCCTGGACACCGAACCTACGCTGCGATCTCCGGCCAAACCGGTGCCTCCCCCAAGCGATGTGCCGGATCTGGTGTTCGAGGATGTCACGCTCAATTATGGTGACACGGGTGTTTTGCAGGGGTGCAGCTTTACCGCAGAGGCGGGCCAGACAACCGCTCTTGTCGGTCCCTCAGGCGCTGGAAAATCGACAATATTCAATGTGTTGACGCGGCTGGTTGACCCAATTTCGGGATCTGTTCGCATTGGCGGGGTTGCGGTATCACAGATGGATCTTGGCGCGTTGCGCGGTTTGTTTTCGGTGGTGTCACAAGAGGCCCTGCTGTTTGATGACACCGTGCGCGAGAACATTCTTCTGGGCCAGCCCGATATCACCGAACCCGCATTGCAGGCCGCGTTGGACGCCGCCCATGTAGCGGATTTTCTGCCGCAATTGTCCGACGGGCTGGACACACCGGTTGGCCCGCGTGGATCGGCATTGTCCGGCGGGCAGCGCCAACGTGTCGCCATTGCACGGGCGCTTTTGCGCAACCGCCCCATCCTGTTGCTGGACGAGGCCACATCGGCGCTTGATACCGGGTCAGAAGCAAAAGTTCAGGCGGCGTTGGACGAATTGTCCAAGGGCCGCACCACGTTGGTCATCGCGCATCGCCTGTCGACGATCCGCGATGCCGCAAAGATCGTCGTGATGGATGAGGGCCGTGTGATTGAACACGGCACACATGATCAGTTGATCACCCAGGCCGGAACCTATGCCGCGCTGCACCAGATGCAGGTGCGCCGCTAGACACCCAGCGCCGATTGGGTGGCTTTGTCCCAGCCCAGATACAGAGTGCCGTTGTCGGAAATCAGCGGTCGTTTCATCAGTTTGGGATGCGCCACCAAAAGCGCCCTGGGCTCGGTCGCGCGGTCTGCCTCATCCAGACCGCGCCATGTGGTGGACCGTGTGTTCAGCAGTTTATCGCCAAATTGCGCAAGCGCGGCATCGAGCGTATCGCCCGGCACCGGCGTGACGGACACATCCACAAAATCCGCATTCGGCAACGCCTTCAACGCTTTGCGGCATGTATCGCAGGTCTTTAATCCGTATATGATCATTGCGTCCTCATTGATTGGTCACAGGCCCAAGTGCCGACAGATGTAAAAAGCGACCACTCCCCTTGCCTTCGCAGCTTTGCGGCCAATGTTTTTATTGTGACCGGACGTCGCACAGCGCGCCGCCTGTCGCAAGTAACCATGACCCGACCGGGTCAGACGTGACGAAAAGAGGAGACGCGGACCCATGCCCACCGGCACCGTGAAGTGGTTCAACACCACAAAAGGCTATGGCTTCATTTCGCCCGAAGATGGCGGCAAAGATGTCTTTGTCCATATTTCCGCCGTCCAGCAATCTGGCCTGGATGGCCTGACGGACAATCAGAAAGTCAGTTTCGAAATGGCAGAAGGCCGTGACGGGCGCATGATGGCCTCTGACATCCAAGCGATATAGTCTCAAGCGTTCTGAAGCCGCGTCGCCTCTTGCCGGGCCAACCTGATGAGATCGGCCACAAACGGCTTTTCAGTGTCAACCGTGCGGGTTGCGGCGTACAGCCTGCGGGTTATGCCGTCTTGCGTCAGCGGCCGTGTGACGTAGTCAGAGCTGTATTTCACCTCGCGCACCACCCAATCGGGCAGAACGGCGACACCTCTGTTCGAGGCAACCAGCAACAGGATCACGGCGGTCAGTTCGACCTGCCGAACAAGCCCGGGTTCGACCTTGGCCGGGATCAACAACTGGCTGAACACGTCCAGCCGGGATCGTTCGACGGGATAGGTGATCAAGGTTTGCCCCCTGAAATCATCGGCATCGATATAATCTTTGGCCGCCAAAGGATGCGTCGCAGCGGCCACAAAGACGGCTTTGTAATCAAAGAGTTCGGTGAAAGTCACACCGGGCAGGTCCTCGGGATCGGACGACACCACCAGATCGACATCCTCTTTTTGCAACGCTGGCAAAGCGTCAAAGGCAAGTCCCGGGCGAATATCGACATCCACGTCGGGCCAGCTTTTGCGAAACGCCTCAAGCACGGGGAAAAGCCATTCAAAGCAGGCATGACATTCAATCGCGATATGCATGCGGCCAGACGATCCGTCCCGCAGGCTTTGAAATTCCGCCGACAGCGCCTCGACCTGCGGCAACACCTGATTGGCCAGCCGCAACAGCCGCATCCCGGCAGCAGACAGGCGCATGGGCTTGGATCGCCGGACAAACAACTCAACCCCGGCCTGATCCTCCAGCGCCTTGATTTGATGGCTGAGTGCGGACTGCGTGATGTTCAACTGCTCTGCAGCGCGCGCCACGCCGCCACACTCGTAGATGGCCTTGATGGTGCGCAGGTGACGGAACTCGATGTGCATTATCAATCAGCTTCATGTTGGTGATTAGATTTATGAGTTTGTTTCACATAGCGACACATGCGACAAGACCCCAGAGCTTTTGGAGACTCTTCTGATGACGACACCGGCCATATCCTTTGAATTCTTCCCGCCACAAACCCTGGAAGCCTCTTTTCGGCTTTGGGACACGGTACAGGTGTTGGCCCCGCTCGATCCGCGGTTTGTATCTGTGACCTATGGCGCGGGCGGCACAACCCGCGATTTGACCCGCGAAGCTGTGGCGACCTTGCACAAATCCTCTGGCCTTCCGGTAGCCGCACATCTGACCTGTGTGAACGCGACCCGCGAAGAGACATTGGGCATTGCACGGGATTTTGCCGCCTGTGGCGTGACAGATATCGTCGCACTGCGCGGCGATCCGCCTAAGGGATCAGAGGGTTTCGTACCGCATCCCGACGGGTTTGCGTCAAGTATTGAGCTGATTGAGGCCTTGAAAGAGGCCGAGGATTTCAACATCCGCGTCGGCGCATATCCGGATGTTCATCCGGAAGCCGCAGATGCGCAAGCCGATGTCGCGTATCTCAAGCGCAAGTTCGACGCGGGCGCAGACGAGGCGCTAACACAGTTCTTTTTTGAAGCAGACACATTCTTTCGGTTCCGGGACGCCTGTGAAAAAGCCGGGATTGATGCCCCCGTGACACCGGGCATCTTGCCGATTGAAAACTGGAAAGGCGCTGTGCGCTTTGCCAAGCAATGTGGCACCCATATCCCGTCCTGGGTTGTCGACGCGTTCGAGACCGCAGAGCGCGACAATCGCGAAGATCTGTTGGCCACGGCGATCTGCACAGAATTGTGCTCGAAGCTGCTGGACGGTGGCGTCGACAAACTGCATTTCTACACCCTGAACCGGCCCGAGTTGACGCGCGACGTTTGCCACGCTTTGGGCGTGACACCGAATGTAGATCTGAAAAACGTCGCATAAGGCACAGGACCGCGCCACTGTTAAAGCGAAACAGCACACGCAGCGGCGCTGACGGCAGGTATTTGTATTGCAGCCTTATGGCGTCCCGGCCCTACGGCAGACTGTAAAGGAACCGCCACCGTCGCGTGGATTGCGGGGAAAGCGGCGATTGTTCCGATACAAAAAACACTTTTACTATCGGAAACATTCAGAGTTGATATGCAGCCCGGAGCATAGACATGCTGACATCGGGTTAGGGAAACGCATATGCGGCTTGTTATTCACGGATTCGGACGGATTGGGCGTGTTATTCTGCGTCAGATTCTGACGTCACCGGAACATGCGGATGTTGAGGTGGTTGCGATAAATGACATCGCGCTTCCCGAAACCTGTGCGTATCTGTTCAAATATGACAGTGTGTTTGGCCCCCTGCCCGGCGGCGCGGATTTTGCCGATGGCATCCTGCACGCAGCGGGGCGCGCCATTCCAATGCTGACCGGCGTGGCCATGGCGGATCTGCCTTTGAAAGACGTGGATCTTGTGCTCGACTGCACCGGAGCCCTTAAAGACCGGGCCACAGCACAGGCTGCACTTGATGCAGGGGCGCGGGCGGTTCTTGTGTCGGGTCCGTCTGACATTGCGGACACAACCATTGTGTTGGGCGCCAACGAAAAGAAGATCGGCGCGGCCAAGATCGTGTCCAACGCGTCTTGCACCACCAATGCCATCGCCCCTTTGCTGCGCGATCTTGATATCCGGTTCGGGGTGAAACAAGGACACATGACCACGGTGCATTGCTATACCGGCAGCCAACCCATGGTAGACGCTCCGCGCGGGTCTGACCTTGCGCGCAATCGCGCGGGCGCGGTCAGCATGGTGCCCACGACAACAAGTGCCGCAAAGCTGGTGGACCGGGTTCTCCCCGAATTGGCTGGACGCGTCACCGGGGCTGCAATTCGGGTGCCTGCGATCAGCGTGTCAGCTGTCGATCTTGTGGTCCGGCTGAACACCCCGCCCGAGGATGCGAGGCAAGCACTTCGTGATCTGACCAGGGACAACCGCGTCCTTGGTCTGGTGGAAGACCCTTGCGTGTCGGTCGATCTGCGTGCGCGGCCGGAATCTCTGGTGATTGCGCCCAATGAAACTTTGGCCACCGGCGATCAGATCCGCATCTTTGGCTGGTATGACAACGAGTGGGGGTTCTCGGCCCGGATGCTTGATGTCGCGCGGATGATGCATAAACGCGCCGAGTGAGTCGCGATTTCTTGCCAGACTGCCTGATTTGACCTCTAATGCCGACGGGATAACCGGCGAAAAGCCACCAGAGGCCATCGGAGCAGCAGATGGGCGCAAAGACTGACATACGCACGCATGCAGGTGTGGCGCATATCGTGCTGGACGCAGGCCCAGCCTCGCGGTTGAGCTTGGCATGTCTCAACGCCCTCAAAACCGCGCTGCCCCCCCTCTGCGATGATGACGCGGTTGACTATATCGCGCTGAGCGGCAAAGGCCACGCGTTCCCGTCAGGGATCACTACGCCATGCGGCGGTGGTGATGATCACGACAATCAACTGGCCGATATTTGCCTCATGCTGGAACTGTGTCCAAAGCCTGTGATCGCCGTTCTTACTGGCGCGGTCATCGGCGGGGGTGCCGAACTGGCCCTTGCGGCGCATTACCGGATCGCGCACCGCACGGCGCGTTTCGGATTTCCCCATGCACGACTGGGGCTTGTGCCAAATGCGGGGGCGACGCAGCGGTTGCCACGGCTTGTCGGCGCGCAGGCCACGCTGGACCTTTTGTTGCACGGAAAGCTGGAGTCGTTGTCCTCTGACGCGATGAAACCCCTGATCGACATGGGTTTTGACGATACCGTCGATGATGCCATTAACCGGTTCGCACACACCCTGCGATCAAAAAAGGCAGGACTGCGTGCGACAGCCGACAGGCGGGATGGATTTGCAGACACACAAGGCTTTCAGACCGCCATTGCAAAGGCCCGTGCAGACGTGGAAACATCCGGTGAGTTTGCCCACAAACAGATCCTCTCCGCAGTCGAAGCATCAATCATGTTGCCGATCGACGCGGGCTTGGCCTTTGAAGACGCGGCCGCAGAGGACTGCGCCGAAACGTCCGAAGCAAAGGCGCTGGCACATTTGTTTCGCGTCGAACAAAGCGTCAGCGCGCAGACACGCCGGGTCGGCCCTTTGCCGTCTGACAGCATCGCCGTGCTTGGCGGTGGCCCTCTGGCGGCACAGATTGTTGCAACCGCCCTGGTGTCGGGTCTCAAGATCAACTGGTCCATCAAGGACAAGGCCTTGCAACGGGAAAGCGCTGAGCTTGTGCAAAAGGTGCTTCAGGACATCCTGTCACAAGGTCATCTGAGCCGCCAACAGGCCCAGCATTGCAAGACCGCGTTGCAGATCGGAAATGGGCCAGAGATGCTCGAAGGGGTGACGATGGCGCTGCGGGCCGCGCGTGGTCAGCGCAACCTGCCCATCCCCCAGGGTCTGACAGTTGCCCATTGTCTGCCCGGTCCTGACCCAAGCCTGGCCTTGAACTTTGTCCAACCGGTCGAAACCGCACCTCTGGTTGAAGTCGTGTTGGGACCAGATCACACCGACCGCGACGCAGAGCTTGCGCTGGCCCTTGCCAGACGGCTGAACAAGATGGCGGTGGTGGAAACCACATCTGCAGACAGCGTGTCCGAGCGGCTGAAACACACATTGTGGCGCGCCGCTGATGCGCTCGTCGATCTGGGCCAATCGCCTTTTGTCATAGATGACGCGCTGCGCAAATGGGGCATGACACAGCCCCCCTATGAACGTGCGGATGCCTACGGGCTGTCTGTGATTGCCAGACAGGCACGGGCCAGCGGTTGCACAAACTGGTCCGCTCTGGTTCTGGACACCGGCCGAGCCGGGCGCGCTGCAAATCGTGGATTTTACAAGTATGACCAGACAGGCACAGCCACCCCCGATGCGGACATTCTGTGCCACATCGAGACCAGACGCGCTGCGCAAAAAGACCTTTCCCCCGACCAGATTCAGCGCCTGATCATCGGGGCCATGTCCAATGCTGGGGCGAAACTGCTCCGCGATCAGGTGGTGCCCCGCGCCGGTGACATTGATGTCGTATCGGTTTTCACACGGCTGATCCCGCGCACCCGGGGCGGCATTTTGCATGCGGTGGGCGCTATGGGTCTGCTTCAGACGCTTCACGCGATGGACGCGCTTCAACACAGCGACACAGACCTGTGGTCGCCCGATCCGATGTTTCGCGAATTGATCAAATATGGCCGCAGCTTTGACGCGCTTTGAGCGTCAGCTCAGAAAGATCCCAAGGATCACCATCATCAACCCCAAAACAGACACAAACAGCGATCCAAGATTGATCGGCATAACAGATTGCACAGCCGCGCGCAGATCGTCATCGCTCAACCCGGCTTTGCGCACTTTGGCCACACGCACGATGGAGTAGATCAGGCCAATCAGGCCCAACAGCGACACCGCCGCACCCGACCAGATCAGAATATCCATGTCGTGTTCTCCAAGTCTGTTGCGTTATGGGCGCGGTAATTCATCATCGGGGATATGACAAGCCCTTGAAGGCCCCCCCGCCCATCGCTACGACAGCGCAGACAGCCAACAGGAGCCGACCCATGGACGACAGCGCAATCGAAGCCAACTACCGCGTGACTGCAGATGAGCTGCGCCAATTCATCGAACGCATTGAACGTCTTGACGCCGAAAAGAAAGATATCGCCGAACAGCAAAAAGAGGTGATGGCCGAAGCCAAGGCGCGCGGCTATGACACCAAGGTCATGCGCAAGGTCATCGCCCTCCGCAAACGCGAACCCGATGATATCGCCGAAGAAGAGGCCGTTCTGGAGATGTACAAAGAAGCCTTGGGGATGCAGTAACCGCTAGGGCGCGATCAGCGTAACCCCGGGCATGCGACCGATGGCAAACACGTCGTCGTCATAATCATCCGTCAAATCCTGAACGATATCTGCGTCCCAGCCCGCAACGTCCAGTTCGGCATCAACCTTGTCTGGGTCCGCGTATTTGTCCAGAAACGCCACCATCACCCGACGAATTTGAATTTCGGTCAGATCCGGTCGTTCAGCCAGATACGCGCGAAAGCGGGTCATGCCCTCTTTGGTCATGATATCGGACAATCGGGAATAGGCCCCGATGATCGGATGCGTGGGGGCAACGCCGACCATCTCGCGCACAAGCTCTCCCCAGACCAAAGGACTGTCCTCATCGCACCACACGGTGATCGGAACTCCGGGCACAGCCTCCAGAATGCGCGATACAAGACCGGACCAGCGAAGCTCGAACGGGTCCAGACCGTTCAACAGCTGATCCAGAGTGTCATGCGGCGTCGCATGAAGCAACGCAGGAAGGAACGTCGCCGGATTGCGCAGCGCCAGGAAAATCTCGAAATCATCCTCGGCAAAAAGCGTCTGGCAGATGCGCAAACGCTGCTCAGCCTTGCGATACACAACGCCCCCCTGAAAGGCGATCTTTGGCACGGAAAACAGATTTTCATGCAACAGGATCAGCCGGTCAACATGCCCAACCTCCTGATCCAGAACACTGTCCAGCAACACATCCCGCGCACCGGGTGCAGCCTCACCACTGCCAAGGCTGTTCAACATCTCTGATATCAACCGGCGATACCGCCCCGGTCCCGGAACCGCCGTTCCCAAAGGGCGCACCCCGTCACGATTGCGCAACAGCGTTTTTAACAACCGATCACTGTCTGTCGCGTGAACACCGGCGTGAAGAACAACCTGCATATGTTTTCATTTTTCTGACTGCCTAACGACAGTATAGACCGTACTGGCCTGATGAAAACCGGGTTTCCACCCTTCGGAAAAATCCTTGAAAAATCCCGAAATTGCCTCTTGCACCGACACGCAAGTGCCAGTAATCAGCCCCTCGAAGCCCCTATAGCTCAGCTGGTAGAGCAACTGATTTGTAATCAGTAGGTCCGCGGTTCGAGTCCGTGTGGGGGCACCATTTTCTTTCTATAAATCCCTCGGACCGAAAGCGCTGCCGTGTCGCCGCTTTGTACGCATGACGCACGGGTCAATGTCCACCTGCTATATACCTCAGGCCCACATCATACCGCAGATGGGCGGCCGCCTGAATAGGAATATGGCGGGTTTGCCGCGTGGTTGTACCCTAGCCTCTTGGCTACGACCACGCCGCGTTGGTGGCTGAGAGTTTGGCAATAATCAACCGCTCAGCCGCATTTGCTATGTCCACAGGATGCGCAGGTCATGCACCCTTCTTGCATATGCATGTCATATTGACCGCAGGCTGGACAGGCCCGGCCGCGTGGACCGTCCAGGTTGACGACTTGCGCCCTGGGATCGGATTTCAGCCCCATTCCCTCGCCTTCAAGAAAGCCGATGGAAATCATGTGCTGTTCGATCACACCGCCGATCGCCGCCAGGATCGACGGGATGTACTTGCCCTGCACCCAGGCTCCGCCACGGGGGTCAAACACGGCTTTCAGTTCTTCGACCACAAACGACACGTCTCCGCCGCGCCGGAACACCGCCGAAATCATCCGAGTGAGCGCAACGGTCCAGGCAAAATGTTCCATATTCTTGGAGTTGATGAACACTTCAAACGGACGACGATGCCCGCCCACGATGATGTCGTTGATTGTCAGGTAAATCGCGTGCTCGCTGTCTGGCCATTTCAGCTTGTAGGTCTGCCCTTCCAACGCGCGGGGCCGGTCAAGCGGTTCGGACATGTAGATCACGTCTCCATGCGGCTGTTGCGGTGCGTCATCGGCAGCTGCCATCACCTCGGGCGCGTCTTCGTCCGTCTTCTCTGCCGAAATACTCAAAACCGATCCTGTCACATCGTTTGGTCGATAGGTTGTGCAACCTTTGCACCCGCTTTCAAACGCGGCCATGTACACGTCTTTGAAGGCGTCAAAGCTGATATCTTCGGGACAATTGATGGTTTTGGAAATCGACGAATCTACCCATTTCTGCGCGGCGGCCTGCATCTTGACATGGTCAAGAGGTGCCAGCGTCTGGGCGTTCACGAAGTAATCCGGCAAGGCCCGGTCACCGAACTTGTCGCGCCACATCTGGACCGCGTAATCGACCACCTCTTCCTCGGTGCGCGTGCCGTCTTTCTGCAAGACCTTGCGGGTGTAGGCATAGGCAAAGACCGGCTCGATGCCCGAAGACACGTTGCCCGCGTACAGCGAAATCGTTCCCGTTGGCGCAATCGATGTCAGCAAGGCGTTGCGAATCCCATGCGTGCGAATGGCTTCGCGCACGTCTTCATCCATGTGCTGCATCGCACCAGAGGCCAGAAACGCGTCGGCGTCAAATAGCGGAAAGGCACCTTTCTCCTTGGCCAGATCGACCGACGCCAGATAAGCGGCGCGGGCGATAGCGTGCAACCAGTCTTCGGTCTGTCGCGCCGCCTCGTCCGAGCCGTAGCGCAGGCCCAGCATGAGCAAAGCATCCGCCAGCCCGGTCACACCCAGCCCGATCCGCCGTTTGGCCTGCGCCTCTGCCCGCTGTGCGTCCAGCGGAAAGTTCGACGCATCGACCACGTTGTCCATCATCCGCACCGCGGTCGCCACCAAATCGCTCAGCGCGTCCTTATCCAACATCGCCGCCTCCTCGAACGGCTCTGACACCAACCAAGCAAGGTTGATAGAGCCCAGCAAACAGGCCCCGTAAGGCGGCAATGGCTGTTCGCCACAGGGGTTCGTCGCCGCAATCGTTTCGCAATAGTTCAGGTTGTTGGCGGCATTGATCCGGTCGATAAAGATGACCCCCGGCTCGGCATAATCATAGGTGGCTTTCATGATCCGGTTCCACAGATCCACCGCCTGAACCGTGCGGTACACCTTGCCGTCAAAGACCAGATCCCACGACCCGTCGGTTTTGACCGCCTCCATGAACGGATCGGTCACCAATATCGACAGATTGAACATGCGCAACCGCGCGGAATCGGACTTGGCGGTGATGAAATCCTCGATATCCGGGTGGTCACAGCGCATGGTCGCCATCATTGCGCCACGGCGCGAACCGGCAGACATGATCGTGCGGCACATCGCATCCCACACATCCATGAAGGACAGCGGGCCAGAGGCGTCCGCCGCCACACCTTTGACATCCGCGCCCTTGGGGCGGATGGTGCTGAAATCATACCCGATCCCGCCCCCTTGCTGCATGGTCAACGCCGCTTCTTTGAGCATCTCAAAGATGCCACCCATGCTGTCCGGGATCGTGCCCATCACAAAACAGTTGAACAGCGTCACCGACCGCGCAGTGCCCGCGCCTGCTGTGATCCGGCCAGCAGGCAGATATCTGAAATCATCCAGCGCCGCATAAAACCGGTCTTCCCAGATCTGCGGTTCATCCTCGACCGACGCCAACGCGCGCGCAATGCGACGCCATGTGTCCTCGACCGTTCCATCCAGAACGGCACCATCCGCCTCTTTCAGACGGTATTTCATATCCCAGATTTGTTCAGCGATCGGAGCAGTGAAACGGGTCATAGCGGCGATTCCCTCATTGGCGCAGACAACGAAGATAGCCTGAACGTCGAAAACCACAACGTTTAGGTTTGACAGAGCTGCACTCTACCACATCAAGTATCATCTGGGGAAGACTCTGTGGATAACTCCATGAATATGTCGTTCTGTTAACGAAGTCCTTGAACAGCGTTTCCCGGCGGCTACTCTTAGCGGGCAAAGGGGCACGATATGACAGGCACCATTCATCTTATAAAACTCTCGGTCGGGTCTGACAGCGTTGAACAGATCGAGGACTGGCAACAAAACCGGTCAAAGCAACGGATCAACGGGGCGTATTTTCACCTGACCCGGATGTGGCCGAAACGTGAAAAAGAGCTGCTCAATGGCGGGTCGATCTACTGGGTGGTCAAGGGCTTTCTTCAGGCCCGGCAGCGCATCGTGGGTCTGGAGGAAATGATCGGCGATGACGGTATTCGCCGCTGCGGTATTGTTCTGGACCCCGACATCATCCGCACCACGGTCGCGCCGAAACGCCCATTTCAGGGGTGGCGCTATCTCAAACCGGAAGACGCGCCGCAGGATCTTGGTAAATCGCGCAAGAATGACGACCCGTTGCCACCCGAACTGGCAGGCGCGCTGGCCGATATCGGCGTGCTCTGACCCGTCCGCACAGATGCTGCGCAGGTGCGCACTGGCGCTTTGACATCAAGGCGTTACTTTGCACATGACCCCACCACCGATAGGACTATCACAATGACCGACAGCTATACGCCCCCCAAAGTCTGGACTTGGGACAAGGAAAACGGCGGCAAATTCGCAAGCACCAACCGCCCGATTTCCGGGGCCACCCATGACGCACCTCTGCCGGTCGGAACCCACCCGTTTCAGCTCTACAGCCTTGCCACACCCAACGGCGTAAAAGTCACCGTCATGTTCGAAGAGCTTCTGGCCGCCGGTCATGCGGATGCAGAATATGACGCCTGGCTGATCAAGATCGGCGATGGCGACCAGTTCGGTTCGGGTTTTGTAGAGGTGAACCCAAACTCCAAAATCCCGGCCCTTGTGGACCGGTCCGGCCCTGAACCGGTGCGGGTGTTCGAATCCGCCGCGATCCTGATGCATCTGGCAGAAAAGTTTGACGCGTTTCTCGGCCCCAAAGAAAACCGCGCCGAAATGCTCAGCTGGCTGTTCTGGCAAATGGGCAGCGCGCCTTATCTGGGCGGGGGGTTTGGGCATTTCTATGCCTATGCGCCGGAACCGATGGAATACCCGATCAATCGCTTCGCCATGGAAACCAAGCGTCAGCTGGACGTGCTGGACAAACAATTGGCAAAGACATCCTTCATCAGCGGCGAGCAGTACACGATCGCAGATATCGCCATCTGGCCCTGGTATGGCGGGCTGGTTCTGGGCCGTCTTTACGACGCGGCAGAGTTTCTGGATGTGGACAGCTACACCCATGTGATGCGCTGGGCAAAAATGATCGACGCCCGCACACCGGTTCAGCGGGGGCGCATGGTCAACAAACTGTCGGGCGATCCACGCGAACAGCTTCACGAACGCCACGATGCATCCGATTTTGACACCCGGACACAAGATAAAATCGCTCCAGCGGACTGATAAAATCCAGACATCGCGCGGTGACAGAGCCGCGCGATGTGTCGTCAAAGGATACATTTATGGCCACAACTGCCCTCATCACCGGAGCGTCTTCCGGCATCGGCAAAGAACTGGCGCGCGTACATGCCAGCAAAGGCGGCAACGTGATCCTCGTGGCCCGTCGCGAAACGTCGCTTTATGAACTCAAAACCGAACTTGAAGCCAAACATGGCATCACCGCTCATGTATTTGTGGCTGACCTTGGGTCGGAAAATGGCGCAGAACGCTTGTATACTGCGGTTTGCGACGCCGGACTGACGGTTGACATCCTGGTCAACAATGCGGGGTTTGGCGGCCATGGCGTTCATATTGACCGCGACTTGACCCATGAACTTGCGATGATCGACCTGAATGTGAAAGCGCTGGTCACGCTCACCCACCGCTTTGGCGGTGACATGGCCGCGCGTGGGAGGGGCAAAATCCTCAATGTCGGCTCGACCGCCGGCTTTCTGCCCGGTCCCAATCAGGCGACGTATTTTGCCACCAAAGCCTTTGTGAACTCCTTCAGCCAAGCGGTGGACCATGAATTGCGCAGCAAAGGTGTGACCTCAACGGTTCTCGCGCCGGGATTTGTCACCACGGAATTCGCCAAGGTCGCCGACCTCGAAGGCACCAGACTGGCCAACGGCAAAGGGGCCACGGCTCAAAGCGTGGCTGAACACGGCTATGACGCCATGCTGAAAGGCAAGCTTGTGACAGTAAACGAAAAAATGCTGAGCCTCGCGCTCACATGGCTGGCTCCAATGATGCCGCGCCGGTTGATGCTCAAGGTTATGAGCGACATGCAAAAGAAGTCCACCTGAGAGCTATTGCTCTGCGCGGCTGACGGCTTAAATCCGTCTTTATGACCGACGTCACTGATCCCCGCAGCAGGCCCGTTCCAACCGGACGCACGGCACGGGCCGCCCGCATGGGCGGTCTGGCTGGCGGCTTGCTTGGATCTGCGGCCGTCACCGGTGCCAAACAATTGCTGCGCGGGCAACGCCCCTCGCCTCGCGACATGTTCCTGACCCCGTCAAACGCGCAACGGCTGACACAGCAATTGTCCCAGATGCGCGGCGCGGCGATGAAGATGGGCCAGCTTTTGTCGCTCGAAGCCGGGGATCTGCTCACACCCGAGCTGGCCGCTGTGTTGCGCCCCTTGCAATCACAGGCCCATTTCATGCCGCCTGCACAGCTCAAGCAGGTTTTGACAACCGCATGGGGCCGCGATTTCACTCGGCATTTCAAACGGTTCGATGTCCGCCCCATTGCCGCCGCATCAATCGGACAGGTCCACCGCGCCCAAACCCGCGACGGGCGTGATCTGGCCATCAAAGTGCAATATCCAGGTATCCGCGACAGCATCGACAGCGACCTGAACAATCTGGCAAGTCTGATGAAACTCTCTGGCATGATGCCAAAGGGGCTTGATCTCAAACCCTTTTTGCAGGACGCGCGAGATCAATTGCACGAAGAGGCCGACTATTGTCGCGAGGCCGCAAATCTGCAACGCTTTGGCGCGTTGCTGGAAGGCGACACGCGTTTCGTTGTGCCCCGCTGGCACGCGGATCTGAGCACCAAAGACATCCTGGCGATGGATTTCATTCCCTCAGATCCCATCGACACCCTGGAACAGGCCGACCAGACCGCCCGCAACAGCGTGGCGCGGCATCTCATCACGCTTATGATGCGCGAAGTGTTCGACTTTCACCTTGTCCAAACCGACCCAAATTTTGCCAATTATCGCTGGCAGCCAGAGACCGGCAGGATTGTCCTTCTCGATTTCGGGGCCACACGCCCGCTCACGCCCAACCTGGTCACCCGATCCCGCGCGGTTCTCGCCCCCTCCCTTGACAACGATCTAGACCAGATTGCCGTCGCTCTGACAGATCTGGGGCTCCTGTCCCCCGCGCTGCCGGACACGGTGCGCAGCGAAATCCTTTCGATGGTCAAAATGGCCAACGAACCCATGCTGTCTGCTCACGGGTTTGATTTCGGGAATACCGGTTTGGTGTCAGACCTTCGAGACCGGGGCATGGCCTTGGGTCAAAACCGGTCGATCCAGCACATCCCACCGACCGAGGTGCTTTACCTTCAGCGCAAGGCAGCCGGTCTGTTTCTTTTGGCGACCCGTCTGCGGGCGCAGATCAATCTCCGGGATCTGTTTGTGACTTACGCCCGCTAGACCCGCCCGGGGCCGTTAAAGCCCAAGCGCATCCACCAACGCGCGCAATGCCTCACGCTCGACGTCCGACCTGTGTGCAATGCGGCTGCGGAACAGCGTTGCCTGACTTTCCAATATCGGCGGTTCTTCCAATATTTTCAGATGGTTGGCCCTTAACGTTTCACCGGTTGACGTAATGTCGGCAATCGCTTCAGCGGTCAGGTTCTTGACCGTACCTTCGGTCGCCCCCTGGCTGTCCACCAACTGATAATCCGCCACACCGCCCCGGCGCAGATATTCGCGGGTCAGCCGGTGATATTTGGTCGCGATCCGCATTCTAAAGCCATGCTTGGCGCGAAACGCCGCCGCGGCACCGTCCAGATCATCAAGCGTATCCACATCCACCCAGCACTGAGGCACCGCCACGATCAGCGTTGCATGGCCAAATCCCATCCCGGCCAGCGGTTCGACCTTTTGATCCCACTGAACCAGCTTTTCCTCGATCAGGTCATTTCCTGTCACACCAAGGTGAATCCGCCCTTCCGCCAATTCGCGCGGAATTTCCCCTGCCGACAGCAGCACCAGTTCGACGCCCGTCACCCCGTCAACAGCGCCGGCATATTCACGCTCTGACCCGGTGCGGCTTAGCGTGACACCCCGCGCGCCGAACCACGAAAAGGTCTTGTCCATCAGCCGCCCCTTGGACGGCACACCCAATTTGAGGCTCATACAGTGCCCCCCAAAGCCAAGACCAGATCAGGACGGATCACACCACCCACGGCCGGTATTGCGCGCCCGTGACCCAACCGATGGGTCAGCGCATCGTAACGCCCTCCAGTTGCGACCGGGGGCAAATCGGGCCGTGCATCGGCGTAAAATCCAAAGACAAAACCGTCATAATATTCCATCGAACTGCGCCCGTGGGAGGCTTCGAACCGAAGCGTCTCCACGTCGACGCCACGACGCGTCAGGGCCTCGCAACGCGCTTCGAATTTACTCAGGGCGGGATTGATCCCCGGCAGATCGACGGCAATATCCCGCAGCCGACCCAATGCATTGGGACAGGTTTCGGCCACGGATAAAACCGCTGAAATCAAATCGACATCTTCGCCACACATAGGCGTGTCCTCGGCGTCTGCGCGCAGTGCGGCGATCCGTGAGACAATCTCGCTTTCACCGCGCAAGCCAACCATTGGGCCCGCATCGGCCATCGGATCAGACCGTTCCAAAAGCGCCTTGCGCGAGGGCGGTGTCGGGATCACCCCGGCAAACCGTTTGACCAGCGAGGTAAACCGCGCCGGTCGCCAGATATGGCGCATCAATGCTGCTCGACGCGCATCCGAGACGCGCAAATTCGACACCATTGCGATCAGAATGCCAATGTCCCCGGTAACGGCATGCAGGTTAAGCGGTTTCAACGTTTCTGCGAACACCGAAAATACTTCGGCATCGGCAAGGGCGGCATCGCCGCCGCCGAACAGCTCGTATCCCACCTGCATGAATTCGCTGCGCCGATCAGGATGGTCCTCCTGTTTGCGGAAAACTTCGCCAAAATAGGTGTAGCGCGCGGGCGTTTCATTTCGGTCCATATGGTATTGCACAACCGGGACGGTGAAATCCGGTCGCAACATCATTTCGCCCTGCGCCGGGTCAGAGGTGACATAGGCCCGCGCGCGAATATCTTCGCCATAAAGATCCAGCAGGACTTCGGCCGGAAATAGGATATCCGCCTCAAACCGGTCTGCCCCGGTCGCGGCGAACTTGTCGCATAACTGCTCTGCTGCGCGTCTGACCTGGCTTTTGCCGGGACGGTCGTTCGTTGGCTGTGCAACCATCACGCATAGCTTTCAAGAATGTCACGCACTTTAGTGACCAATTCAGAACGCGGCACCTCGAACTGGTTGGGACGATCCTGCCATTCCTCAAGCGATGCGCTTTCGGCGATTTTGGTCCCGAGGATCAGATCCTTGATCTGCACAACACCGTTTGCCTTTTCATCCGCACCTTCAATCACCGCCACCGGCGCGTGCCGCTTGTCTGCATATTTCAGCTGATTGCCAAAATTCTTGGGATTGCCCAGATAAACCTCTGCCCGGATGCCGGCGTTGCGCAGCTCGGCCACCATCGCCAGATAATCCCCCATCCGGTCGCGATCCATGACCGTGACCACCACTGGGCCATGGCTTTGGCGGCCAATCCGCCCCTTTTCGCGCAGGGCTGCCAACAATCGGTCGACACCGATGCTGACACCGGTCGCGGGAACCGATTGCCCGGTAAACCGCTTGACCAGGTCATCATACCGTCCACCGCCCGCGACCGAGCCGAATTGCCGTTTGCGACCTTTTTCATCAAGGATATCAAAAGTAAGCTCGGCCTCGAACACCGGGCCGGTATAGTACCCAAGACCACGCACAACGGAGGGATCAATCTCGATCTGATCCGGCCCATAGCCGCCAGAAGCCAGCAAATCAGAAATTTGCTCAAGCTCTGCCACACCATCCGCGCCAATCGCACTGTCACCAACCGCAGTCCTCAGATTTCCAAGGGTTTGCGCAGCACTGTCGCCTTTGGACGTTAAAAAAGCGATAACCGGCTCTGCCTGATCCGTCGTCAATCCGACACCGTCAATATACGCGCCCGAACTGTCCAGACGCCCTTTGCCCAGCAACTCGCGCACACCGGCTTCGCCGACCTTGTCGAATTTGTCGATTGTCCGCAAAACCGCGTCGCGTTGCGCGTCGTCGTTCAGGCCCATTGCCTCAAGAACGCCATTCAGCACCTTGCGGTTGTTGACCCGCACAACGTAATCGCAACGCGGAATGCCCACAGTTTCAAGGCAGTCGGCAAGCATCGCACAGATTTCCGCATCAGCCGCAACAGAACCAGTGCCAACCGTATCTGCATCGCATTGATAAAACTGACGATATCGCCCCGGCCCCGGCTTTTCATTACGCCAGACCGGGCCCATCGCATAGCGCCGGTAAGGCGCCGGCAGGTCGTTGCGATGCTGCGCATAGACGCGGGCCAGCGGTGCGGTCAGATCATAGCGCAGGGCCAGCCAATCACCGTCATCTGCCTCTTGCCAGGCAAACACACCCTCATTGGGGCGGTCTATATCGGGAAGGAACTTGCCCAGCGCTTCGACCGTTTCGACCGCAGCACTCTCCATCGCGTCAAAACCGTAGCGATGATAAACCTGCGCAATCGCGGTCAGCATCTCGGCGCGCTCGGTGACATCCGCGCCGAAATAGTCGCGGAAGCCCTTGGGCGTTTGCGCCTTGGGGCGTGGAGCTTTCTTTGGCTTGGCCATGGTCAAATCCCGACTGGGTGAGCATCACGCGTCCTCTAACGGCTTGGGCCGGAGGGGGCAAGAACGTCGCTTGGGAAACGCCACCGGCCCTACCATTGGACACTGACCAGCGCGTCCCAGCGCGTATCTTACGAAAAGGTTAATAGGTCCGGTCCGGCCCCAATGTTTCGCGCGCGAAACAATAGGCACGCCTTGTTGACCTATTTCCCCTTGCCTTTGCGCGTGACGATGCGCATCTGTCCGGCATGGATATAACGGCCCTCGAAGAACGTATCGCTCATCTGTTGCGTGTGACCGACGATCTGTCAGACACCGTGGCAGCCCAGGCCAAGGAAATCGACCGCCTGACCGCGCGGGTCGAGATGCTGATGATGCGAGAAGCCTCGCGCGAGGCCGAAGGCTCGGGAGGGGTTGTGTTGGGGGATGAACGCCCACCACATTATTGACCGCACACGCGGTTTGAACCGCCTGCGCTAATTGCCGCGGATATCGGTTTCCACAACTTCGCCATCATGGATCAGGATTGTTTTCCAGATCGGGTTCGATCCGAACTGTTCGTAGACACTGACAAACACCGTATCACGCGACAGGCGCGGCAGGGCTGATCCGCAGGGTTTCCCGCGCGACACCCGGCAAATGCGCGATTTCAGACGTTCATAAGCGGCATCGGTTTCCGAATAAGGCTGTACTTTCGCAGGCAGCCCATAACGCAGCTGTTCATGTGTTTCCGCCGATCCAAAGACAGCCAGTGCCGCGGTAAACTGGCGGGCGCAGCGGTCTTTGAAGCCGGTCACGTAAAAGGTGTGTGGTGCGGTGTTGCCCGGCTGGGAATCATAAAGCGCATATGTGCCGCGGTTTTCCGGGTAACGATCAACGCGGGTTCCCAATTGGGCCGACCGCACATTGCACACCCGCGCCAGCGTGCCATAGGGCAGCTGTGTTCCAAGCTCAACGATCTGGAAGTCGGGATCGTTCGGCGCCGGCGCGGAACTGCGCCCGAAAATACCCCCCGACGTGGCGGGCGCGGTAGCCTCTGGCGCATCCGGCAAAGCGGCAATCTCGTCAGTCTCTGATGTGTCGGAAGACCGGGCGTTGTCCGCCGCCCGGCGCAAAAAGCCCAAAAGCCCCCGGCGCGGTTGGTCTGCCTGCTCAGGGAGTGCCGTAGTTGCAGAGCTTTGGGAAACGAGCGGTTCGGAGGCATCCTCTGGCTGCGCTCCGATTGCAGCCCGGATGTCTGTCTCGCTGACATCGGTCTGCGACAGCCGGGGAACATTGCCCAACGGATCGCTGGCACAGCCTGCAAGCAGGCCTGCGGCGCACAGGATCGCAGCGAAACGCGACATGATCTCTCCTAAATGGATCGCGGCAACCTAAACAAAACGCGCGCCTCAGTCCAGCGATCGCGGGCGCGACCTTGCGGCATCGGCGGCTTAAAGCTCTTCCACTTCAAGCACACCGCCCAGCGATTTGATCGCGCCCTTGATTTCGGGCGTGACCGGGAAATCCCGGCCAAGAGCCACGTCTACCTCGCCGGGCAAACCCGGTGCATTCAGACAGCAAATGCGAATGGGGCCCTTGCCCGCTTTTGGCATCTGATCCGCCGCCCGTGTCAGAACGGATGCGACATGCGGCACGGCATCTGGCGCATCCACAAAGATGCGCAATCCCATGCTCGCAGCATCGGCAACGGCAATCTCCACCGGCGCAACCGACCGGCCCAACAGCTTTAGCTGATCGGATTCCAGAGTGGCCTCGACCGTGACCATCACCTTTGATCCGGTTTCAAGGTGATCACGCGCGGCGTCCAGCGTGTCGGAGAACAGCGTGACCTCGTAGGCACCGGTGGGATCGCTGAGTTGGGCAAAGGCAAAGCGGTTGCCACGGGCGGATTTGCGTTCCTGTCGTCCTGCCACCACGCCTGCCATTTTGGCAACACATGGCCCGCCTTGCGCCTTGGCCAGCACATCATCCAGCGTCATCGCGCCCTTGCGTTTGAGCGCGGTCATGTAGTCATCAAGCGGGTGGCCAGACAGGTAGAATCCAACGGCCTTGAACTCTTCTGACAGGCGTTCGGCGGGCAGCCAGTCTGTAACCGGTGATAGGCGCGGTTCTGGCAAATCATCCCCGGCCTCGCCAAACAGCGACACCTGAGCCGAGGCGCGTTGATCATGGATCGCTGCGGAATAGGCTACCAGCGCATCAAGGCTTTCAAAAACGCGGTGGCGGTTGGGGTCAAGCTGATCAAACGCCCCCGAGCGCGCCAGCATTTCCAGCGGCCGCTTGCCGACACGTTTAAGATCGACCCGGCGGGCGAAATCAAAAAGTGTTGCAAACGGTTTGTCGCCCCGGCCTTCGACCACCAGTTTCATCGCCTCGACGCCGACATTCTTGAGCGCGCCCAGCGCGTAGACGAGTGCCCCGTCCTGCACGTCAAACATCGCCTGAGATCGGTTCACGCAGGGCGGCACCCAAGGCAGGCTTAACCCTTTTTTAACCTCTTCAAAGAACACGCCCAACTTGTCGGTCAGGTGGATGTCGCAATTCATGACGCCCGCCATGAATTCCACCGGGTGGTTCGCCTTGAGCCACGCGGTCTGGTAGCTGACCACGGCATAGGCGGCAGCGTGGGATTTGTTGAAACCGTAATTGGCGAATTTGTCGAGAAGGTTCCAGACCTCGATCGCCTTGGGTTCATCGACGCCATTCTCGGCCGCGCCTTTCAGGAATTTCGGACGCTCCGCATCCATGGCTTCCTGAATCTTCTTGCCCATCGCACGGCGCAGCAGATCCGCGCCGCCAAGCGAGTATCCCGCCATTTCCTGCGCGATCTGCATCACCTGTTCCTGGTAGACGATGATGCCCTGCGTTTCGTCAAGGATGTGGTCAATCGACGGATGCAACGTTTCGCGCTCGGACAGCCCGTTTTTGACCTCGCAGAACTTTGGGATGTTCTCCATCGGGCCGGGGCGGTAGAGCGCGACCAGAGCGATGATATCCTCGATACAGTCGGGCTTCATCCGCTTGAGCGCGTCCATCATGCCCGAGCTTTCGACCTGGAACACGGCGATGGTTTTCGCGGCGGCGTAGAGTTTGTAGCTGGCTTCGTCATCCAGCGGGATATGGCCGATGTCGTTCTCGGCCCCCTCGGCCGGTTCGTAAAGCTGCGTCCCGTCAGCGGCGATGTGCAATGGGCGGCCCGTCTTGAAGATCATGTCGAGCGCGTACTGGATCACCGTCAGGGTTTTCAGACCAAGGAAGTCGAATTTCACCAGACCTGCCTGTTCGACCCATTTCATGTTGAACTGGGTCGCGGGCATGTCGGACCGGGGGTCTTGGTAAAGCGGGACCAATTCATCAAGCGGACGGTCGCCGATCACCACCCCGGCGGCATGGGTTGAGGCGTTGCGCAGCAAGCCCTCGACCTGCTGGCCATAGGTCAGAAGGCGGTCCACCACCTCTTCCTCGCGCGCCGCTTCGCGCAGGCGCGGTTCGTCCTTGAGCGCCTTTTCGATGCTGACGGGTTTGACGCCCTCGACCGGGATCATCTTGCTGAGGCGATCCACCTGACCATAGGGCATCTGCAAGACGCGCCCCACATCGCGCACCGCCGCCTTGGACAAGAGCGCACCGAAGGTGATGATCTGGCCCACCTTGTCGTGGCCGTATTTCTCTTGCACGTAGCGGATCACCTCTTCGCGGCGGTCCATGCAGAAGTCGATGTCAAAGTCCGGCATCGACACGCGTTCGGGGTTGAGAAAGCGTTCGAACAGAAGCTGGTAGCGCAGCGGATCAAGGTCGGTGATGGTGAGCGCATAGGCCACCAAAGAGCCCGCGCCCGAGCCGCGCCCCGGCCCCACGGGAATGTCGTGTTCCTTGGCCCATTTGATAAAGTCTGCAACGATCAGGAAGTAGCCGGGAAAGCCCATGCCTTCGATGATGCCCAGCTCGAATTCGAGCCGTTTCTCGTACTCTTCCACCGGGGCGGCGTGCGGGATCACGGCCAGCCGCGCTTTTAGCCCCTCGCGCGATTGCCGCTTGAGCTCTTCCACCTCGTCATCGGCGAATTTCGGCAGGATCGGGTCGCGCCGGTACGCCATGAAGGCGCAGCGTCGAGCGATTTCGACCGTGTTTTCAATCGCTTCCGGCAGATCGGCAAAAAGCGACGCCATCTCGCGCGGGCTTTTGAAATAGTGCTGCGGTGTCAGGCGGCGGCGCGGTTCCTGCTGGTCGACATAGGCCCCATCCGCGATGCAGATCAGCGCGTCATGCGCCTCGTACATATCCGGCTTGGGAAAGTAGACATCATTGGTGGCGACCAATGGCAAACCCATGGCATAGGCCATTTCGATAAAGGGTCGTTCTGTCTGGCGTTCGCTTTCGGGCGGTCCGCTGTCGCCCGGGTGGCGTTGCAATTCAACGTAAAGCCGATCACCGAACATTTCCGCCAACCGGTGCATGACAGCCTCGGCCGCACCGCGATTGCCCTGCTGAAGAATGCGTCCGATTGCGCCATCCGGGCCGCCACTTAGGCAAATCACCCCATCGCTAAACTGCGCCAGTTCGTCGAGCGTGACATGGGGCAATTCGCCATCCCGACGCAGATACAGGCAGGAGTTGAGCTTCATCAGGTTTTCGTAGCCCGGTTCGGATTGCGCCAAGAGAACCAGAGGGGCCGGGGGTTTTGGCCTTTCGCCCGGCGCGGGATCGGCAACGCGCAGATCGACCTGACATCCGACAATTGGCTGCACACCGGCAGCGGCTGCAGACACGGAAAATTCAAGTGCTGCGAAAAGGTTGTTGGTGTCGGTCAGGACGACGGCGGGCATACCTTTGTCGGCACATAATCCGGGCAGCTTTTTTAGCCGCATGGCCCCTTCAAGCAGGGAATATTCGGAATGGACACGCAGGTGGATGAATCGGGGATCAGACATGCGCGCACCGTAGAAACCTGCGGCCTTGGGGGAAAGCGCAAAACATGCACGCACACCCAGATCCGCAATTTCAAAGGTGTATCAGGGTCACCACCGCTTGCGCGGGCAAGGTGCGGCTGAATGCGCACTCCTCTTGAGGATTGTCCTTACTGACAAAAAGAGTCAGAAATAAGTACCTGACAAAAGGAATCAGAAATGCTCAGATCTTTCAAAATCACGCTGGCCTCAATCCTTCTTTCCACCTCAATGGCGGGCGCGTCTGACTCTGGTGACCCTCAGGCGCTGGAGACGAGTGTTCTGGAAAATGGGGTGATGTCCTATCAGATTTTCGAAGCCTCGATCAAACATGTCGATCTTGAGACATGTCCAGCAGATGTGGATGGCGATAGCACATTCTGCCGTATGACCCTGGCCTCGGACCTTGCGCATGTGTTTGTGTTCTCTGATGACGGCGAACAACCTTTGCTGTCCGTGAGATCCTATGAACTGGGCGATGGCTTTTTGCCGTTTTGATCAGCGACGCTGCAGCACCCCGATAAAAGCAGCGCCGCGTGGCGCTGTTTTTCTCTTGCCAACACGGATACTCTGCGCCTAGCTTTATCGCCGGAACAGGGAAAATCCGCGCGCTTTCTACGCCGCATCGAGGGCGCACAAAACACGGGTGTTTGGTAAGGCGGCAGGACTTTTCACATGGATGTCACCTTTCTTCTGAATGGAGAGAGCGTGGAGTTGCACGATGTATCCCCCACCGTCACATTGCTGGATTGGCTGCGCGAAGAGCGGGGTCTGACCGGCACCAAAGAGGGGTGTAACGAGGGCGACTGTGGTGCGTGTACCGTTATGGTCACAGATGCGCGCGGGGCCCGAGGGTTGAACGCGTGTATTCTGTTTTTGCCCCAGCTTGACGGCTGTGCGGTGCGCACTGTCGAAGGCATATCTGGTCCTGACGGCACATTGCATCCGGTCCAAGAGGCGATGATCACGCATCACGGATCTCAATGCGGGTTTTGCACGCCGGGCTTTGTGGTGCAAATGGCGGTTGCCCATCGTAAGGGTGACGTGACCCATGATGATGCTTTGGCCGGGAACCTGTGTCGGTGCACCGGGTATGCCACGATCATCCGAGCGGCGGATGCGGCGGCGACAGCACCAGTGCCAGACTGGGTTCAGGACAGCGCAACCGGTGTGACCGATCAGATGTCACTGGACGAATTGGCCACCGAATACGAGGCCCGCCCCAATGCCACGCTGATCGCCGGGGCAACGGATGTCGGACTTTGGGTCACCAAGACCCTGACAGAACTGGACGACGTGATCTTTCTGAACCGCTGCACCGAACTGCAAGAGATCACCCTGACCGACGACACTTTGCGCATCGGCGCTGGCGTGACGATGGACCGCGTGTTGGACCTGATGCGCGACCGGCACCCGGGCTATGCCGAAATGATCCGCCGTTACGGATCTGCGCAAGTTCGCGCCGCGGCGACCATCGGGGGCAATATCGCAAACGGCTCGCCCATCGGAGACAACCCGCCCGCATTGATCGCCTTGGGCGCAACCTTGCATCTGCGCAAAGGACCAGACACGCGGGACATGCCGCTTGAGGATTTTTTCCTGGCCTATGGCAAGCAGGACCGCGCAGCAGGGGAATTTGTCGAAGCGGTGTCAATCCCGATACAAGAGGACCGACTGAAGGTTTACAAGCTGTCGAAACGGTTCGATCAGGATATCTCTGCAGTGTGCGGGGCGTTCAATATCAAGGTAGAGGACGGTCAGATCACCGATGCACGGATCGCCTTTGGCGGAATGGCGGCAACCCCGAAACGCGCCGACGCTGTCGAAGCCGCTTTGATCGGCGCGACATGGACAGAACACAGCATACGGGCCGCGATGGAGAAAATGTCTGACGATTTCACGCCTCTTTCAGATATGCGCGCTAGCGCCGAATATCGTTTGAAAACCGCCAAAAACATGCTTTTGCGGGTCTGGATCGAGGATCAGGGCCTGACGTCAGATGTGCTGGATGTCGGCGCATGAGTGTCGCCAAGCCCCTGCCCCACGACGCCGCCAGGCTTCACGTCACCGGTGCGGCGCGGTATGTGGATGATATTCCGGTGCCCAAAGGCACGCTGCATCTTGCCTTTGGCCTGAGTGCGATTGCTGCCGGTCGAATTTCCGAGATTGACCTGTCCGACGTGCGCGCGGCCCGGGGCGTGGTTCAGGTCTGGGACGCCGCCGATTTGCCGTCAGACTGCGACTGTTCACCCTCGGCGCAGGATGAACCCCTGCTGTCGGGTGCTACGATCCAGTATTTTGGCCAACCGGTTTTCCTTGTGGCCGCGACCAGCCATCTGGCTGCCCGCAAAGCTGCGCGTTTGGCGCAGATCACCTATGCAGAACGGGATGCGATCCTGACGATTGACGACGCTCTGGCCGCTGATGCGCGGTTCGAGGACGGCCCGCGCATTTGGGAAAAAGGCGACCCCGGCGACGCCATAGACACCGCGCCGCGCCAGATATCCGGTGTGATCGAGATCGGCGGGCAAGAGCATTTCTATCTTGAAGGCCAATCCGCCATGGCCCTGCCGCAAGAGGGCGGCGATATGGTTGTGCACGCCTCGACCCAGCATCCCACAGAGATCCAGCACAAAGTGGCGCATGCTCTGCATCTGCCGATGCATGCAGTCCGCGTCGAGACACGGCGCATGGGCGGCGGGTTTGGCGGCAAAGAAAGCCAGGGCAACGCCTTGGCCATTGCCTGTGCCGTTGTGGCCGCCGCCACCGGCAGGCCTGCGAAAATGCGGTATGACCGGGATGATGATTTCATGATCACCGGCAAGCGGCATGATTTCCGCATCGCCTACCGGGTCGGTTTTGACGAGGCCGGGCTGATCCGGGGTGTCGAATTCGAACAATACGCGCGATGTGGCTGGGCGCAGGACCTGTCGCTTCCGGTTGCGGATCGCGCAATGTTACATGCCGACAATGCCTATCACCTGCCGCATGTGCGGATCGAAAGCCACCGGCTGAAGACCAACACTCAAAGCGCCACGGCATTTCGGGGCTTTGGCGGTCCTCAGGGGATGTTGGGCATTGAGCGGGTCATGGACCATATCGCACATGTGCTGGATATGGACCCGGTCGCGGTGCGGCGCGCGAATTTCTATCGCCCCGATGTCGAGGGGGCGCTGCCCCCGCCTGCGGCCCCCCGAGGTATTTCGAGCCCAAAGAAACCCGACAGCGATCTGGCCTCGCGCGGGTCAGTGGAAATGGTCGAGGATACGGGCGCGCAGGCGGCAGAGGCCGCGCAAACAACCCCGTATGGTCAGGTGGTCGAGGATTTCATTCTTGGCGACATGACCGACCGGCTGCTGGAAGATGCTGATTACACCGCGCGGCGCGGCGCTGTGGCCCGGTGGAATGCGACCAATCCAGTGGTGAAAAAGGGCCTGGCGTTTTCGCCGGTCAAGTTCGGTATATCGTTTACACTGACCCATCTGAACCAGGCTGGTGCGCTGGTGCATGTCTATCAGGACGGGTCGATCCATATGAACCATGGCGGGACGGAAATGGGGCAAGGGTTGTTCCAGAAGGTCGCCCAGGTTGCGGCGGACCGGTTTGGGGTGCCGCTCCAGATGGTGAAGATCACCGCGACCGATACCGCCAAAGTGCCCAACACGTCTGCCACCGCCGCGTCGTCCGGCTCTGACCTCAATGGAATGGCTGTGAAGGCCGCGTGCGATACCATTCGGGATAGGATGGCTGTGCATCTTGCCGATCTGCATCAATGCCAGAGCAGCGATGTCACCTTTGCCGATGGCCGCGTGACGGTGGGCGGCGAAAGCTACAGCTTCAAGCAAGTGGCGCAGATGAGCTATGAGGCGCGCGTCAGCCTGTCGGCGACGGGATTTTACAAAACGCCGAAACTCAGCTGGGATCGGATCAAGGGTCAGGGCCGTCCCTTTCTTTACTTTGCCTATGGGGCGGCGCTTAGTGAGGTCGCGATCGACACCCTGACCGGAGAGTATCGCATCCTGCGGACCGACATTCTGCACGATGCGGGCAGCAGTCTGAACCCGGCGTTGGATATTGGACAGGTCGAAGGAGGCTTTGTGCAAGGCGCTGGCTGGTTGACCACCGAAGAGCTGGTTTGGGACGCGGCCGGGCGGCTGCGCACCCACGCGCCATCGACTTACAAGATCCCCGCCTGTTCGGACCGCCCGGACGTGTTCAATGTGTCTTTGTGGGACGGACGCAACCGGGAAGAGACGATTTATCGCTCTAAGGCGGTGGGTGAGCCGCCCTTTATGCTGGGCATTTCAGTGCTGCTGGCTTTGTCGGATGCGGTATCCGCCTGTGGTGACGGATATCCCGATCTGACTGCGCCCGCGACGCCCGAGCGTCTTTTGGCCGCTATCGACAGGGTGCGGGATGGCGTTTGATCTGGGCGCATTGCGATCCGCCGTTGAGGCGCATGGCCGCGTCGCGCGGGTGGTGATCGCCAAGGTTGCAGGCTCTTCTCCGCGGGACGTTGGGGCGTCGATGTTGGTCTGGGATGGTGGGCAATCCGGCACCATTGGAGGGGGCGCGCTGGAATTCCAGGCCGCGCAACAGGCCTTTGATCGCTCTGGGTTCAGCACACACCCGCTTGGGCCTGAATTAGGCCAATGCTGCGGCGGGGCAGTGACGCTTTTGACCGAGCAGTTTGACGCCGCCGCCCTGGATCAGTTTTCGACCGAGATGGCGTTTGCCCGTGGGCCCGGTGACAGGCCGCTTGCTGTGGAGCGGATGCTGTCCTGCGCCCGAAGTCAGGGCGTCGACCTGCGCCCCCGCATGGTGCAGGGCTGGTTTGTGGAGCCGATGGCCGTGCCTCAGCGCCCGGTGTGGATTTGGGGCGCGGGGCATGTCGGACGGGCTTTGGTCGATGTGCTGGCACCTTTGCCGGACATCGAGATCACCTGGATTGACACCGCCCTGGCACGATTTCCCGATGTGATCCCCGACGACGTGAACATCTTGGCCGCCAGCGACCTTTTGCGCGTGGTATCGCGCGCGCCAAAAACCGCCCAGCACATCATTGTGACCTATTCCCACGCGTTTGATCTGGGGCTGTGCGACGCGCTGCTGCGCCATGGGTTCGGGTCCGCCGGAGTGATCGGATCAGATACGAAAAAGGCCCGCTTTGCGTCGCGCTTGCGCAAAATGGGGCATTCAGAGACAGATATTTTGCGTATTCGTTGTCCAATTGGGCAAAAAGCGCTCGGAAAACACCCGCAGGCGATTGCGGTGGGGGTTGCTGCGCAGCTACTGTCTGACACTATGACAAACGCAGGTGCCCCGTGGCAAACGACCTCCTTCGCCTCTCGGGGCTGACCAAAGCCTATCCCGGCGTTGTTGCCAATGACGATGTGTCTTTTGACATTCGCGATGGCGAAATCCATGCGCTTTTGGGGGAAAACGGCGCGGGGAAATCCACGCTGGTCAAAATGATCTACGGCCTGGTCAAACCCGATAGCGGCACGATGTCCCTGCGCGGCGTGTCCTATGCGCCGTCCGAGCCGAGTGCAGCCCGACAGGCCGGAGTGGCGATGGTGTTCCAGCATTTTTCGCTGTTCGATGCGCTGGACGTTGCCGAGAATGTGGCGTTGGGCATGGAAAACCCGCCTGCCCCACGGGATCTGGCACAGCAAATCCGCGAGGTGTCTGAAACCTATGGGTTGCCGCTCGACCCGTCGCGCACGGTTGGCACGCTTTCGGCAGGCGAACGCCAGCGCGTTGAAATCATTCGATGCCTTTTGCAAAATCCGAAACTTTTGATCATGGATGAACCAACCTCGGTGCTGACGCCGCAAGAGGTTGAGATCCTGTTCGAGACGCTGCGCAAGTTGAAAGCCGAAGGCACTGCGATCCTGTATATCTCGCATAAGCTGGAAGAAATCCGCGCGCTGTGTGATCACGCAACGGTGCTGCGGCTGGGCAAAAAAGTGGCGACCTGCACGCCCTCGGAAACCACAGCCCGCGAGATGGCAGAGATGATGATCGGATCAAGCTTTGCGGCACCAGCGGTGAAAACCACAACCCCCGGTGACGTATTGTTACGGGTCGATAACCTGACGATGGCGGCCCCCGGATCGTTCGGAACCCCGTTGCGCGGCATAAGTTTCAGTGTCCGCGCGGGCGAGGTTCTGGGGTTCGGCGGCGTTGCGGGCAATGGCCAGGACGAACTGCTGCTTGCGCTGTCCGGAGAACGGCTGTCGGACAAGGGCACGATCTGGGTCAAAGGGGCCGATGTCAGCCGGGATGGTCCGGTGGGGCGACGTGCGGTCGGATTTTTATGTGCGCCGGAGGAACGTCTTGGCCACGCGGCAGCGCCCAATATGACCCTGACCGAGAATGCGGTTCTGACCGCGGGCCGGCGCAAGAAGCTGGTGCGCAACGGGTTTATAAACTGGGGGCTGGCCGACCGGTTTGCCGCAGAGATCATAGACCGGTTTGATGTGCGCACTCCCGGCCCCCATGTAGCGGCCCGAGCGCTTTCGGGTGGAAATTTGCAGAAATTCGTGATCGGGCGGGAAGTGGCACAGAACCCGGACATGCTGGTGGTGAACCAACCGACCTGGGGTGTTGATGCCGCGGCCGCAGCCGCGATCCGGCAAGCGCTGCTGGATCTGGCCGAAAAGGGCGCGGCAATCCTTGTTGTCAGCCAGGATCTGGACGAGGTACTGGAGATATCGGACCGGTTCGGGGCCTTGAACGAAGGACGTCTGTCTGCCTTGAAACCTGTGCGTGATCTTGATCTTGAAGAGATCGGTCTGATGATGGGCGGAGCGCATGACATGGAGGTGGCCCATGTTGCCGATTAGGACACAGAGCGCAGTGCATGAACGCCATTTGCCGGGTTCGCCCGGTTCGGGAAACCTGTCGGGGGGTGCGTTGCGGTGATCCGGTTTGAAAAGCGCCCACAGCCGTCGAAAATGTGGATCTACCTGACACCGGTTTTGGCCGTGCTGCTGACCATGGTGTTCGGGGGCATCATGTTCGGGCTGATTGGTACGTCACCGGTCGAGGCGATCCGCACGATTTTTTGGGACCCGCTGTTTCATCCGCAGTTCGCGGGCTTTTCACGGCCTCAGTTGCTGGTGAAGGCCGGGCCGTTGATCCTGATTGCAATCGGATTGTCGATCGGATTTCGCGCCGGGATCTGGAATATCGGCGCTGAGGGTCAGTACATCATGGGCGCGATTGTCGGCGCGGCTGTTGGACTGGCCCTGTATCCGCTGGACTCTGCCTTGATCCTTCCGCTGATGATTGTTGCGGGGGCGCTGGGGGGATGGGTGTGGGCCGCGATCCCGGCCGTGCTCAAGGTTCGGTTTGGGACCAACGAAATTCTTGTTTCCTTGATGTTGGTCTATGTGGCCGAGACGATTCTTGCGGCTGCCGCGTCTGGCTTTCTGCGCAGTCCGGATGGAATGGGCTTTCCCGGATCGCGCAACCTGGCGCAATGGACATCCTCGCAGAACCTTGAGGTAATCCCCGGTACCGGGATGCATCTGGGGGTACTGACAGCGTTTCTGGCGGTGATCCTCGCGTATGTTTTACTGACGCGTCATATTCAGGGGTTCAACATTCGGCTGTCTGGCGAAGCCCCGCGCGCGGCGCGATTCGCTGGTGTGTCTCCTGCGCGGACGGTGTTTTTCTGTCTTGGCCTGACGGGTGTATTGGCGGGGATGGCGGGTTTGTTCGAAGTTACCGGACCGGCGGGGCAGATCACAATCGACTTTGGATCAGGCTATGGATTTACCGCCATCATCGTGGCCTTTCTGGGCCGTTTGCACCCGGTTGGCATTTTGCTGGCGGGGCTGTTGATGGCGTTGACCTATATCGGCGGGGAACTGGCGCAATTGATGCTGGGCGTGCCGGGCGCGTCGATCCAACTTTTTCAGGGGATGCTGTTGTTCTTCTTGCTGGGTGTGGATGTCCTGACCAATTACCGTATGCGGTTCGGCAGTGCAGAGGCGCGCGTATGACGGACGCGCGTCTCACGACAGGTCTGGCGCTGTGTGCCGCGCTCTCAGGTGCGGTCCTACGGCTTGCCGACAGTGTCGCGCCCGGATGGTACGTGACGGCGTTCGCAATCATCGCAATCGTCCTGTTCGGGTGGATCGCGGTAAAAACACGCTTTTCCTCCCGGCGCTACACACCAGCCATATGGCGCGTGCAATGGGCTGCGATTGCGTTTGTTTTTGGCTTTAATCTTACCAATTGGCTGGAAGGGTTTGCCTGATGGATCTGAGCAGCATTAATCCGACGCTTCTGGTGGCTTCCTTGATGGTGTCGGCCACGCCGATCCTGCTGGCCGCCATTGGCGAGATGGTGGTCGAGAAATCCGGCGTTCTGAATCTTGGCGTCGAAGGCATGATGATCACCGGTGCGGTGATCGGCTTTGTTGTTGCGATCAACACAGGCTCTCCGATTTTGGGGTTTGTGATTGCGCCGCTTGCGGGGGCGTTGGTGTCTTTAAGCTTTGGCATCCTGACGCAGGTCTTTTTATCCAATCAGGTGGCGACCGGTCTTGGGCTCACGCTTGTGGGGCTTGGCCTGTCTTCTCTGATCGGCAAACCCTATGAGGGTATGAAAACCGAAACGCTGCCAAAGCTTGATATCCCTGTTCTTGGGGATCTGCCGGTTGTGGGTCAGATGCTGTTCAGCCATGACATCATGGTTTACCTTAGCCTGCTGCTGGTGCTCGCGGTGTGGGCGTTTCTGAAATATACGCGGCTGGGCCTGATCCTGCGTGCCGTGGGCGAAAGCCACGAATCGGCGCATGCTTTGGGGTACAAGGTGATCCGTGTGCGTCTGGCCGCCATCATGTTCGGCGGAGCCTGTGCGGGATTGGGCGGTGCCTATCTGAGCCTTGTGCGTGTGCCGCAATGGACCGAAGGTATGACCGCCGGTTCGGGATGGATTGCCCTGGCGATTGTTGTCTTCGCAAGCTGGCGCGCCGGTCGGGTGCTGGTGGGCGCATATCTTTTCGGCGGCATCACGGTGTTGCAGCTGAATCTGCAAGCGGCGGGGCTGACGTGGGGCGTGCAGTACTTGTCCATGTCCCCGTATCTGATAACGATCCTGGTGCTTGTTCTGATTTCGTCCAATCGCAAAAAGGGCAGCCATAACGCGCCCGCCAGCCTTGGCCAGACATTCCACGCGACCCGCTGACACAACCGGGCGCGATATACCAACGGGGCATCTGCCGCCCCATCAACAGGGAGACCACCCATGATCCGTAGAACTTTGCTTGCGACCGCGGCTGCCGCCGCCACGCTGGCCGCCGCCCCCGCCCTGGCGCAAGACCCGACCGAGGCGTGTTTCGTCTATGTCGGCCCCATCGGCGATGGCGGCTGGACCTATCAGCACCATCAGGGCGCTTTGGCGTTGAAAGAAGAGTATGGCGATGCCGTCAATATCCGCTGGCAGGAAAGCGTGCCGGAAGGTGCCGACGCCGAACGTGTGATCACGCAGATGGCCTTGTCCGGCTGTGACATCATCTTCACCACATCGTTTGGCTATATGGATGCGACCAATGCGGTTGCCGCCAAGTTTCCCGATGTCATGTTCGAACATGCCACCGGCTATAAGCGCGAGCATCCGAATGTGTCGACCTATAACGCGCGGTTTTATGAAGGCCGTGCGGTGTTGGGCCATATTGCCGGCAGGATGACCAAGACCAACAAGATCGGCTATATCGCGTCGTTCCCGATCCCAGAAGTGATCATGGGCATCAACAGCTATTACCTGCACGCGAAAAAGGCCAATCCCGATGTCGAGCTTGTGGTGACCTGGGCCTATACGTGGTTTGATCCCGCCAAAGAGGCCGACGCCGCGCGCGCCATGCTGGATCAGGACGTGGATGTGATTACCGCGCATACCGATTCAACCGCACCATTGGCGGAAATCGCCAAAGCGGGCGGTTCAGCCATTGGCTTTGGTCAGGCATCTGACATGTCAGCCTTTATGACCAATGACGACGGCACTCCGGGGCCGCGTGTGGCATCGATCATCGACGAGTGGTCGCCCTACTATATCAAACGCGTCGGTGAGTTGATGGATGGCACCTACGAGCAAATCGACAGCTGGGCGGGCATGCCGGAAGGCGAAGTTGTCATCGGCGAAATGACCGAAGCAATCCCGGAAGACATCCGCGCCGAGGCCCAGGCCCTGATTGATGCCATCACAGCAGGCGAATACCACCCCTTCACCGGGCCGATCAACAAACAGGACGGAACACCCTGGCTGGCCGAGGGAGAGGTTTCGGACGATGGCACGCTTCTTGGAATGGGGTTTTATGTCGAAGGGATCACCGGAGATATTCCGAACTGATCTGGCCGACAAGCACACATGCGCGATCCGACGGTCGGTTTTTTGCCTACCAGGCACGCGCCAAGACCAAAAACCCCGCTTCGGCGGGGTTTTCTTTGGTTCGGTGCGACAGAGTTTTACAAGACCCGCGACGCGTGCTGTCCTAGTCAACCTGCACGGACATCAGATATCCAACCAGATCGGCAATCGGTTCTGACACAAGCATCGGCTGGCCGGTGGGCAATTTCATCGGTGTGTTCGCAACGCCCTCGAAATATGGTCCGTAGACCGGCATCGGAGAACCATGGCTGACCAGGGGATCGGTGCCATCAATCCGCTTGAGGACACGCTCTAACGGAAACTCACCGTCATTCTTGGCCGAAAGTTCGGTCAGATTGCTTGGTTGCAACACCAGCGCCGGGGCCAATGGACCCAGCCCATCGGCGTCGCCGCCATGACAGTTTGCGCAATGCGTCTGAAACAGCGCGCGGCCTTGGTCGACGTCTTGCGCGGCAAGCGGCATGGCCGACAGGCAGAACGCCACGAAACAGCCTATGGATCGTCGCATGGGATATCTCCTTCTATCCAGAACCACTGTCAGGCTAAAGGATCGTCCGGATCTTGGCGTTGATTGGGATCAATGCCCCAGGATCACATACCAACAGTCCAAAGGGCCCACTGTTCTTGCGCAGGTTTTCGCCTGGCGTGGGGTGCCCCCTAGTCGTCAAGCGATCCATGCACCGCCAGCAAAGCCATATCGGCCTCTTGCGGCTCGATCACGCGAAAGCTTTCCTTGACCCCCACTTCGGTCAATTCGCGCGTGACCGTCAACAGCGTGTTGGGGCGGTGTTCCTCGCACAGATCGGCCATATGCGCGATTTCGGCGTCAGCCACGGCCCTGGCCGCGTCGACCGACGGCGCGCCATAAAGATCAACGAAATGCTGTGCCACGCCAGACACCAGCGCGTCACGTTCGGCGGGTTCGATTTGCGTGACGGCAACAAAGCTCACCCGTCCAAAGGTTTCGGCCCCCAGCCACCCATTGGTGAAGGATTGTTTGGCTTTGCCGCTCAGATCCGCGTCTGTCCAGTTGGAAAACTCAAAACCGCCGGATATGCACCATTCTCCGGTGCGGGCTGGCGAATGAAAGACGCGCTGATCGCTCTCGTCAAAATGAATGGCGCGGGCGAGGTTCATCTGCGGGTCTCCAATATGGTGGTCAGTGGCAAGAGCATGGTCTTGTCATCGTTCCGAAGCAAGAGGCCAAGCTGTTCATCCAGTCCCAGGAAATGGCCCGTCTGTCCAAGACAGGTGATATCCTGTCCCATCCCATGCGCCAGACCGGCCCATTCGCGGTGGACCGGTGCGATGCCGTCTTCCTCCCAACGATTGACCCAGTTCAAAAGGTGACGTGACCAGCTTTCCAAAAACTGGACCGGATCAAAACCGCCGCAGCCTTCGCTGTGCAGATCGGTTTCACCCGGCGTGTCACCACCGTCCATATTGGGGCGGGCGAACACCAGTTCCACGCCGGTCACCAACCAGGCTGGGTGCGCATCGGGTGTGACGGTATCCGTTGCCGCCTTAACATGCCCACAGGTCGCGCCATTGACGCGGACCGCTCCGCCCCACTCAAGATGGACCGCCAGTTCAGAGGGGCCCAACGCGCCAAGGGCGTTTTGCACGGCAATTCCCGTGATGGGCAGCATAATGGCAGCCGCCGACGCCGACACCTCTGGGGCAAACACAATAGCCGCGCGGCACGTTTCGGGCGTGATGTCGTACAGAACTGTTCCGGCGTCACAGCCGGTGATCGCCTCGGAACAGGCGGCGTCAAACGGATCGGCACCCGCCGCATGGATGCCTTGCATCAGCGGCGGGAACGAAGGTTGAACCATCATGCTTTGCCGGCATCAATCAGATCGCGGGCCAGCTTGCGAAACACGTCTGCCTGCGGTGCGTCGGGTTGCGACACGACAATCGGCGCACCGCCATCCGCCGCCTTGCGGATATCAAGGTGCAACGGGATTTCCGCAAGCAGTGGCACACCAAGTTTCCGCGCCTCGGTCGCCACGCCGCCATGCCCGAAAATATGTTCTTCGTGCCCGCAATTGGAACAGATATGCGTGGACATGTTTTCGATCAGACCAACGATGGGAACCGACATCTGGTTGAACATATTAATGCCTTTGCGCGCATCCAGAAGCGCAACGTCCTGTGGCGTAGACACCACGATCGCTCCATCGACACTGGCCTTTTGCGACAGGGTCATTTGCACGTCACCGGTGCCGGGCGGCAAATCAACCAAAAGCACATCAAGCGCGCCCCATTGCACCTGCATCATCATCTGTTGCAACGCACCCATCAACATCGGGCCTCGCCAGACAACGGCCTGACCTTCGTTCACCATCAGCCCCATCGACATCATCGTCACGCCAAAATTGCGCATCGGCAGGATGGTTTTGCCATCCGGGCTTGCGGGCCGCCCTGACACGCCCAGCATCCGCGGTTGTGACGGACCATACACATCCGCATCCAGCAGACCGACCCGGCGGCCTTCGGCAGCCAGTGCGCAGGCCAGGTTTGCCGACACGGTGGATTTTCCGACGCCGCCTTTGCCCGAGGCGATTGCCACAATGCGGTCGACACCCGGGATGCGGTCCGGCCCCGATTGTTTCGGCTTGCCAGCCGCTTTGAGATCGGGCGGAGGTTTGGGTGCGGAATGTGCCGTCATCACCGCCGATACAGAGACAGCCCCGAGCGCCTTGACCGCGTCTTCTGCGGCTTGGCGCACCGGCAGATACGCCTGGGATTGATCCTGCGCCACCTCCACCACGAACCGGACCGAATCGTCGTCCACATTCAGGGCGCGCACGATTCCGGCGGACACGATGTCCTGGCCCGTGGCCGGATCGGCCACAGTTTTCAATGCGGTCAGAACCGCGTCACGTGTGAGTGCCACGTTAGTCCTGTCCTGTGATTTTGCCCGTCACGACATGTTCCAGATCCAGCCCGTCGACCGTCAGAACAACTTTGGCGTCAAAGGTTTTTCCGCTTGTGTCAGCGTCGCGCATGGCGTCTTCGATGGCTTGCTGGGATGTGACGCCCACTTGTTTGAGAAATTTGCGCATGGACATGTTGAATTCTTCGCTCATCGGTTCCCTCCCTGATGCTAGGACCATTCGCTCAAGAGCAAGAGCGTTGACGGGTGTAAGCCACCACCCTTAGGCTTTCAAGCAAGGAGGCGGCGCGGAATGGACAGATTTGCAAAAGATATATCTTGTTTCGCACTTTTTTGCACAATCGTGGCGCTTCCTGCCGCCGCGCAGGACTTTCCCAAGAACAAGGCGTTCACCATGACCGCGCCAGCCGCATTGATTGAAAGTGGTTTGCTGTCTTATATCATGCCGCGCTTTTCGCTAAAAACCCAGACGCGCATCACGCTTGTTGATCCGGGTGTGGCTGCTGATGCCGCCTTTGGCGATGTCGGTTCTGCGGCTTTTGAAGGACTGGATCAAGTCTGGCACCTGGACACCAAAGGCGACCCCGACGCCCAAGCCTTTGCCAAATGGCTGCTCTCGGATGTCGGGCGTACCACGGTGGACAGCTACCGGATCAATGGCACCCAGACATTTACATCCCGGATCGAGATCAAAGAAGAGGGGGTTGCCGTCACCTATGACGGAGATGCCCTGCGCGGCGAAGAGGTGTCGTTGTCCTATTGTGGACGCTGCCATGTGGTGAACGAGAAAAACCGGATGAATTCCATAGGCTCGACCCCGTCTTTCGCGGTCCTGCGCACGTTTTCCGATTGGGAATACCGGTTTCAGGCGTTTTATGCGCTTAACCCCCATCCCGCTTTTACGCAAATCGCGGATGTGACCGCGCCGTTTGATCCAACCCGACCGTCCCCCATTCAGGCGTTGGAGATGACATTGGATGATCTGGATAACATCATGGCCTTCGTTCAGGGGATCGCCCCCGCCGATCTGGGGCGTCCCGTCCAGACATTGCATCCCTGATCAACAAACGGCCCGACCAAAGCCTGGATTGTGTGTTGCGACTTCGGTGTCAGTGGTCGCGTCGTTTGGAAGACGGTTCTATCTGGTCGCGGTCTTTCAGATAGTCATCCGTGGTGCGCGGCACACGCGGTTCACCATTTGAAAACGGATTGTTCTGGGAATGGTACTGCGCCTGGATGCGGCAATTGTCACACATCTGGATCATCTTGGCGGCGTCGTTCGTGGCGAACATCGCATGTTTACCCGCCAGCTTTTCAGTGATCCTTTCGATTGTCGACTTCACGCCGAACAATGCGCCGCACTCGATACAGGCGAACGGTTCTTCTTCGTTCAGAACAACCTGCGACAGCGCAGTGTCTGTCAGGTTCATGCGCGGTTCAAGGCTGATGGCGTCTTCGGGGCAAATATTGGCGCACAGACCGCATTGAAGGCAGGCATCTTCCTGAAACAAAAGCTGCGGCAGGTCGGGGTTGTCGCCCAGCGCGCCGGACGGGCAAAGCGACACACAGCTCAGGCACAATGTGCAGGCATCCGTGTTCACCAGAACCGCCCCGTAAGGCGCATGTTCCGGCAGCTCCAGAACGTCTTGATCGGGGTTCAACGTCCTGGCCGCAAGGCGTGCTACCTGACGGCGCGTGCCGATTGGCAAGGCGAAAGGCGCGGCTTGCGCCGCTTCCGATGTTGCAAAAAGGTGGTCGCTCAGGGCCTCGGGATCGGGTAAGTCCAAAAGCTGCACACGCCCTTGCCCTGCCAAAGCACAGGCCAGACGCGCTTCATGATCCGGGGTGTCGCGTTCGGTTCGCGGCGACAGCAAAACATCGACATGTGCAAAACCGGTACTGAGCGCTGCCACCATTTCGGCATGACCGAACCCGGCCAGGTTTTCGGTTTCAAACGGGATCACATCGGCTGGCAATCCCCGGCCAAAACGGGCCGCAAGGCGGATCATTTCGGCCCCGTGCTCTGCATCATGCACCAAGAGACGCGGCGAGTGCCCGCCCGCTTTGCGATAGGTCGCCGCAAGCGTGTCCAGCCGGCGGAACACCACAGAGACCGGCGGGGCGTCATAGGTGATGGCCCCTGACGGGCATAGCGCGGCACAGGCCCCGCACCCGGCGCAGATCATCGGGTCAACCGACACATGATCACCCGCTGGCGTGATCGCGCCGGTCGGGCACACATTCAGGCATTTGGAACATCCCGATTGCTCCGCGCGGCTATGGGCACACAAGGCCGGCTCAAGCGCGATATAGAGCGGTTTTTCAAATGTTCCGATCATCTGCACCGCATCGGCCAATAGCGCCGCAACAGCGCCGGGTTGCCGCGGGTCGGCGCGCAAATAGCCGTGGCGTTTATGCGGTGCCGGGACCATCGCGGTCCCACCTGTCAAATCCACGACAATGTCGCAATCGGACACCGCCCCGTCCTGCGCAGGCGTGAAGTCAAAGGCCCCACGACCTCCGGGCTGCAGCTGTGAAAAGGCGTCGATCCTGACCGAAAAATCGCCCAACGCACCGGTCAAGGACCGCACCGTACCACGCACAACGTCAAACCGGCGGTCCACCGGAACCTCGGTGCTGTCGGTTTGAAGTACGGTCACCGCCAGCGTGTCGCAAAGCTGCGCGGCGGTGTCGAAGACAGTGTCGCCTGCGCCGACCACAAGACAGGTGCCTTCACTGATCACATCCACCGATTTTGACATCGGGATGTTAAGCGCGGCCTCGGCGGCCAGTGCGGCTTGTTTCGGGCCTGCCATGTGGCCCTGATCGCTCCACCCTGCGCGATCCCGCAGATCGACAAAACCGGGAGCATCCACGTCAAGCTCGTCTGCCAGCATCTCGAAAAACGCGCGTTCCTGCTGACAGGCCACAATGACATCACCGTCCGAAAGCGCCTTGGCTGATATGTTGGCCTCGCTGCCGCACAGGTTGGTATAAACGCGTGACGGCTCAAGCGATGTGGCCTCAGCGATCTGGCTGGCATCAAGGGTTTGGCTGCCAAGGCAATCGCATAAAACAAGTTTGGTTCCCATCACGGCCCTTTCCCGGCGCTGCGTCTTGTCCGAAGGTCGGAATTTTTCCTACCCAATGTGTATGCTATCCAGAAGTCAACCGCGCCCTTGGTGCCGGATAGGGAAGGACACTGTTTGACGACACGCGACAGCCGCTCGATTGAAATGCCGGTGGGCGTCACGTTACAGCGTAAACCCGGTGTGACGCGTTGGCAAAAATGGATTTGGGAACCAACCGCGCTTTTGCCTGGTGCGGGTCCGGCCGATTGGAAACTGTTGCGCCAACACGGGGATATCGCCGAATATCACATCGGGACGCTGCCGCTGACGCTTTGGCGGACCGATGCCGAAGCGTATCGCGTCAACCTCGCTGAACCGGTGGTCTGCGCTTACGTCGTTTTACAACCAAGCGACGGCGCATGGCCCTATGCGTTAAAGCTGGTGACCGCCAATCCCAACGAAGCCATGCAATATGCCGAAGGGGGGGACGATCTGGTCGAGAAAGTGCCGATGCCGCCCGCCCTGGTTGCCTGGGTTCAAGACTGGACCGATCGCCACTTTGTCGAAGAGCCTTTCAAGAAGCGCAAACGCAAACGGTATCTTGAGGACAAGGTCGAAGATGGCATCGGAGATCACCGCATTTCGCAGGACAGCGATGTGTACCGTGCCCCGTCACGAGACAGGAAGCTGGGGTCATCATGAAACAACGGTCCAATTTCTGGTCACGCCGCAAACAGGCGGTCGAAGCAGAGGCGCTTGAAGAAAAAAGGGACGCGGCAGACGCAGAAAACAGAGCAGTTCAGGCAGAGCTTGAGGAAAAACCGGACCAAGAGGTTCTGGAAGAGTTGGGCCTGCCCGATCCGGACACACTTGAACCGGGACAGGACATTTCCGGTTTCATGCAAAAGGCTGTGCCGGAACGATTGCGGCAACGCGCCTTGCGGCAGTTGTGGAAGCTGAACCCCGCGCTCGCAAATCTGGATGGGCTGTGTGACTACAATGACGACTTCACCAACGCCGCCACCGACGCTCCGGGCGTTGCGACGGCCTACCGGGTGGGCAAGGGCCTTCTCAAGCATATCGAAGCGCTAGAGGCCGAAGAAACGCGGACACGGGCAGAGATCGCGGCCAAAGGCCTGGATAACCCACAGAATCTCTCGGATTTGCCATCAGATGACGGCGACACGGAAGAAGCGGAATTTGTGCAAAAATCGGAAACCTTGCAGGATTCTGCAAATGCCGCGCCCGCATCTACGACCATGGTCCCAGATGCCGCAGAATATCCGGATGGCACACCATTGGATACAATGGAACAAGAACATCTGCGTCCCAGACGGATGCGCTTTAGAATAGAAAGTGAAACAGGATGAGCATGAGCACCGCTCAAGCAACGCCTTCGGTTTCGGAAGAGGATCGCCTGCGCGCCGATCTGTACAATTTTCTTGGCTTGATCCTGTCCGGCCCCCCCGATGAATTGCTGCTTGCCCAGACCGCAGGGTTGTCCGGCGACGAGACAGAGCTGGGAACGGCCATTGATCGGCTTGCCGCCTGTGCCGGAACAACAAAGCCCAAACAAGCGGAAAGGGAATTCAACGCCTTGTTTATCGGTCTGGGTCGCGGTGAACTGTTGCCCTATGCCAGTTTCTATCTGACCGGGTTTCTGCACGAAAAACCGCTTGCCGTGCTGCGCAATGACCTGTCCGCGCGACGCATTGAACGCGCGCCGAATGTGTACGAACCCGAAGACAATATCGCAACTTTGATGGAGATCATGGGCGGGCTGATTGTTGGGCGCTTTAGTGATCCAGCAACACTTGATGATCAAAAGACCTTTTTCAATCGCCACATCGCCCCCTGGGCCGGGCATTTTTATGCCGATCTCGAAACGGCGAAAACAGCCATGCTTTACAGCGCCGTTGGATCGGTCGGGAAGGCATTCATGGAAATTGAACGCGAAGCGTTCAGACTGACCTCGGCCTGAGCCGGGATCGAAACCGGCGGGCAACCGTCACCCTTAGCGGCCCCCGCCGCATCATTTGGAAGAAAGGAAGGAGACTTCCATGACAGAGAAACCCGACGCGACATCCAGTCGCCGCGATTTTCTGAAACTGGCTGGCACCGCAGCCCCGGCCGCCGTTGCGGCTGTTACCATTACAGGCACGCAAGCTGCGGCTGACGAAACACCAGTTGCAGACGGAAAAATGCAGGACACCGCACATACCCGCGCGTATCTGGAAAGCACTCGGTTCTAACGCCGCGTGCCTCACCTCTTCCTGACGGCAGAACAGACGTTACCGCCGCAGGACGCAACCCAGCTTTAGGGCGCCGCGCGCTCAGGTAGCCAACGAGGGACATCATGCTTAGAAAGAAAACCGGAGGTCTGGCACGGCGCACAGCGCGCACTGGTCTGATCTCGGATATCTCCAATAAATCTGTCGACAGACGCGCATTTCTGCGGGGGTCAGGGCTTGCCATCGGTGGTTTGGCCGCCATCAGCGCCACGGGCGGAACCGTCACACAAGCAAGCGCTGCCGGGGCCGTCAAAGGTGCAGTAGAGACGGTCAAGTCCGTCTGCACGCATTGCTCGGTCGGCTGTACGGTAATCGCCGAAGTCAGCAACGGCGTCTGGATCGGGCAAGAGCCCGGTTGGGACAGCCCGTTCAACCTTGGCGCACATTGCGCCAAAGGCGCTGCTGTTCGCGAACACGCCCATGGTGAACGTCGCCTCAAGTACCCGATGAAGAAAGAGGGTGGTGAGTGGAAGCGCATTAGCTGGGAACAAGCCATTGACGAGGTTGGTGACAAGATGCTGGCCAGCCGCGATGCGCATGGACCGGACTCGGTGTATTGGCTCGGCTCGGCCAAGCACAATAACGAACAGGCGTATCTGTTCCGCAAATTCGCGGCCTACTGGGGCACCAACAATGTCGACCACCAGGCGCGGATTTGTCACTCAACCACTGTTGCGGGCGTGGCGAACACATGGGGCTACGGTGCCATGACCAACAGCTACAATGACATCCACAATTCCCGCGCGATCTTTGTCATCGGTGGCAACCCGGCCGAAGCGCATCCGGTGTCGCTGTTGCATCTGCTCAAAGCCAAAGAGCAGAACAATGCGCCGGTTATCGTTTGCGACCCGCGCTTCACACGCACAGCTGCGCATGCGGACGAATATGTCCGCTTCCGTCCCGGCACCGACGTGGCACTGGTTTGGGGCATCCTGTGGCACATCTTTGAAAACGGTTGGGAGGATAAGGAGTTTATCCGCACCCGCGTCTGGGGGATGGACCAGATCAAAGAAGAGGTTGCCAAGTGGACCCCCGAGGAGGTCGAGCGCGTCACCGGCGCACCCGGCTCTCAGCTTGAGCGCGTGGCCCGCACCATGGCCAACAACCGTCCGGGCACCGTCATCTGGTGCATGGGCGGGACCCAGCACACCAATGGCAACAACAACACGCGAGCGTATTGCGTGCTGCAGTTGGCGCTTGGCAACATGGGCACCTCGGGCGGCGGAACCAACATCTTCCGCGGCCACGACAACGTGCAGGGCGCGACGGACCTTGGCGTTCTGAGCCACACCCTGCCAGGCTACTATGGCCTGTCGGCAGGGGCCTGGGCGCATTGGGCCCGTGTCTGGGGCGAAGACCTTGACTGGCTCAAGGCGCAGTTCCATTCCGAAGGGTCCGGCGAAGACGCCAAGAACCTGATGAACAGCACGGGCATCCCGGTGTCACGTTGGATCGACGGAGTTCTGGAAGATCCCGAAAACATCGACCAGCCCGACAATGTCAAGGTCATGGTTTTGTGGGGCCACGCGCCCAACTCTCAGACCCGTATGACCGAAATGAAAACAGCGATGGAAAAGCTGGACACGCTTGTCGTGGTTGATCCGTTCCCGACCGTTTCGGCCGTTCTGCATGACCGGACGGATGGGGTGTACCTTCTGCCGGCGGCGACGCAGTTTGAAACCCGTGGCTCTGTCACTGCGTCGAACCGGTCTTTGCAGTGGCGCGACAAGATCATGGAACCGCTGTTCGAGGCCAAGACCGACCACGAGATCATTGGCCTGTTTGCCAACAAGTTCGGCTTTGCGGACCGGTTGTTCCGCAATATTGAAATGGAAGACGAAAACACCCCGGTTGTTGAAAGCGTCACGCGCGAATTCAATAGAGGGATGTGGACGGTCGGCTACACAGGCCAGTCGCCAGAGCGGATGAAGCTGCATATGGCGAACCAGCACACCTTTGACCGCACAACGCTTCAGGCAATTGGTGGTCCGGCAGATGGCGATTACTACGGTATGCCATGGCCCTGCTGGGGCACTGCCGACATGAAGCATCCGGGCACACCAAACCTTTACGATATGTCCAAGCCGGTCTCAAAAGGGGGTCTAACCTTCCGTGCGCGCTTTGGCGTCGAACGGGATGGCGACAATCTTTTGGCCGAAGGCGTGTATTCGGCAGGATCGGAAATTCAGGACGGGTATCCGGAATTCACCTACCAGATGCTCAAGGATCTGGGCTGGCACACCGATCTGACAAACGAAGAACGCGCCTTTATCGCCAAGGCCGCGGGTGTCGAGGGGTTTGCCGACTACACCAAAGAAGTTGGTGAGGCCGGCATGTCGCCCTTCCCGTCCGACTTTGACGATCAGGTTGCCAAAGTGAACTGGAAAACCGACCTGTCCGGGGGCATCCAGCGTGTCGCAATCGCACATGAATGCGCGCCGTTCGGCAACGCCAAGGCCCGTGCGGTGGTCTGGACGTTCCCCGATCCGGTGCCGCTCCATCGCGAACCGCTTTACACGCCGCGCTACGATCTGGTGGCGGATTACCCGACCTACGAGGACAAGAAATTCTACCGCCTGCCGACGCTTTACAAGTCGATCCAGGCCAAGGATTTCTCGGGCGAGTATCCGATCATCCTTACATCCGGCCGTTTGGTCGAATACGAGGGCGGCGGGGACGAAACCCGGTCGAACCCATGGCTGGCTGAACTTCAGCAAGACATGTTCGTCGAGATCAATCCGCGTGACGCCAACAACCTTGGTGTGCGGGACGGCGCGCAGGTCTGGGTCGAAGGCCCGGAAGGCGGCAAGGTCAAGGTGATGGCAATGCTGACCGAACGGGTTGCACCGGGCGTCGCGTTCATGCCGTTCCACTTTGGCGGTCATTTCCAGGGCGAGGACCAGCGGTCCAAATATCCGGAAGGGGCCGATCCCTATGTGCTGGGTGAATCGACGAATACGGCACAGACCTACGGCTACGACTCGGTGACGCAGATGCAGGAAACCAAGTCGACGCTTTGTAAAATCGTTGCAGCGTAAGGAGGACCAGACACATGGCACGCGCTAAATTTCTTGTCGACGCCGAACGCTGCATCGAATGCAACGCCTGCGTCACAGCCTGTAAGAACGAGCACGAGGTTCCGTGGGGGATCAACCGCCGCAAGGTGGTGACGATCAACGACGGCAAACCCGGTGAACGGTCAATCTCGGTCGCTTGTATGCACTGTTCAGACGCGCCCTGTATGGCCGTCTGTCCGGTGGATTGCTTCTATCAGAACGAAGAAGGTGTGGTCCTGCACTCCAAGGACCTGTGCATCGGCTGTGGCTACTGCTTTTACGCCTGCCCGTTCGGCGCACCGCAGTATCCGCAAGCGGGCAACTTCGGATCGCGCGGCAAGATGGACAAGTGTACCTTCTGCGCCGGTGGCCCGGAAGAAAACCACTCGACTGCCGAATTCGCAAAGTACGGCCGAAACCGCATCGACGAAGGCAAACTGCCGATCTGTGCGGAAATGTGTGCAACCAAGGCGCTTTTGGCGGGTGACGGAGATGTGGTCTCTGGCATCTACCGAGAGCGGGTTGTGGCACGCGGCTTTGGTTCTGGCGCGTGGGGATGGGGCACTGCCTACGATCAAAAAGGCGGCTGATCTTTCCGTTGATCGAAATCTGAACGCATATCGCCCCGGTGGAAACGCCGGGGCGGTGTGAGTCACTGGGCGGCCGGGTCAGCCCGAGGATGACGGGCGCGGCGGGTAAATCTGTGCGGCTTACCGCACCAATTCCGCGTCCATCCAAATGGGCAGGTGATCCGACGCGCGACGGGCCTCGCCCTTGAGAAGCACACCGGAATCCTGATGCCGGAACGACTTACCCAACGCGAACCGGTCCAAGGGGGCCAGCAATTTGCTGGCGTGAAAGCTGGGTCCGGGGACGATTAGGTCAAACTGATCCTTGAGCAAATCAAACCCGATACGGGGTGACCATTCGTTCATATCGCCCGCAATGATCGTCCGGGGCGCGCGTTCATCAATCGTGTCGCGCAGGTGGGCCAGTTGTAATTGCCGGCATCCGCGCCGCAGCCCCAGATGGGTTCCCACGACCGTGACATCGCCTTCTGGTCCGCTGATATCCGCCACAAGCGCACCGCGCGGTTCTATTCCCGGCAGCACAAGGCGTTCGGCGTCATGCACCGTGAAACCGTCGCGCACCAAAAGCGCATTGCCATGCCACCCCGAACTTGGCCCGTCGATCACATCGACGATGCGCAGACCGGTGTGATCATACAGCAATTCGTCAGGCAACACCGCAGGCCGAGCCCCAAGCCGTTTGTCCGCCTCTTGCAAGGCCACAACATCCGCATCCAGATCAGCCAGAACCCGGATGATCCGCAGCGGATCGCGACGCCAATCCAAACCGACGGCTTTTCGAATGTTGTAACTGGCAATCCGCATCGGACCTCTCTTTTGATGGACCTGTGTAAAATTTGGCCCCGGGACTGGCAATATGTGACTCTTGTTTCACGAAATTTAAGACACGCCCCATTAGATATCATTCTAAAGTCGCAGGACAGACGACTAGGAGCCACGCCCATAGCAAGATAGTGTATACGCAGTGACATGCGCTGTGACCATCGTGATACCCGGTTTGGTCGCGCACTCACAAAGAAAGGACAGACTTTCATGCGTGACGTTCGATTTACTCTTCGGTGGCTTGTGTTGAGTGTGTTCACATTGGCCAGTTTGCTGCTCGTTCTGGGGCCAGACACGGGAATGGCGCAGACGGCGGACACCGCCAGTGCGATTGAAACGGACAGGTCCGCCACCGGCGGGGCACCGACGCTGGAAGATATCATGCGGCGACAAGAGGGGCTGGCCGTCGATAACACGCATCGCGCCGAAAATATCGGCAATCCCAAGGCGGCGGCCGGCATGCGCGAACAGCTGGGCACCCTGGGTGGAGCGTCCGATCCGGACCTTTGGCGCGGAATGCGGTTTAATGCGGCTGATGTCACGACCCAGATACGCGGCCCGGCGGCAGAGGTTCTGATCCAGGATCGCGGGATGTGGTGGCTACAGTTCCGCGAAGGCCCGTTGCTGACCTATGGCGGGTATCTTTTGCTTGGCACGCTGGGGCTTTTGGTTTTGTTCTACCTGCTACGAGGTCGGGTGATGATCGACGGTGAAAAAACCGGGCGGCGGATTGAGCGGTTCAAGAATTTTGAACGATTCGGTCACTGGCTGCTTGCGGGCTCTTTCATTCTGCTTGGTCTCACCGGTCTTATTTCACTGATGGGGCGCAAATTCCTGATCCCGGCCTTTGGTCACGAACCCTATGCATGGATTGCCGGGTATTCGAAATGGGTTCACAACAATGTCTCGTGGGCCTTTATCATTGCCTTGGTCATGATCCTGATCATGTGGGTTGTTCACAACCTTCCGGACCGGACAGATATACGTTGGCTGGCCAAAGGTGGTGGCTTGTTTGGCGGGGAACACCCTCCGGCCAAAAAGTTCAATGCAGGTCAGAAATTCATTTTTTGGTCGACAATTGTGTTGGGCGGGTCCATCGCGGTGTCCGGTGTGTCCTTGCTGTTCCCGTTCGAGTTGCCGCTGTTTGCCAAGACATTTGGCCTGTTGAACATGACCGGCCTGCCCGAGCTTTTTGGATTTGGTGTGCTACCCGAAGTTTTGACGCCGCATGAAGAAATGCAATATGCACAGCTTTGGCATGCCATTGTCAGCTTCGTTCTGATGGCGATCATTCTGGCGCATATCTATATCGGCTCTGTGGGCATGGAGGGGGCCTATGACGCCATGGGGACTGGTCTGGTGGAAGAACAATGGGCCAAGGAACATCACAGCCTTTGGGTGGAAGAGGTGAAAAAGCGCGAAGGAACCCCACCGGGTCATGTCACTCCGGCCGAGTGACATGCGCTTTGGTTTCGCCCTTGGCGCGGCACTGATCTGTGCATCACCTGTTGTGTCGGAAGAGTTTTTCACTCTGAAAGGGCATGGCGGACCTATCATGGGTATCGCCGTGTCTGACACCGACCAGATCGCAACTGTCAGCTTTGACAACGCCGTTGGCCTATGGTCCGCCAAGACCGCACAGTGGCTGGACGGCCATAAAGCTGCGGTCAATGCCGTCGTTTTCGGTGCGGATGGCACGCTCTATTCGGCGGGCGACGATTTCGACATCCGGGTCTGGCCGGCAGATGGGCAGCCTTCATCGGTCTGGTCTGGACATCAGGGCAAAATCGTCGCTTTGGCGCTATCGCCCGATGGCACGCGGCTTGCATCGGCAAGCTGGGATGGCTCTATCGGGCTTTGGCCGCTTGATGGCAGCCCTGCAAGTTTTCTGAAGGGCCATAACGGGCCGGTCAATGATGTCGCCTTCACGCAGGATGGAGAACGGTTATATTCTGCCTCTGCAGATGGCAGCATCCGACTGTGGGACATCGCCTCCGCCGTTGAACTTCAGCGCGTGGTGGAACACGGTTTTGGCGTGAACGAGATCGAAGTGAATGCCGCCGCTGGCTGGATCGCCTACGGCGCGGTGGATGGCGGAACCCGCGCCCTTGATCTGACAACGGGACAAGCCCTTGCTGACCTCACGCTGGACAGACGTCCGGTTTTGTCAATGGCACAAGACACGGATGGCCGCCAACTCGCTGTTGGGGATGGCGAAGGCTATATCATGGTGGTCGACACGGTCACCTGGCACATCAAACGTGATTTTCGCGCGGCAGAGCGTGGCCCCATCTGGGCCTTGGCGTTTTCAAGGGACGGCACCAATATTCATGCGGGGGGACTGGACCCCAGACTGTACTCCTGGCCAATCTCCACAATGGGCGATCTGGACCCTATGGCAACCGATGCGCCAGGTTATCTTGCAGACCCGAACACGATGCCGAATGGAGAGCGCCAATTCATGCGGAAATGTTCGATTTGCCATAGCTTGACCCCGGGCAGCGCACGGCGCGCGGGCCCCAGCCTTTATGACCTGTTCGGGCGCAAAGCCGGGACTGTGCGCGATTATACATATTCAGACGCGCTGACGGGATCGGCGCTGATCTGGGACGAAACCACAATTGATGCCCTTTTCGACATTGGCCCGGAAGAGTACATTCCCGGCACCAAGATGCCGATGCAACGGATCACCAATGCGCAGGACCGTGCGGATCTGGTGACATATCTGCGTCGGGAAACCGCGCCAAAGGAGAGATCGAAGTGAAAGCCATGATCCTGGGATTTGTCGCCATCGCCGTTATTGCCGTACTCGGAGACCTCGTCTTGCACGAAATGGGCTGGAGCGCAGAGGAACAGGGATCGTCTTCCAGCAATGTCCGGCTGGATTAACTATGTTCCGACCTGCAAAACCGCGCTGTGCTGACGCAGCAAGGCGATAACGCTTAACGCGGTGATCTTGCCCGTTGCCGGGTTTTCCGCACTTGGGCGGTTTTCGATCGACATGGTGAAATCAGAACTGTCCGACCTCACCCGCACCGAATGCAAATTGCGTTCAAGCGACGGATCGGCCCAGACCTCCATGCGGGTTTTGTCGGGTCCGATGCCAGCAAGGCTGACTGCTGCGGCAACGTTGACATTGGCCGGAAAGACTTTGGCGATTTCTGACACAGCCCCTTCGATGATCTGGTACGGCTTGGTCAGGCCGGTAAGATCCAGGTTTTGTTGCTGAACATAGGGCGCATTGATCAAGCCCGCGACCGGCTTGCGCGTTTCGATCACAACCGAATGCACCGTGCCAACCGCCACCGCCTTGATCGCATCAAGCCCCAGCATCGCACCAGAGGGGATCTGAAGTGTGGCACCGGTTTCAGCCGCCATATCGAAAAGAGCCTGCTGGCCCAACAGCTGACTTGCAGACAAGACAATCAGCGTCTTGCCCGCCTGAAGAACGGGCCGCGCAAGATCAAGAAACAGTTGCGGTGGCAAGCATTCAATCACGGCATCGCAATGCCGGGCCATGTCGTCAAACGCGTAATTTGACACCGGTTTAGACAGTTGTGCATTGGCCTCGGCGGCGCGTTCGGCGTTGCGCACTGACATTGCTGCAAGTGTGCAACCGGGAATCCCGCCGCGATCAAGCTCTTGCGCCACGCGCAGGCCAATGGCCCCCATGCCTGCAATCCCAATTTTCATGCCTGATACCTTTTGACCATGTCGACAATGCGATGCGCCGCCGCAACCGAAGCAGCGTGGTCTTGGGAAAAGTTCAAACGGATGCTTGAGGCCGTATGCGGCGCAAATTCCGACCCCGGCGTCACTGTGACACCCGCCTGAATCCGCAGCAGTCGCACAACATCCTCGGGCGAAACAATAAGTTTGGGCAATTCGGGGAACAGATAGCTGCCCGCCTGGGGTGTGGCTGTCGGAAAACCGGCCGCGCGGAAAATGGCAAGCAGATCATCCCGGATCGCCTCGTGTTGCGCGATCCGCGCCTCCATCCAGCCCTCGGGTTCATGAAACCACGTCCTGAGCGTAGATTGAGAATACCCAGCCGCACGCAGTGAAACGATCGCCTGCAGCTTTTCCATCCTGTCAATCAAAGACGCAGTGCCAAAGGCGACGCCCAATCGAAAGCCGCTTAGGGATTCGGTTTTCGATGGCCCCATGATCGTGACAAGATTGGCGGGCCGTTCGGTGCAGGATCTCAGATGGGTGTAGGTCTCTCCGCTGTAACGCAAGCGCGAATAGAGCTGATCGACAATGACCGTCACGTCATGCTGTCTTGCCAAAGCCGCTATCGCGGTGATTGCCTCTTGTGAATAGACCTGCCCTGTTGGGTTGTTTGGCGTCGAGAACACAAACACCTTTGCACCGGCTTCAAATGCGGCCTCAAGCGCTGTGATATCCAGACCGGCCCTGTCGTGATAGTGTAATGTCACCGGCAGGATCGTTCCGCCGAAAAAGGTCACAAGTTTGCGGTTTGCGAAATAGTCGGGTTCAACAATCGCAACCTTGGTGCCGTGATCGACAACCGCGCCAAGCGCCAGAAAAAGAGCCCCCTGCGTGCCAGGTGTGATGATCAACTCGTCGACCGCATCCACCGGCGCGCCAGTAAATCCCGCCAGACTGTCTGCGACCTGATCGCGAATGACGGACGCGCCGCGATATTCGGTGTAGGCTTGGGCACCGCCCATTTCAAACCCTGCCTCCCAGGCCTCGCGGGCCCCCGGTGTCGGGGCAAACGCATCTACATCGCCATGGGAAAAATCGACGGGTTCGCCCGTCAAGATATCGCCGATCATCATTGATTTCAGATCATCTGCGCTTTGACGCACTTCCTGCCCCGGTGCATTTTCCGCACCAAGATTGGCAAATTTCGTCTCAAGCTTGCTCATGATCCACTCCTGTCTCAGATGCGGTATCTCTGGGCGATTTTGCATCAGGATGCCAGAGCCAAGCAGATCGGTTATTATCCAGATGTCCGCCGCGCCGCGCTGAGGGCTTCTTCCAACACGTCATTCCGGCCGATATGATTGGCTAAAATCAGGATCAAACGCGCGTTCAGCGCATGCATCTCTGGCTCGTCCAAGCCATCATGTGCGGCAAGCAGAGCTGCATAAAAATCGTCGGAATTGTCAAAATTCGGCTCGCGTATAAGGCCCGCCATCACAGATCCTTTCCCATCGCTATGCGGTATGCCGCCCGAACTGCGCCATGATCAAAGTGATCCCATCGCGCGACAACATGTTGATCGGGCCGGATCAGATAGACCGCCGTGTCATGTGAACCGAGATAGCGGTCTGACATCTCATCACCGGGCTGTGACGTAACATGCACAACAGGAAGCACGGTCTTGTCGACCACGCACTCGGTCAGGTTTGGCGCATTGATCGCAAGAAGACCAAACCCGGTTTTGAGGTGATCCAGCAGAAACCCACGCTCTAACCGGGCATCGGGACAGGGGCTTCCGGGCCGGGACCGCGCCGGACCATTGACCAGACCGTCAACGCCATTCAGTGCCGAGCCGTCATAGGTACACGGCATCGACAAACGGCCCGAATTGACCATCGGGCGCGCGAAGGGGTGGTCTTCGACAAGATCCAGAACGGCATCGCGGAACAACGCATGTGCCGGGTTCCGCGGTGTCAGAAAATCCGCCGACCGGCTGGAATTCTTGATATTCTCCAACGCACCGTGTTTGCGTTCGGCGTGATAGCTGTCCAGCAATCTGTCCGGTGCCTCCCCCGACAGCACAGCGGCAAGTTTCCAGCCAAGGTTGTCGATGTCCTGAATGCCACCATTGGCACCACGCGCGCCAAAGGGGCTGACCTGATGGGCGCTGTCGCCGGCAAAGAAAACCCGTCCGTGCCGGTAATCCTTCATCGTGCAGCAGCGGAATGTGTAGATTGAGGTCCAGACCAGATCAAAGTCGATCTCTTCTCCGATCATGGCCTGCACACGAGACCTGATTTTGTCAGGGTCCATCTCTGCCTCGCGGTCAATGTCCCACCCCAATTGGAAATCAAGTCGCCAGACATCATCGGGCTGTTTGTGCATCAAGGCTGTTTCACCGCGATTGAAGGGGGGATCGAACCAAAAGCGGCGCTCGACCGGGAATTCCGCCTTCATCTTGATGTCCGCGATCAGGAAATTGTCTTCAAACACGCGCCCATCGAAATCAAGGCCCATCAGCCCCCGGATCGGAGAATTTGCCCCATCACAAGCGACCAGATAGTCAGCCTCGATCTGGTAGGGGCCGTCGGGTGTGTCAACATCCAGAAGAACGTGGTCTTCCCGGCGTTCCAATGCCGTGACGCAGTTTTGACCACGAATGTCGATAGGTGCGCCATTGGCCTGTTGTTCGCGGATTTTCTCTACGATGAACTGTTCGAAATAGGGCTGTTGCAGATTGATAAAGGCAGGCTGCTTGTGCCCCTCTTCGGGAAGAAGATTAAAGGTGTAGATCTCTTTTTCGTCCCGAAAAACGCGCCCAAGGTTCCAGACGACACCTTTGTCGACCATCGGATCGGCACAGCCAAGACGGTCGCAGATTTCCAGCGTCCGCTTGGCAAAGCAAATCGCGCGGCTGCCCATGCCAACACCGTCATGATCGTCCAGAACGACGCAGGATATCCCGCGATTTCCAAGGTCAAGGGCAAGCGCCATGCCAATCGGACCACCCCCGACAATCACAACCGGATGACGCACTGGCGTCGCCCTGTCCTGGTCGGCAACTTTCTCGTAGGGATACAGCCGAAAGGCGGTTTGGTATCGAACAGCAACCATGGCGTTTACCCCTGCAAAGCGGCCCACATTTCAAGATCACGCTTATCTGTCCAGATGCGCGGATGCCAAATGCCGCGCGCTTCGTCATAGGCGCGGGACACGTTGAACGGCAGGCAATGTTCGTAAATGGCAAAATCCTTGAATTTTGGGTCACAGACCTCGCGAACGGCGTCCCAGGCATCTTTCAGGCTTCCGCCTTTGACAGCGACCTTAGCCGCCGGTTGGTACGTGCTGTTAACGAAATCCCGCGTGCTTTCGATGGCCCGATGCACGGCATCCTTACCGATCAAAGCACCACCCCGCCCCGGCGCGATGGCATCCACATCATAAGCTTTGATCGCGTCCAGCGTGGTGCCCCATTCGCCAAAATACCCGTCCCCGCAATAACATGCGGAATGGTCTTCAACGATATCGCCTGTAAACATGACGTTTTGATCCGGCACATGGATTACGGCGTCTCCGGCTGTGTGCGCACGGCCGATCTGTTTAATGTCAACGCGGCGGTTGCCCAGATACACGGTCATGCTGTCTGAAAACGTGGTCGTCGGCCAGGTCAGGCCCGGAATGCTCTCGTGGCCTTCGAACAGGCGCGGGAAGCGTTGGAATTCACTGTCCCAGTCCTCTTGCCCACGCTCCGCCACCATTGCGCGCGCGGTGTCCGACATGATGATCTGATCCGCGTTAAAGGCCGATGCCCCAAGAACCCGCACTGCGTGATAATGCGTCAGGACCACGTGAGAGATGGGCTTGTCCGTCACCTCGCGGACTTTTTCGATTACCTTGTGGGCCAGTCTTGGCGTGGCTTGTGCTTCGACAATCATGACGCTGTCATCGCCGATGATCACACCCGAGTTCGGATCGCCCTCGGCGGTAAACGCCCAAAGGCCTTCGCCGATTTCGTCAAAGGTGATGGTTTTTTCGGTCATGTCCCCTTGGGACGCGAAGGCCTTACTCATGTCAGCTCTGCTTTCTGTGTCATTGGTCCCAGGCACCGATGCGCCTGTTCTGTCGCGATGATCCTGCCAAACTCACCAGAAAAACGGCGTGTTTTTGGCCCGGAGATTGTGCGGATTGCACGTTTCATTTTTTGCCCGGCGTCCCGTCGAATTTTTTCTCAAGGCTGTCCCAGCAATCAATATAATCGTCCTGCAACGGAGCCTCTTTACCGGCAAACGCCGTCAGGTGCTGTGGGAAACGGGTTTCGAACATAAAGGACATGGTGTTGTCCAATTTCTCTGGCCCCAGATTTGCGTTTGACGCGCCTTCAAAGGCGTTTTTGTCCGGCCCGTGCGGTAGCATCATGTTGTGTAACGAGACCCCGCCCGGCACAAAACCTTTCGGTTTGGCATCATATTGGCCGTAGATGTTGCCCATCAATTCAGACATGATGTTCTTGTGATACCAAGGCGGGCGGAATGTGTCTTCAGCCACCATCCAGCGTTCCCGGAAGAGGACAAAATCAATATTGGCCGTGCCCGGTTGACCGGATGGCGCGGTCAGGACGGTGAAAATAGACGGATCAGGATGATCGAACAGGATGGCCCCGACCGGACAATAGGTTTTCAGATCATATTTCAGCGGCGCGTAATTGCCATGCCAAGCCACCACGTCCAACGGGGATTGTCCGATATGGGTTTCGTGAAACTGGCCGCACCATTTGATCACAACCCGGCTGGGCACGTCACGGTCTTCGAACGCCGCAACGGGTGCCTTGAAATCGCGCGGGTTGGCCATGCAATTGGCACCGATTGGGCCACGCCCCGGCAATTCGAATTTTTGACCATAGTTTTCGCAAACAAAACCCCGACACGGCCCGTCCAGAACCTCGACGCGGTACAACAAGCCGCGGGGCAGGATTGCAATTTCCTGCGGCGCGATGTCGATCACACCCAGCTCGGTCGCAAACCGCAGACTGCCCTCTTGCGGGACCACCAGCAATTCGCTGTCGGCGGAAAAGAAATAGTCGTCGGTCATGCTTTGGGTCACAAGATAGACATGGGTCGCCATGCCGACCTGGGTGTTGACGTCGCCCGCGGTTGTCATTGTGCGCATACCGGTCAGCCATGTGAGGGCGTCATCTGTATGCGGCACAGGATCCCAGCGATACTGCCCAAGCGATGTTACATCCTCGACCACATGCGGGGCTGACTTCCAATATGGCAGATCAATCCGTGTGTACCGATGCGAATGTTTGACAGAGGGCCGAATGCGATAGCACCAGGTACGCTCTGGCCGTTCGTGGGTAAACGCTGTGCCAGACAGCTGTTCGCCATAAAGGCCATAGTTGCACTTTTGTGGGCTGTTCATGCCTTGAGGCAAGGCACCGGGAAGCGCTTCTGTTTCAAAATCATTGCCAAAGCCCGGCATATACCCGTCGGTTGTGCCAACAGGACTTACGGCACTGACCAATCCGTGTGGTTTCGAAACCTTGTTCATCTGACGCCTCCCCAGGAAATACCCGTGCTGGGTATTGGTTGTATTTGTAACTATCAATGGTTTATTTTACAGGCATGAATAATAAAGCACCCTTTCAGCCGCAGGACTTCATGCCGTATCTTCTGGCGCAGGCCGCCGAGAAAACGAGCCTGGAATTCCAGAAATATTACCGCGTGACCTACGGGATGCTGCGCACCGAATGGCGGGTCATGTTCCATCTTGGGCGGTATGGGGCGCTTACGGCAACAGAAATCTGCGAACGCGCCACCATCCATAAAACAAAAGTCAGCCGCGCGGTGACGGCTTTGGAAACGCGCCGGTTTCTGTCACGCGAACGCCAAGCACAGGATCGGCGGCGCGAAGTGCTGTCGCTTACGAAATCCGGACAGACGGTTTTCCAGGATCTTGTTGTTGAGGCAGAACGCTACAACACCCGGTTGATGCAGTCGTTCAGCAAGGATGACGCCGAAACCGTCCGCCGTGTCTTGTTGCAGATTGCGGGGATGCCGCCGGAATAGGTCTAGAAGACCGACCATCGCATGGCATTGCTCAAAAGCGCTGCGGCCCGCGTGCCTGCTTTGGAATTGCCGTAGTGATCCAGACCCGGAGACCAGATCCCAATCGACGCGCGCCCCGGGGCGATAACCAACAACCCGCCCCCAACGCCGCTTTTGCCAGGCAAACCCACGCGGAATGCGAATTCGCCTGACCCGTCATAGTGCCCACATGTCATCATCAGCGCATTGATGCGTTTGGCCCGGCGCAGCGGCAAAACGCTTGGAGCATTGGCAAAACCCGCCAGACCGCGACCGGCACGCGCCAGTTGCAGCGTGGTCATTTCGATTGCGCACTGATGGAAATAGGTGCCGAGCGTCAGTTCAGGTTCGCTGTCAAGGTTGCCATGACTGTCCAGATAATGGGCAAGTGCCTTGTTGCGGGCACCGGTGGCTTTTTCGGAGCGCGCGACAGAGGCATCGATGTGGATGTCGTCGTCGGATGCCATCGCCCGAACGATACCGATGATCTCGGCCAGCGCCAGACGCGGTTCCCGCCCAGACAAAAGAGCATCCGTTGTCACAATGGCCCCGGCATTCACAAACGGGTTGCGCGGACGCCCCTTTTCACTTTCCAGCAGGATAACAGAATCGAATGACGTCCCGGACGGCTCGCGCCCCACACGATTCCACAGCGCATCCCCGACCCGGCCCAACGCGGCGATCAGCGCAAAGACTTTTGAAATCGACTGGATCGAAAACCGCGTGTCGGACTGGCCCGCCGAATATTCGGCACCGTTTTCCAGGCAGACGGAAATCGCAAACTGCGCCGGATCAATTGCGGCCAGCTGTGGAATATACTGTGCCGGCGCGCCCCAATCAGCCTCGTCACGCACGGTTTGATCAATCTTTGTGAGGGCTGCTTGAAGTGCCGTGTTTTTCGGTCCTGACATGTCGTCCAAAATCCACCTCCTGCCGGGCTTTCCGGCGTCCAATCACCTCATTACAACGCCGCCTCACGGCATATCACAAGGCCGGTCAGGTGGTTTTTCATATAAGCGCCTAGGAGCTACTGATTTCTTTCAAAAGCCACTCTGCCCGCGCCACATGTGTTCGTGCCACGCCCAGTTTCCGCTCTAACCGCGCTTTCTTTTCGGTCGACTGCGTCAAGGCGATCTTGGCTTCAAGCTCGTCCGCCTTTTTCCGGAGTTTGGCCAGAACAGACGCGACATGGTCAGGTTTGATTTTGCTGGCCTTCCCGCTTTCAAGGCGCTCATTGTATTCGACCACTTTGGCCGCAAGCTTTTTCAGACCCATTTGGCGACTCCGATTTTTTCCAAGAGCATACCCTAGATGCGTTTCATGACAGTTTTGTGCGCGCGGCCTGCGGCACATCTGTACCCGCCGGTGCCTCGTCCTGTTGCACGGCTTCGTCAAATTCGTCGGGATCAAGTGCCAAAAGGCGTTCCACTTCGGCCATAGAGCTGTCCCTTTCGATGTAATACCTGCGCGCCGCTTCGATAAGCTGACGCATGGCGCTGTAGGCGTAGGTTGAATCATTCATGAAAGATGTCGCGGCCGCTGGGCTGAGATCGCCAGCCCGGATCAGGGCGTCGACGCGCCGGGTGGTCATGCGAACCGCGTCCTCGATCTGTGCACGTTCCTGATCCAGCCACAATCCACTTCGGTCTTCTGGTGCAGCAAGCCCCATATTCCGGATCTCTACCGTGATCCGGGCCAGTTCGGTTCTGAGGCTGTCATACAATTCAGTGACAGCGCCCTTGTTATACGTGGTGTAATTCAGAATGTTCTTGCGCAAGTGTTTCACAGACTTGACGGCCTGGACCATATCACTGGCGACATCGCGCAGTTCAAATACCCGGTCAGCAACCTCTGCGGGAAGACGCTTGTCTCCGGCGCGGGTCGCAAATTCAACGATTGCCGAATAAAGCGTCTTCACCCGCGCTTCGTATCCATCGCCGAGATCAAGTTCGAAGGGCACACGGCTTTTGCGCACTGTCGCTGCGATATTGTCGGATGCAAACACCTCGTTCTGATGCAGATTCAGCCCATGCAGGATCAATTCAATCGCATTTTCTGAAAGATGCGCCACTTCCTTGCTCAGTGCGATTTCAAGCGTTTGCGGGAATTCGTCAGCGGCTTCGTTGAGGTAACGCGGGCGGCTGACATCGGGCTGGGGTTCGACAATACGACGTTCAAGCAGCGCAATCAGGCGTTTCAGGAATGGCAGCATCAACACCACGCCAAGCACATTGAAGATGGTGTGAAACACCGCCAGCTTGAGCGCATAATCATCGGGTGCTATGCCGACCAACCCGCTAATGGCGTCAACAGCATCGCGAAGTTGGCTGATAAAGATCAGCGCGACCCCGGCAGTCACGGTATTGAAAATCAGATGCGCCAACGCAAGACGCTTGCCTTGATAATTGGCCCCAAGTGACCCGATGATTGCGGTAATGGTCGTGCCGATATTGGCACCAACAGCCAGCGCCAGCGCGTTTTCATAGCTGATTTGGCCAGCAGACAGGGCGGTCAGGATCAAGACCATCGTCGCGTGGCTTGATTGCATGATGACCGTCGCCATTGTGCCGATCAACGAATAGACAACCAGTCCAACCAATCCCGAAAGCGCAAAGCGTGTCAGATCAATCTGGTCCTTGAACGCATCGAAGCCCTCTTTCATGTGGTGGATGCCAAGAAACAGAAAACCAAGCCCCGCCAGCGCATATCCAATCCCCCTTAGGGGCTTGGACCGCTGGAACACCAGCACGATGCTTAGGGCAATCATCGGCATGGCGTAAGCTGCGATATTGACCTTGAGCCCAAGCCCCGCGACCAGCCATGCGCCTGTGGTTGTGCCGATATTCGACCCAAAGATGATGCCGACGCCGCCGATGAGTGAAATCAATCCAGCGCTCAAAAACGATATGGTGATGACAGAGACCAGGGAGCTTGACTGCAAGAGCGTTGTGGCCAGAACCCCGAAAGACAGCGCCCGCGGCGTGGACGCCGTCGCGCGTTCTAACAGGCGTTCCAATGTACCTCCGCCGAAAAGCTTGAACCCATCTTCGAGCATCAACATGCCAAACAGGAAAATCGCGACCCCGGCCGCAATTTCCTGTGCGTCCGGGCTGAACCAGAAGGTGATCAGCAGCGCTGCGATTGCGACAGGAAGATAAAACCGCGTCATGCGCACCGACCATCCAGAGCGTTATCCTGGCTGCGATAGCGCGGGTCTGACGATATCTCCGGCAACCGGTCAACCAGAGCAGTTCGAGCGTGATCGTTCTGGTGCATGACCCAGCTCTCCTTTTAGCGGCGTTGCACATTTGAGACATATAAGACACGTCAAACCCCGTCCATGACCTGGCGCATATTGCGTCTGTGAGGTTCACGGATAATCGCGTCTGTCCAAAGCGCATCAAAGGGGGTCGGGTTGTGCTGAAGATCGAAAATGTCGAGACAGCGGTGCAGAAGAACCGGGCGGAGCTGTTCCGGTTTGGCACGGCATTGCTTTTCATTGTCGGGATCATGCTGTTCACCATAGTGCGCACTGACGGTGGGGTGGATGGCATATTGTTGGTCGCCGCAGCCATGATAGGTGGGTACATGGCGATGAATATCGGTGCCAATGATGTCGCCAACAATGTCGGGCCTGCGGTCGGGTCACATGCCATCACGCTGACCGGGGCGATTTTCATCGCTGCCTTTTTCGAAGCGGGCGGCGCGTTGATTGCTGGCGGCGATGTTGTCGGGACAATCAAAAGCGGGATCATAGACCCGGATCTGGTGGCCGATCGCGACACCTTTATCTGGCTCATGATGGCAGCTTTGCTGGCCGCCGCGGTCTGGCTGAATTTCGCAACAGTTATTGGCGCACCTGTGTCCACCACTCATTCTATTGTCGGCGGTGTCCTTGGTGCGGGAATCGCCGCCGCCGGCTGGGGCATCGCAGACTGGTCGGTGATGGGGCAAATCGTGACAAGCTGGGTGATTTCACCCGTTTTGGGCGGGCTGATCGCGGCGGGTTTCCTCTATGTGATCAAGCGCACAATCACCTATAAAAAGGACGTTCTGTCCGCGGCCAATCGCATGGTGCCGATCCTGGTGTCGATCATGGCCTGGTCTTTTGCCACATATCTGATCCTCAAAGGTCTGACCAAGGTTGTCGTGATACCGTTTCCGCTGGCGCTGCTGATCGGGTTTGGGCTTGCCATATGCGTCTATGCCATTCTCCGGCCCCATATCGCGCGGCGGACTGCCAATCTTGATAACCACAAATCAAGCGTAAACGACCTTTTCACCATCCCGTTGATATTCGCCGCCGCGTTGCTGAGTTTCGCGCATGGGGCAAATGACGTGGCCAATGCGGTGGGGCCGCTTGCCGGGATCAATGATGCGATTGTCGGCGGCGACATCATTGTGAATGCGTCGATTCCGCTATGGGTCATGGCGGTGGGGGCGATTGGCATTGCCTTGGGTTTGGCGCTTTATGGGCCGAAACTGATCCGGACAGTCGGCAGCGAGATCACCGAGCTTGATAAAACCCGGGCCTTTTGCATCGCATTGGCGGCGGCCATCACGGTGATCATCGCGTCGCAGCTGGGGCTACCGGTCAGCTCGACCCATATCGCGGTTGGCGGTGTCTTTGGCGTCGGGTTCTTGCGCGAATATATCAAGTCAAACTATGCGGATATGCTGGACCAGATCCGTGATCACCATGCCGACACTGATCCAGAAGCGGTGGAACAATTGTTGGCAGAATTCGAAGCCGCGGACGTCGCCACGAAAGGGGATATGCTGCGATCCATGAAGGCTCAGTCATCAAGTGATCGGGTGCTGGGCAAACGCGAACGACGCGAACTTGGCCGGGTGCATCGGGTTGAGCTTGTCAAACGGAACCTTTTGCTGCGCATTGCGGCGGCCTGGATCATCACCGTCCCGGTTGCGGCGCTTTTGTCTGCCATGTTCTTTTTCATGATCCGCGGCATGATGTTGCCATAAAACACGCGAACAGGTGACCGGCTTTGTGTGCATTGGCGCACCTTTCCTGTGGAAATATCACATTTGTGTTCGGAATGGTGAAGGCTTAGGTGACGGGTACACCGGCAACGTCACTGAGACGCCAATTGACCACCAAAGGGCAGCAACGTCTGACACGATAAGCAAAATGAATATGCGATATCGTCCGGACTGCCTTAGATGAATGATCCATAAAGGGAAAAACCATGTCTGTTAAACTCGCGATCGTCTATTACTCCAGCTACGGAACCAACTACCAGATGGCGTCCATCGCTGCCGAAGCGGCCAAAGCGGCCGGTGCCGAAGTGCGCCTGTTGAAAGCACCCGAGACGGCCCCCGCAGAGGCGGTCAACAGCCAGGACGCATGGAAAGCGCACGCGGAAGCCACCGCTGACATTCCCGAAGCCACCGCCGAGGATATGGAATGGGCCAACGCCTATCTGATTTCATCCGGCACGCGCTTTGGCGTCATGGCCAGCCAGATGCGCGCCTTTATTGATACGCTGGGCGGTGTCTGGTTTCAGGGCGGCCTTGCCAACAAACCTGTCTCGGCGATGACGTCGGCGCAAAATCCCCATGGCGGGCAGGAAACAACCCTCAGCTCGTTCTACATGACCGTGATGCACTGGGGCGGTTTTGTTGTGGCTCCCGGGTTCACCGATGACGTGATCTTCAAGACAGGCGGCAACCCCTACGGGTATAGCCACACGCAGGGTGCTGAATTCACCGACGACGTCAAAGCGGCGATTGGCCATCAGGCGCGTCGTTTGGTCGAGGTTGCTGGCAAGCTGGCCTGATCCCGACCTCAGCGAATGTCGCTGATAGATATGGCTGGCACGATTGGTTAAAATATGGCCAATCGTGTTGGCATATACGCGACCGCGCGCGCAGCACCATATCGGTTTTCGCAATCAGACAAAAAACCTGCTAGATCAAGGGCTGACAGCCCGTGTTTCAGGATGGTGCAGACATGATCGAAAAGTCCAAGATTTCAAACATGACCCGGCGGCGGGTGCTTGTTGGGGGACTGTCACTTTTCGCCATGCCCATCTATTTGCGCGCGGCACCGCAGGCGCTTGACGCGTTGCAGGGCGGGGGGCATGTCATTTATTTTCGACACGGCGCGACCACATGGTCGGGGATCGACAACATCGATTGGCCCCGCGCACGGCAACGGCTTCTTTCTAACGAGGGAATTGCCCAATCGCGCAGGATCGGTACCGCATTCACGCGTCACGCCATCCCGGTCGGCGACGTGCTGGCCAGTCCCTTTGCTCGGTGCCGCGACATGGCGGAAATCGCGTTTGGCCGTGTTGAAGAACGGATGGAATTGCTGGGCCTTTTGTCCGACGAAGACGGCCGCGAGGCGCGTGTTGCCTATCTACGAGATCGAATGAGCACGCCACCCGACGACGGGACAAACCGCATCATTGTCGCGCATAGATCGAATATTGCGACGGTCGCCAATGTCCAGCTGGCCGAGGGCGAGGCAGTGATTGTCCGCCCGACCGGATCGGGTTTTGACGTTCTTGAAACGCTGATGCCCGAGGCGTGATAATGGCAAATCACCCAGCTTGTTGATCAGCGTCACGTGTTTTGCAACGAACGACCCAAGTTCCGGCGCACCTTCCTCGTCTTGATCATAAAACCAGCCCGCGTCAGTCGCTGAACATCAACTCGGGCACCTCTCTCAGATAAGAATCGAAATAGTCGGTAAAAGTCGCCACAAGCGGCGGTAAAACCTCGTAAGGCGGATAGAACAACGTCAACCAGAGCGGGGCAATCGACCAATCTTTCAGAACGGGTGTCACGTCGCCTGTTGCAAGGCCATCCTTGACGATGAACTCTGGCAGCAAGGTCATGCCATTGCCCAACTTGGCCAGCGAATACAGGAAATCGCCATTGTTCGAGATGACCGAAGACCCGGCGGTGACCTGTCGTTTTGCCCCATCCTTACGAAGCGACCAAACCTCCGCTTGGCCAGAGGCCGAGTAGGACATGCAAAATCCCGGGTCCAGATCGTATGGTGTCTCCGGGATCTGCATCCGCTCGAAAAGGCGGGGGGCTGCGATGATCTTGCGAGGCACTTCACAGACTTTTCGCCAAATAGTCGATTTATCTGATGGCGGGCCGGACACCCTGATAGCCAGATCGCAGTTATCCTGAACGATATCAACAAGCGCGTCCGTCAATGTCACTTCAAGCGAGATGTTCGGATAGGCCAGACGAAAACTGTCAAACAGGTCCGGCAACAGCCGCACTCCAAGGGACATGGGCGCATTGATGGCAAGCCTGCCGCGATCCGGGCGGGCCGCCCGGGTGATTTCATCCGTCACCCGATCAAAGTTGTCGATAACCGGACGGAACCGCGCCGCAACAATAGCCCCCGCGCTTGTCAATGCGACTTGCCGGGTTGTCCGCACCAAAAGCTGCTGACCCAACTCCTCCTCAAGTTTTGCGACAATGCGGGTGACGGAGGCCGGCGTCATATTCAAGGTGCGCGCCGCTGCTGCAAAGCTGCTCAGCTCGGCCACCTTAAGAAAAACGCGAATGGGTTTGATGTCCTGCATTTGCCATTATTGCGCCAGGCGCAACAGTGAATGCAATACTGCTTCTATTCTGATCAATTCGTCTTTGTCCTATTTCTACTGCAACACAGATTTCAGATGGAGAGGCGAATACCATGATTACGGATATCAAAGGCTTGCACCACGTCACCTCGATGGCGGCAGATGCAGCAGAAAACAACACGTTCTTTACCGACACGCTGGGCCTGCGCCGGGTGAAGCAAACCGTGAATTTCGACGCCCCCGAGGTGTATCACCTTTACTATGGCGACGAAGTTGGCACGCCGGGATCGGTCATGACGTATTTCCCTTTTGGGAATATGCCCAAGGGCCGTCGCGGCACTGGCGAAGTTGGCACGACGGAATTTGCAGTCCCCAAAGGCGCGCTGCCGTTCTGGAAAGAGCGTCTGAGCAATTACGGTGTGACCGGCCTGAAAGAGAACAGCTTTCTAGGTGAAAGCCGTCTGCAATTCGACGGGCCTGATGGGGATGGCTTCGCGCTCGTTGAAAGCGATACGCGCGGACGGAGCCCCTGGACCGGGACGGATGTGCCGGAAGATGCGGGCATTCTGGGCTTTCACGGCGCACGCTTCACGTTGCGCGACGCCGCCGCAACCGGAGAGCTGCTGACCTATATGGGCTACCAAAAGGATGAAACCGAAGGCACGGTCACCCGCTACCGCGTCGAAGGAGGCAACGCGGCTGACACCATCGACCTCGAAGAGATATCCAGCGTCAGAACCGCTGGCCAGGGTGCGGGGTCCGTGCACCACATTGCCTTTGCCGTCGAAAACCGCGCCAAACAGTTGGAGGTCCGCAAGGCGCTGATGGACACAGGCTATCAGGTGACACCAGTGATCGACCGTGACTACTTCTGGGCGATCTACTTCCGCACGCCGGGGGGCATCCTTTTCGAGGTCGCGACCAACGAGCCTGGCTTTGACCGTGACGAAGACACCAAACATCTTGGCGAAGCGTTGCAATTGCCCGACCGCTACGAGCCGCATCGCGCTCAGATTGAACAGCTTTTGCCACCGCTGACCGCATAAAGGAGAGGTCACATGGCGACAGATAGCTATCATGCATTGACCAAAGCCCCCGCCAAGGGCGCGCCCATCATCTTTGCTTTCCACGGCACGGGCGGGAACGAGCACCAGTTCTTTGATCTGGCGCAGCAAATTCTGCCCGACGCCGGCGTGGTATCGCCGCGTGGGGATGTATCAGAGTTTGGGGCCGCGCGGTTCTTCCGGCGCACCGGTGAAGGCGTCTATGACATGGACGATCTGGCCCAACGGACCGAAGCGATGGCGGCCTTCATCAAAGCGCAGGCAGCGTCTGCTCCAACTTCGCCGATCTACGGCTTTGGCTATTCAAACGGTGCCAATATCCTGGCCTCTGTCGCGATGTCATATCCAGACCTGTTCGATCGCATCGGTCTGCTGCATCCGTTGATCCCCTGGGCACCCGAGCCGGTGCCTGCCCTGTCCGGCACGCGGGTTCTGATCACCGCCGGACAACATGACCCGATCTGCCCATGGCCGGAAAGCCAGCGTTTGATCGACTGGTTCGGCGCGCAAGGCGCACAGGTGACGACCGAAGTTCACGAGGGCGGCCACGACTTGCGCCAGCAAGAAGTGCTGGCGCTGCAAACCCTGCTCACCGCCCCCTGACCAGCCGCGATTTCGCGCGTCCACCGCAGAAGGCTGGCCGTCATTTGCCATACAAATCGCGTTATCCCGCCCGTTGGCCAGCACGGAACAGTGCTGGCCATAGGGCGGGTGAACGGGGTGTTACACTCAACCGTAGGCCTACAAGACCAAGCTTTGCACCGGGGAAGAACGGCTAGAGGCGGAATGGACTCACGGCTTTGGGCTGCTCCGTATCGTGTTTCTCTGTGCCGATGGGCGGACACTGTGCCAACGTCCGGTACCTGGGATTGATGATCTCTGTCGCGCAAGAGGGAGATGCATCGCAAGTCACGACCACCGTCAAAACTCCGAAATAGACGCCGGCGTCAGGCGCTTTCCGGTTTTTCGGCCCAGTATCCCGGTACGCCGCCGCAATAGCTTGGCACATTCACGGTGTCCTCGATGGCCGCGTACATCAGCGCCTGCGCATAGGCAAAGCGCTCGGGAGGTTGACCTTCGGGGCGATGCATGCCGGTGTAAAGGGCTTTCAGAACTGTCTTGTCCACGTCCCTGGCGGCAGTACGACCAGCCACAAAAGCGCGCTGCTGCATTGTGTCCAGCTGAGTGCGCGCACCGACCATCAGGTTACGTGGGACAACGTCAAACCCAGAGATCGCACGGGCGCGGGCTGCGAAATTTTCGAACGGAATGCCCGTTTGCGCCAATCCCGTCGCAGGCATGAGCGCGGTCATGGACACGCCTGCCATAAAGCTGCGTCGTGTGACCTGTATGCGCTTATCCATCGGAGTCCTCCTTCTGCGGTTGGGACGTTGGTGCTTCGGACAAAGGTCCTGTGTCTTCACGCCACGCCGCGTAATAGGCCGCAATCTCTGAAATCTCTTGCTCGGTCAGTTTTGATGCAAACGCGCGCATACGGCCCATCGTGCCGGATTGACGTGTGCCCTCGGCATAGGCGGTCAACTGCCGTGTCAGATACGATGCAGGATGCCCGTGCAATCGCGGCGAAAGACGCGCGCGGTCATCCGGGTCGCGCGCATGACAGCTGTTGCAAGACGGCAATCCCCGTGACCAATCGCCCTCATAGACCAAGCGTTGTGCTGCGGCGTGCGTGTCGTCGTTTTCACGAAAAACCAGATCGGGTGCAGGTGCATCTGAATACATACGCGCCATGGCAGCGGCCCCGTCACCCAGGGCTGTTGCGGTGGCTTGCATCTGCGGATGCTGGCGCAACCCCGTGCGATAGGCGTGCAACTGGCGTTCAAGATACCGTGCGGATTGACCGTTAAGGTTTGGATACGGGGCCGGTGGAGTCTGGCTCAGTTCACGCTTGGGGATATCTGGCGCAAGGGTATGGCAAGAGGTGCAGTTCAGCAGAACATTGGCACCCTGCCCGCCTGCCCCATGGGCCAGACCGAACGAAGCCGTTGTCGCTGCGATCAGGATCACATGTCTCATGGCCGCGCCTCTGCTGCGATGGTTTCGCCGATCCGCACCGCCAACGCCGCAATGGTCAGCGTGACATTCACGCTGGAGACCGACGGAAATGTCGAAGAAGACGCGATCCACAGATTCGGGTGATCATGCGTCCGGCAATCGCTGTCGACCACGCTGTCGGCAGGATCGTCGCCCATAATCGTGGCACCGGTGATGTGGTTGTTTGGCAAATATCCATCGTAATGCCACACGCTTTGCTTGGTGGCCCCAAACGCGACCGCCATTTCCTCGATACGTTTGCGCGTATCTTCGGCTGCGCGATGGACGTAATCGTCAATGTCGTAATGGATTTCCGGCCGGGGAATGCCCAAAGCATCGGTCAATCCCTCGGTCGAGGGAACGATCCGGTTTGTGGGGTCAGGCAATTGTTCATTAAAGCTGAACACGATCTGCCGCCGTGCCGCGCGCTCTCGAACAGCGGTGCGCAGGGCGTCGCCGGTTAGACCTTCGTCAATGGCTTCGATGGTGACTTCTTCGACATGGGTCTTGTTGTCCGGCATAAGTTTACGGGCTGCCATGCGGTCCCGCCACGGCCCATCGCGCAGATTGACAATGCCCGACAGGATATTCGGGCCCCGCCCCGGCCAAAGTGGGTCTGCACTGTCGAATTTCGACATGGTGCCGGGATGATCCATCAGGTTGCGCCCAACCATATCAGACGAATTGCCAACACCATCCGGCGCGTTTTCTTGTTTGGACATGAGCATAATCTTCGGACCTTCAATGCCATTTGCGGCAAGCGCGAAACGGTCCGCTTGGATGCGAAACTCGGTTCCGTCCGGTTTCAGATATCGTGCGGCGGTAATGCGGCGGTCAGGTCCAACCTCGAGCCGATGCACCACCGCATCCGTGATCAATTCCGCACCGGCGGCCTGCGCCTTTTCGACGGACATATTTCCAGAATATTGCGCGCCGATGGGGCAAATGGGCATGCAGTTGGCATTGCCACAGCAGGGCGGACGCCCGTCATAGATTTGTTGATTGTTGCGGCATTGTGGTGCGTGAATGACATCGTAGCCAAGTGCAGTCAGCTTTTCATGAAACACCTGATCAAGATAGGAAAACGGGGCCTCTGGCATTGGGTACGGCTTTGATCGGGGCGCATCAAAGGGCGCGTTCTCTGGCCCAGCGACGCCCAGTTCGACCTCCGCTTCATAGTACCACGGTTCGATCAGGTCATATTCAAACGGCCAGTCCCGTCCGACGCCATAAAGCGTCTTGAGTTTCATATCGCTTGGCAAATACCGCCAGGTCGCGGCCCCCCAGTGCCATGTCGTCCCGCCAACCGCACGAATATATTGCTGGTCGTAGGGATATGGCCCTTTCTGGATGAGGTAATCGTCGGTCCGGTTGACCTGGGGCTGCGGGGCATGGGGAACAAGGGGATAGGGCGACATCAGGCTTTGCGGATCAGCCTGCCGGAACCGATCCACCAGATCAGCGCGGTCAAGCTCTGGGCCATCGCAGAGAACAGTCACCCTAAGCCCGGCTTCGGCCGCGCGTTTGGCGACAAGCCCGCCGGCGACGCCCGCGCCGATGACGACAAGATCGGGGGATTGGGGAAGTGTCGTGACCATGGGAACTCCAATGTGGCTTTGGAGGCTAACGCATGTGATCTCCTGTCGGTTCCTGAACCATGTGCGGAACCCAGACTGTCACCGGTTCGTTGATGTTACAGACGTAGATTTCATGAAAAGGACCTGATCATGGCACAAAATGCAGCCCGAAAGCCCCGCCCCGTGAACGACCCCGTCGACCCGACAGATCATGCGCACAACCCGGATGCCGACGAAGGCACCCACCCGGCAGCCGCTCCGTTGGGAACCGATGAAGAGGCTGGGCGTCAGGGAAAGCGACTTCCCCCCAAAAAGACATATGTTGTCAACAGCCGGGGTGATGTGCGCGCCGGCCCCGGTGACGCCGGAATGCAGGACGCACCACGCGTGATGGACGATCCGCAAGACAAACCGAAACGCGGGCGTGGACCGGTGATTGCCATGTTTGTCGGTGGTTTGGCGGCGCTGATCGTCATCTGGTTGCTGACCGCATAAACGCCGCTACGATCGATCCAGCGCATGGTCCAGATCCTTGTCCGTGCGCTGGTTGCTCAAAAGCAGCGCCAATGGGCGCAGCGATGCGATATGATTGAACGTGACAAGCAGGCTGAGCATGATGGGCGTGGCAAGAAACGCCCCTGCCACCCCCCAAAGCCATCCCCAGAACAGCAATGACACCAGTATGACCACGGGCGACAAAAGCACGTATTTGCCAAGTATCTTGGGATCAATGAAATTACCAACGACCTGTTCGATGACCAGCAGCCCTGCGGCCACGCCAAGAGCTGTGCCCCAGTCTTTGGTGATCAACGCATAAAGCACTGGCAGCGTGCCCGCGATGACGGAGCCGAGATTGGGAATGTAGGTCAGCACAAACGTCAGGACTGCCCAGACCACCAGCAAATCAACACCGAACAGCCAAAGCCACAGCACATAAAGCAGCGCTTGGAGGAGCCCGATACCGCTGCGGATCAGCAGAAACTTTCGCAGGCTATATGCAATGGTGGAAAGCGTCTCCACCCAGACAGTTTGGCCCTGTTCCGGCCACAGCGTTTTGACCTTCCCGCGCCAGGTGTCGCTTTCTGTCAGGGCCAGAAGGATCAGAAAGAAGACGATCACCAAGGTGGAAATGAAAATTCCGGTCATGCCCGCGATGGCGCGCGCGATGGTTGTGACTTGATCGACCATCCAGCCGCTGAATGCGCTGCTAATCGTGTTCCATATGTCTTTCAACTGCCCGTTCAGTGCTGTGTCGCTGTCAGGGCCGGGTTGCAGAATTTGCTGTATCTGACCCACCGACGGCACTTCTTGCAGCACCCGTTCCGCCGCGAAAACCAATGCCGCGACCATCCCAACGATGACCGTCATCACGAGCAGCATCACAAGAACATGGCTGACCCACCGCAGCGCCGATGGCAACGCGGTCGCCAGCCTTGCATGCAGCGGCGCAAGCACAAATGTGATGAGTGTGGCAAACACGACAGGGATTGCCACGGATGACATCGCCCGCAGCGCGGCTGCAACCGCGATGACAAATACGCCGCCGACGATCCATGTCATAGCGCGCGACCGCGAACTGCGTGCAATGCTATGACCATGCGTCGTATCAGTCTGTGATGTGCTTTGATGTGTCATGGTGCACCAGAGGGTGATTAAGCTGCAATACGTTCGGCTTCGACGAGAGCGTCCAGAAAGCTGTCTGTCCACCACGAGATATTTTGCCGTCGCAAGACAGACATTTGCTCTGCGTGTCGCTCCTGCCGTTCCTTCAGCGGCATTGCGAGTGCCGCGCGGATCGCTTTTGCGACATCCTCGGTGTCGTAGGGATTGACGAGAAGGGCCGCCTTCAACTGTTCGGCCGCTCCGGCAAAGTGCGACAGGACCAAAACGCCCGGATCAGACGGGTCCTGTGCCGCGACAAATTCCTTGGCGACAAGGTTCATCCCATCGGCAAAGGGCGTGACCAACCCCACGTCTGCACGGCGATACAGGCCCGCAATGCGAGACCTTGGAAAGCCCCGGCACAGGTAACGGATCGGCGTCCAATCAAGCTGACCAAACGTGCCGTTCAAACGCCCGGCCGTCGCTTCGAGCGCGGCGCGAATGTCCTGGTAGGTGTCGATCTCACCCCGGCTGGGTTGTGCGATCTGAAGAAAGGTCGTACGCGGATCATCCTCTTGGCGCTGCTCAAGAAACGCCCCGAACGCCTCAAAACGGCTCACCAACCCCTTGGTGTAATCCAATCGATCCACACCAATGACCAGCCGTTCGTCCGATTGCAGCCCAAGCGACGCGGCACTGTCCGAGCTGTCGGCTTGTGCAATGAAATCATCTACGTCAATGCCAATCGGCATGCTCCGCACCGCGAATTGACGACCGCCATGTCTTAATTCCCCGGTCCGAAGCTGTTCGGCATGTTCGGTCCCACGAAAGAGTTCGAGCAAGGCGGCAACATCGCGTTGTGTCTGCAAACCGACCAGATCATACGACGCCAGCCACCGTGTGAAATCGTCTTTTTCGGGAAGCGCCAAAAGATCGTGGGCATGGGGAAACGGCGTGTGAAGAAAGAACCCGATCCGGTTTTCCACACCACGTTTGCGCAGCGCATCGGCCACTGGAAGAAAATGATAATCATGCACCCAGATCACGTCTCCGGGGGCAATTTCATCTTCCAGCATCCGCGCCACGCGCGCATTGACGGCGCGGTAAACCGCTGCGTGATGTGTATCAAGATCAATCAGATCGCTGCGCCAGTGGAACAAAGGCCAGAGGACCGAATTGGCATAGCCCAGATAGAAACCCTCGTGTTCGTCCCTGGTCAGGTCAAAGGTCAGGCGGCGATAGGCGTCGTTGCCAATCTCGGTCAGCGTCGATGAGGGGTGATCAACCGTCGTTTCGGCGGACCCCACCCAAACACCGCCGCGGGCGGACAGGCAATCGTGCAAGGCAACGATCAACCCTCCCGAGGGCGTTTCAGTGGTGGGAATGCGATTGGACAGCATGAAGAGCCGGCTCATGATTTTATCCTCAGGCTGCTAAAGGTTTTCGATCCCGGCGGCGCGATCCGTGCCGACGACATATTGCGACAAAGGGCGGTCATGGACCGGCAGCCTCTCATTCGGGATAGATTTGGTCGCGGGCAGCAAGCGCGTTCCGCGGCCGTCGACAGGTAGACTGGTGATACGGATCTGGGATTGCATATGGTGTCTGTGTCCTCTGGCAGTGACTGCCAAAGGACAACGCTGCACCTGCAGCATAGGTTCCGCCTTTTGCCCGGCTTATCGCGCTGGTTCAGTGGCTGTGTCGCGCAGGAACTGGAAAGCCAGCTTGCCAAGAACAGCGAGAAACAAAAGGCCACCCGCAACCCACATGAGAGCGCCCGCAAATTGCTGATCCCCAAGAGGCGTAATGCCATAGGGAATCGTGGTCAGAAGATGCCAGTCGTGCCACGGCGTTGGGGCCAGCGTCAGTGTGACGGCGAACAATGTAAGCTGTGCCCCAGTGAACGCGGCGGCCATGACGGATTTTTCCGGTGTCGCCCGAAATGCCCCGAAAAGCAGGGTTGCTGCGCCAAAAAGGGACAGGTGCATCGCCCAATATGTCAGATCGCTTTCCAGGGTCGCCTGGTACGGTATTGGCACATGCCAGAACCAGAAGAGGGCGGCGAAGACCAGTGCAAGCAGCATTGGCGGTAGCCGCAATTTTGGCAAGGCCGACGCCAAAAGCGGCGCAGCAACCAGCGTCAGCAAAATGTGCTGTGCAACTCGTGCCGAAAACAGCGCCATCGAGGCGGCACAAAGCGGCGACACGAACAGGATTGCCACCAATGCCCAGGCCCCGGAAAAGCGCGATGTGTTGGCGGCAAAACGTATGCCGACACCCCACGCCAACAGCAGTCCCACAATCAACAGCGGATCGAAGGTCCAGCGCGTCAACAGTTCGGTTGGAAGCGGCGGCGTGCCACAAAAGGGGGTATAATCATCCATGAGAGCCTCTCTTTCTGTCACCCGGAGCAAGACGCCAGCGTCGCAACCGGCCAAAGATTTGCGAAAATCGCCATCAGCGAGATCCCCGCTGACCACAGCGCCGCGATCACCAGCGGACGTTCCTCGGCGTCACCCGACACGCGGCGCGAGCTTCGCATGGCCTGGATCAGCCAAAACAGCATCAAAAGACCTGTCGCCAATGTGCCAAGGGTGGCAACCGCGCGCATCACGTCGGTCTCCATCAGCCCACGCGGCGCACAAGCCGCTGAAATCAGAGCGTAAATAGCAATGAAATGCAGCGACCAGAGCGTGATCGGGCGGGCGATATGAAACATCAAACGGGTCATTGCGGCGTCCCCGCGAACAAAAAGGCAATAGCCGTGATCCCCGCCATGATTGCGGTGGCCTTGCCAAAGCCACCCAGCAACAGATCAGGCAGCCCTTGCCCAAGCAGAACGCGTCCTGTCGCCTTGCGCAGCGCGTTGAACACGGTCCAGTAAAACGACACCGCAAGAAGCGCGCCCACATAAGCGCCCATGGCCCAGCCGACGGCCGCAAACGCTGTTCTGTAGGGGTCAATCGGCAACAACGCCCAGAAAAAGCACAGGCCAAGCGCCACCGTGACCACGCCGGTCAGAAGGTTGATGAACAGGCCAACCGCCAAAGATCCTTGCAGCAACGCCCGCCGACCGGTCATCCAACAGAGGGCGAAAAGGATCACCGAGAGCCCCCCCGCCAACAAGGCAAAGATACGGGCAGGCCGGTCGGTCGCTTCGGCGAAACTTGGTTGGGTGTTCCAAAGGTACAGGCCCGCGAACACCAGTGAGGCAAACAATGCAAACAGGATCAGGATTGTAATAATCGTGCCCACATGCAGATGGCTTTTGTGATCGACCACGTTCACCGGCAAAGACGCGTGGTCATGTAATCCTGTCTTGCGCATCACACCACTGTCGGAGGGTTCCCAGATCCAGCCAGTCAGCCCGATCAGAGCGATCACGCCACCAATGGCCGACAACCAGTACAGCGACGCCAACGTCGCGGCAAAGAGCACCGCAAGGCCCGACGCGGCGATCAACGGAAACCAAGTGGGATGCGGCAAGCGCACAATCTGGATCGGCTCCCCGCTTACCGGATCACACCCGATGGTTTCACGCCGGTGGTCGTAGTTGATGCGCAACGCACCCTCGACCTCTGCGGCGGGACGGTCGGTCAATTCGGGCTGATCCCACAGCGGCTCGCGCGAGGTGATGGTTGGGATGGCCCGGAAATTGTAGCCAGGCGTGCGCGGCTCATAGAGCCATTCAAGCGTCGCAGCCCCCCAAGGATCTCGTTTGGCCTTTTGCCCGGTACGTTGATGTCGAAAGAAATCCACAATGAACACGGCGATGCCAGCGGCCAGAATAAATGCCCCAATGGTCGACAGCATATTGAGCCGGTCCCAGCCAATCCCTTCGGGATAGGTTGCGATGCGTCGGGGCATGCCGCGCAAGCCGGTCAGATGCATCATGAAAAACGCCAGGTTGAACCCAAGAAACATCAACCAGAACGCCCAGCGCCCCAGCGTGTCTGACATCATCCGTCCGGTAAAATGCGGCACCCAGTAATACAGCGCTGCAAACATCGGGAAAACGAAGCCCCCCATCAGAACGTAGTGCAGATGCGCGACGATGAAGTAACTGTCATGCGCTTGGAGGTTGAACGGCACAGCGGCAATCATGACGCCGGTGAACCCGCCGATCACAAAGATGAACAGAAATCCGAGGATGAACAGCATCGGCACGGTCAGCCGTGGCCTGCCCAGGGTCAGTGTGGCGATAAAACAAAAGACCTGCACGCCGGTCGGCACCGCGACCATTGTCGACGCAGCAGAAAACAGCGTAAGCGACATGACAGGCAAACCGGTGGCGAACATGTGATGCGCCCAGAGACCAAAGCTCAGAAAGCCCATGGTGATGACAGCAGCCACCGCAAAGCCGTAGCCAAAAAGCGGCTTGCCCACAAAGACAGGCAACATTGTTGCCACCATCCCGGCCGCAGGCAGAAAGATGATGTAAACTTCCGGGTGGCCGAAGATCCAGAACAGGTGCTGCCACAGCAGAGGATCACCCCCCAAGGCCACGTCAAAGAAGGGCAGACCCAGCAACCGTTCCGCCTCCAACAGGATTGACCCGATGATAAGCGGCGGAAAGCCGACTGCGATCATGAAGGCGGTGACCAGCAGATACCACATCAGGATCGGCATTTTGGTCAGGCTCATACCCGGCGCGCGGGTACAGAGGATCGCGGCGATGATCTCGACCGCCGCGGTGACGCTTGCAATCTCGGCAAGAGTGATCCCGATCAGCCAGAAATCCGCGCTCAGCCCTTCGGTGTATTGGCTGGTCGACAGCGGCACATACATGAACCAACCGCCCGCCGGGGCCGCATCAAACAGGAAAGACGACAGCACGATGATGCCACCGAACAGGTAGCAATAATAGCCGAATGCTCCAAGACGCGGGAACACCAGATCGCGCGCGCCAATCATCAGCGGGATCAGATACACCGCAAACCCTTCAAGCATCGGGATCGCGAACAGGAACATCATGATCGTTCCGTGCATCGTGAAGACCTGGTTGTAAGTCTCGCTGTCAAGAAACGTGTTTTCAGGCACCAGAAGTTGCAACCGCACCAGAAGCGCGAGCACACCAGCGATCAGGAAAAAGATGAACCCGGTGATCAGAAACCGTTTGCCCACCACGCGATGACTGACCGAGGACAGCACCCTTGCGCCTTCGGGCGTCGCCCAAATCTCTTCAAAGTCCTTTTCGGGCTCACCCTTGGGCGCGATGTCGTAAGCGCCATCTCGCGGCTTTGGGACAGGCGTGGGGTTAAACGGTGCATCAGTCATTTCAGGCTCGCCAGATAGGCCGAGACGGCGCGCAATTCAGGCCCGCTCAGGTGGTTGTAAGACGGCATCTGCGCGCCGGGCTTCATATCGCCGACATCGGCGATCCACCCGGCAAGGTTGCCTTGGTTCATGCGCCACATCCCGGCACCGAGACTGGCGCGTGCCCCCACGCGGGTCAGGTCAGGGCCAAGGCGACCACCCTCGGCAACGCCGCGGATTTCATGACAGGCCGAACAACCTTCGTCGATGAACACCTGTTTGCCATCCAGAAGCTCGGGCCGGGCCATATCGCGTGCCTCTCCCTGAGTGGTCAGCAGCCACGCATCGAACGCCTCGGGTTCCAGAACGACCACTTCAAACGCCATCCGCGGATGGCTCAGGCCGCAGAACTCGGCACATTGCCCCCGGTAACGGCCCGGCTCTTGGGGGCGAATGGTCAGGGTGTTGATACGCCCCGGGATCATATCCATCTTGCCCGCGATCGACGGCACCCAGAAAGAATGGATCACATCGTTTGACTTCAGACGGAGCGTCACGGCGCGGTCCGCAGGCAACACAAGCTCGTTTGCGTCGCGCAGTGCGATCCCGTCTGGATCGTACACAACATCCCACCAGAATTGATATCCGGTCACGTCTATGACCAACGCCTGATCATCACTGCGGGTGCTGGCCACCAGGATCGCGGTCGAGGCGGTCATCAATGTGACAATGGTGACAACCGGCAGAATGATACCGCCTGACCAGACCCACCAATGACCTGCCGGTGTCTCGCGTCGCCAGGCAAAGACCAGAAGCGCCATGACGAAGACAAAGACGACGCCAAAGAATACGGTCATGACCAGCGTCAGATCATAGGTCATTGAAGCCCCGAATCCCGAGGGCCGAAGCGCGGATTGAGACCCGTACATATCCAGGGTCGAAGTGTCGGCAAGCGGTTCCATCATCCCCCTCGCAATGTGTAGAGATAGGCCGCCATGTCCCGCGCCTCGGCTTCGGTGACGCCAAGGTCGGGCATCGCGGTCTGAGGCGCATGAAGCGGCGGATTGATCAGCCAGCGCACCAGATCACCGGGTCGGTTCGGCAGAACCCCGGCGACATAGGCGCGGTCACGAAAGCCCTCAAGACTGGGGCCGACAGACCCGCGCGCGCCGGCAACGCCGGGGATCGCGTGGCACGATCCACAGCCATATTGCAACATCAGCGCCGCGCCATGATCGGCATCAGCGTCATACATATCAAACGCGGCGGCTTCCCAATCGGGTCGGCCATCCGCCGGACCTCTTCGAAACCAGTCCGCCGTTGCGCGGATCGCGTCTTGCGTAACAACGTAGGCCTGTGTGCCGATCCCGTCTCCGGGCTTGATCGCAGACCACGCCATCGCGCCAACGCTCGCGGCCGCGATCAACGCGACGGTGGTATATGTGCGCATGGTGGCCATCGGGATCAGTCGGCGATTTCGGGAATATCAATGTCGGCCGCTACGGGGACAACCCTGTCAACCATGGGCCTTACGCGGGCATAATATTCGGACACCGCGCGCATATCCTCGTCGGTCATTTTCTTGGCAATCGACGACATGACATTCATCGCGTCATTGTCGCGCACGCCTTCGCGCCACAGCTGAAGCTGATAGGTCATGTAATTGGCGTATTGACCCGCAAGGTATGGCACGGAAGGTGGATTGCCGGTGCCGGACGGGCCATGACAATTCACACAGGCCGGGATTCCCCGCTCGGCTGATCCGACAGCGCCGAGTTGACCACCCCACTGTAACAAGCCCGCATCCACATCGCCCGCGGCCGGACGATAGGGTGCTTCAACGGCAGCGTAATAGGCGGCCACGGCCTCCATTTCGTGTTCGGTCAGGCGTTGTGCCACCCCTGACATGACCTTGTTGGGCCGCGCGCCCGACGCGTAATCCACCAGCTGCTTGTAGGTGTACCACCCGGCCTGCCCTGCCAGTCGTGGGAACGCGCCTGAGCCGTCACCCATGCCATTGGCACCATGACAGGTGATGCAGGCCATCCCGGACCCACCGTTTTCAGCACCGCCCATCGCCACCAGCCGACCGAGTTCAAGTAAGTCATCATCAACCGGCTCTTCGACGGTCGCATTGAAAAGCGCGCGCTCGTCCAGCAGGTTCGCTTCAAGTGCTGCGATGCCGGGTTGCGCCTCGCGGTCTTGGGCATAACCGACGAACGGAAGCGCGATGATCGCACTCAGGGCAGCGGCGATCCCGGCAGGTTTGACGTATTTGCGCTGGGTCATCGGTCTCTCCTTCAGGCGTCCATCAAGGGGCGGGGGTTGGTCAGGTAATCGGTCTTCATGTGCTCAAGCGTCCAATAGGCCAGCCCCATCAGCGGGCCTGTCGGGTTGTAGCCAAGGTTCTGCGGGAACAGGCACGCGCCGAAGACAAAGACGTTGTGATGGTCCCACATCTGGCCATAGCGGTTCACGACCGAGGTTTGCGGGTCGGTCCCCATCACCGCACCGCCCACGTTATGCGTCGTCTGGTACGGCACGATCGAATAGTCATTGCCCACAGCGGCCAAGTTGGTCGATGACACGGACGTGACGTTGTCCATCTCCTGCGCGATCTCGACCGCACGGTTCATCACGTAATCGCTCATCTTGCGGTCATTGTCGGGGAAGTTGAACGTCATCCGCAAAAGCGGACGGCCGTACGCGTCGGTCCAGGTCGGGTCGAGGTCGAGGTAATTCTCGTGCGTGGACACCGATGAGCCGTGGATCACCAGATCAGCATGTCGGTTGTAATTCTCTCGCACGGCGCGCTTCCACTCGGCCCCCCATCTGGGCGTGCCGTCTGGCACCGGCTGATAGCTGATCGGACGGCCATGGTACTGCTTGCAGGCGATGTAGCCGCCGCCCAGAAAGCCCAGCTCGGAATGATCGAAATTGTCGCCGTTGAAATCATCAACCACGACACCCAGCGCCCCGGCCCCCATGAACGGGTTAGTGGTGACGCTGTCATCAAAGAACGCATCAACCGCCGCGATGGTCTGATAGGCATAATTGCGCCCCACCGTCCCGGTGCGCGTTTCCGGGTCATAGGGCGTGCCAAGGCCGGAAACGAGCATCAGGTGCACGTTCCAAAGCCCATAGGCATTCAGGCACACGGTATCGGCAGGCTGGAACACCTCGACCCCGTTTTCGTCCAGATAGGTCACGCCCGTCGCGGTCTGGCCATCGGCTGATTTTTCAACCCGCAGCACCTGCGCCTCGAACCGGATCTCGAAATTCTCGTGATCCTTGATGCGGTCGTAGACACAGATGATTGGGTCCGCCTTGGCGAAATAGCCACAGCCGAACCGTTCGCAAAAGCCGCAATAGGTGCAGGGATGAAGCTGCGCGCCATAGGGGTTTTCATAGGCCCGCGTGACATTCGCCGAGGGCATCGGGAACGGATTGTAGCCCAGCTTTTGCGCCGCCTTGCCAAACAGCGTGTTCGAGATCGGCTGCTTCATCGCGGGGTTGGGGTAATCGGCCTTGCGCGCCCCCTCAAACGGGTTGCCGCCATCCTGTGGTTCTCCGTTCAGGTTGCCCGCCGCCCCCGCAGCACCGCAGACGCGCTCAAAGAAATCCAGATGCGGCTCAAGCTCATCATAAGTGACACCCCAGTCCTGAATGGTGAGGTCCTCGGGGATGAACTGGCTGCCATAACGGTCCTCGTAATGGGTGCGCATCTCCAGATCGCTGGGCAAGGGCCGCCAGATTTGCCCATTCCAATGAATACCCGCGCCACCAAGGCCACTGCCCGGCAGGAAAGATCCAAGGCGACGCATCGGCAGCGCCTGCTGGTCGCGAGTGTTGCGGAAGGTCAGGGTCTCTTTCTTGACGTCCTGCATATGCCCGTAGCGCAGGGCGTATTTCAGCTCGTCATGCTCTTCGGGTCCGGCGAAAGAGGTTGCGGTGTGGCGGTCGCGACCGCGTTCGAGAACCACGCAACGCTGCCCGGCATGGGCCAATTCATAGGCCGTCGCAAGGCCGGTCCAGCCACCGCCGACAATCACAACATCGGTTTTGGGAAGGGTCCGTTGTACCATGACTTAACCCTCCTGCCCGATGGGCCGGGGCAGCGTGTGGTTCATCTGACCATGCGCAATGCCCATGGGCGGCTGGGTGGTGGGTTTGTTGTCACCGACGCGTTCAGTAAAATAGGCGTGCGCCCCTGGAAACCCGACCATGCGCCAGCCTGCATATTCGTGATTGCCGCGATAGATCGGATCGGCAAAATAGCCCTCATTGGTGAGGCTCAACACCTCATTGAAGAAGATCGCACTCTCATCGCGTTCAGAGAATTCCTGAACCCAACTTTCACGCTCGGGCAGCGGTGTTGTGGCAAGGTCGATCTCGCTGCGCGCGGCATTGATGCCAGCGCGCAAAAGCTCTGCCGGGCTCAGCGGCAACTGATAGCCTTGCTGCGGGGTGCCTTCGGGAAACGGGCCTTTGAGATAAAGCCCCTCGCCCGTTCCATACCCGGTCGCCATCTGCAGATCGATATAGTCGACGACACCGGCCTGACTGGCGCTTGGAAATTCATCTTGCGGGATGAACACATCGGCAATCGCGGCAAGCCATTGTGCCTCGTCATCGGTCAGAAAGGACCAGGGTTCGCTGTCAAGATTGGCGAAGGCGTGGTGCGGCGGGGTTGTCGCCAGCGCGGCTGTACCGGCAATCTGTGCAAGCACCGCTCGGCGCGAAAATAGCTTTGGCATACAGTAAATCCCTAGCGGTTCAGTTGTCGTTCAACGCAGCCCATCGGCGTGAGGTTCCAGAATTGATTTGAACAAATGCGCATCATGGTGCGTTCACTGCTTATGTTCGCGACGATGCCTCTTGTTTATTTGCTTGTGATTGGTGGCGTCGCCGCCGGAGTAATCCTGATCGCCGGATTGCGCATGACCGACCTTGCCGACCGGATCGCCGATCGCACAGGTCTGGGTGAGGCGGTCGTCGGCGGGGTTCTTCTTGGGGCCGCCACGTCGTTTTCGGGAACGATTGTGTCCCTCACGGCAGCGTTGGACGGTCGAGCGTCATTGGCGTTCAGCAACGGGGTCGGCGGCATTGCCGCGCAGACGGCATTTCTGGCCATCGCGGATATTCTGTACCGGCGCGCCAACCTTGAACACGCCGCAGCAGAGCTTGCGAATATGTTCCAATGCGGTTTGCTGTTGTTGTTGCTCAGCGTTCCTTTGGCTGCATATGCGACGCCGGATTTCAGCGTCTGGGGTGTTCACCCTGCCTCTGTGATTTTGGTGGCGGTCTACGGCTTTGGGGTCGTCGCAACAGCCAGATTGCGCAAAGAGCCCATGTGGGAACCGGTTGAAACAGGCGAGACGCGCGCCGACACTCCGGGCGAAGGCGACGACCCCGGAAAACCGGCGCGCGGACTGATCCTGTGGTTTCTTTTGCTGATGGCAGTTATGGGCGTTGCGGGCTGGGTGATCAGCCGCATCGGGGCGGAGATCACGGATCGTATGGATGTCTCGGCCTCGCTTGTCGGAGCCTTGATGACCGCTGTAATTACATCGCTGCCGGAACTTGTGACGACAATCGCGGCAGTGCGCCGTGGCGCATTACAATTGGCGGTCGGCGGAATTATCGGTGGCAATACGTTCGATACATTATTCCTGACGATTTCCGACATTGGATACCGCGATGGGTCGCTCTACCACGCGATTGGAAAAGGTGATTTGTTCTGGCTCACCGTCGGGTTTTTGATGACCGCGATCCTGTTATTGGGTCTGCTGTATCGCGAACGCCAAGGACCGGGCGGAATTGGCCGTGAAAGCCTTACGATCTTGCTGGTGTATATCGCTGCAATCGCCATTCAGGCGAGTATGGGTTGACAAAAACACGGCTGCAGACATGCCGCAAAAAATACTCGTAAATTAGGCAGTAAAATGCGCGTCTTATTGAACTGATCTGCGATCTTATCAGACGGTCACCCACGTTATTCTCACAAATCTATGAAACCGATTTCCGGGTCGCGGAGTTGGGCCAGGCAGTCAGCATACTGCAACTTATATAATTCCCGCTTCAGGAGTATCCTATGGCCCAGTTTCTTTTGACATCCGCGAATATCCTCCGGGATGCCCACCGCATATTCGGTTTGATCGTCATCGGCCCGGCGGGTCTTGGCCATGCGTTTGCGTTGCAACCCATCGAACCAAAAATCCGCCAGAAAGGTCGGCTTCGACCTTACTGACGTGACCTGAACACCAATTCCAGGCATCGCGGTTCCCTCCCAAATTCATATGCGACGCCTGGTCGGCGGGGGCCCCCTCCCCCGCCAACTTTCCACAGGATTTTCGACCTATCACGAAAGGATACCACCATGGGCGATGCAAAATTTGATCTTCATTGGATAGATTACGCAATTGTCGTAGTTTACTTCATCGGTGTCATCGCCCACGGAATTTATATTTCCCGCAAATCCGGCGGAGGATCTGACGATTACTTCCTCGCCGGGCGGTCGCTGCCCTGGTATTTGATCGGCTTTTCGCTTTTTGCCTCGAACATGTCGGGGTCCAGCTTTGTAGGCTTGATGGGCGGCGCATATGCCAATGGCGTGGTGATCTTCAACTACGAATGGACGGCAGCACTTGTTCTGATCCTGTTTGCTATCTTTGTTCTGCCGTCTTTCCTGCGCGCCAAAATTTCGACCGTGCCTGAATTCCTCGAAGAGCGTTATGACGTTCGGTCCCGGCGAGCCTTTTCGATTTTCACAATTCTTGCCATTCTTTTCATTGACACCGCCGGAGCACTTTACGCAGGCGGGCTTGTGATTTCCAATGTCACTGGATACCTGAACCTGTGGAGTGCCGTTGCGGTGCTGGCCTTGGTGGCGGGTATTTACACCATTCTTGGCGGTCTGTCGGCGGTGGTTGTCACCGACACCGTTCAGGCCATTCTGCTGATCATCGGTGCCGCCATCCTGTTCTGGATCGGCCTTGATGAGATCGGCGGATGGAAGCAGCTGTTCATCGACGTACCGGAAGAAAAGACCAAGCTTATCCTGCCGGCCAACGATGATTTCCTTCCATGGACCGGGCTGTGGGGTGTTGTCCTGCTTGGCTTTTATTACTGGACCATCAACCAGTTCGTCGTGCAGCGCACGCTGGGTGCCAAGAACCTCAAGGAAGGACAGATCGGTGCCTTGTTTGCAGGGTTCCTTAAATTGCCGAACCTGTTTCTGATGATCCTGCCGGGTCTGATTGCGCTTAAACTCTACCCCGAGCTGGAGACGCCGGACCTTGCCTTCCCCACACTCGCATTCGAACTAATGCCGATCGGGCTGCGCGGATTGATCATGGCAGCGCTGATCGCGGCGATCATGTCATCGCTCGACAGTGCGATGAACTCTGCCTCGACCTTGGTGGTCAAAGACTTCGTCGAGCCCATCTGGAATGTCAGCGAAGAGCGGCAGGTCTGGCTGGGCCGGATCGTGACGGGTGTCGTCATGGTGTTCGGTGCAATCTATGCCCCGTCCATCGCCGGGTTCGAAAGCCTGTTCAGCTATTTCCAATCATCGCTAAGCTATATCATTCCCACGATCGTCGTCGTTTATATCCTCGGCCTGTTTATCCCTTGGCTGAACGGCAACGGCGCGTTCTGGACGATCATTCTGGGCCTCGTGGTCGGTATCCCGCTCTTTATCCTGAAAGAGGTGACCGGCATCTGGGCAAACCTTGGACTGCCCGAGATCCATTACACGATCATGTCGACCATCATGATGTTGCTCGGTATCGCAACGCATATGGGGATCTCGGCCATGACCTCGGCAGAGGAAAAAGAAAACCTGGACGATCTGGTCTGGTCCGGTTCGGAGGCCCGTAAGGTGTTCACTGAATGGGAAAGCCCGCTATGGCAAGACCGGACGCTGTGGGCTGGCCTGCTGATCCTTTCAACCGCCGGCTTTGTCATCTGGTTCTGGTGATCCTGGATGAACTGGGCAGACATCGAAACCTTCATCAGCAGAGTTGAAGCGCTGGCAGACAATCTGCCAGCCTTCATCGTGCCGGTCTTGGCCGTGATTGCTGCAGTCTGTCTGGGTCTTCTTATTCACTTTCTTGTCTTTCGAACGCTGGTGCGCGTGCTGGATGTGGATGTCGGGATGATGGGCTCACTTGTGCGACGCGCCCGTCGTCCGATGCGACTGGCTTTCGTACTTCTGGGTCTTGTGATCGTTCTCCCACTGGTGCGACTTCCTGTGCTCTGGCGCGACGGGCTTCAACACATCGCCCTTATTCTGCTGATCGTTTTGATCGGCTGGACATTGATCCTTTTGGTCAACCACTTTTCGGACCGATCCATGCGGCGCTATCGGATGGATACCGATGACAACCTTGCTGCACGCAAATACGTCACCCAAGTGCGCGTGTTGCGGCGAACCGCAGTGATCGTTCTGGTCATCCTGACAACGGCCGCCGTTCTGCTGACATTTGAAAGCGTACAGAAATACGGTGTGAGCCTGTTTGCATCGGCAGGGGCTGCCGGGCTGATCCTTGGTCTGGCGGCGCGTCCGGTGCTGGCGAATCTGATTGCCGGTGTTCAGATTGCGATCACGCAGCCCATTCGTCTGGATGACGTCGTCATCGTGGAAGGCGAATGGGGGTGGATCGAAGAGATTTTTGCCACTTACGTCGTTGTCCGTATCTGGGACTGGCGGCGCATGGTCGTGCCGCTTTCCTACTTTATCGAACAGCCATTTCAGAACTGGACCCGCGAAAGCGCGACGATCATCGGTGCCGTGTTCTGGCATCTTGATTACACCGTACCGGTCAGCAAAGCGCGAACGCGACTTGAAGAACTGGTCAAAAAATCTCCGCATTGGGATGGGCAGGTTGTCAATCTTCAGGTGACCGACACCGACAAGGACACGATCACGCTGCGCGGCCTGATGAGCGCGCGGACCTCGCCGCAGGCATGGGATCTGCGCTGCGAAATTCGTGAGAAGATGATCGACTGGTTTCAGCAGGAATACCCCGAAGCGCTGCCGCGGCTGCGTGGAGAACTGGCGGTCTCTGGATCGTCGTCTAACCCGGGCATTTCACACAAAGCACAACAGACGCATTCAGAAAATGGCAAAGGACAGACCCGATGAACGGAGAGATAGACGCAGATCTGGCGATGATCGACTACATTGTCATTGCTGGATACCTTGGTTTGGTGATTGCCATCGGGGTCTGGGTGTCGCGCCAGACCAAGACCGGCGAAGACCTGTTTCTGGCCGGGCGATCTCTGGGATGGGGTGTGATCGGGTTCTCGCTTTTCGCCTCCAACATCTCGACCTCGACACTCGTTGGTCTGACAGGCAGCGCCTACGAGGGCGGGCTGGCTGTATCGGCTTACGAATGGATGGCGGGCATCCCATTACTGCTCATGGCCTTTGTCTTTGCGCCGGTCTTTCTCAAATCCCGCATCTCCACGACACCTGAATACCTTGAAAAACGCTTTTCACGCCGGGTGCGGCTTTATTTTTCCGGTCTCACAATTGTGTTTACGGTGATCGTCGACACAGCGGGCGGGCTTTATGCCGGGGCCGTTGTGATGCAGGTGTTCTTTCCTGATATCGACATTTGGATGTTTTGCGTCGGGATCGGCATTTTTGCGGGCATCTACACCGCGACCGGGGGTTTGCGCGCCGTTGTTTATACCGATGTGCTGCAAGCCGTGGTCCTGATCCTTGGCACCGCGCTCACCGCGTTCCTGATGTTCCAATCCGTCGATTTCTCGTGGGCGACGGTGGCCGACCAGGTGCCCGAGGGCAACTTGAGCATCGTACAGCCAATTGATGATGCCACCCTGCCGTGGCCGGGTCTGTTTACCGGCGTATGGCTGCTGGGCTTTTGGTATTGGGTCACCAACCAATATATTGTTCAGCGCATCCTGGGCGCAAAAGACCTCTCGCGCGCACAATGGGGGGCGATCCTGGGCGGTATCCTTAAAATCCTGCCGACATTCTTTATCATCCTGCCCGGCGTGATGGCGGTTGTTACCTTGCCCGACATCTCAGAGCCGGATCAGGTGTTTCCGATCATCATCACACAGGTGTTGCCCGTGGGTCTGACAGGTTTGGTCATGGCCGGTCTGATTGCCGCGATCATGTCGACGGTGGACAGCACGCTGAATTCATCATCGACCCTGCTGGTCAACGACTTCCTGATCAAGCGCGACAAGGAACCGACGCCAGAGCAGCAGAAGACATGGGGCACACGCGCCACGCTGGGCTTTATGGTGATCGCTATCGCATGGGCACCGTTCATTCAGTATTTCGGCGGTCTGTGGTCCTACATTCAACAGGCGTTTTCGGTCCTCGTTCCGCCCCTGGTTGTCTGCTTCACTCTGGGCGCATTGTGGCCCCGGGGCACCGCGAATGCCGCATTCTGGACGCTGATCAGTGGCCATCTTCTTGGCCTTGGGGTTTTCGTCACCAATCAGTTGGGAATCTGGCCTTTGCACTACACGATCAATGTGACCATCATGACGGTCATCTCTGCCGTGGTTTTTGTTGCCCTCAGCCTGATGGATGAACAGGCGGACGTTGACAAAGACAGCCTCTGGTCGCGAGAGACCGCGTTCGACACGAAAGCCTGCAACGCACCTGTCTGGGCCAATGTAAAAACACATGCTGTGATCCTCACGGCGTTGATGATCGGAACGCTTGTGCTGTTCTGGTGACCGCGGCCCGCTGGCCAAGGAACTGCTTGGACAGCGGGGCGTTGACCTCTGGACACTCCAAACAACCGAACAGAAAGGCTGGATTATGGATTATGGATTGAACGGAAAAACCGCTTTGATCACCGGGGGCGCATCGGGGATTGGACGCGCCACGGCGCAGGCTTTGTTGACCGAAGGTGCCAAAGTGATCCTTGTGGATTTGAAAGGCGACGCTGTCTCTGACGCGGCCTCAGATCTTGGCGAGGGCGCATCTGCGTTGCAAGCCGATCTGACCGATCCGCGCCAAATCGAAGGGTTGGCCGCGTCGGTGGAAGAACGGTTCACCATGCCGGACATTCTGGTTTGCGCGGCAGGCGTCACCGGAGCCAAAGGCCACCCGCTAGAGCTTAAGGATGCCGATTGGCAGCATGCGTGGGAGACGGATTTCATGTCCGTTGTCCGCACGATGCGCCAGTTTGTACCGCCGATGGAACGCAAGGGATGGGGCCGCGCCGTTGTCGTCACCAGCGAAAACGCCGTCCAACCCTATCCCGAAGAAGCGGTCTATAATGTTGCCAAGGCAGGGTTGCTGAATTTTACCAAATGTCTGTCGCGCGTCACCGCCAAGAACGGCGTGCTGATCAATGCCGTGTCACCAGCCTTTATCGAAACGCCGATGACAGACGGGATGATGGATCAACGCGCCGAACAGCAAGGTGTCAGCCAGGATGAGGCAATCGAAAGCTTTCTGGACGAAGAGCGCCCCTATCTGGAACTGAAACGCCGGGGCAAACCCGAAGAGGTGGCCGCCGCGATTGCGTTCCTTTGCTCTGAGAAAGCAAGCTTTGTGGTGGGAGCAAACTACCGCGTTGACGGTGGTTCAGTGGCTGCGATGTCCACATGACATACGGCGTAGTGTGATCATTCCCACGAGCATATGAGTACGCATTCCTGCCAATCGGTTTCGCGTTCGAACCCGATCAATCCGCAGAAAAACACAGCCCCAAAGAGTCGGGCTGTGATGACCTGCTAGGGGAGACAGGTTTGTTCCATGAGATCGTTCAATAGGTAAACCATGCAAATGCCATTGGCATTGTGTGCCGTGTCACCGCCATTCACGCGCACCGGTTCGCTTGGGTCTTCATGGAACATGAGCCAACACGCGGCGCGTTAAACGGTCAACGGCGAGACGCCATCACAATTCCAGATCAGAAAGGGAAATCGACTATGTCGGAACAAGTTGCCATTGTGGCGGGCGGAACTGCTGGGGTTGGCCGCGCGGTCGTCTCTCATTTGATCAAAGACGGGTATCGCGTTGGCGTTTTGGCGCGCGGACAAGAGCGTCTGACAGAGCTTGAGACTGATTATGGCGATCAGGTTCTTGCGCTAAGTTGCGACGTCGCCGACGCCAATGCCGTTGCGCGTGCCGGGGCTGCGATTGAAGAAACGCTTGGACCGGTATCTGTCTGGATCAATGCAGCAATGATGACCAGTTTTTCGCCCTTTCCGTCGATGAAACCTGACGAATTCAAGCGCATCGTCGATACGACATTGATGGGCGTCGCAAACGGAACACGCACGGCGCTTGCCCTGATGGAGCGGCGCAATCGGGGCCGTATCGTGAATGTCGGCTCGGGGCTTGGTTACCGGTCTGTGCCCTATCAATCCGCCTATTGCGCCTCCAAACACGCCATTAACGGCTTCACTTCCTCAATCCGGTCCGAGCTGATCCGGCAAGGATCGAACGTGACGGTCAGCGTCGTGCAATTGCCAGCAGTGAACACACCACAATTCGATTGGGCGCTGAACCGGTTGCCCAAGAAACCACAGCCAGCCCCGCCCATCTTTGATCCCGATGTGGCAGCCCGCGCGATCATGCGTGCTGTGAAAGAGGGACGGCGCGAATACTTCGTCGGCAGTTCGGTGCTGCAACTCGTGTTCGGCAATATGGTTCTGCCCGCGTGGTTGGACAGCAAACTTGCCGATAGCGGGGCCGAGATGCAAAAGTCGGATGAGGACGAACCGGGGGGACGGCCGAACAACCTGTCGTCGCCGGTCAGCGGGATCAGCGCACAGGCCGAGGGGCGGTTCACAGAGAATGCACGCGACTCTGCGCTGATCGTCGATGCCGATCGCGCCCGGATCATCGCGTTTGCCGCTCTGCCAGTGGCGGCATTGCTGCTTGGGTTGTTACTGGGGTAGCAGTGCCCTCTGGCGCTCACCATCCTGAGCGGTGAGCGACACCAGTTCGTCTAAACCTTCACACCATTGCGGATAGGATGGCTGAATGCCGCCTGTCACTCCTCGCGGTACCACACAACACTGCGTGGCGCGATCTGGTCGGAAACCGGTTGTTCCGCGCTTGAAAGAACAGGTGCAAGGTCACCCGCAAACGGCACATCCTGCGGACCCGCAGACAGGTTTACAGCTACGACGACCGTTGCGGAGTCAGACGTGATTTTGGCGATAAATACATGGTCTTCGGCAAGACGCACATCTATGTCACCCTCCGCCAAACCCAAAGCACGGCGCTTTTGCAGCGCGGTTTGATAGAACCGCAAAACCGACGCGTCGTTCGCCCACTGCTCCGCAGCGGCTCCATCGGGCGGGCAGCTGACCGGCAACCAGGGTGACGCGGTTGAGAAGCCAAAATTTTCAGCATCGCGATCCCAAACCATCGGCGTTCGCGCCCCATCCCGGCCCGGCGGGTTCGGCCAGTATGTTTTGTCGAAGGGATCGTGCAACTTATCAAAGGGAATGTCAGACTGCTGCAGCCCCAGCTCTTCGCCTTGATAAAGCAGGACAGGCCCTGGCAATGCCAGCATCAACGCCGCAAACAACCGCGCATCGCGCGGGCTACCATCACCCTCTCGGCTGACATGGCGCGCCTGATCATGCGACGATAACCACCACGCAAGCGGCCCCGGCGGCCCCAGCCGGTCTATCATCTCAGCCAGCAAAATACCCGACACGCCGCGTTCCGGCATATCCACAACATACCCGGCATCAAGCCGGTCCGGGGCAGTGAATTTATGCAAAACCTCAATGGATCGCGGCCCTTCGTTCACTTCGCCAATGAGATAAGTATCCTGACCTGCCCACTTGCGAATATCACTCGCAAAGGCGGCACAATCGTCCGGCAGCATATCATGCTTATGCTGTTGCATCGTAAACGGATTGCTTGGCGGCCCGGGAATGCGCGCCCGAGCATCTCCGGACGGGGGATTGTCCCGAAATTCGGGATCGTAATAAAAGCTGGTCACCGCATCATAGCGAAAGCCGTCAACACCCCGCGCGCGCCAGAATTCTGTAATTTCGCGCAAGGCGTCATGCACTTTGGGGCTGTGGTGGTTGAGGCTTGGTTGACATGGCAGAAACGGATGCAGGCAATACTGCGCCCGCTGCGGGTGCCATCGCCAAGCCGGATGCCCAAAGAACGCGATCCAATTGGATGGCGGGCTGCCATCCGGGCACGGATCGGCCCAGACATAGATATCCTCAAACCCCGGTTCGCGGTGTAGGGATTTCTTGAACCACGGATGCTGATCGGATGTGTGATTGAACACCTGATCAATCATCACCCGCAGGCCCAATTCATGCGCCTGTTCAATCACAGCATCGAAATCGTCCATCGTACCATAGCGCGGATCGACCGCCCTGTGATCGACAACGTCATATCCGCCATCGCATTGCGGCGAAACAAAGAAAGGCGACAACCAGATGGCATCGACACCCAGGCGCGCAATATGATCAAGACGCGTTGCAACACCCTTCAGATCCCCTTCGCCGTTGCCGGACGTATCCTGCAACGACCTGGGATATATTTGGTAGATGACGGGGTTCTTTGGCCAAAGACCGCGCGGCGAGGAGGAATCAGCTACCAACGATCATACCACCGTTTGGATGCAGCGTCTGACCAGTGAAGAAATTGCCGTCATCGCAGGCGAGAAACAAATACGATGTCGCCACTTCCCAGGGCTGCCCTGCACGGCCCATCGGAACCTGGCTTCCGAAATCCTCGACCATATCTGCAGGCATCGTGCCGGGGATAAACGGCGTCCAGATCGGGCCAGGTGCCACACAGTTCACACGAATGCCGGTATCGGCCAGTTGGCTTGCCACCGACCGCGAAAACGCAGTGATGGCCCCCCGCGTGGCAGAGTAATCGACCAAGGTCGCGTTGCCCTTGAACGCGTTGACGCTGGCTGTGTTGATGATAGCGCCACCTTCGGGAATATGGTTCAGCGCGGCCTGCGTGCAAAAGAAATAACCCATCACATTGCTGTCAAACGTGCGCCGAAGTTGGTCCTCCGTGATATCACGCAGATCGGTTTGCAGATATTGTTGGGCGGCATTGTTGACCAGAATGTCCAGCCCACCCATCTTGTTGATCAACGCCTCCATGGCCGCAAACGCATCCGCGCGACTGCCGATATCGGCTTTCTCAGAGAAGCCCGTGCCGCCTTCATCTTCGATCGCAGCGATGGTGTCTTGCGCGTCGCGGTCTTCCTCAAGGTAAATGATTCCGACCGTCGCACCTTCGCGCGCGAAAAGGACAGCCACGGCACGACCGATGCCACTGTCGCCCCCAGTGATAATTGCACATTTGCCTTTCAGCTTTCCCGCGCTCGGATAACGCGGCGTCCAGTCCGGGGCCGGGTCCATCTTGTGTTCGTCGGCGGGCATGCTGTCCTGGGATTGCGGCGGTATCTTCGGATGCTCGGTCATTTTATGCTCCTGTGAAGCTGTCTTTTTATCAACGGCCATCCTCCGCGGCGGTTCCTTGAAGAACGTCGTTTTTCCTGAGATCCCGCACATGCATGGTGAATATAACTGTGCCGCCCCCGATGTTTCCGGCCAGAACAGGCAAACCACCCACAGCTTTGCGATTACCGCGGAACCATGGCGCGCCTGATGCGTTAATTTTTATGTTTTTAATGCCACCAACCTGTCAGATTTCATTCAGTGCCTAAACAGTCGAAAAGCGTCTTGCGCAGTGGTCAGGCAGCGGTTGCTGTGCGCGCTCGGGTTCCTGTCGTTGCGCAGGCGCTGCTGAAGCAAACGCCGGTTCTGGCTGTGCTGGTTGGTGCGCCCGGGATTGCCGCCCTGATCGAAAGGCAACGCGACTTGTCGCTCGCGCTTTTGACCCCGACCGTTGCGCTGATTGCGCTGGGTTTCATTTCGCGGCAGTACGAGACCCAAAAAGATGTCCGCCGGATCGAAGCGGTTGCCACTCTGGCGCTTATATTTGTGATCTCCACGCTTTTGGCGGTGCCTGCGTTTATGACGCTGAACATGTCACCATGGGACGCCATGTTCGAGGCTGCGTCGGGCATAACCACCACGGGTCTGTCCGTCGCCACCGATGCCGAAAGCTGGCCGATCTCTGCGCATTTCCTGCGCGCATGGATGCAATGGTGCGGGGGCGTTGTGATTGCGATCGCGGGTGTTGCGCTGCTCATGGACTCGGGGCGGGCGGCAAAGGTTTTGGGCAATCAGGCGGTCGGCGGAACGGATTATTTCGCCTCGACCCGCGCAAAGGCGCGGCTTGTGCTGACCGCCTATTCGATCATCACGGTCCTCGGCGTTCTTATCTCGATCCCGCTGTTTCCCGGCTGGTGGGAAGGCCCGATGATCGCGTTGACCGCTGTATCGACCGGAGGATTTTCGCCCCGTGACAGCAGCTTGGCGGATTACTCTGCGGGCGCGCAAGCCTTCGCAATATTGCTGTGCATCACAACATCCGTGTCGCTGTTGTTTTACGCGGTCGCCGTCAAACTCGGGCCACGCTCTGCCCTGTCGCGGGGAACCGTGCCGGTCACGCTTGGCATCATTCTGGCAGGAAGCCTGATCTATCTTGTCCTGCACGTGATCATGCAGGGCTGGAACGGAAAGGCCGTCTTTTTGGGTGTTCTGAACCATATTAGCGCCCAAACAACGGCCGGGTTCTCAACCTCGCCGGTCGCATCGTTCAGCCCGATCATGCTTCTTTTCATCCTGGCGATGGTATTGGGAGGTGATGTCGGATCGACCACAGGTGGCTTGAAAACAGCGCGCGTCACCATGCTGATCCGCATGGCAGGATTGGTGTTCCTGCGATTACGGTTGCCCGCCAGCGCGGTGTCCCATCTCAAGATTGGCAAAAAACGCGCTGACTCCGAGGCCATTCTGTTCTCGGGTGCGTTGTTGGTCATCTACCTGGCCAGCACGCTGGTCTTCTGGACCGCCTTGTGTCTTGCCGATCATCCTCCCCTTCCCGCGCTGTTCGATGCCGTCTCGGCGCTATCGGGTGTCGGCCTGTCCGCCGGTGTCATCGGGCCCGACCTTGGGACGGGACTGAAAGTGATGGCTGTCTTTGCTATGCTTGTGGGGCGTCTCGAGTTTTTCGTCCTGATTGCATTGTTTCTGCCCTCGACCTGGATCTCAAGGAGTTAACCGCGCATGCATATTACCGTTTTGGGCGCATCCCGATTTGGATTGGCGACCGTCAGACAGCTTATCGAAGATGGACACGAAGTTGTGCTGATCGACATCGACGAAAACCGTTTGGACGAACTGTCCGACGGTCTGGACGCAGCAATGATCTGTGGAGACGGCACCTTACCGTCGACTCTGCGCGATGCCTATGGCGACGGGTCGGACGCCCTTGTCGCGCTCACAAATAAGGACGATGTGAACATCCTCTCGGCGATCGTCGGCAGATCGGTTGGGTTCGAAAGGGTCGTCCCGCAAATCGTGCGGTCTGAATTGCTGTCCGTGGCGGATGAATTGAAACTCGATGACATCATCACGCCACATGAAAGCCTTGCGCGGTCTATTGTGACGGGTCTTACCCAAAACAGCGAAATGGACACCGACCTTGCCCTGCATCGGGAGTTGCGGATTACAAATCACACAGTCCCGCCAGAAATGGACGGCAAACAGATCAAGGATCTGGATCTGCCTGAAAACGCCCGCCCGATTGCACATGCCGGAGAGGACAGGGAAACTTTTGCCGATCCGGACGTGTATCTGACCAAGGGCGACCGCATTCTGTTTGTCGTATCACAGGATGACGCAGATGCGCTTCAAGCCGTATTCAGCGAGGATTGAGCGATGGCTCATCTGTCGCGGTGTCAGGCGCTACAGATGGCGTTTTTCCAATCTTCACCGCAAGCGCGATTTGCACCGCGCCCCAGGCGATCAGGTCAACGCCAAGCATCACGCCCGGCACCCAGGCCGCACTGAAGGGCAAGCCAAAGAACAACAGCAGCGCAAGCAAAAACGACAACAGGCCGGTCGCCACCATCCACGCGCCACCGCTGCCAAATGATCGCGCACCGTAGAAGATCCGCAATATGCCACTTGCCGCGAAATATCCGATCAGAACCGTTGTCAGCGCAAAGACGCCCGCAATGGGTTGCACGATCATCAGAACACCGCCGACGAAAGACAGCAGCGCCATCGCAAAGGCAGCCGCCAGCGCCCAACCTTCCTTGCGGCGTATGGCGGTCACCAGCCCCACAGCGCCGCTGGCGATCAGCACCCACCCTACGACGAGCGCCGCAGTAAGCGACGCCAGAAACGGCATGAGAAGCGCAATGGTGCCCGCAAGAAGTGTCACCGCCCCAACCAGCAGCAGAAGCCACCGGTTCTCTGCCGCGACTTTCCCCGCGCGAAACGCCTCATCGGGCGCGGCGGTCTGATCGGTTGCATTATCAACAGTCTGCGATGTGCTGGTCATGGTTTACTAGCCTTTTGCGGAATAATGTGAGCGCAATTGGTGGGTGTCGTCACTTGTTCGGCGCATCTTTGGCCAAACGTGATTTAGGCGCGCTGTCATCTTCCATGCGCTGTTCTGTGCGTGTCTTGCTGACCAAAGCAAAGATGATGACGGCCGCGATCGTTCCAAGAGCCAGGATGCCAAGCAGGTAACCAATATCCATTACGTCCTCCTTTAAGGGTGTCAGTGATGTATGTGACGTGATGAAGGAGAAACGCAGAACAGTCCGGCTGGGTTCCCAAAACGTCTCACTCTAAACCAGAGCGTCGGGAACCAGCGGCAGATATCGACCAAATGCTTTGGCCGGTTCGGGGTCATGTGGCAAAAGAAGGCCACGGCGCTTGGCGGGATCACGTTCCGTATTGTCCTGCGCCATACCGCGCCAGTGTGCCACCGCTTGCGACAATTCATAATACTCCGGCCCGGCCTTGGGCCAGAGCCAGTGTTTGAAGGTCCGCATGCGCAAATCGTTCACATCATCAGTGTCGTCAAGCGCGACCCCGGCTTCGGTGTCCCACGTCATGCTACGCGCATTCAGGTTCGCGGACGACACAATGGCTTGCGCGTCGTCAAAGATTGACACCTTGGCGTGCACATACACGATTGGCGATCCATTCAGCGTATCACGCCCCGTGCCGGTCAGTCGAACGGGCCGCGCAGGAGAAAACAGCCCAAGGCGATCACCAAACGCATCCTGCACAGACGCGACGCACCGGGCTTGCTGATATTCCCCAAACCGTGCATCAGATGATGTGTTGCCATCGAAGGCGACGTCTTCGGGGGCTGCCGGCAAAACGACGATCAAACCCAGGTCGGGACGATCCTGTGCTGCTTTCGCAAGTGCATCCGCAATCCGTTGATCGCGAAAAAACTGGGTTTCCAGATAAATCAGGGTCCGCGCCTGCGCGATCATCCGGAGATGCGCATCGGCCAGTTCACAGATCTGCGGGCGCGGACCAAGAAAGGGGGTTTCAAACGTGCGACGCGTCGAAATGGTACGCAAAAGATGCTCGGTCTTCGGCACGGTGCCATTCCCCGCCACGGTGTGCAAAAAAGTTTCAAGGTGCTTTTGCGCTTCTTCGACGACTGGACCGGAACACATCAACTGAACGTCATGCCATGTTTCGTCACGCGGGCGGTCGTGATCTTTACCATCATAGCGTCGTTCATCCAGATCCAGCCCGCCAATACACAGCAGGCTGCGGTCAAATACTGCCAGTTTCTGATGATGCGTGCCCGGCACCAAGGGGGGCGGCGGCCATTTGCGCGCGCTCAATGTTCCTCCGGCGTCCGAATGTAACCACGGGCGAAGGCCCGGACTGCATTCAAGCCGCTTGGCCCGCTGTTCCGAAGACATGGCGTTCAAAGACCGCGCAAGCCGGGATATTTCGCGCACGGTACGCGGCCACAACAAAAGGCGTGGCAACCAGCCAATGCGTGCCGAATGAGCTGCATTTATGATGTTCAGGTTGGCATTTGGACCGGCTGCTTCCTGGGCCGCAATAAACGCGCGCCGCGCCGCCCAGGATGCGCGATGGAGCTTTGGGCCGATGATCGGGTCGAAATCGGATAGGATAATGCGCAATGCGACGCCGCGTTCCAGGGTATGAACGATCAGGTCGAACCATGTGTCACCTATGGCGCGGCCCTCATCGCTGCGCAGCTTGGTCTTCAGGTCAAACACGCGGTAACCGGCCCAGATTTCGGTCTGAGCGTTCAAAAACGCGCGTTCCATTGCAGGATAGACTTCTTCTGCGGTGATTAAGACCTGAACATCGGTCAGAGCTTCAACGCCATTGGCAACGTCATCGGCGGTGCTTTCGCTGTCTTGTGTCATGTCACCGCCTCCTTTTGTCTGCTGGACCAACCATTCCGGCCGCCTTTGGTTCCCGATCAGCGCGGAAGGTGTAGAAACACAACTCTGACGGTCATGCCGTCACACCCGGGATGATTGGTCGGCACGGCCCGGCAACTAGATGCGACAACCCGTTTCAACCACGTCCGAGGTTTTTCCGAATGGCACTTGGACCCAGAGGCACGAAATGCAAGCCGGGCAATATCCCGATACGTCCTGAAACGGATGCCCATCTTGCGGCGTTGGGTATCAAAGCGCCTGGGCGCGGCTACCATATGGAAATCTGTCCATTCAAAACGGCTTTTGTCATCTTGTCTCTTGGCAAGATGCCCCGGCCGGTTTCAAAATCCAAAAGCGACTGCAATCGTCGGCGGGCCCTGTTGATCCGGCTTTTGATCGTGCCAGGTGCCACACCGCAGATCTCGGCGGCCTCGTCATATGTGAAACCGTGCGCGCCAACGATAAGCAGTGCTTCGCGTTGTTCATGGTTCAGTGTCGCGAAGGCCCGCCAGAAATCTGCCAGTGCCAAGCGTCCGTCATGTGAGGGTTTTTCGCCGATATTGATCATGATCTGTCCGCCCGCATAAGACACCTCACGGTCCAGCGTGCGCAGTTCAGACGAATAAGTGTTGCGAAGAATTGTGAACAGCCAGGCGCGCATATTAGTGCCTGGCTGAAAGCGATTGATATTTGTCCAGGCTTTCTCGAACGTCATCTGAACAAGATCGTCAGCCCGAGCTACGTCATTCACCATGGACAACGCAGATGCCCGAAGAAAGGCAAGGTGAGCAATCAGCTCTTCCCTCGGATCAGGCGCGGGACACATGTCAATTGACATTTGCCTTGCTGCGCAGTGCAGCAAGCAGCTTTTCAAAGGTCTCAGGCAGCGGCGCATGCGGGTCCGGCGGGCAGAATGCCGCCCTCAGTGGCACGACAATGTCTGCCAAACGACCCGTGTCATATTCCACTGTGCGATCCTGTTTCATTCTTTTGGGCATCTTCCTTGCAAATTTCGTGAACTGAACGCCGACTTTCCGCGTTTTGTTCCCGTTGGAAGAGACGAAACGGTATAAAGATGAGCACCAGAGACGCCACAGAGACACCCGCAGACCAAGATCCCAGCGTTCTTGATCGCCTGGCCCAGCACCGCACCGGCCTTGCGGCCATATCCTTTGCCGAAAGCACGGTGGTGCCGATCCCTTTAGAGACGATCGTTGCTCCTTTGATGGTCGGCCATCCGAAACACGCTGTGACAATTGCCATCGCCATCTGGTTGGGGTGTCTCGCGGGTGCTTTGGTGTTCTATGGCTTTGGTGCCTGGTTGGCTGAACCCGTCGTCCGCCCGGCGCTGTCAATGCTTGGCCTTGAGGACAACTTTACGAATATGATCGATAGGCTTGGCACTGAAGGATTGTTCTGGACGGTCTTCCTCGTCTCTTTCTCACCAGCGCCGATGCAGATCGTCACACTGGGTGCCGGTGCCGCCAAAGCGAACGTCCTCAGCTTTTTGGTAGCCATCGCGCTGTCACGAGGTCTGCGCTATTTCGGCCTTGCGATTCTGGCCCAGATCATCGGGCCGCGTATCACCGAGCTTGGCGTGCCCAAGCGGATTCTCATTCCGGGAATGATTTTGCTGCTGGCTGTGATCTGGGGCATCATGCAGTTGGTTTGACACCCTGAGCATTCAACCAGCCAGACAGAACATTCAGCACTTGGGCTGGAGATGTCACACGTCGTGCCGCCGACGTCTCCCCTCCGCCCACCTTGACAGAGATGCCGCCGACAGAGCGCACATGGGCCAGCGCGGGTTCGTCGGTCAGATCGTCTCCGAAAAACACAGGTGTACGCCCGGCAAACGGAGCCTGCCGCATCCAAGCTTTGATCACATGATCCTTGCCCACATCACGCGGGCGCAACTCAAACGCCATTTTCGCCGGATGCCACTCAAAGTCCGCGTGCCTGTCGCTGATCTTGATCACCGCATCACGCAGAATGTCCGCCAAGTGCGGCACCGCGCGGTAGTGAACAACAGCGCCAAGCGGCTTTGCTTCGGTCACCACGCCATCGTATTGCGCCCCTAATTGCTGGATGTCGTTTTGAATGTGTTCCACCGTGGCACTGTTGGTCAGTCGGTGGTGCCACACGCCACCCGGCGTCTGCCATTCGCCTCCATGGCATCCCGCGATCCATTCTGCACTTTGCGGCAGATGATATGTCAGATCGTCAATGCTCCGCCCGGTGATGACCGCCAATGCGCCTCCGGTGGCACGATGCAACCGCTTGAGCACCCCCACCAGCTGTGGGGGCACGGTGATTTTGTCTGGCGCGGCCGCAATATCGACAAGCGTTCCGTCAAAATCAAAGAAGATCGCCGCGCGTTTGGCGGGGATGTGCTGTAAAAGGTTTGTACGTTCTTGCATGCAACGTAACTCCCCAATCGGTTGTTTGTTCCATTCCTGCGCTGCGAAACCAATGAACCTTTTGGCGCTCTGCGCGTTGGGGTGCGGATTGAAAAGGAACACGCAGATGAGCTCTTCCAAATCACATGATGAAATCTGGAATGAATGGCAGGACTTGGTGAATATGTCCCCTTCGGAAATTGAGGATTGGTTAAAAACGGATGATAGCAAATCGGTCGGCGACACCGGCGATGCGTCCTCAACCGGGCGTGAGTCTGGACGCAGAATCGTGGCGATCAAGCGTACCAGGAAGGCCGATCTTTCGGATGATCAATGGGATCACATGGCAAAGGTCATCGGATACATCAAACGTCACTGTAGCCAAGGCGGGCCGGACGAAGACGTACAAAGCAGTAAGTGGCGGTATTCGCTGATGAATTGGGGCCACGATCCGTTGAAATCAGATGGTTGCGCGGATGCCGAGTGACAATGAGCGTCATGGTTACGACTGGTCCTTGAGCATCGCTTCGGCCGAATATGGCGGGGGGTCGGACAGTTCTACGATGATGCTGTCCTCATGCGATGTGACATGACGGATCGTATCTATTGCGTAGGGCGTGCGCCTGTCCTCGTCCTCGGCTGCAACAAGGGTCAGGCAAAGCATCTTGTCGGGATCAATGACGAAATCGGCCAGATGTCCAACCGGTCCAGAGCTGTCAAAAAGCGGCAGGCCATGAAGCGTCTCGAACCAGAACCAGTCGGAATGCGACTGATCAATCTCCGGGCGCTCGATGCGGTCTTTGCCGGTCAGGGCGTTAAACAATGCACCGGCAAGCATGGGTGACACGGTGTACCCGAAAGGCCCAACAAGAACCGGCGGCATGGTGTGCAGGTTCAACGGCCGCGTGTCTGCATCGGATTGATCGTTGTTTGAAGCGGCACGATCTTGGTCCGATACATGCGCAAGCCATCGCCCGTCGTTATTTGTCAGCCGCGCCTGTGAAAGCAGAAAATGTGTGTGCGTCCACTTGTCGACCGGGTCGATCAAAACATAGCGAAGCGCGCCGGACTCGATGTCTATCAGAACATCCACTATTTTGCCTGACTTCGCGCCACTTTCAGGGTCGTATACAGGTGCGTCGATTACATCGGTCAAATAGAGAGCCATGGCGGTGTCACCTCCGATCCAAATGATCGTTCAGCACAGCTTGGCAAGCGACGACACAATTCAGATGGCCATCTGCTTTCGGCAGGCCCAAACCATATTTGGCGTGCATCCCTTGTGATACCTGCCCACACCCCCCGACGCTGTGTTCCCCGGCAATGACATTAAGGTCGGAATGATCATTCGCGATGGATCGTTGCAGCGTGCGCCACCGCATTCGGGTGTCGTTCAGGGTCATCTAAGTTCTCCCATTTAATTGAAAGGCTAACTCATAGATGCCCGCTTTGTTCCATACAGAGTGGAAAAAACTGTTCTTTATGTGTCCTTAAGCGATGGCGGCACACTGGGCTGCTCGGGTGTACTATCGTCAGGCGATTTTGCGCTTTCCTTGCGCAAGCGCTCGACCAGTTGCAAGAGCCTGTCGGGAAGTGGCTCCTGCGTCAACTTATCAAAAGCTATCTTCATGTTACGATCAATTTCTTCGTTGATCTTTTGTTCCCGTCGCCGCGCCATTTCATTCCTTGTCTTTTGGCAGAACTGCTTGGCAGTTTCTTCGCAACGCTTCGGTCAGGTCAATGGTGGAATGAAAAATCTATGGCCGTCCACCAGACAGTGAACGGCCGTTTTCACGATTTATCACCCATCGTTATCCTGCGTGGGAACGGCGATGAACTGGTAAGTTCCGCCGCGATATACTCTAAGCAGCACCGGTCGATTTTCAGACTGAGCGGCCTCCATCGCGTCTCTTACAACAGACACACTATCGGCGACCTCATTGTCAATTTCGACGATGACATCACCCCTCGACAAACCGGCCTGCGCAGCGACGCTGCCCGGTGCGACGCCTTGAATGAACAGCCCGTTTATCGTGTCGGGCAAGCCAAGCTGCGCCCGCAATTCAGATGTCAGGGGGGCAACACTGGCACCCAGCCTTGGCTCACCAGCATCGCTGTCTGTATCCATCTGGGCCGCCACATTCACCGAGCCGGGTTGACGCCCAATCTCCACCGCCAACTCTCTTTCCTGCCCATCGCGCCAGACGGTCAGGGATGCTTCTTGACCGATGGCAAGATCTGCAATCGAGAAAATCAGATCGCGTGGGTCCGCGATGTCCGATCCTTCGACAGACAAAACCACGTCACCCGATTGCACACCTGCTTCGGCGGCAGGTCCACCCTGGGTCACATCGTTGACAAGCGCACCACTTGTATCGCCAAGACCCAAGGCGCTTGCGATGGCGTCGCTCACCGGTTGTATCTGGACACCCAGCCAACCACGATCCACCTGACCATCATCGCGCAGATCATCGACAATGCGCTCCGCCACATGCGATGGGACTGCGAACCCGATCCCAACACTGCCGCCGCTGGGGCTGTAGATTGCCGTATTCACGCCGATCACGCGCCCCTCGGCATCGAATAAAGGACCGCCCGAATTACCACTGTTGATGGCAGCATCGGTCTGGATAAAGTCATCATACGGCCCGGAATTGATGTTGCGCGACTGCGCGGACACGATGCCGGATGTCACAGTGCCGCCAAGGCCAAACGGGTTACCGATGGCCACAACCCACTCCCCAATCATCAGATCACGAGAGTCCCCCCATTCTACAAACGGGAACGCCTCGTCCTGATCCTCGACTTTCAGCAAAGCGATGTCTGTGGCGGGGTCTGTTCCCACCAGATTTGCCGTGATCCGTTGATCATCCTCGATTGTCACCTCGATCTGCGATGCACCCTCGATGACATGATTGTTGGTTACGACATATCCGTCCGCCGAAATGATGAACCCAGATCCCAGCGCCCGACGCGGCCCGGCCGGTGGAGCATCCGGGCGGGGCATACCGAAAAAGTCCTCAAGACCTGGCGGCAGCTGTGGCCGTGGACGTTGCGCCTCGGTTGGTTCAGCGCCGGTTGCGATGATACCGACCACAGACGGCAGTTTCGCTTGGACCATGGCAGAAAAGTCCTGTGGGGCCGGAAAGGTTTCGGACTGCGCCACGGCCGTAACCGGCATCGCGACTGCCGCGGCGATTGACATGGCTGAAACTGCATTGCGAATGGGGGACGGGACACAGGTCATCATTGGAAAAATCCTTTTTGCTGTTCTTTCAAATCGCACCACGTCGCGCGCGGCCTATGATTTAAGAACGAATGGGGACAAGATGGGTTCCGGGACCGTCGACCGCGGGTATGACCCAAATTGGAACCGAACATGTGACGCTCTTGTTGATTAATGCGTCATCCCTGCCCTGACGGCGTTCGGTCACGTCGCGGGGTTTTCTCTGTCAGGAGGTTTTATGCGACATCCCTGCGCTGATAGCATTACAGACAGCCTTCCGCGTAGTGTCACCCTGAAATCCGGGGCACGCATGACGGTGCGGATGGTGACGCGGGAAGATCACACGCGGATTCAAAACGCGTTTGCGCATCTGTCCGATGACACGCGATACATGCGGTTCTTGTATGCGCGACAGGATTTGCCTGCATCCGACATCGACCATCTGACAAATTGGCAGCAGCGGGACGATGTGGTGCTTGGTGGGGTGATTGAAAAAAGCGAAACCCCGGTTGGGTTGGCACGATTCATGCGGCTTATGCCGCAGGGAACAAAGGCCGAATTTGCGGTAACCGTCGTCGATGCGTTTCAGGGCGATGGAGCAGGATCACACTTATTGTACGCATTGGCAACTGTGGCAGAAGGCTGTGGGATTGAGACGTTCACGGCGCTGATACACCGCAACAACCATCGCATGCGGCACCTATTGGCCCGGTTTGAAGGCTGTTCATTTTCGTTCCAGGGGATGGAATTAAACGCCTCAGTACCGGTCGCAAGCATATTAAATTACGAAATTTCAGGAACCTAGCATCACAATACAAAAAGGGGCCCGAAACGAGCCCCTTCTTTTTGTCAGACTGCAACACCTGCTTAGTTCCAAAAGCCTTCGTCAACGCTTTGCATCGACTCCAGATCTTCTTCATTATACTTCGTCACATAGGCATAGGTCTGATCGTCGACCGCCACGAGGTTCAGGTCTTGAACAGAAATCACGACATGCTTATCGCCGACATCAAGAAACCCTCCGACCTCTGCGACAATGCCGGTTACTTTGCCATCTTCGGTAAGAACAAGGTCTTCAATCTCGCCGATCTCATTCCAGTCGGTGTTGACTTCATCCCACATCACGGATGAATCCCACCCTTCGTCGTTGGCTTCGTTCATCGTGTAAATCACGCCACCGGTAACGTCGCGCGATCTGATCAGATTGCCTTCGGCTTGGGCCAATTCCTCGGTGGACATCGCATCCATCGCAGTGTTGTTGTGCATGCTGGTGCGAGTGTCGGATGTATGCATATCGGCCAGTGCACCGGACGCGGCGAATGCGATAAGTGCGGCTGTTGTTGTCAATGTACGTTTCATCATCTGTCTCCTGTGGTTTCGGATCACACAGTCCAAACGCAACGTCGTCGGCGCGAGTTCCGCCGAAACAGCAGTTTTCGAAAATTAAGCCCTGAGCGTTTCTGTCGATGAAAAGAACATTGCCTGACTGACCGCAGTACGCACCTGTGTTTCGGTAAAGGGTTTGGTGATCAGAAACGCCGGTTCCGGCCTTTCCCCGGTTAACAAGCGCTCGGGAAAGGCCGTAATAAAGATTACGGGAACAGGCCCCAACGCTTTCAAAAGGTCTGTGACCGCGTCAATTCCCGACGAATTATCCGCCAACTGGATATCCGCCAATATCAAATCCGGCGGGTCTTTCCGGCCTAGGTTGACCGCATCGTCATGCGTCCGCGCGATGCCGGTCACACGGTGGCCACTTTCCGAAACCAGAAATTCAAGGTCCATCGCGATGATGGCTTCGTCTTCAATAATCATGACTTTGCCAGCCACCGCATCTTCCATCTCGCGGTAGGCGGTTTTGACCAGCTTGTCGGCGTCTTCGACGGACACATCCATAATCTCGGCAATGTCTTTTATCGCAAACTCCTCGACCGTTGATAGCAACAACGCCTCGCGTGTGTTAGCCGTCAACTTGTCCAGATGCTTTTTGGCCGCTGCACGCAAGCCATTCTCACGTCCCTCACTTGGCGCACCCCCCGAATGCCAGATGATATGAAACACCCGGAACAACGCCACTTTCGGAGAAAGAGACCGATCAAATGCTGTCTCATCGGCCAGCACTGCTTCCAATGTTGCCGCTGCATAGGCATCGCCGGTGCTTTGACTGCCGGTCAATGCACGTGCGTAGCGGCGAAGATAAAGCAAATTCGGGCTGATCGCATCGGCAAGATCGGGCAGAGCTGCATCAGATGTCATAAGAAGCCGTCCTTTTCAGATAATCATGGAACTTAACGCCCAGCTCACACGTTAGGTTCCCGGTAGGGCAAGATTCTTTGAAGCAGAAGGCACAGATTATGGGTGAACACGAAGAGGACGACAGGTCACAGGCTTTTATTGATGAGAACCTCAAACGGGTTTTTCAACAGACAATAGACGAAGATTTACCAGACCGTTTCAAAGAGCTTCTTGAAAAGCTGCGTCGCCAAGAAGATGCAAAATCCGACGATGTTCCCAAGATTAATAGTGACCCGCAATGAGCACCACCGATCCTCGTGAAGAAATTGTCGAACATCTTCCGGCATTGCGCGCTTTCGCAATGAGCCTGACGCGCAATGCGTCAACAGCTGATGACGTGGTGCAGGATTCAGTTGAAAAAGCTTGGAAGAACTTTGACAAGTTTCAGCCAGGCACCAATCTGCGTGCCTGGTTGTTCACGATTTTGCGCAACACGTATTATTCAAGTCGTCGCAAGGTGAAGCGCGAAGTGTCCGATCCGGAAGGCGTGTTTGTCGGACAAATGTCCGAGAAGCCAGCGCATGACGGGCATTTGCAATTCGAGGAATTCCGCAAGGCCTTTGCCAAATTACCCGACGAACAGCGCGAGGCGCTGACGCTTGTAGGGGCGGGTGGATTTTCCTATGAAGAAGCCGCAGAAATGTGTAATTGCGCGATCGGCACAATCAAAAGCCGCGCCAATCGCGGGCGAAGCCGGTTGGCCGAATTGTTGCACTTGCGCGAAGATGAACCCTTGGAAATGACTGATGCGCAAACGACCGCTGTCGTATCGCAAAGGTCTGTTGGTCGGATTTAGAAAACCGGCATTCAAGTGTTTTCAAAGCATATCAAGAATTGGATGTTTTCCACAGTACCGCGGTATACGCTACCGGGTAACCCATCCAATTGATGAACGGCCACTTCTCATAAATGTGTCACCGCCCTGTGCGACCCGATCCAGATATGCGCAAGCGCCGGTGTGGTATGGTACCCGAAGACGCACGCCGCACGACATGCGCGCGGCGTGACACCCGTTTTGTCATGGGATCACCGGCGGGCGATGATGTAGACGGCATGAACGATGCCGGGAACATATCCCAGAATTGTCAGTAGAATATTGATCCAGAAATGCTTGCTGAACCCCACTTCGAGAAACGTTCCCAAAGGCGGCAGCAGCACTGCGATGATGATGCGGACAATGTCCATTGCTATGATCCTTCTGTAATCGTGTTCAGCTGGCCAACGTGGAAACTGCGATGCGGGTTCCTTGCTTTGTGACCACGTTTTACGGCACATTCCGCGTCGCGTTTCGACCTGTAAGCGCACGGATCATCCAAAACGTTCCGGGAACCTCTTTCACGACAGTGGAGTTTGGCTAGCGAACCGTACAATTTCGAAGGAGGAAAAAATGGCCCAGAACACAGAAAAGAAGATGACCGATCAAGCGATGGATGCCGCCAGGGATGTGGCCGATGATGTTGCAGATGCCGCATCGGCAAAGGCAAAGGTTGAGGCAGAAAATGTCCGCGATACCGCAGCCGAGGAGACCGAAAAAGTGGCGAATGCCGCCCATGCCGCCTCCGAGGAATTCGATAGCGGCTCCATGCAGGCGCAGGCTATCGAACAGGTGGCCAAGCAGGTCGATCACATTGCCAATCAAATCCGCAACACCGACATTGACCGTTTTGCCCGCAGCGTGGGTGACGCCGCCCAGCGCAATCCGTTGATGTTTGTTGCGGGTGCTGCGCTTGCTGGCTTTGCCGTGACGCGATTTTTGAACGCGCGCGACCCGTCCCCTTCGCGGTCGATGGGGCATGACGATCCGTGGCAAACCCACACCCGACCCGGTCAGGGCGGCTACGAATATCATCCGACAGCGCAGCGTGGGGTGTAAATCATGTCCCGTCAGTCTGACCTGAAACATACGCCGTCGTTGGTGCTGACCGCCTTTCGGCAATTCACCCAGTTGATGCAAGACGAGGTTGCACTGGCCAAGGCGGAAGTGTCTCGCAACGTAAAAAGCGCAGGCGCGGGGCTGGCCATGATTGGCGTTGCTGCCATTCTGGCGCTTGTCGGCCTTAACGTGCTGGCGGATGCCCTGATCGGCTATCTCGCCTTGGGCGACATGTCACTTGGCACAGCTGCGCTTATCGTTGGCGGTGTCTTGCTGGCTCTTGCCATCGTGCTGGTCTTCGTCGGGCGCAGCAAGCTGTCCTCCGACGCACTGCGGCCGGACCGAACCTTGCACAATACGTCCAAAGATATCCAAGCAGTAAAGGAGGCCACCCATGCCTGATGGAACACTGCCTGAAATAGAAAAGAAAGTCGCCCGAGACCGCGATGCCTTGGAGGCGTCTTTGGCCAGTCTGAGCGATACGCTCGACCCAGACCGCCTGAGGAACGATCTATCCCAATTGGTGGATCGCTACGGAACCGAGCTTGGCGGGCAAGCGTGGAATGCCGCGCGTGGCAACCCGGCTGCCTTTGCTCTTGTCGGGGCCGGTCTTGCGATGCTGCTTAGCGGAACGGGACGACGCGGCGAAAACACGCGGCAGGGAACAGCATATCACCATGATACCGCTGACCTGCACGACGATGGCGCAGATAGCACCATCGCGGAAGCCAACGCGTCGCTGCGTGAAGAAACCGGGGCCGATTTCGAGCGCCCCAATTCCCATCGCTTGCGCGCGGCGTTACATGATGGGTTGCATCGTCTGTCGCCAGAGGCCCGGGCGCGGGTGCTCAATGCCCGGCATTCCGCGCTGCGTGCACAGCAGAATATCGAATTGCGTGCCGCGCAAACCCGTCAGAAAGCAGACCGCATCGTGCGTGAACGCCCCATTGCCACCGGCGCTGCCGCCTTTGGTATCGGCGCGTTGATCGCAGCGGTTCTGCCGTCGACCGACCACGAAGACGCGATGTTGGGCAAGCAGCGTGATGCGCTGATGAACCAGGCGCGCCAGGCACTGGAAGAAGAGCTTGCGCATCTGCGGCAGGCCGCAACATCGGCGATAGAGGGGGCTCAGGACGAACCCTCGCCGTATCAGATTCCGTCATGATGCATCTGCGCGTGGCGGCAACTCCCTGCGACGCTTGGCGATACAGTTGATCGGCTTGGCACCGCGCGTGCCCGGTCGGTCAAGCAGCTTGCTCCGGGTCGGGGCTGCGGGTGGCACTCAAATGTCCGCTTGTGGAATGTCCGCTTCGAACTTTGCAGGATTCCGGTTCGCTTTCCCTTTGAGCTGCCGCGATTTTTACCCTGCTGTCGGGCAATTGGCGACCGGATCTTCAATGCGGACTATCGGTTTTCGGTCAACGATCAAGTCTCGTGGAACAAGTGCAAAGGCCATAGCGTTTAGGGCATGAAAGGAGATCCAACATGACCACTTATCATCCCGACACGACCTATACGCCGAGCTATCAAACCAACGGGCAAGACCGGCACCACAGCATGGCGGACACCGCCCGCGAGACGTTCGATCAGGCCCGCACTCATGTGCGGGACACCACCGAAGCGGCGCGCAGGCAAGTCAGTACCTCGACGCAAAACGTATCCTCTGAAGGTGCAAAATTCGTCCGCGAAAACCCCGCATTGGCACTGGCCGGGGCCGCCGGTATTGGAATTCTTCTCGGCATTGCCTTACGCGGCCGCTGATCAAAAAACCGGCCTTGGAAAGCTGGCAGAGTGCGCGCGGGCCGTTCCCGTGCGCCTCTGCCAACTTTCACTCAAATTACGTCACGGGTGAATTTCTGTTTTCGATACACCATTTCCACCCCGTCAAAAAATCTCGAAAACCCGCCCGACCCAGCGCGAGGTTGGTTGCCTGACAAGCCCCAATCTCAGTCAATTTGTCAGACAAGATTTCCCGCCCAGAACATGCACAAGCGTAAAAGCGCTTGTCTCTTGAACCAGATCGGATTGTGACCTTTTCCAATGAATTAAGCCCCCATCCGGCCTTACAGTCACGCCAACTTGCCGTTTTCAGGAACATTCGATTGAATGGTTGAACATACATTTCAAAGGGAGTTAGCGTGCAACAGGCATACAGAGCATTGGTCGGCATCGGCGCGTCTGCGGGAGGGCTGGAAGCGCTCCAGCAATTTGTTCAGGCGATCCCCAAAGACAGCGATATTGCATTTGTCATCGTGCAGCACCTCGCACCGGATCATCCGTCGATTATGGACAAGCTTTTGGCGGCGCATGCAAAGGTGGATGTGCGGCAGATTCAGGATGGTGACCCCATCCAAGCCGATGTGGTGCATGTGATCCCACCCGGACCGTTTCTGGAAATATCCGATGGCCGGTTCAAACTGCATGATCATGCGCGCGAAGAAGGCGTGCGCACGCCAATTGACCGGTTCTTTACCTCTTTGGCAAACGAATCTGGGCGAAAAGCGTTCGGGATCGTCCTCTCTGGCACCGGATCGGATGGAACTCTTGGGGTTCGGGCGATCAAATCGGCTGGCGGAGCCACGATGGTTCAGGAAAGCAAAAGCGCACGGTTTCCCGGCATGCCGGACAGCGCGGCTGCCACCGGGCTTGTTGATTTCGTTTTGCGCCCTTCGGACATGCCGGATCGTATTCTCGACATTCTGGACTACCGCGAGCAGCTGGAAAGCGGCACATCCGGAGAGGACATCAACGAAGACATCCTGTCGGCGCTGGATGACCTTCTTGATCTGCTGGACCCTGAACAACAGCACGGCTTCAAAGACTACAAACCCCCAACCCTCGTACGGCGTGTCCAACGCCGTCTGTCCTTATTGCGCCAGCCTTCGGTCGAGAAATATATCGAAAAGCTGAAATCAGACCCCGAGGAACGGAACACGCTGATCCGCGATTTCCTGATCGGCGTGACAGAGTTTTTCAGAGACCCCGAGATTTATGACATCGTTCGCAAACGGGCGATCAGGGACATTGTCGCTTCCGATGCGGAATCCCTTCGCGTCTGGGTTCCCGGATGTTCCACCGGCGAAGAAGCCTATTCCCTTGCTATCGTCTTTCTTGAAGAAATGGCCCGGCAGGATCGGAAACGCCCGCTTCAGATTTTCGGAACAGATGTCGATATCAACGCGCTGCGTCATGCACGTATTGGCGCGTACACAAAAAGCGCCCTGACCCATGTCAGCGATACTCAGCTAAACCAATATTTCAGCAAAGATAACGGCTCTTACAGGATCATATCGGCGATACGGGAAATCTGCGTTTTCGCACCGCATAACCTTTTGCGCGATCCACCGTTTTCGCGCCTGGATATGATCTCTTGCAGGAATGTCATGATCTATCTGACGGGCGACGCGCAGAAAACGGTCTTGCCGCGCTTTCACTATGGCCTTGTTCCCAAAGGCATCCTGCTTTTGGGGCCGTCCGAGACATTGGGGCGTAATGATGATCTTTTTGAAAGCATAGACCGAAACGCGCGGGTGTTCCGTCGAAACGACAGCACCAAACCGCGGTTCACCGCTTTGGACGGCAGTCCGATGTCGCGCGGGATATCGCGCCCCCTGCCTATAAAAGTGCCGCAATCGCTTTCGAATGGCGATGCCATATTGCCCCAGACGCTTGAACAGCGGGCAGAGCAAACCTTTCTGCAACAACACGCCTCGCCATTCGCCGTGGTCGATGCGCGCGGAGGGATTCAGTATCTATCCGAAGCGATGACGCGCTTTGTCCGACCCGTCAGCGGCGCGCCCGAGATGACCACCGACAGCCTGCTAAGCCGCGAACTGCGCTTGCCGGTTCATGCAGTATTGTCCGAAAGCCGAGACACCGGAACGCAAGCGGAGGTGCAGAATGTCGTCGTCGAACGGGACGGCACTACGCATCTTTTCGACATCAGTGCGGCCCCCATGCCCGAAGGGTCTGGCGGGCATTTGGTGGTGCTTCACGAAGTGCGCCAACGCGAAGGACACGAGATCACGCTCGACGCGGATCAGGCCGCCAGTGCCGCCGTGGTGCAGCGCGAGTTGACCCTGGCCAACCGGCGGCTTGAAACCGTCGAACGGGAATTCGCAAGCGCCACCCAGGAAGCGCAAAGCGCCAATGAAGAGCTTTTGTCGATGAACGAAGAGCTGCAAAGCGCCAATGAGGAGCTCGAAACCTCGCGCGAGGAATTGCAGTCGATCAACGAAGAGCTTGAAACCATCAACGCCGAACTGACCGAAAACAACCGCCAACTCAGCCGCGCCAACAGTGATCTCAAAAACTTTCTCGAAAGCACCGATATCGCGACCCTGTTTCTTGATGCCGACCTGCGCGTGCGGCGCTTCACCCCCGCCCTTTCGGAACTTTACGGTGTCCGCGAACGCGATCTTGGCCGCGAAATCGCCGACCTTGCGGCGCGCGTGGACTACCCCGAACTTGCCGAGGATGCGGCGCATGTCCTGGAAACGCTTCAGCCTTTTGAACGTGAAGTGCATGTCCCTAAAACGCGGCAAAGCTTTCAGGTGCAGGTCAAACCGTACCGCACGATTGATGACCGCCTTGACGGAACCGTCATCACGTTCATCGACATCACGCGGCGCAAACACAATGAACAGCAGTTGAAGGACAACGCCCGCGTGCTGCGCGAACAATATGCCGAACTGGAAACGCTTTATGACAGCACACCGGTCGGTTTGTCATTGATGGACAGGGAGTTGCGCTGGCTGCGGATCAATTCAGAACTGGCGGCGATCAATGGTTTCCCTGTCGAAGACCATATCGGCGTACGCCAATCCGATTTGATCCCGGATATCGACAGTCGCATAAGCGATATCCAGATGCAGGTTCTGACGACCGGAGACGCTATCAGGGGCATAGAGGTCACAGGCGAAACACCCGCCGAGCCGGGCGTGTCACGGGAATGGATCGTGGATTATTACCCGATCAAGGATGGGGACGAAACCTTTGCCGTGGGTACCTGTGTGCGCGAAATCACAGACGCGCGGCGTATGGAACGAGAAGCTGTTGCCGCCTCGAAACGCGCTGAGGAAAGCGCAGCACGGCTACACCGCATATTCGGTGCCACACCTGCCTTTATCGCCATGCTCGAAGGGCCGGATCATGTCTTTACCTACTGCAATCCCCAACAATTAACCTTCTTTGAAGACCGGGAACAGCTGGGGCGCCCCTTGGCAGAAGCCTTCCCCGAACTCAGAGAACTTGGGCTCTACGACGCATATGATCAGGTCTTCACCACCGGCGAAGCACTTGAACGGGAAGAATTCGAGGCCACGTTCGGCCAGCCCGGATCAGAGAAAACATCTTGGTTCAGCCAGACCATTCAACCATGGTTCGATGAAGATGGAAACGTCGGCGGTGTGGTCACCTATGCGTTTGAAGTCACCGAACTGGTCAACGCGCGCAAAGAACAGGAAACCTGGGCGAAACGGTTGAAGGCCAGCGAAGCACGCATGGCGCGGTTGTTCGATCAGGCCCCGGCGATTATTTCAATTTTCGAAGGCCCAGAACATCGCTACATCTACACCAATCCCCTGCACGACAAGGTGATGGGCCGTAGCGATCTGATCGGCAAACCGATGCGAGAGGCGATGCCCGAACTTGAAGGGCAAGGCATATTCAAGCGGATCGAACAGGTTTGGAAAACCGGCGAACCAAGTTTGACTGACGAACTCCCAGCGAAACTGGAAGGGCCGGATGGCTCAACCACCTATTATCAACAGATCATTCAACCGTGGTTCGATGAAAAAGGCGCTGTGGCTGGTACGATGTCGTTCAACACCGATATCACCGATCTCGTGGTGGCACGCGAAGCGTTGCGCACGACGACGCACCGTCTTGCCGGAATTCAAAACAGTCTTGGCTCTTTCCTCGGCCTCTTGAACACAGACGGCGTTCTTTTGGAAGCGAACGAACACGCCCTGACTGCAGGCAATCTTGACCGCGAAGACGTGATCGGGAAACCGTTCTGGGACGGCTTCTGGTGGCAGCACGATCCGGACCAACAGCAGGAGTTGCAAAACTGGGTTGCCGAAGCGGCGACGGGCAAGACCGTAAAAACCGAATGCACGATCCAGGTGGCAGGGGGCAACAAGCGGGTGCTGGAATTGAAACTTGTGCCGAACCTCGATGATGACGGTTCAGTCAAGGAAATCGTCCCCTCCGGCATCGACATCACCCCGTACAAGGAAGCCGAAGCGCGCAAAGACACGCTTTTGGCCGAATTGCAGCACCGGGTCAAAAACTCGCTGGCCACGGTGCAGGCGATTACACGGTTTACAGAAAGGCACAGCGACACCAAAGCCGATTTGGTTGCATCGCTCAGCCAACGGCTGGCGGCGATTTCTCGAACCAATGATGCTCTCACACGCACAGATTGGAGCGGGCAATCCATCTACGAGATCATCCAAGACGAGATGGCAGCCTATGTCGATATTCAATCCGACCGACTTGTCCTTGAAGGAAAAGACGTTGTTGTTGATGCGGACAAAGCGCAGTCTCTTTCGCTTGGAATTCACGAACTCACAACAAATGCCGCGAAATACGGCGCGCTGAAAAACGATACCGGACAGGTGCGCGTGACCATTACCAGCGCGAATGGCATGCTGAAAACTCTGGAATGGCAAGAAAGCGGCGGACCCAAAGTGACACCCCCGGCTCAAGAGGGGTTCGGGTCATTCCTGCTCAAGCGGATCTTGCCGGAGGATTTTTGCGCAAGTGTGGAAATGGACTACAACCCTGAGGGGTTCCGGTGTAAAATTGTAACAAATGATCACAAAGAGTGAAAAACATGCGTGATTCGGCCAAAAAGACATCTGTGCTTGTCGTCGAAGACGAAATCATCGTTGGTCTCGACGTCGCAATGACTTTGGAAGATTACGGCTTCGTCGTGCAGGGACCGTTCAAAACGTCAGACGCCGCGTTGGAATCGATCAAAGACCAAAAACCCGATTTCGCCGTATTGGACCTGAACCTTGGTGGCGACAAAACCAGCGAAGCGGTGGCGCAAAAGCTGACGGAATTGAACTGCCCGTTTTATTTCCTCACAGGATACGGCGCATCCTCTCATCCGGTGATTGAAAAATATTCTAGCGTCAAATGCCTGACCAAACCGATTGACCCCCGGCGCGTCGCCAAAATGATCGACGTCGCGATGGCATAGAAAAACAGCGGCCCGATATAAGCCGCCGACGCTCTTATCGCTGCTTTGTTGATCCCATCACCCGCAGGATCGTATCTCGCCGTCTCGCTCGTTGCATCTGTTTGGATACGCCTGCAAGCGCGCGACAGGCTTTGCCCGATCGGGCCAATTTGCGAATGTGAGACAACAGACAAACCTATTGTGCCTGTGATGTTGTCTCGACACACAGCGCCGCACCTCAATCGTTCGAAACGCACGATCAAATACTTCCCACGGCATGGAACCCGCCTCGCAAGACAACCGTTCTTGAACCAGGAGGTTCATGATGGACAGACTGAGTATCTACCTGACAATGATGACCGGCGCGGTTCTGACCGGCACATTGGTTATTATCGCGTTTACGTTCGGCTATTACGGCTGGGTGCCAATTCTGGGCGCGGTCGCGATTGGCTATGCGCTGTCATGGCCGGTTGCCTATGTCATTTCCAGACAGATCAAACGCAATGACCCGAACTGGGATCATACGCGCAAAGACCGCACCGACGCGGTCCCCCGCGTGAATGAACCCGAGGTCTAGGACAAAACGCCCTTCGCCGGGCGACCGTTTAGAGATTCATGGCGATCCGTGACGCAGCACTGGCAGAAGCGCTTTTGCTATCCCCGCGCTCAAAGGTCGACACCCTGTTTTCAACCTTCGCCGCGTCCATCGCAGCGCTGTAATGCGCTTCATATGCCGACAGCATACGCTCTGCCGACAGGCGGAACCGCGCGTCCCGAGCAACTGCCAACCGGTCCTTGGATAGCGCCTGCGCGATGGCCCCAGTGAGGGCCTGCGTATCGCCCGCCGCCGCCAATGCGCCGCCGGTCTCGCCGATCACCTCGCGCACTCCGCCCTTGTCGAACGCGGCAACGGGGGTTCCGCACATCATCGCTTCTGCCGCGACAAGGCCAAAAGGTTCATCCCACAGCGGCGTGAACACAAATACAGACGCGGCACTGACAACTGATGCCAGATCATCGCTGGACACGTGACCGCCATAGCGGATGTTCTGCGACAAAAGCGGGCGCAGTTCGTCTTTGAAATAATCCTCATGTTCGATCACGCCGAAAATCGTCAGCGGAATCCCCGCCATCCGGGCCGCGTGCGCGGCCATATGCGGAGCTTTGTTCGGTGTGATCCGCCCAGCCCAGACCGCCTCTCCATTGCCTCGCTGCGACACCGGCCAGCGCGACGTATCGATCCCGTTGGGCACAACACACGCGCGGTGCGTCATGCCATCGGGCCAATAGCTTTGCAGCAGATGATCCGAACAGGCCGTATAGCGTATCCAGGGCGCATCCGCATAATGAACCGCGCGTTGCAGCGCACCGAACGGCGGAACATGCAGTGACGTGATCATGGGGATGCCGACGCTGTGGGCGTGGCGCGGCGGAAAGCGGTGCAGCGAGTTGTTGTGCACCACGTCAAAGCCTGCAAGTTCGGGCAAACAATCTTCAAACGCCGCATCAAGATGCGCATTAAGCGCGTCGGTGCCGTGAAAATCATGCCACGGATATACGGCATCGTAATGCTCCGGCACCAGGGGGCGCAGGGCCACATCGACGACACTGTCACCCGACGCAAAGAGCGTCACATCATGGCCACGATCCGCTAGCCCATGCACAAGCTGATGCGCATGTGCCTCCATCCCGCCGCGAAACGGCTCTGCGATGGGGTGTCGGATATGTGCGAGAACGGCAATGCGCAGCGGGCGCATGGGGTTACTCTGCTGCCCATGAGGCATCCTGGCCGCGCTTGCGATCTGCAATCCGCCAGTCGCCGTGTTCCAGCGTGTCCAACGTGCGTCGCGTCGTGGCGAACGGCTCATCCGATTGCTGGGCGCATAACGCGAAATCCCTGTCATCGGGCAGACGCACAACCTGCAAGCCGTCTTCGGTGTCGTCGATCAGCCCCATAAGACGGAACGCGCGCAGCCAGTGTTCCATCGTACGATGCCCCCATTTATCGGCAAACACCTCTGCATTGCGCAAAACCGAATGAATATGGTGCACCGGCGGCATCGCATGCGGGTGGTACTGATGATAGACCTTGGCCCCTTTGGCCCACCAGATCGGGATCGCTCTGGCATCAAGCGTGCGGCCAAAATCGGTGTCCTCACCGCCATAGCCCACATACCGCGTGTCGAACCCACCCGAAGCGCGCCAATCGTCTTTCGAGATTGCAAAGTTGAGCGACCAGAAACACCGGTAATCGTTGCACCGCCGAAGCCCGTGTGGCGGCGGGCCTTGCCTGTCCGGATGCCTTTGCCCGACGCGGTCGAATGCGTCGAAATTCATCCCGCCTGACGTGGCCCCTTTGGGAAGATACGCAACCTCTCCCATTATCAGACCTGTTTGGCCCGACAGATGATCTATGCAATCGGCAACGAAATCCGGGTGTGGGATGCAGTCGACATCCACAAACAGCATGTGATCCCCCTGCGCCGTGTCAGCGACGCAATTGCGCGCTGCGGCAAGTGGCAGGGCATCGCCAGGTACGCGGACCTGCAAGATCGGGAACGGCGCATTGGGCAGATCGGCATAAGGGTCCTGATCCATCACGCCAATGATCAATTCGTCAGGCAGGTATGTCTGTTTACAAAACCCTTTGATCACATTCTCCAGATGCGCCTGGCGGCCTTTGCCGATAGTCAGGGCGGAAACCGTTGGGGTGTTCATGACAACTCTCCTGTTCTGGAATGAAAGGGACGGTCGGCCTGATCGCCCCAAAACCGGGCGATACGGGATTCAAGCCATTCAGCGGCCTTGGTCGCGGCATCGGGATCGTAAAGCGCTTTCGCGCACGCTCGTTCGTGCGTGTCCAAAGTTTCAGCCAGCGCCTCTCGCCAGGCCTGAGCGGATGATGGCGCATGGCGGCGCACAGTGGCCGCGTTTGCCCGCGCAAGGGCCTTGGCCTTTTCGACCTGTTCATCGAAATAGCGCCACTCGGGAATGGTCAGCCATGGCACCCCTGCGGCCAGAACCTGATGACAGGTTGTATTGCCCGTGGACGAGATCACGATATCCGCCGCAGCAATCCAGGCTTCGGGGTTATTGACCCAGCCCTGATGCACCAGGTTCGGCGGTTCGGTCGCATGCCAGTCGCGCGCAATATTGCCGATCGTGGCCCAGCGCATACCTGGAAACGTGCGTGCGCCAACGGCAATGGGGGCTTGTGATAGGCCGGATGGATCGCCACTCGTAACCACCACGGCCAGCTTTTCCGAAGCGTCAATCCCCAGACTGCCCCGCGCGGTCTGGCGCGAGGGCATGTCGGCAACCACGCCCAACCCTCCGGCAAAGAACGTCTGATTGAGCTGGCGCTTGGGCCAATCCGGCTGCGCTAGCGCCTGATCGAACGGCGCAAGCATTCCAATCGCCGCATCATAGGCCGCCTGGTGGCCCGGATCATCGCGCTGGCCGTGCTGGCGGACCATGATATGCGGCACCGAACAGATGCGCGCGAACAGGGCCAGTTCGGCGCTCACATCGCTGATAAAAACCGCCGGGTCCGCGGCGTCGAACCAGTGCGCCAACCGCGCGGTTGCGGCCCTGATCCCGGGCCACCCGACCGGCGCGCAGTGCAAGACATCCGGCGTCGCCACGCCATCCATTTCACAGGCTTCGTCGCCCGTCGGCTCAAACAGCGACGGCAGGGCAACCACCTCAACCCCAGGACGCAAAGCCGGGAACGCAGCGGGCCGCGCGCAAAACAGCGTCACCGGGCGCCATTCGGGCAACGCGTTGGCCAAGTCCGACGCGCGTTCGATATGCCCCCGGCCCTGATGATGCACAAAAATCCCAATCGGGCGCGGCCCGGTTTGTCGTGACTGATCAAACATCCGCCTACTCCGCCGCCACCAATGCGTCCGCAGATGCGTCCAGCGCACGGCGCACACAATCAAGTGTTCCGGCGGCAAACCGCTCCGAACTGCGTAGAATGTGCCGGCCTTTCAACCCGTCCAGCTCGGGCAGCGCATTGGCTGGTAAGACCGCACACCCTGCGGCTTGCAGCATATCGGCATCATTGCCGCTATCCCCGCACGCGATGCAATCTCGCGCGCTCAGCCGATGTTGCGCCGCCACATGCGCCATCGCCGCAGCTTTCCCAGCCCTGACGGGCAGGATATCCAGAAAGCGCCCATGCGAATGGATAACGCGCACCGCCAGACCAACGGTTTGCAACATATCCCTGATCTTGCCAGCGGTTGCCGCATCCGCAAAATACGACAGTTTCCAACGGCGCTGATCATGCGCTGGCTGCGGTGTCACGCCAAGCGCATTAACCAGAAAGCGGATACGCTCCGGCTGCCAATCCTGGCTCATCGCTTCGACATGATCGTGATCCAACGCATAGGCGCTTTGGCCGCTATGGTGCCAGATTTCTGAACCAACCGACGCGATGATCGTATCCGGCTCTGGCAACCGCCATTCGGCCAACACGCGGCGCGCCTCGGATATCGACCGACCGGTGGCCACGGTAAAACCAACGTCACGCCGATGCGCAAGGAAGTGCACCAGATCGGTTGCTGCCTGTCGATCCCCGGTCAGCGTACCGTCAATGTCCGACACGATCAGCCGACGCAGCGGTCGCGTCACAGCGGCAGGCCGCCTGAGATCGCGGTACACCCGCACCGACCGATCCGCCCATCGCGCCCAGCTGAACAAACGCTCCGCACGTTGGGCCGCTTGGGTCGTCCGCGCCGACCGATCCGGGTCGCGCAACAGATCAAGACAGGCCGCCGCGATGTCGTTCGGTTTTTGCGGGTCAATCACCCGGCCATAGCCGATGTCTTCCAGAATTCCCGGCGGACCGCCATAACAGGTTGCCACCACCGGGCATCCGGCCTGCGCGGCCTCGACCACGGTCAGGCCAAAAGGCTCGGTCACGGCAGGATTAACAAACACGCCACTCTGCGCCGCCAGCGCATAAAGCGCGCGCACGTCGCGGGCGGTATGCGACGCAGGCAAAGCAACCTGTCCCGTCAGACCGTGTCGCGCAATCCGTGCGCGCAGATCGGTCAGCACTTGCGCCGCCTCTGACTCTCCTCGGGACAGGCCCGCATGCTGGCCCGCAAGGATAACCAGATTTGCCGCCGCGCGCAGATCCGCATCAGCCGCATATGCCTCGACAAGCGCGGCCAGGTTTTTCTTCCACACAGGCCGCGCGATGGCGAGAAGGATGGGTTTTTCTGGCCGGGTCAACCGAGGTGCGATCAACGCCCGTGCGCCATCTGTCCCCACGTCGGATAGCAATGTCACTCCGGGGCTGATCCGCCGCACCCGACCGGCGGCAGAGGCATCGCCCGCCACGATCTGACGCTCGGCCTCGTCCCGCGACGACGCGATAATCGCCCCGGCACCCCGGATCGCATCACATTCGCGCGCCACACGTGCCGGATCGGCATTGCCCGACTTCTCCATCGCCAAAGAATGTGACGAGAACACCCAGGGAATGCCAAAAGTACGTTCCGCAGCGCGCGCCAGCGTTGCAGCATCGCTGAAATGCGCATGTATGACATCAGGCTTGGGTCCGGCTCGCAAGTGCTCAAGGAAAGCCATGATCAGCGATGGCAGGTCCGCAACCAGATCATCCTTCTCAAGATAGCCGCGCCGCCGCGACCAGATCCGCGATATCGTGCCGTTCGGGTGAAACGCCTCACGCTCTTGCGCGTGAATGCGCCCAAGGCCAGCATCGTCAAAAGCGCGTGTCACAATTTCGACATGCGCGACATCGGCACGCTCTGCCTGCGCGCGCGCGGCCCCCATGACATAGGCGATATGCCCGCCCGTATCTTCGGTTACGCCGTAATCAATGTCGCCGCCATGCAGGCACCCACCAAGGGCCACATGCATAATGCGCAGGCCATTCTGCCTGACTATTCCGGTCCGCATCACGACACTTACTCTGCCGCGATCGCGGTTTGGCGGTCCGCCCTGCACAGCTTGAAATACGCGTTCGAGGCATTCAGTAGACCCGACTTGCTACCGCAATCGAACCGGGTTTCGGCGATCGGAAACGCGTGCAGCCCGCCCATCGCGTCAATCGCATCGGTCAGTTGAATTTCATCACCCGCACCCGGCGCGGTTTCTTGCAGCTGGTCAAAAATCGCAGGCGTCAGAACATACCGCCCGACAGCCGCAAGACGCGACGGGGCGTTTTCCGGATCGGGCTTTTCCACAATTCCACGGGCGGGATGTGTCGCGCCTCCAGTCTTCTGGCAATCGAAGATCCCGTATTTGCTGGTCTGATCCGCAGCAACCTTCATTGCCCCGACAAGGTTGGTGCAGCCCGCCACACCATAGGCCTGCCCCATGTCGCGCAGACACCGGCCGCTGAACAGCACATCATCTGGCAGGATCACACCAACCGGACCGTCAAGAATGTCCTCTGCGCCGCATAGAACCGCATGGCCCAGCCCTTTCGGGGCGTCCTGATACACCACGCGCACATCCACCTTGTCAGGCAGTTGCATCGCGCGCAACGCGTCCGCTTCGGTGGTTTTACCACGCCGCATCAGTTCTTCGATGGCGGCCAGATCATCGCGCAGAAAATCCTCGATCGCGGATTTCTCGGGGTGCGAGACCAGCACAATCCGTTCCGCCCCTGCTGCAACCGCCTCTTGCAATGCGAAGTGCAAAAGCGGCGTATCGTAGACAGGCAAAAGCTCTTTTGGCATCGACTTAGTGGCGGGCAGCATACGGGTGCCTTGTCCGGCAACCGGCAAAATGACAGAGCGAAGCGGCATGATCGTGCATCCTTTGAAAACCGGAGATGCAAGCCCAACGGCCCGACGCGCAATCGGGTTCCCTGCAGTGCCCGTCGCACGAAAATATCACGGAGAGATCAGCGGATTGCAGCCACTTGCAGGGTCAAGCAAAGCCGCCGTGCCCTCGCGCACAGCGCGGAACACATGCCGGACTGACACATCAATCGGCATGGGGCCGTTAGGTCGCAAACTCTCTGCCGCGTAGCCCAGCGTCAATGCCACAGGCGGCAGCGGATGGTCAGGCCACGGCGCATAGTTCGCAGTGCCGTCGCGCAGATCCGAGACCGGCACCGGCACAGTCTCAAGATCAAGAAACCGCATCGCGGCCGACAGAGTTCTTTGCGGATCGGCACACAGATCCTCGTAGCGCAGAACAAGCGCGCAATGCAGATATGTCAGATCGGTCAACACGATCTCATGCGCCGCCTGCCAATGATCCATCAGACGGCCTGCCCCGGCATCCGACCATTTGGCCGTGGCCTGTGATACCGCCGCAGGATGTCGTGTGATCACGATGAAATGCGCCATCGGAAAAAGCTGCTGATAGAGCCGCATACGCAACAGGTTGACCGGTGACTTCTCAAGCCGCCACAGCGTAGCTTTGGCAAACCAAGGGGACCAGTCCTGCCTGATCCTGTTTGCCACTTCATTGGTGTTCCAGGGGCTGTGTTCGGTCAGATGCTGATCCGGATCAAACGCAAACGCGCCCGGAACACCGCACCGAGCGGTGTGCGGAATGGCCCCTTGCAAATAGGCCCCTTCATCCTCGGGCACATAGGGGCAGGTTAGCGGCGCAATGTCGGGATGCGCGCCCAGAAGACGCGCCAAAAGCGTCGTGCCAGACCGATGCAAGCCGGCGATAAAGCAATAGCGCGGAGTGTTTGTGCGCCGGGTGGACTGATCTGTAATGACATGCTGCATCCGGGGTAACCCGATGAAACCGGATCGGGTTCCGCCAAAACGCCGTTATGGCATCCCCAAGGCGCCGCGTTTAACGGTTGAAACGGGCCGTAAATCTTAGACCATCAGGCAGGAATTCAATCGAGACCTCCGCATTCAGATCGCGGGTCAGAACCTTTTCCAGAACAAGACTGCCAAACCCCTTGCGCTCGGGTGTGGTGTCGATTGGCGGTCCGCCGACCTCTTTCCACGTCAGGGTCACATGGGTGCTGCCATCCGCGTTGGGTGTCATCTCGGTTACGATCCGCACCCGGCCCTCGGCCTCCGAAAGGGCACCGTATTTGGCGGCATTCGTTGCCAGTTCGTGCAACGCCATACCCAAGGACACCGCCTCGCTGGATGTCAGGTTCAGGCCCGGTCCGTGGCGGTCATACCGCATCTCACCGACGCGGGCGTAGGGGGCAAGTTCGGCCTCAACGATCTGATCCAGCGTGACATCCGTCCAATCCGCCTTGGTCAAAAGATCATGGGTGCGCGCAATGGCACGGATACGGCGCATCAGGCGCTCTTGGTATTCCTCGGCACTGTCGCCGGGTTTGAGAAGCAGCTTTGAAATGGCGTTGATCGTCGCCAGTGTGTTCTTCACACGGTGCTGCAATTCCCCCATCAACAGTGTCTGACGCTCGGCCTGGGCGGCAAGTTCCTGCATCATGCGCGATTCCTTCGTGACCTCGCGCACGCACACCCCAACGGCATAGACCTCGCCATCGACCCGGACAGGATAGAAATCCCCGATGAAATGGCGCAGCTCATCCCCGGTTTCGGGCAATGTCGTGTTGATCTCGACATCAAGACGCGGCGTTCCGGTGCGGAACACCTCTTCGTAAAGCGGCAGTACCTCTTCGGCGACCTCGGGAATGACATCGGGGATGGTCTTGCCGTCGTAATCCTCGATCGGTTTGCCATCAATCGCCGCCAGCGTCGTGTTGATCCGCAGGTACTCAAACGACCGGCCAATCAGCGCCAGCCCCACAGGCGTGGTGTCGTACAAGTTTTCGAGTTCCGCATATTGCTTGGCCAGATCCTGACGGTTCCGTTCAAGCGTATCCTCATAGCGTTTGCGGTTCGTGATATCGACAAGGGCAAGCGCGTAGCCGTCGATCACGTTCTCGACCGTTCGGTAGGGTTTCATTCGCAGCAGATAGGTTTCGCCGGTGGCGTCAATCTGCACTTCACGCTCCAAACCGCGCAGGCTTTCGTCCACGGTGCGGGCGTCTTCCATCAGGCCGGGATAATCCATCTTCGACGACAGGTCCGAAATCGGACGGCCAATGTCGCGCGGGCGAATGCCGAACAGCTGTGTCGTGGCAGGCGTGAAATTGCGCACACAGAAATTGCGATCCAGGAACAAAACCGCCACATCGGTGCTTTCAAATAGGTTCTTTAGATCACTGTTCGCCCGCGTCAGAAGCCCGTTGTTTTCCTGCAGCTCTGCATTGACCGTCTCAAGCTCTTCGTTGATGGATTGCAGTTCTTCGCGGCTTGTCTCCAACTCCTCGTTCGAGCTTTGCAGCTCTTCGTTCATCGACAGCAGTTCTTCGTTCGAGCTTTTGAGCTCTTGCGCAGACCCTTCGAATTCCTGCAAGGCCGAGGACAGTTGCCGCCGCAGGTTGAAATTCTCGATCTCCAGCATGTCCTGATCAGACGCATCGCGCTTTGCGATGGCGTCGCTTGCGGTGCCCGGTTCGACATGCCGCACCAGATTGAGCGACAGCAGGTACAGCCCGTCATCCTGCCGGGTGCGGCCGACGCTAATATCCACAAACATCGGCGTGCCTGCATCGTCGATCAGGATGTTTTCGAACTTCACGATCTCGCCCGTCTCTTTCGCTTCGCGCATGGCGTTGCGCACCGGCAAACGCAGTTCGCGTTTAAGATAGGCATCAATGTTGCTGGACGGCACACCATGTTCGGGGGCCACGAAATCGGTCATGCGGGTCGATAGATACACAATATCACCGCTGGCTGTGATCAGCGCAAAGGGCGCGGCAAAGCGGCTGAGGAATTCATGCTCGGCCACCGCTTCGCGCGCTTTTTCCGACTGCGCAGACGAGACCGACATCATGGCATCCCGCGTCACGCTATGTTCAAGCGGGCGCGGACGCGGCACCGGATCTGTGAGCGCCGAATAGCGCGTGCCGGTATTGTTGTTGCGCGCGAAAATGCGGTGCGTCTTGTCAACCACGCTGAACAAATCGTCCTCGCCCGAAATACCCTCGGACGGGCCCAGGAACAGATGCCCCCCGTCGCGTAAGGCAAAATGCATGCGCGGAATGACACGCTTTTGCAGGTCCGACGACAAATAGATCATCAGATTGCGGCACGAAATCAGGTCAAGCCGCGAAAACGGCGGGTCCTGAACAAGATTGTGCGGCGCGAATACGCAGGTTTCCCGCAACGTCGGTTTTGCGCGGTAGTGGCCCGCGTCGACCGAAAAGAACCGGTCCCGCCGTTTTTCGCCCATGACCTCGACCGCAGCGGGCGAAAAGACCCCGGCCCGCGCCGCGATTAGGGCTGGCACATCAATATCTGTGCCAAAAACCTGCAGGTTCTGGCGTGTGCCTGCGGCTTCGATCTCTTCAAGAAACAGCATCGCGATGGAATAGGCTTCCTCTCCCGAGGAACAGCCCGGCACCCACACACGAATGTTGCTCTGATCGCGCGTGACCAACGGGCGCACGACCTTTTTGCGCAGCGCCTCGAACGCTGCGGGATCGCGGAAGAACTGGGTCACGCCGATCAGAAATTCCTGCGCCAAAAGCTCGGCCTGCGAAGGGTCGGCGCGCAAGGTTTCCAGAAACTGCTCAACCTTGCCGATCCGCATCAGATTCATGCGCCGTTCGATCCGCCGGACAAGCGTTCCAGGCTTGTATTCCGAGAAATCATTGCCCGACGCGTCTGCCAAAAGCGCGGTGATCTCGCTCAGGTTTTTCTCGACCGTGTGCCGCAAGGCCTCTTGCGCCTCATCGCCCATCAGACGGCGACGGTGATGCATGATTTCGGTCAGGCGTCCTGGGATTTGCCCCGCAGGCAGCACCATATCGACGAGCCCTGTGGCCTTGGCGCTGTCCGGCATGCCGGGGAACCGCGCGCCGCCGCTGTCTTGCACCAGCGCATAGCCCCCCTGCGCTTTGACGGTCTTCAACCCTTCGGTGCCATCGCTGCCCGTCCCGGACAGGACGACACAATAGGCGTCCCTGCCCTTCACCTCGGCCAGCGATGTGAAAAACAGGTCGATAGGCCGGAACACAGCACGGGTCTTGTTTCGCTGGTCCAGCTTGAAATGATCATCCGTCAGGCGCAGCGTCACACCCGGCGGCACGATATACACGTGATCGGGTTTCGCCTCTTCCCCGTCGGTGATCTGCGTCACCGGGATCGCGCAATCGGGTTGCAGAAGCTGATCCATGATCGACTGCTGATCCGGGGAAAGATGCTGCACGATCACATAGCATGCACCGCTTTGTTTCGGGATTGCCCGAACAAACGCATGCAGCGCTTCCAGCCCACCAGCAGAGGCACCAATGCCCACGATGGGTGTGTCGTTTGAAATGTCGCGAGGAGTCATGGGCCGCAGGTCCGTAAAGGCAGGGAGCGGCGTGGCACCAAAGGCGCTTCAGAAGATCCGAGCAGATAGAGTGTCAACCAAGACTGACACACCCCCAGTGACGTGTCACGATAAATTTACGCCTGTCATACATATTTTCAACCGGCCGTTGGTGATCGGAGTCCGGCGTAGGTCTCTTCAATTTTATCTGGGAACCGGAAAGACATGGCGGGTGTTCTATCAGCAATGAAACCTGTCCCGCTTGCATATTTCCTGCGGGCTTGATCGCTTAGGAGGTTGCTGAGATGAGCACATTTAAACACGGGTCGATATCCAAGATCGAAACCACGGCCCCCAATTTGCACGCATTCCGGATCACTGGCCATGTCGATGACGACGATCTTGAGGCAATGGCCGAGTACATGAACAAGGTGTTCGACACGACCGAAGACAAGGTCGACATGCTGATCGACATGGGCGGCATGACCGGGCGCGACATGGACGCGATGTTTGACGGGGACGTGATGAAAGCGCATATGCGGTCGTGGTCCAAGGTCCGGCGCTATGCCGTGATCGCAGCCCCAGACCGGGCCGGCAAGATGATTGAATGGTCCGACAAGGTGATCCCGGTCGAAGCCCGCGCCTTTGATGCAAGCGAAGCAGATAATGCCTGGGCCTTTGTCGGCGCACGCCCGACATCTGATGCAACCACATCCACGCCAGCCTGATCTTTCCAACCTACCCCAAGGAGCGTTTCACCATGGCGACAAAACCCGATCCCGAAGACATTTCGACCGACTATCCTGGTTCGAAAAATCACCATTCGCTGAAGTCCGACGCGGGCAAGCACGGCGATCCCACCCATGCGGACACCGACGGGTCTCCGCCGGAAGATGTGGCTGCGGCTATTGATGACGCCGATGCAGATACCGCCCTTGCCCAAAAGCTGAAAACCGCGATCGAGGAAGACCCGAACGAACGCGGCTGATGGCGTGACACACAAGCGGCGGTCCGGGCGCGAGTGTCACGTGCAATCCAGCCAAGACCGCTGCTTGCGCCCCACGAATTGGAGGCACCCGTGCCAAAAACTCCAGATGACGCAAATGGGCAAGGAAACCATGAGCCGCGCATTTACGCCGAACACAAACGCAATCGTGCGCTGCTGATCGGAATGGCAATCGGTGCCATAGGATTTCTATGCGTCTTGCTGTTCTTCGAAGGACGGATCATCGCAATCCTTCCTTGACGCTCCAATGGGGTTTTGCTGGCCCTATGTGTCAGCAACAAAGCACCACACATTCCGATATCCGACGGCCCGGATCGAATTGGTGTTTGATCCATTTGTCTAAAGTAGAACGCGCAAAGAGGGAAACATGGCTGCGCCAAAGATCTTACTATTGGAAGATGAAGCAATCATCGCCATGGACATGGAATTGACCCTTGAAGCACGGGGATACGCCGTTCTTGGGCCGTGTCGGTCACTGTCAGAGGCGCGCAAGGTTTTAAAGACAAACCGACCTGATCTTGCGCTTCTTGATGTAAACCTTGGTCGCGATGAACACAGCCTTCCCGTCGCACTCGAATTGCAGGAAATGGGTGTGCCGATCGTGTTCCTGACCGGCTATTCTCCAGAAATTATGGACATGCCTGACCCCCTTAAATCTGCAAAACGTCTGGCGAAACCCGTCAACGAACAAGACTTGATGCAAACACTTGAGCAGATTTTGTCCACCTCGGCAAAATAACACGAATTCATCGTACCAAACAGTTTCCGGGCCTGCACATCTGAACCTTCGGCCCTGCGTGAATTCGGGCTGACACAGTGAACCGATGTCAAGCGACGGTCACGATGATATGCGCAATACCGCTCATTCAAGGCGACATCATCCATTCGGGTCAAATCAAGGGTCGAATCTGTTACGATCCGCAAAGAAGGCAATAAAGTGGCGTGGAACGCGCCATGCGGTACGCTTGTCCCGGTTCCAATCGCTCTCTGCCTCACAGGGGAGGACATATCATGCGGCACCAAGTGCATCATGCAGACAGGGTCATCCGCGCGGTCGAGTCCGGGGCCGATGCGGCGCGGTCGCCTTTGGCGGCCTCCTGGCGGCGCTCGATGGAGCATTATGGCCTCGATCCGTCCAATGACAAAACGCCTTATCTGATCGAAACGCACGAGTTGGACCGACGTCGGGAGGAACTCGGCCGGCTACTTGCGCTGGCAACGCCGAAGCTGGATCAGCTCTTCAACCTTGTCGCCGCGTCAGGTTGCGGGGTTCTGTTGACCGATGCGGTCGGGATCGTGCTCGACCTCAGATGCACCGATGCGGATGCCGATACCTTCCGCGATTGGGGGCTGCATCCCGGTGCCGACTGGAGCGAGGCGCGCGAGGGCACGAACGGGATCGGCACCTGCCTGGCCGAAAAGCGCCGGGTGACCATCCACAGGGACGATCATTTCTTCGCGCGCAACACGGCCCTCAGCTGCATGGACGCGCCGATCTTCGGAGCGGATGGGCATATTCTGGCAGCACTCGACGTCTCGTCTGCGCGTGTGGACGAAACCGAGGGGTTCAACCGGTTGCTGTCCGCCGCGGTATCGCAGTCCGCCCAGGCCATCGAAACCTGCCATTTCAGATCGACCTTCCCGAATGCGCGGATCGTCATGGCGGGCCCGGACAGGGCGGATTCGACAGCGCTTCTGGCGGTGAACGAAGACGATCTGGTGATCGGTGCCACCCGCACCGCGCGCCGCATGTTCGGGCTGGAGCCGACCGGACCGATCAAACCCCGACCGACGGTTGACCTGTTCGGGCGAGGCGACGGCCCGACGGGTTTTGAAAAGGCCGAACGGGCAACGGTCATGCGGGCGCTCGCGCGCGCGGATGGCAACGTCTCGAAGGCGGCCCGTCTGCTCGGGATCGGACGCGCCACGCTCTATCGGCAGATGCGCAAACTCGGAATCGAACGGTAAGACCAGCCAACTGTCTCACTGATGAGACAGGACGGCCCAACGGTCCTGCCTGGCTGCATTCCGCCGCCCGATACCTCTGTGACATGCTGGATATCGAACCGGGAGGAGGTTCCGGTTCGTCAAAGGAGGAAAACCATGAACGAGATGAGCAAACCCGAAAGCGTTTACGCCTCACCCTTCCGGGACCGATACGACAATTTCATCGGCGGCAAATTCGTGACACCGGTCGACGGTGCCTATTTCGACAACATCACCCCGATCACCGGGCAGACCCTCTGTCAGGTCGCCAGATCGGGCCGGGCCGATGTCGACCTGGCCCTCGACGCCGCGCATGCCGCAAAGGCGCAATGGGGCGCCACTTCCGCGACGGAGCGGGCGAACACAATTCTCAGGATCGCAGACCGGCTGGAGGAGAATCTCGATCTTCTGGCGCGAGCGGAAACCTGGGACAACGGAAAGCCGATCCGCGAGACGACGGCGGCCGATATCCCGCTCGCCATCGACCATTTCCGCTATTTCGCCGGGGTGCTCAGGGCGCAGGAAGGCACGATGTCCCAGATCGATGCCGATACCGTGGCCTATCATTACCATGAACCGCTCGGCGTGGTCGGCCAGATCATCCCATGGAACTTCTCGATCCTGATGGCGGCTTGGAAGCTCGCCCCGGCCTTGGCGGCTGGCAACTGCGTCGTTCTGAAACCAGCCGAGCAGACCCCGGCGGCGATCCTCGTGCTGGCCGAACTGATCGCAGATCTTCTGCCGGACGGCGTGCTGAACGTGGTCAACGGCTACGGCGGCGAGGTCGGCGCGGCGCTGGCCGAAAGCCCGCGCATCGCCAAGATCGCCTTTACCGGCTCGACCGAGACTGGCCGCAAGATCATGCAGGCGGCGACCAAAAACCTGATCCCGGTCACACTGGAACTTGGCGGCAAGTCGCCCAACGTCTTCTTTTCAGACATCATGGCCGAGGATGACGTCTTCCTCGACAAGGCGGTCGAGGGGTTCGTGCTGTTTGCCTTCAATCAGGGCGAAGTCTGCACCTGCCCCAGCCGTGCCCTGATTCAGGAAGATATCTACGAGGACTTCATCGAACGCTGCATCGCGCGGGTGAAAGCCATCAAGCAAGGCGATCCGCGCGACATGGAAACCATGGTCGGCGCTCAGGCCAGCGAGGAGCAGCGCGACAAGATCATGTCCTACCTCACCATCGGTGTCGAGGAAGGGGCCGAGGTGCTGACGGGCGGCGGTATCGCCGATGTTTCAGGCGACATCTCCGGCGGCTTCTACATCGAGCCGACGATCCTGAAGGGCCACAACAAGATGCGCGTCTTTCAGGAAGAGATCTTCGGCCCAGTCGTGTCGGTCACGACCTTCAAGGACGAGGCCGAGGCTTTGGCGCTGGCCAACGACACCATGTACGGCCTGGGCGCCGGTGTCTGGAGCCGCGACGCCAACCGTTGTTACCGCATGGGCCGGGGGATCGAGGCGGGCCGTGTCTGGGTCAACAACTATCACGCCTATCCCGCCCATGCCGCGTTTGGCGGCTATAAACAATCCGGGATCGGGCGCGAGAACCACAAGATGATGCTCGATCACTATCAGCAGACCAAGAACATGCTGGTCAGCTACAACCCCAACAAGCTTGGCTTTTTCTAAGGAGGAAAAACAATGTCGAAAACAATGAAAGCTGCCGTGGTCCGCGAATTCGGTGCACCTCTCCGGATCGAGGAAGCCCCAATCCCCGAGGTCGAACCCGGCATGATCCAGGTGGCCATTCAAGCCTCGGGCGTCTGCCACACAGACCTGCACGCAGCCGAGGGCGATTGGCCGGTCAAGCCCGAACCGCCCTTCATTCCGGGCCATGAAGGGGTCGGGTTCGTCTCGGCCGTCGGCAAGGGTGTGACCAACGTAAAAGAGGGCGACCGCGTCGGTGTGCCGTGGCTCTATACAGCCTGCGGTCACTGCCGCCATTGCCTGGGCGGTTGGGAAACGCTGTGCGAAAGCCAGCAGAACACCGGATATTCCGTGAACGGCGGCTTCGCGGATTACGTCCTGGCCGATCCCAACTATGTCGGCCATCTGCCGGGCAATATAGACTTCAACGAGATCGCGCCGGTTCTTTGCGCTGGCGTGACCGTCTACAAGGGTCTCAAGATGACGGATGCCCGCCCGGGCGACACCGTCGCCATCTCCGGCATCGGCGGGCTTGGGCATATGGCGGTGCAATACGCCGTCGCCATGGGGTTCGACGTGGTTGCGGTCGATATCGACGATGCCAAGCTCGACCTTGCCCGACGCCTTGGGGCCAAGATCACCGTCAACGCCCGCACGAGCGAGGATCCGGCAGCCGAGGTCAAACGCGAAACCGGCGGCGGCGTTCAGGGCATCCTGGTGACGGCGGTCAGCGAAAAGGCCTTCGAGCAGGCCATTGGCATGGTGGATCGCGGCGGCACGGTTGCCCTGAACGGCCTGCCGCCGGGGGATTTCCCGCTCAACATCTTCGGTATGGTATTGAATGGCGTTACTGTGCGCGGCTCCATCGTGGGCACACGGCTCGATCTCCTGCAATCGCTCGATTTCGCCAGCGACGGCAAGGTGAAAGCCACGATCGAAACGGCCTCGCTGGATGACGTCAACACGATCTTCGATCGGATGAAGGCCGGAAAGATAGAAGGCCGAATGGTCATGGACCTCTCGGCCTGATCTCACTGTCGCAGTCGGCCCGGAGACTGTCCGGGCCGACCATCGCAGCTTTACGACCCACACCACTGTCCGGGCCAAAACCCGCTATGCGGGCGACGCTGGCGTTTACTGAGGCGGCTCGAATATCTGCTCATCGGTCAGCCAGAAAAGGTCGCTCATGTTACCGCTCCGTTTTCCGAGCCGTGAAACACGCAACGCGTTGAAAATCAATGCATCCTGACCCTAGAACCCCGATAAGGCACGGCCCTGCACCTATGCCGGGGCGCGGTGCAGGTCAGCACATGTAGGAGCGGGGCTGGCCATTATTCTTTTTGCCGTGCGCAGGTGATTCACCTTGAAGCTGGCAAGACATGTAATCGCGGCACCATCCGACTGCAGGCATTTTCTGTTGCCCCAGACGTTACCCCAAGCCTCAAACCACCCAAATGCCACTTGGGGTGATTTAAGGTAAGCGCATGATCTTCTTGGTTTGTCGAATGTCGTGCATTTCCGACTCTTCCCGGCGAATTTTCTGAACCTTGTAAGTGGGCCGTGCCAAGCAATTCCGACCCAAATGCCAAGCATTTCCGACCCAACCGGACCTTCGGCATCAAGGCGCCAGAAGGTTCGTTCTGCGCAGGAAGGGAGCATGGTTCCCGGGAGGTCTGCCCTCACGTCTCCTAACGCTCCCGGCCCATTGTCGACATTCAATTTCAGTTTAACGCCGCAGTACAGCTTCTCAAAAGCGGCCATCTGTCGACGAGCAGAAAGTTTTGGGCGGCCGAAGACAATGTCAGCCACTTGTCTCTTGTCTCTATTGTCTCTCTTGTCGCATTTCGCCACGTCGGTACGATTTTCGACGTTCAACGAAAGCAATGTCGCCCTCGTTTCGCACATTGATCAAGGCAGATGGTATCCAGATACGTTTTCCATTTGGTAGGATACGTTCGTGAGCACGACGCAGGTGAGGGATCGGGCTTGCGTGGGCCCCGCCGCGATCTGCTGTGTTTTTTGCAGAACCGAGCGCAGTGAAATACTCAGATGCGTCAACGGCATAATGTGCAGGTATCGCTGTCTTGCCCTGCCGCTTACGTCGTGCGTTTTCAATATTTGGCGCACGTCTTAGGTCGATGCTGCATCCACGGGTGTTTAGCATTGCAATTGCCGGTGGGTAAAGTGATCCAGCGACGCGGTCCTCCTGGCTCCCGTCGCCTCCCGCGACATTTACCGTCGTTCCGGCAGGTGTATGTCGGAACAGAAATTGCTTCATCAAGCGCAGACCTTTGGGCATAGCTATGAAGTCTTTGACAACCACAGAGCCATCAGCTTGAGGCCAGACAACCCCCACAACCGTTATTGGGGAAGTTCTACCGTCTTGTTTGAATGTTGAGATGTCGTAGAGGAAGGCCCATGGGTGCAGTTCAAAGGGCTGGCCAACATGTTCCCTAAGGCCTTCTACTACATCCACAACACGACCGTGCAGGTGCTCTTCATTCACGAAAACGCCCAGTGAAAATATGCGCCCCTCGTCAATGACCCCCTGTGGGATCACACTGCGGCTTGCAAGATCAGACAGTTTTTCAAGAACGCGCTTAAGCTTCATTTTTTAGCTATATCTGTAGCGCCTCGCCGAGGAAATGGGCAAACAGTGAAATTCGGGTTAGGCAGACTCGGCCCAAAGAAGACATCCAAAACCGTCCCGTAATGCTGCAGTTGCCGCCCTCATAAGCTGTCATTCGTTTGGCGGGTCGTGGTCAGACCAACGCTTCGATCTGTTTGGCTTCAACCATCGCACTGATTTCAGTGTAAAGGTCGACGGGCTGTCCTGGCGCGGAAATCGAAATCACCAACGCATAGCGCCCCTTGTCATTGAAACGCTTCTGCCCTGAATGGGTCTTCCACCACCCGGTGACAGGATAGACCGCAATCGCGTCGTGCAACGCGAGGTCAATCGCCTTGCCCCGCCACAGGTCACAGTGGAGCGAACCGGCTTGCACCGCTTTTGGGCCAAGGAGCCAACAATCCTTTTCCGTCTCCGCAGGCGGGGTGCCCTTTTCCTGATGCCCAGAAACGCGCCGTAGGAACTGTTGTTTTGTATCCGAGCGTTTCTTTATGGCAAATCGAAGCCCGAACGAACGGTAAGTCTCGGGGCGGGTTGCGGCGCGGCCAGAAAGATTCGGCTCAATGAAATAGGAAAGAGTGACCTTCATCATGACAATGCCATTTTCAATCTCTTCCAGGGCTGCCTTCGGCCACGGGAGGTCATAAAAGTGCATTTCGTTGAAAACTGGCGGGCCGCCTGCATCACTGGGGGCGAAGGGCTGAATCGGAGCCTGCGCCACAAGCGTCACATCGTTCTGCGCCGAGAACACGGCTCGTTGAAGGTTCGGAACACCATAACCGAACTCACGCAGGGCCTTTTGCTTCTTTCCTTTGCTCCCGCCTTTCCAATGCGCACCGCGCGGACCAATAAAGTGCTTTCGAATCGGCTCGGGCCACGAGGCAGAATCTACAGTCAACGCCCGGTGCGTCTCGGGCCACAGATCAGGCAGGGCAGCCTGCAAGCCACCCACGAAATTCCCCGCCATCCCTGCAGCCGCACTGGTCGCCCAAAATGGCACAAGCGGTTGGTTGAACACATCGGAGCCGGGGGCAAGCAGTGATAAGGACGGTTGCCAAAGGCAGAAATTGAATGCATCAACCGACATGTTGCCAGCTTCGAACAAAACCTCGGGCTTGATCGGCGTCAAATCATTTGCAAGTTCTGTTGAGCCTAGGCTGAAAGGGCTTCGATGATTTGCCGGAACCGCCACACCAAGGCCCGGCGGCGTGACAGGAGGTGTTTCTTTTCGAGTAAACCCACCAATGGTGAGCGAGTTCCAGCTTTGCGATGGGTCTTCTAACGGATGCGTTTGAATTACGTCATCCAGCATTCCGCCGAGCATATTTCCGGCAGCAACCACAACCATGCGCTTAGGGCGTTCTGCGGCTTGGACCCCCGGCTCCTGATCACCGGGCATTGCCCCTGAGGTAATTTGATCTAGAGCTCCACTCCAAGTTGACGGACGGTCGGGTGGGTAGAAACCAGATGAATTTGCGATACAAAAGACCCGCCGCACATTCGGTCGCTCTACCTCGACAAGAGACACGGCACCCTCAGTGACCACACCACGATTGGGCGGTGCAGTATCCGCAAATCCGGGCGGCGGCAGGAGCTTCATTGACTCGACTGCATGGGAAAGCTCCACCTGCCGCATGTCGTTCATTAGGGCCTCTAAGTCCCCATAGAGCGCCAGTCCGGCCAGCGGCGTGCCATGTCCGCCATCTGGATGGTGATCATCGGTCCCCCAAGCCGCATCATAGGCCCAAGCCCCGCGCAGCCCGGGAGCGATCAGCGGGTGCCCACCCGCAACACCAGTGTCCAATGTGCAGACCGCATTTGCGTCCGCAGGCGGCGGGTTAACCCGATTCACAAGATCGGCAACCCAATCCTCCGGTCCGACACCATTGCCCTGCCTGTCGAGGAAAGGCTCAATCGTGGCGGTTGACCTTCGCACTTCCACAAGCGCTCCCAGCACCCTGCCAGCGAAATCCGCTGCCGTGGCCGCCAATCCGTGCACGAAAAGAACGGTCGTATCCGGGAAAAAGAGGCGGTCCTGATGAACCTCAAGGTCTGCATGCTGAGCCGCCGCAGAGACACCTTCGGCTATATTCGCGCCACCGCGCACCCAGAGTTCCCACCAAACGGCATCGGAAGAATCGAAGTCCGCCGGACCAACGAAGAGGGACCGTGCCACTGCGGATTGGATCGTCTCAATCCGCTCAAATCGGTCAAGGTCCTGCCGTGCCTGGTTTCCAGGGTCTTTTCCATACCCCTGAAGCCTGCCCCGCAGAAAAGCGCGGGCGTCATCCGGTACAAAAATGAGGGCGCTTTCCGTTCGGTCGTCTCGCCGATCTGATCGAAGCACCACCACATCTTCCTGCGGAAACTCGAAGTTCTTAGGCAGTTTCACCGCGCCAGAGCGGGCAGATTGCGGCGGCATGGTGCCCACCTCAACAATCTTCCCGGGCTTCAGCCCCTCGACGGGCAAACGGTTGTCGTGCCCCGCCCCAGGTATCTCACCCAACGCGGCAGCCAATTGGTCGAGAAGGTTCTGGGCGTGTGCCGCGTAATCTTCCCGAAGCGGCTTCTTGTCCATCTTTTGCTTCGGGTAGGAATAACCAACCTCGTCCCGGAACACGTCGAACGGGATGTGTACATGCTTACGCGCGTCGAAATCACTTTGATCCGCCATCAGACCCTGCTTCCAATTTTATTGGGTTCACCATTCACGCTCAGCGTGCACGGCTATAGGTTCGCGCCTTTGCGAAACTTCCCCTTAAGGGTCTGGCGATCATGCAGGGCCGAGCGCAGGGAGTCAGCCGAAATCTTTGTCACGCCGTCAATAATTGCGTCCTTCACCACAGAGTCCGTGGCGCGTACAAGCTCGCCCGGGCTCAACCCGGCCAATGCCGGCTCCAATGAGGACCAAGACCTCGCGCTCAACTTGAACTTGCCAAGCCGCTTTTCAATAATCGCCCGCGCCGCTTCGGTTTTGGGCTGCGAATATTCCACCACCTCGTCAAACCGGCGAGCCAAGGCCTCGTCTAGAATTTCAACATGGTTTGTCGCGGCCAGCACAACGCTATCCGTCGAATTCGGTTCTTCCATGAATGCGAGAACCGAATTCAGGACCCGGCGAATTTCGCCAATGTCGTTCGGATCACCTCGGCGAGCGCCTATAGCGTCGAACTCGTCTAGAAGATACACGCCACGCATCTGGGCAATTTGATCGAACAGCATCCGGAGCTTGCCTGCGGTCTCCCCGAAGAACCGGCTGAAAAGGGACTCAAGCCGAACGGTGAACAAGGGCAACCGAAGCTCACCGGCCAACGCCGAGGCCGTCATTGTCTTGCCTGTTCCGGGAGGCCCAACGAGAAGCAAATGGGTTGTGGGCTTCTGACCGAATTGACGCAACGTGGCGCGTTCTTCTTGCTGACGGACCACACGGGCGAGTCGGTTCCGCACATCGTCGGTCAGCACCATGCTGCCCAAGGTAATCTTTGGGAAAGTGCTCTCGACAAGCCCCTGAAGTTCGGCCCGTGGGCGAGCCATCGGAATCGGCGTCTGTACCCCTGTCGGAGCGCCAAGCCGCCGCTGATCGCGCGCCTTCTGCACGACACGCTTTAGCTTCTCCGCGTCATCGGCCCGCCCCTCGCGCGCCTGTTGCGCGGCGATCTGCAAAGCCACTGAAAGGAACTGATCTTCGTCGCCCTCGATGTGCGAATTGAGGAGGGCAAGAATCTGTCGTGTAGTCATCACCTGCTCCTCCTTTCCGAAAAAGCTCATTGCTCCAAGGCCTGCGTCGAAATCAAGATGACGGTTCAGCTTGCGATAGCTTCTACCTCAAACGGAGAATCTGCACCATCGAAAAGGTCGTGGAGCGACTCCAGAACTTGAGAGAGTGGCGATAATGTGTTCAGTGCGGTCGCTTCAATCTCGAATGTCGGAAATAGCTGAACTTCCTCCGATTTTTCGCTCCCGCGGCAAACGGCAGCTTCCCGCCGATTCTGTGGAAAAACTAACGTTTGCGAGCGCAGAAAGTGATGCGCTGAACAGAGCGCGAGCGCCTTTCTGGTCAGGCTTTGCGCGTTTGCTGCGGTGCGGGAAAGATCTTGGCC